>JAXLTT010000015.1:0-82673 GCA_046329875.1 Bacteroidales bacterium
TAATGTCTTCGAATTCGGAGGCAATGCTTGGCGCTATAAGTGCAGCTGTCTTTCTTTTTGAAGCGAGAAGCTCTTTAACCTCTGTAATTGAATCACGGAATTCAATTGCATTCTGGGCACAGGATACAAAACAGAGCCCGCACCCGATACACCTGTCGCTTATTATTGCCGGGTGTTTTTTCTCCTGTTTTACCTCGATTGCATTAACAGGACAGACCCTGACGCATGAATAAGAGTTCTTGCATTTATCATCGTTGATATAAATCACCGGCTTGTTACTCATTGTAATGCCTATATGTTATTTAATATCAGAGAATTTTTCTTCAAGTATTTTTTCGATACGATCGATTGTGACCCCTTCTATAACAGTGCCATTTATCACAAGGTTTGGTCCGTTGCTGCAGTGCCCCAGGCACCTGGCCCCCTTAAAGACAACCTTATCGTCGAGATGATTCTTGCGGAGGTATTCCTTTATATACTGTACCACATCCCTGTTCCCCCTGGAAAAGCAGCTTGAACCAAGGCATATCTCCATCTCAAATCTTGTTGTCATTTTTGCTGTTCATTCATAAACACGAGCCCAAATTTAGCAATTAATTTCCGGGCGCCAATCGGCTTTAATATATGTTATTACACGTGATATGCGCTAAAATCATATTGATTCACCTGGAAAGGCTCAACTAACCAATTTTAAGCGAAAATTGGCAATTAAGAATTAAAGTACATATAATCAATATAATGCAAAAGCATATTTATTTATAACTCAGTCAATTTTAATTGTTAAAAAAATAACAATGTTTATAAAATAACAATAAATAGTTCTATCTTTGTTGAAGCCAACCAGCAGAAAAATAGGCTGAATGGAAAACTCAGTCGACAAGATACTAGAGAAATACAAGCCCGCACGGCGGGAGGATCTTATACCTATCCTCCAGGAGATACAGGAGTCACAGGGTTATCTTTCTGAGGAATCTATAGTTGCTGTGGGACGTACCCTTAAGCTCAGCACTACAAAAATATTTGGTCTGGCGACATTCTACGACCAGTTCAGGTTCATCCCCTCAGGAAAGATTCATATTAAAATATGCAATGGCACAACCTGCTTCCTTAATGGTTCACGACAGGTGATCCGGAAGATAAAGGAAGAACTCGGAATTGAACCCGGCCAGACTACACGCGACGGCAACTTCTCCTATGAGATAGTCACCTGTATGGGCGGATGTAACAACGAGACCGTATTATTGATTAATGGCGACTTTCATACATCTCTCCGCGAGGAACAGGTGCCGGAATTAATCAGTGAAGGCTCAAGTACCTCAATGAGGATTAACAGTAACATGACGCTTCCAGAGACATACAATCATTTCTTACTGCAAAGAAAGTTCTTCTTTACGAGACGGGGAGATCTTCCACAGGAAACAGAGACCGTACTGAGGAAGCTGAGGCAGTAGAGAATGATGATTCACCAGTTATTTACATTTCTTCAGGAACAAGCAGCATAATTGCCGGGTCAGAAAGGACCTTTGCTGCAGCGGAAGCATATGTAAGGGATATAAAGCCGGGAATGGAAATTGTGAAAGTTGGTTGTACCGGTCCTGCAAATTATGAACCCCTTGTATGTGTTCAACTCCCGGAAAGAACAAGCTGTTCTTCAGGAATATTACGGAGGATAAAATTGAATCCCTTCTGAACGGGGTATTTCATAATGATATTCATGCTGAGGACCTTGTAGGGCAGAGCGGTTCAGGGATTTCGGAATGTGGAACGGCATCAGTTTCATGGATGAACTCCCGTTCTTTGCCGATCAGAAAAAGAATAATACTCAGCAACTGCGGCTGCTATGACCCTGAAAGTATTGAAGAATATATAGCACGCGGAGGTTACAGGACTTTCGTAAAGACTATCCGGAATTATACTTTTAGCGAAGTATGCAATATAATCGACAAGAGCGGTTTACGTGGCGGGAGCGGGGAGGTTATAATACAGGGGCAAAATGGAAAAGATGCCCTTAATACGCCTGCATCGTCGAGGTACCTGATATGCAACGCGCGTGAAAGCGACCCTGGCGCCTTTACAGACCGTACAATATTGGAAAGCGACCCCCACATGGGCTGCTTGAAGGGATCGCTATAGCTTCATATGCTATAGGTGCCGGGTCAGCGGTGATCTTCCTTAGATCCGGATCTGAACATGCACGCAGGAGGCTTCAGAAAGCAATCGACAGGGCAAGGGAATATGCTCTTATCGGAAATGACATATTTGGCAGCGGTTACGACCTTGAAATAACAATAAAAAAAGAACCTGGCGCCTTTGTATGCGGCGAGGAGACAGCACTGATTGGTACATTGGAGGGACGCAGGGGAATGCCAAGACTTAAACCGCCTTACCCGACAACACAGGGTCTCTTTGGAAAGCCTACAGTAATAAACAACGTAGAAACACTGATGAACGTACCGCTTATTATGCAGAACGGGCCTGAATGGTTCAGGGGCATTGGTACAGAGTCGAGCAAGGGGACAAAGGTCTTTGCAGTTACAGGGAGAGGCAGGTTTTCAGGTGTTGTTGAAGTCGAAATGGGGACTACACTTAAATCGATTCTTGAAAATATAGTCGACGGCGTAAGGGATGGTAAGGAATTTAAGGCGATCCAGCTTGGAGGTGCTTCCGGATCATTCATAAGGAGTGATAAACTCGACATAAAAGTCGATTACGAGGAAATGAAGGAACATGGCATTGGAATGGGCGCCGGTGGTTTCGTGATTATTGATGAGACAACCTGTATGGTTGATCTCGTGAGATACTACATGGATTTCATTCACAATGAAAGCTGCGGGAAATGCATACCATGCAGGGAGGGTACCGGAAGGATGAGTGAAATACTTGAGAATGTTATAAAGAAACCGCAGAGCGAGGATTCCCTTACCACACTTGAAAGATTCAGGGGTGTAATGCAGCTCGAATCGATTGCTGTTGTAATGAAGGATGCCTCCCTGTGCGGTTTGGGCCAGACTGCTTCAAATCCATTTACAAGTGCGCTGCGTGAGTTCAGGGATGAGTTCGAGGAGCATATTTTCGACAAGAAATGCAGGGCAAATGTATGCCGGGGTCTGAGAACCTTCACGATAGACGTTGATAAATGCAACGGGTGTACTGTCTGCGCTTCAAAATGTCCTGCGAATGCAATATACGGGACAAGGTTACAGCCATTTTTCATTGTTGACGAAAAATGCACAGGTTGCGGTATATGTTACGAGGTTTGTAAATTCAGTGCTGTTCTTGTAAGGTAAGTAAGATGCAGTTCAACATACAGGTAAATAACAAGAAGATAAAGGCCGAGAAGGGGGAAACAATACTTTCCGCCCTGAACCGTAACGGCATTATTATACCTACCCTTTGCCGGATGAAGGACTTCACACCGACAGGTGCATGCAGAATGTGTGTTGTTGAGGTTGAAGGCCGTGAACGACTCGTAACAGCCTGTTCACAGCCTGTAGAGGAATGGATGACGATCCGGACCCATTCGCCCCGCGTAATAAGGGCAAGGAAGACTATTGTAGAACTGCTGCTTTCAAAGCACCCCGACGATTGCCTCTATTGCGACAGGAATATGAATTGTGAACTTCAGAAGCTTGCCGAGGAGCTTAATATTAGGGAGAGAAGGATTAAGGGTAAAAAAATTAAACAGAGGCTCGACCAGTCAAGTCCTGCCATAGTACGTGAACTCTCAAAATGCATACTTTGCGGACGCTGTATAAGGGTATGCGAGGAAGTCGTTACTGCGACCTCACTTGATTTTATTAAGAAAGGTCAGTTCACACATGTTGGTCCTGCAATGGATAAGGACTTTAACTTCTCAAGCTGCATAAACTGCGGGCAATGCGTACAGGTATGCCCCACAGGCGCCCTTCACGAAAAGCATAATATTACCGAAGTACAGGAATACCTTAATAAGACTGACATTCTTAAAGTTGTCCAGTATTCTCCTGTTGTCGCAACCGGACTTGCAGAGGAACTGGGTATAAAACCGACTAAGGATTTTGACAGGGTATTGAATGCCACACTACGCAGGATAGGCTTTGATCGCGTTTACACAACAGGTTTCGGTACAGATATCCTTATTACAGAACTTACAAAAGAGATACTCGACAGGATTAAGAGCGGGAAAAAAGGTCCCTTGTACATTTCGGCATGCCCTGCCTGGGTAAAATACGCCGAACAGTTCAGGCCTGCCGTTCTTCGCGAAATGTCGACCCTGAAGACACCCCTGCAGATAACAGGTTCACTCGTTAAAACCCTGGTGGCTGATATGGCAGGCAGCAAACCACAACAGGTCTTTTCCGCTGCAATAACACCCTGCACAGGAGCCAAGTTCGAGGCCCGACGCGACAGCATGATGCGGAAAGGCATTAGCGATGTGGATTCTGTTCTTACTGTCAGGGAACTTGCAAGACTTATCAGGCTGAACGGCATAGACGTCCTGTCCACTGAAGGAGAACCTGCGGATGAGCCAATGGATATAAGGAGCTCTGCTGCAGCAATGGCTGAAGTTTCAGGCGGTCTTGCAGAGGGCGTTGCCCGGCAATTGATCCATACAGTAATCGGTACTGATGCAGACAGGTCACTGTTTAAGAAATTGCGCGCATCAGGCTCATTCAGGGAAGCGACATTTTCACTTAATGATTATGAACTGAAAGTAGCCGTCGTTGACGGACTCACCGGAATTGATAAACTATCAGCAGCCATTGCAGAAGGATCAAACTATGATATTGTTGAAGTAATGGTATGCCAGGGAGGATGTATTCATGGTGGTGGTCTTACACTGACAGGCTCGAGGGATACTATAAGGGCTAGATCAAAAACGGTCTTCCAGAATGAAGAGACTGAAGCTGTTCAGCTTCCTCTCAAGTCACCTTCATTACTTAACCTTTATGAGAAAACTGCACCTGGAAACAAGGAAATAAGCGACAGGAGTCTATTTAACACAAGGTTTACTCCAAGGGATGTGCTTCTTTAATAATTTTGAACTATGCTGGTTTACACAATAAAAGAGCTCTGCCGGACATGTTACACATGTGTCAGGGAATGTCCTGCCAGGGCTATCAGGATAGTCGGGGGGCAGGCTGAGGTTATTGATGAGAGGTGCATAACATGCGGGAACTGTACAAAAGTATGCAGCCAGGGTGCTAAGGTTTTCCTTAACACAGCTGAAAGGGTATCGCGACTCCTTGAAAAAGAAGAGAAGGTTGCTGCCCTGGTTGCACCAAGCTTCCCTGCAGAGTTCACAGATTTTGAAGACTACAGGGCACTGGTGGGGATGATAAGGGGACTCGGCTTTGATTACGTTATCGAAGTATCATTCGGTGCCGACCTCGTTGCCGACAGGTTCAAGAAACTGATTTCACAGGATAGTAAGTACTATATTTCATCAGATTGTCCTTCAATTGTGAATTATATCAGGTTCTATCACCCGGGACTCGTTGATAAGCTTGCCCCGCTTGTTTCTCCAATGGTTGCAACAGGCAGGGTGGTGAGGAAGAAATACGGTGAGGATACCAAACTGGTTTTTATCGGACCCTGCATTGCAAAAAAAGCAGAGAGCGGTGAGATTGACGAGGCAATAACATTCGTGGAACTAAGGGAAATGTTCCAGTCGGCAGGCATAAGCAGGGAAAAAGTAAAAGCTTCGGACTTTGACCCTCCGCTGGGAGGAAGGGGAGCAATCTTCCCTGTTACAAGAGGACTGCTGCAGACTGCCAATATAAATGATGATGCAATTACAGGAAATATTATAGCCGCTGAGGGAAGGATCGACTTCCAGAACGCACTGAAGGAACTTGAGTCAGGTCTCATCCGCGATCAGAACATGGAGCTTCTTTGCTGCGAAGGTTGTATAATGGGACCGGGTCTGTCAAAGAATGGAAAACAGTATAGCAGGAGGGCACTTGTCTCAAACTATGCCCAGTCAAAAATGGAAAACCTCGATACTGAACTATGGAACAGGAATATTGAAGAAGCTGCGGATATCGACCTTTCGGCTTCTTTCAGGCCGGAAGATCATCGAATTGAAGAACTTACAGAGAATGATGTCCGTGATATCCTTGTTTCCATGGGAAAGAAAACCAGGAAAGACCAGCTCGATTGCGGCGCATGTGGTTATGAAAGTTGTGTTGAACATGCAATTGCGATAAGGAAAGGACTCGCTGAAATAGAGATGTGCCTTCCATATACAATTGAAAAGCTTCATAAATCAGTCAAGGACCTTGCACTCTCAAATGAAAAACTAAGTTCAATGCGCCAGGCCCTTAAACAATCTGAGAAACTAGCCCACATGGGACAGCTGTCTGCCGGTATCGCGCATGAGCTTAATAACCCGCTCGGCATAGTCATAATGTACAGTAATATCCTTCTTGATGAAAGTCACACCGATGACCCTGTCAGGCAAGGATCTTAAGCTTATTGTTGAGCAGGCAGGCCGTTGCAGAAAAATCGTTGCCGGGTTGTGAACACGAGGAAAAACCAGGTGAACTTCCTTGCATCATGAATATCGGGGATATGGTTGCCAGCAGCATAGACAGTGTTGTTATCCCGGCTAACGTTTCTGTAAAGGTTTACGACAGCATGACAAATCACGATGCCGGATGTCTCAGGCAAACTGATACAGGTGCTGACCAACCTTATAAAGAATGCTATTGATGCGATGCCTGGCGGAGGTAAGATTGATATCTTCCTGGATGATACAGTTAGTGATGTAACTATTACAGTGAAAGATACAGGGACAGGTATAAAGGAGGAAGACAGGGCAAAGATCTTTGAACCATTCTTCACAACCAAGACAATCGGACAGGGAACCGGGCTTGGCCTGGCTACAGCTTATGGCATTGTGAAAATGCATAAGGGGCAGATTACTGTGGAGTCCAATACAGATCCCTCGAAAGGTGCTACCGGGACAAGCTTCAGGCTGGTATTGCCAAGAAGTAAGGAATAGATTTGTTTCTGAATTTCTTTAAGGTGCATTGAGAAATGTAATGTTAATAAACTAACAATAACTCATATTTATCACATTAACAGGTTGATTTGAAGTTTTTTTTGAAAATTGCATAAAATGAAACGGAGTGATTTCACGATCCTTGTAGCTGATGATGATCCTGATTACCTTTTCCTGACAGTGACAAATCTTGAAAAATATGGTTACAGGACAAGAACATTCAAAAGCCAGGCTGAAGCTGAGTCTTATATATCCGCTTTAAAGCCCGACCGCAACCATTTGACGCCCATGATGGAGAACGACGACAGTGGTTTTATACTCTGTTACAGGCTGAAGCGTAAATATCCGGAGGTTCCCGTGATACTTGCAACAGCTGTGGCAAGGAGACCGGACTTTCATTCTGGATTCGGAGAGTGAAAGGAACTGGATAAGGGCGTGGTATCTCGAGAAGGAATCCAGGGCTGAACAACTTGATATGGAAATTTCAAAACTCTTGAAGCTCTGAGATGGGAATACTGAAGATACTTGTTGTGGATGATGAGCCTGGTATAAGATCAGGGGTACTCAGGATACTATCCAATTTCCATGTCACTTACCCTTTCATGGATGAAGATTACACTTTCGAAATAAGTGAGGCAGCTTCAGGGGAAGAAGGAATTGAAAGGCTTGAACAGGACCGCCCCGATATTATCCTGCTCGATAATAAGCTTCCGGGTATCCAGGGAGTGGAAGTCCTGGAGTATATAAGGAAAAGAAACTATGATATTGTTGTTGCAATGATCACATCCTACGCTTCACTTGATGTGGCTATAAGGGCCACAAGGGATGGTGCAACAGATTTCATTCCCAAACCATTCACCCCACAGGAACTTAAATCCAGCATTGAAAATATAACAAAGCAGCTTTATCTTCGCCGCATCACCCACAAGATGAAGCAGGAGGGGAAGAAGATAAGATACCAGTTCCTCTCGGTACTCTCGCATGAACTGAAAGCCCCGTTAAATGCCCTTGAGGGTTATCTGAGGATGATGCAGGAAAAACAATCAGGCGAACTTATTGATGACTATGCAAATGCGATAGAACGTTCGCTCCAGAGGGTACAGGGAATGCGAAACCTTATAATGGATCTTCTCGATTTTACAAAGATCAGGCTCGAAAGGAAGGAGGAGAAGATTCAGGAGGTTGATCTTGAAGCCGTGGCCGCAGGATCAATTGTCACTGTTCAGCCTTTTGCTATCCAGATGGAAGTTACAATAAGCCTCGACGTAAGATCAAAGGCAATAATAATGGCCGACCCGGATGATATGGAGATCATATTTAACAACCTCCTTTCAAATGCGGTAAAATATAATAAGTTCGGGGGTAAAGCTGAAATAACAATTGATACTACTGAGAGCGAAGCGATAGTTATATTCTCAGATACGGGAATAGGCATAAGCCCTGACGATATAGAGAATCTGTTCACTGAATTTGTAAGGATCAAGTCGGAGAAAACAAGGAACATAACAGGCAGCGGACTTGGCCTTTCGATAGTCAGGAAAGTTGTCGAGCTGTATAAGGGAACCATCAGGGTCGACAGCAAGCCTGAAGCCGGAAGTACTTTCACAGTGAGATTGCCAAAGAAATTAATCAACATACCAGGATAATATGAATAAACTACCCGGAAAAACCGTCGAAAGACTTAGTGAATACAGGAGGACACTTCTCGGATGTCTTTCTGAAGGAAGAAATTATGTCTTTTCACACGATCTTGCCGCTATGCTTCATATCACTGCTGTTCAGGTCCGCCGCGACCTGATGCTGATTGGCTATACAAGTGTTCTGCGTAAAGGCTACGACGTGAAAGAACTGATACAGACAATCGGTACAATCATCGACTCGGATGAAGGTATTAATGTCGCAATAATCGGTATCGGGAACCTCGGACGAGCCGTAACATCATATTTCAGGGGCAAGAGATCAAAACTTAACATGGTCGCCTCCTTCGATAACGACCCGCAGAAGGTAAATAAGGTGATTTCCGGGATCAAATGCTATCATATAAATGATATGGAGCAGATAATCAAGGATATGAATATAAGGATTGCAATTCTTTCAGTGCCAGCTGATTTTGCAAGATCAACATGTGAAACAATTGTAAGGTATGGCATTAAAGGGATTCTGAATTTCACAACCATAGCCCTTAATGTACCTCAGGGAGTTTACCTGGAGGAATACGATATGATTACCTCGATTGAAAAGGTTGCTTATTTTGTAAAAGAGAACAGGGTTCAGTAGAAGTTCAGGTCCTGATGAGGATTTTCAGAAGTTTTGAAGAGGCTGGTGGATTAAAGAACCCCGTTGTAACAACCGGATCATTCGACGGCGTGCACATCGGTCATAAATCAATACTGAACCGCCTAAGGATGCTTGCCGATAAATACAATGGCGAATCTGTTCTGATAACTTTTCATCCCCATCCCCGGAAAGTACTTTATCCCGAAACTGCAGGCCGTGACCTGAGACTTATTAATTCACAGGAAGAGAAGATCTACCTACTCGAAAAAGCCGGACTTGATAATGTTATAATAATTAAGTTCACTCTTGAATTCTCCAAAGTAACAAGTGAGCAGTTTGTAAGGGACTATCTTTCAAATGCATTGAAATCCAGGATTGTTGTCGTTGGTTTTAACCATCATTTCGGTTTCAATAAGGAAGGAGATTACAGGCAGTTGTGGGGCTGGCGGGAGAAATACAATTTCGAAGCTGAGGAGATACCTGAGCAGGAAGTTGAACATGAGACTGTGAGTTCAACCCGCATACGTAAAGCTATAAGTGAAGGATATATCCAGAGGGCAAATGCCTACCTTGACTACTATTACCTTGTAATGGGAATTGCCGGGCAGCCTGAACAGTCTCCTTCAAACCCGGGTGACAGGTTCTACAGGATACCTGTTACCGATGAAAACAAACTGCTTCCATCCGATGGCATTTATGCTGTTACGGTTGAGTCACGAAAAAATACTTATAAAGGCCTTGTTCTTATCAATACATTGAACAGGTCAGAACCACAGGTATTCGTTCAGCTTATAGGATATAATGATGATATTTCTGACCACAGTGTCAGGCTTTTATTCAGGAAAAAAATCACCGGGCCGGTACTCCTTTCCGACCCTGCCCTTACCAGGACAAGGATGAACTTCGCAATAGATGAAATTTCAGAGCTCATTTACTGATATCTGTCATCACTGCGTGCCGCAATATTTCTTATCTTTGTTGATTCTACAAAATTTAATATTTCATGAAGTTTAATCCAGAAAAATTATCTATCCCGGATCAGAGAATGAAGCCTTTTATTGATCCGGCCGAAATATGGGCACTGATAAATAACACCAAGGCTGATGCAAAGCGGGTAAGGGATATTATCGCTAAGTCGCTGAATAAGGAGAGACTGACGATGGAGGAGACCGCTGTTCTTATTAATTCTGCCGGTACCGGCCTTATCGATGAGATCAAGGAAGGCGCAAGGGAGTTGAAGAAGAAAGTTTATGGCAACAGGATAGTTTTATTCGCACCACTATATGTTGGTAATAAATGCAGCAATAACTGCCAGTACTGCGGTTTCAGGGCTACAAATCACGAAGCTGTAAGAAAAACATTAAGCGATTCTGAACTCATAAAGGAAGTTGAAGCACTCGAGGATAATGGCCAGAAAAGGCTGATACTTGTCTATGGAGAACATCCTGAATACTCAGCTGATTACATTGCACATACCGTAAAGATTGTATATGGTATCAGGAAAGGACACGGTGAGATCAGGAGAGTGAATATAAATGCAGCACCTTTTGATATCGAGGGATTCAGGAAAGTTGGTGAAGCAGGTATCGGCACTTACCAGGTCTTCCAGGAAACATACCATCCGGAAGCTTATTCATGGTATCACCTCGGCGGGAAGAAGAAGGATTACGATTACAGGCTTACTGCACTCGACAGGGCACAGGAAGCAGGCATTGATGACGTCGGAGTAGGGGCGTTGTTTGGCCTCTATGACTGGCGCTTTGAAGTGCTCGGTCTCGTCAGGCATACAAACCACCTTGAGGCCTGCTATAACGTTGGTCCTCATACAATATCATTTCCCAGGATTAAGGATGCCCTGTCACTGAATATGAAAAATGACTATTCAGTATCTGATGATGATTTCAAAAAGCTTGTTGCCATACTGCGTCTTGCAGTCCCATATACAGGTTTGATACTTACAGCACGTGAGACACCTGATGTGAGACGTGAGGTAATGCAGTACGGAGTTTCACAGATTGACGGTGGAACAAAGATCGAACTTGGATCATATGCCGATATTAAAAATGAAGAACAGAACCTGAACAGGGAACAATTCAGGATAAACGATCCAAGGTCTCTCGCTGAAGTGATAGATGAACTTCTTGAGCACGACTACCTTCCATCTTTCTGCACCTCATGTTACAGGATGGGAAGAACAGGTGAACACTTTATGGAATTCTCAGTTCCAGGCTTCATTAAAAACTTCTGTACCCCGAATGCAATACTGACACTCTCGGAATATATATGCGACTATGCAACCGGGGACCTTGCTGAAAAGGGCTGGAAGGCAATTGAAAAGAACATGCAGACTCTCGAAAAGGGGATGGCAGCAAAAACACGTGAGAAGATTGAGAAAATAAAGAAAGGCGAACGCGATATTTATTTCTGAAATATCCACTAATAAATACTGAAAGCAGACATGATCAGGATCATCGGAATCAGGCTTACCGACCGGATCAAGGAGGTAGGACTAACCCAGGAAGTTCTTTCAAAACATGCAAATGTTATAACAACACGTTTCGGGTTTCATGAGCTTACAAGCGAGGTTTGCAGCCGCGAGGCTTATATTATTCTGCATCTTAATGGTGATGAAGCCTCATCAGACCATTTGCTGAAGGATCTTTCATCGGTAGGGGGGATAACTGTAAAGGAGATGAATTTCGAGGGAAAGCCAAAGGAGCAGAAAGGTGGCCAGGGTGGAGATATAAGGATACTCGGACTGCTCATTGAAAAGGATCATGACCTGATTATTGCGGTTCAGAAACTTCTCTCATCCTATGGTTGTGTTATAAGGGCAAGACTCGGGGTTAATGAAAAATTCTTCGGTAAACCGGCAGGACTTATAATTCTTGAGCTTGCAGGCGACAGCAGGCAGATGGATTTTCTCGAAAGGGATCTTTCAGAGATTAAAAAGTTACATCTCAGGAAGATTGTTTTTTAAGATTCCTGCGATTGTCATAATGTTTTGAATCACCCCATTCACCGTAGATAACTTCTGAATCGGCAAGCGAGACCCTTGCCTCCAGGCAACCCTGGCAGTCTTCAGCACTATCGTCAGTGCAGGGTTTATTATCATATAGCTTATAACTGTCGCGGTATCTTCCCGGGGTGATATTAGGCATAAGGATATTAGCCCCGATTTTCACAGCTTTCTCACGTCCCATTGGATCAATAGCCTGCAGAGCTGTGGCTGCCACTATGTTTATGTCCTTCATCATGATCCTCAATATGGCAATCATTTTCAGTGTCAGGTCAAACCTCTCGCGAAGCGGGAAAAGCGATTCTCCTGTTGAAGCCAGCGGGGTATCAGCATGTTCAATGTATGGTCCCATCCCGCACATGTCAATATCAAACTGCTTCATGAAGAGAAGGTCACCTGCAAGGTCATCGAAAGTCTGGTATGGCAGGCCAATCATTACACCGGTGCCTGTCTGGTAGCCGATATCCTGCAGATCCCTGAGGCATTGCAGCCGCCTATCAAAATCGTGGTTGTTGTTATTTGGGTGTATCTTACGGTATAGTTCCGGATTTGTTGCTTCGATCCTCAGGAGATACCTGTGGGCACCCGATTCAAACCACTGCCTGTAAACATCAGCCGGCTGCTCACCGACAGATAAGGTGACCCCAAGCCTTCCGGATGAGAGGTTTTTAATCTCATGCAGCAGCCTGTCTATCCTTGAGGTGAAGACAGGGGAGGAGAGTTCACCGGACTGCAGGGCGATTGAACCATAGCGGTTGTCATCTGCAAATTTTGCGGCTGCCAGTATCTCTTCATCAGCCAGGTTATATCTTTCAAGGTTCTTGTTTCCTTTCCTTATACCGCAGTACAGGCAGTCTTTTCCGCAGACATTTGAGAATTCAATAAGGCCGCGGAACCAGACCTTCCTTCCGATGTATTCGTCACGCACCATGGATGATTTTGCGAAGAGGGCAGTTTTGTCTTCTCCTTCACACTTCAGAAGTGCAATAATATCCTCTTTGCTGAAGGACTCCCTGTTTAATATGTCAGTAATATTTCCCTGCATGATTTTCAGCCACCAAATATAGAAAAGATTAAAATGAGGTTTTAAGGGTTTGATAGCATTTTATATAACCGGCTCTATTATAATGTCACGCCTTCGGCATTATTGAATGAATGTTTCCGAATGAACCCCGAAGGGGTGAAATATAATAATATCACCCTTTCAGGGTTCAAAATATTTTTTTTTAAATCATCTATTATAATGTCACGCCTTCGGTGTTAAGGAATGTTTATTTTAAAATGAACCCCGAAGGGGTGAAACTATGATAGCCCGGAAATTGATTTTACCACCCAACCCCGAAGGGGTGACATATAATAATATCACCCTTTCAGGGTTCAAAACATTTTTTTAAAATCTTATCTATTATAATGTCACGCCTTCGGCGTTAAGGAATGTTCATTTTAAAATGAACCCCGAAGGGGTGAAATTTTTTTAGCCTGGAATTTGATCTGACGCCCCCAACCCCGAAGGGGTGAAACTATGATAGCCCGGAAATTGATTTTACCACCCAACCCCGAAGGGGTGACATTTTTTTGCATTTATCGGTTGATTTCAGGTTCAGAAATCATGATTCATGTTTTATTGCTTGCTATTATTTTTTATTATATTGCCCCGAGGATAATAACAGGAATGCTTTTCATATATTATTATATATCAGAGCAATACCTCTACGCGATTGCTCAGAATGTCGGTTATCTCAAATGGTTTGCCGGATTATAGGATGTATTGGATTTGTGATTTATGGTCAATAATTCAATCCTCATTCAATCTGTAATATGGTAAATGAAACATTAATAAATCCCAAAAGCATTGTAGTAGTAGGAGGTTCCGAAGACCTCTTTAAACCCGGTGGTAAAATCCTCAGGAACATTATCGACGGAAAATTCAGCGGTGATCTGTTTGTTGTCAATCCGAAACTCGACGAGGTACAAGGGCTGAAATCATACCGTGATATCCGCGACATACCTGATGTCGATCTCGCGATACTCGCCATCCAGGCTAAATTCTGCTATGAGAATGTTGAAATCCTGATCAAAGAGAAAGGAACACGATCGTTCATTATTATATCGGCTGGCTTCAGTGAAGCCGGTCCGCAAGGTAAAAAAATCGAAACCGATATAGCTGAGCTTGTTAACAGTGCTGGTGGTTCACTTATAGGTCCAAACTGCATAGGCGTTATCTCACCTTATTATAATGGTGTTTTTACGACACCGGTACCACGGCTCAGTAAGAATGGCTGTGATTTTGTCTCGGGATCCGGAGCCACTGCAGTGTTCATATTTGAATCTGCGATACCGAAAGGCGTGAACTTTTCAAGCGTATTCTCGGTTGGGAACAGCGCCCAGACGGGCGTGGAAGACATACTCGAGTACTGGGATAATACATATGTTCACGGCGTCAGTTCTTCAGTAAAGCTGATATACATAGAGAGCATCCGCGACCCGGATAAACTTTTGCATCACGCTTCATCGCTCATTCGAAAAGGATGCAGGATAGCAGCAATAAAAGCCGGAACAAGCGAGGCAGGCAGCAGGGCTGCTTCCTCACATACAGGGGCTATAGCATCCTCAGATTCAGCTGTTGAAGCGCTCTTCAGGAAAGCAGGTATCGTACGCTGTGCAGGACGCGAGGAACTTACGACTGTTGCCTCGGTATTTTTCTATAAGCACCTTAAAGGAAGAAATATCGCAATTATAACACATGCCGGGGGGCCGGCCGTGATGCTTACTGATGCACTCTCAGCAGGAGGCATGAGCATCCCCAGGATAACAGGAGAGCATCACGACAAGCTTCTTGCGATGATGAATCCAGGTGCATCAGCCGATAACCCTATCGACCTGATAGCAACTGCAACAAACCAGCAGCTCGATAATGTAATCGAATACGTCGACAAGAAGATGCCGGAAATTGACGGGATGAGCGTGATCTTCGGGAGCAATGGCCTCAACGACATGACAGTGATATACGATCTTCTTCACAGGAAGATCGGGGAATGTGAAAAACCCCTGTTTCCGATACTGCCATCAGTATCAAGTTCACAGCAGGAGCTTGAGTATTTCCTTGAAAAAGGTCATATTAACTTTCCTGATGAGGTTGTCCTGGGCAAAGCTCTTACAAAGATTTCAAATACCCCTTACCCGGCTGATGAAGAGATCTACCTTAAGGATATCGATGTTCCCCTTATAAGAAAGATAATTGACAGGGCACCATCTGGCTATCTTGATCCGGGTACAATCCAGGAACTGCTTAAAGCTGCATCCATACCTATTGTGAGGGAATCAGTTGTTAAGACAAGTAAGGAACTTGCTGAGGTTGCAGCTGAAACCGGCTTCCCTGTCGTAATGAAGGTTGTAGGACCTGTGCACAAATCAGATGTTGGAGGTGTAACCCTGAACATCAAATCGATGACACACCTGGAGGCAGAGTTTGAAAGGATGATGAAGATAAAGGACGTAAAAGGTGTCCTTGTACAGAAAATGCTAAGCGGCACAGAACTCTTTATTGGTGCGAAATATGAGCCCAGGTTTGGTCATGTTATACTTTGCGGACTGGGTGGTATCTTTGTTGAGGTTCTAGGCGATTTCTCATCGGGGCTGGCCCCGCTGACTTTCAACGAGGCAGATTCAATGATAAGGAGCCTGAAGAGTTACCGCATAATAAAGGGGACCAGGGGTAAGCCAGGCGTTGATGAGAAGAAGTTCGCTGAGATTATTGTAAGGCTTTCAAGCCTGCTCAGGTTCGCAACTGAGATAAAGGAGCTTGATCTTAATCCACTGCTCGGAAACCCCGAATCAATAACGGTTGTGGATGCAAGGATCAGGATTGAGAAATGATAATTAGTAATTAACGAAATTCAGGTATATTTATATTGATGGAGCGTGTCGAAATACCAATCCCGGCGCATGTAATCGATGAAGTAACTTCATCCTCCGGCATTAACCCGGGTACAGCATCAATAAGAGAATTATCTCATATTGTAGATATCCTCGAACAGAAGACAGGAATCAGGTTTGTTAGGATGGAAATGGGAGTTCCCGGCCTGCCTGCCCCTTCTATCGGGATTGAAGCAGAGATCGAAGCACTGCAAAACGGTGTGGCGGCAATATACCCTAATATTGCTGGTGTCCCTGCACTCAAGGAGGAGGCTTCAAGGTTTATTAAACTGTTTCTTGATGTCGATATCAGTCCCGATAAATGCATCCCTACTGTAGGATCAATGATGGGTGGAATGGTTTGTTTCCTTGTTGCAAACAGGAACGACAGGACCAAAGAAGGTACCCTTTTTATTGACCCTGGTTTCCCGGTTCAGAAGCAGCAGGTGAAAATACTGGGTCATGATTACTACTCGTTTGATGTCTATAAATACAGGGGTAAGAAGCTGAAGGCAAAACTTGAATCATATTTTGAAACAGGGAAGATATCTTCCCTTATGTATTCAAACCCCAATAACCCCGCATGGATTTGCCTTAATGAAGAAGAATTGTCAATAATAGGTGAACTCTGCCGGAAATATGATGTGATAGTAATGGAGGACCTTGCATACTTCGGCATGGATTTCAGGAAAGATTATTCCCATCCCGGACAGCCTCCTTACCAGCCTACTGTGGCACATTATACAGACGATTATATTCTCCTTATCTCGAGCAGTAAAATATTCAGCTATGCCGGGCAGAGGATAGGTATGATGGCAATATCCGACCACCTATATAACAGGTCTTATCCCGACCTGAAGAGGTATTACAAAACAGATAAGTTCGGACATTCACTTATATTCGGTGCTTTGTATGCACTTTCCGCTGGTGTGTCACACTCGGCCCAGTACGGCCTGGCGGCACTTCTGAAAGCTGTAAATGACGGGACCTATGTATACCGTGATGATGTTATGGAGTATGCGTCTAAGGCAAAGATATTAAAGGAGCTCTTCCTTAAATATGGGTTTATCATACCATACGATAAGGATCTAGATGAACTTATTGCTGACGGTTTTTATTTCACAATAGCATGGCCCGGGATGACTGGTCGTGAACTTCTTGAAAAGCTGATGTGTTATGGAATTAGTGCAATTACTCTTGATATAACAGGAAGTGAAAGGGAAGGTCTGAGAGCCTGCGTTTCACTTGTACCACGTGAACTTTTTGGCGCCCTTGAGGTTCGTCTCAAGAAGTTCATGGAAGATCATAAAAAGGAAAACTGAAAATTAATTGATATGGCAAAAATCAGAGGTAGTATTGTTGTAGATGCTGAAAAATGCAAGGGATGCGAGGTGTGTGTTGTTTCATGCCCTACTGGCACCATTGCCCTGAACAGTGAGGTTAACGGTAAAGGTTATAACTTTGCCTATCCGGCAAATCCCAATCTGTGTATAGGATGCGCCAACTGTGCAATGGTATGTCCCGACGGTGTAATAACAGTTTATAAAATGAAAATCTGAAAGGATGATGGAAAAGGAATTAAAACTGATGAAGGGTAACGAGGCGGTTGCAGAAGCTGCAATCAGGGCCGGGGTTGATGGCTATTTTGGTTATCCTATCACACCTCAGAGTGAGATACTTGAATATCTCATGGAGGCTAACCCATACAAGACTACCGGAATGGTGGTTCTCCAGGCTGAAAGTGAAATTGCCGCAATCAATATGGTATATGGCGGTGCAGCCTGCGGTAAAAAAGTTATGACATCATCGTCTTCTCCCGGGATAAGCCTTAAGCAGGAAGGTATTTCATATATCGCCGGCGCCGAGCTGCCATGCCTTATAGTTAACGTTGTAAGGGGTGGACCCGGACTGGGAACTATTCAGCCATCACAATCTGACTATTTCCAGTCTGTAAAGGGCGGGGGCCATGGCGATTATCACCTGATAGTACTTGCGCCGGCCTCAGTACAGGAGATGGCCGATCATGTTGAGCTTGCATTCGACCTTGCATTTAAATACAGGAACCCGGCTATGATACTGTCAGACGGTGCTATAGGCCAGATGATGGAGAAAGTCTACCTGGGTCCGCAGAAAGAACGTTCTGCCACTGTTCCCGGGTGGGCTACAACAGGAAAACCTTCAACAAGGGAAAGGAACATTATCACCTCCCTTGATCTCGATCCTTATGCCCAGGAAGTTCACAACCATAAGCTCCAGGCAAAATACCGCGAGATCGAAAAGAATGAGGTCAGGTACGAGGAATTCAAGACTGAAGATGCTGAATACCTTCTCGTGGCATATGGTACAAGCGCAAGGGTTTGCCAGAAGACACTGCAGGAAGCAAGGGAAGCTGGCATCAAAGCAGGACTATTAAGACCCATCACCCTGTATCCTTATCCTTCAGCAAGGATCAGGGAACTTGCCCCGAGGATGAAACATATTATCTCAGTTGAGATGAGTGCAGGACAGATGGTGGAAGATGTTATGCTTGCTGTTAACGGGCAGACTACAGTCAGTCATTTCGGCAGGCTTGGAGGCGTCTTACCGACTCCCGAAGAAGTATTGGAATATTTAAAAACAAAAATATAACAGGAGGCTTTTAAATGAAGGAAGTAACTGGAATAAAGGAGATTATAAAGCCTGAGAACCTGGCTTACAAACGATCCGCTCTTCTCACTGAAAATCCATTCTCATACTGCCCGGGCTGTGGTCATGGAACTGTTCACAGGATACTGGCAGAGGTATTACAGGAGGAAAATCTGCAGGAGATCACAATAGGTGTGGCACCTGTTGGCTGCTCGGTGCTGCTGTATGATTTCATGGATCTTGATATACAACAGGCTGCTCATGGAAGGGCACCCGCAGTTGCAACAGCAATCAAGAGGCTTATGCCCGAAAAATTTGTATTCACCTACCAGGGTGATGGTGACTGTGCAGCAATCGGAACTGCCGAGACAATACATGCCTGCAACAGGGGAGAGAATATATTGATGATATTCATAAATAACGGTATCTACGGGATGACAGGTGGTCAGATGGCCCCGACGACACTCCCTGGTATGCATTCATCAACATCGCCATACGGAAGAGATGTTGCAATGATGGGAAACCCTATCAAGATGGCTGACATTGTTGCAATGCTTCCCGGAACCTACTTTGTAACACGACAGAGTGTTCATACCCCTGCAAACGTCAGGAAAACGAAGAAAGCATTAAAAAAGGCTGTTCAGTACCAGAAGGAGAACAGGGGAACTTCATTCATAGAGGTAGTATCCAACTGCCCGTCGGGATGGAAGATGACACCGGTTCAGTCGAATAAGTGGATGGAGGAAAACATGTTCCCGTTCTACCCGCTCGGAGATATCAAAACTCCGGCAGAAGATAAGGCAAAACCAGAAAAATCAAATGAATAAGACAATGACAGAAGAGATTCTTATAGCAGGTTTTGGAGGACAGGGTGTGCTTTCAATGGGAAAGATAATGGCTTATTCCGGTCTTATGCAGGACATGGAGGTAAGCTGGATGCCATCTTATGGTCCGGAAATGCGCGGAGGTACAGCTAACGTTATTGTCATTCTCAGCGATGAAAGGATCAGTTCTCCCATAATAAAGAAGTTTGATACAGCGGTTATCCTTAACCAGCAATCACTTGACAAATTCGAAAATGCCGTAAAACCCGGTGGTGTGCTTATATACGACAGCAACGGTATCACACGGCATCCAGAAAGGAAAGATATTACAATCTACAGGGTGGATGCAGCAGCTGAAGCTTCAGCAATGAAAAGCCCGAAGACCTTCAATATGATTGTCCTCGGAGGTTACCTGAAGATCAAACCCATTATAAGGCATGAGAATGTTGTTAAAGGGTTGAAAAAATCTCTCCCTGAAAGGTATCACAGCCTTATCCCGATGAACGAGAAGGCACTTGAAAGGGGAATGGAGATTATACATAAGGTTTAAGGCAGAAGGCGGAAGGCAGAAGGCTGAGGGCTGAGGGCTGAGGGCTGAAGGCTTGCACTACTTTTTATAGAAATGCATCTCCTGGATATATTTCCAGACAGGAGGAGGGAGGAAGTATGACATTTCTTTGCCGGCCTTAATACCATTCCTTATAAAGGTTCCGGATATCTGCATAAGCGGAGCATCAACGAACTTTATTTTTGCTTTTTCGATCAGGTGATCGAGCATCACATGCGGAGGCCTTTGTGCTCCCGGCCTCGGGTAAACAAGGATTTTGTTATTACTTACAAGTTCATCGGCGTTTTTCCACTTGTGGAGTGTATACAGGTTATCTTCTCCCATTACAAGGATAAACTCATTGCCGGGAAACTTTTCTTTAAGGTAGGTGAGAGTGTTTACTGTATAGGAGGGGACAGGCATCTTTAACTCAATGTCCGAAGCTTTGAGTTTGTCATTGTCCCCGATAGCAAGGTTCACCATGTGAAGACGCTGGTGATCAGCAAGGAGGGTCTCCTTTTTCTTGAGTGGATTCTGAGGGCTCACTACAAACCACAGCTGGTCAAGGCCTGCATATTCAGTCATATAACCTGCTATGGCTATGTGCCCGATATGTATCGGGTTAAATGAGCCAAAGTATAATCCGGTCCTCGTCATTATTGTATATTCAGGAAGTTCTTAACGAGCTTCTCGGTTTCTTTCCTGGCTTTTTCCAGGTCATCGTTTATTACAGTGTAATCGAACTGTCCGGCTGTCATTATCTCCTGTTCAGCCTTCTGTATCCTTGTTCTGATCTTTTCCTCGGAATCTGTGCCTCTCGCCCTCAGCCGTTTTTCAAGTTCAGCAACTGACGGGGGCATTATGAATATTGAAACAGCTTCTTTTCCAAACATTTTTTTCAGGTTGATACCGCCCATCACATCAACATCGAAGAGCACGGTTTTTCCTGCTGACCAGATCCGTTCTATTTCTTTTTTTGGAGTTCCATAGAATGAATCCTTGTAAACCTCCTGCCATTCAGCCAGCTCCCCGTTTGTTATCATCTTCCTGAATTCATCGGCAGACATGAAGAAATAGTCAACGCCATCGGTTTCATTCTCTCTTTTCTGTCTTGTGGCAGCTGATACCGAGAACTCGAGTCCGAGGCCGCAAGCGAGGAGGTGCCTTACTATTGTTGTCTTACCGGCACCGGAAGGGGCCGATATTATGACGACTTTCCCATCCATGATCAGAGTACATTTAAAGATTGTTCCTTGATCTTTTCAAGGTCATCTTTCATCATTACTACAAGTTTCTGGATTGCAGCATCGTTTGCTTTAGAGCCTATTGTGTTTATTTCACGCCCCATCTCCTGGGCAATGAAGCCAAGAACTTTACCATTAGGGGAGGCGCCTGATATTGTTTCAACAAAATAATCGCAGTGCTTTCTGAGTCTTACCTTTTCCTCGTTGATATCGAATTTCTCCAGGTAAAAGATCAGTTCCTGCTCAAGCCTGTTCCTGTCAACATTTTCCGGCTTCAGGTTTTCCTCGATAAGCGTAGCAAGTTTCTCGCGTACCTTGACAATTCTATCTTCCTCAAATGGTTCTATGCTTTCCAGTGAAGACAGTATCCTGTTGAGGCTGTTTTTCATATCTGTTTCCAGGGCTTTGCCTTCTTCCATCCTGTAAAGGTCTAGCATGACCATGGCTTCTTCGATCTGCTTTTTTACAGCCTGCCATTCCTCACCGGTGAGTTCAGGTTTCTCTGATTTCATTGTTTCCGGGAGTCTCATAATAGTTGCCAGAGCGCTCTCGTCAAAGGGCGTTTTAAGCTCATTGGCAATATCTTTGAGTTGCTGGTAATAGCTCTTGACAGTCGTTTTATTAATTACAGGGATGAATTCTTCATCGAGGTTATCAAAAGTTATTGTAAGGTCTATCTTACCTCTCTCGAGGGCCTGGCTTATAAGATTTCTTATTTCAATCTCTTTTTCCTTGTAAAGCCATGGCAGCCTGGTGTTTATGTCGAGTTGCTTTGAGTTGAGCGACTTGATCTCAATAGTGATCTTTTTCTGAGGAGTTTCGGCAATGGCTTTGCCGTAGCCTGTCATCGATTTTATCATTTTCTTCCTGTGGTTTCAGTCGGAGAAAGGTAGTAAATCCCCGATTATTTAACAACGGCTTGTCAGACCCTTGCAAGTTCAACAGTGAAATGCCGCATTATGGGAGCTTCCCTCACAATTTTCAGACCTTTGCTGACGGATGCTCTGCGTTCGTAAATATTAGCGAATGCAGTAGCAACCACATCCATATGATTGTCGGTGTATACCCTCCTTGGAATTGCAAGCCTTAGCAGTTCAAGTTTCGGGAACCTGTTCTCCCTTGTTACCGGGTCACGGTCGGCCATAAGTGTTCCTATTTCAGCGCCCCTTATTCCCGCTTCGATATAAGCTTCCACGGCAAGAGTCTGGGCAGGAAACTGTTCCCTTGGTACACCGGGAAGGAAAGCCAGTGCGTCGATAAACACTGCATGACCTCCCGCGGGTTTTATTATCGGCATCCCGAAGGAACTGAGCCTGTCTGCCAGCCGTGATACCTGCCTGAGTCTCGACTCGAGGTAGTTTTCTTCGGTGCCTTCATATAAACCCCTGGCAAGAGCATTCATGTCACGACCTGACATTCCGCCATAGGTTATGAAACCTTCATATACTATGTTGTATGTAGATGCCTGCCTGAAGAGTTCCTCTTCCCTGAAACCGATAAATCCGCCCATATTTACTATGGCATCCTTTTTTGAACTCATTGTCATTGCGTCGGCATATGAGAACATCTCAAGTGCTATCTCCCTGACACTCTTTTCAGAATACCCCTCTTCTCTCATTCTTATGAACATTGCATTCTCGGCGAACCTTGCTGAGTCTATTACTACCTTTGCACCGTATTTGTCTGCAAGTTTCCTGACTCCCTTCAGGTTCTCCATGCTTACCGGCTGACCGCCTGAGGTATTGTTGGTAACAGTGATTACAATGCAGGAAATCTTTTCCTTTGGGTTGTTCTTAAGAACGGTTTCAAGTTTATCGAGATCAACATTTCCTTTAAAAGGATGGATGGTCTCAGGGCTTGACGCAACATCTATTGTACAGTCGACTGCCGTGGCCTTTCTGAATTCGATATGTCCTTTTGTAGTATCAAAATGAGCATTCCCGGGAACGAGGTCACCTTCCTTTACAAGCACTGAAAACAGCACATTTTCAGCGGCTCTTCCCTGGTGGGTGGGAAGGAAATGACTGAAGCCCGTAATATCCTTAATTGCATCCTTTAGCTTGTAATACGATGATGCACCAGCGTAGCTCTCGTCACCCAGCATAAGCTCCGACCACTGGCGATCGCTCATCGCACCGGTACCTGAATCAGTGAGAAGGTCTATATAGACCATTTCAGACCTTAGGTTGAAAAGATTAAATGCAGCCTCTTCTATCCATTTTTCCCTCTGCGTTCTGGTGCTTTTATAGAGGGGTTCAACCATTTTTATTTTATAGGGTTCAGAATATGGTAATTCCATTTTTATACTTTTTTAAGATTAAAATGACTGGAGAAAAAAAAGAAAAACAATAACTGTACGTTATTCAGTAGCGAAGAAAAAGTCCCTGTTCTTGATGTTTCTGTATATATCATCAACAGGTTGAACCGTTATGATGTAAAGGGACATTTTTTTGTTGTTTATTTCGTAAAATTAGGGCTAATTTGTGAATAATTCAATAGCATGTTGTTCTGACAATCTGAAAAGATGAAGAGGTTGGGATTATTATTAACGGCAGTTGTGCTAGTCTTGCTGGTGCCCGGAAAACAGCTTTTTGCACAACAGGCAGGATCTGATAAGGGATATGTATATTCAATTATTGATTCTCTTGGCAAGAAAGGAATAATACTTAATGTAAGTCCTGCTCCACCAAAGGTTTTATTTACTGAAAATGAGGCAATAAATTATCTGAAAAGCAAATATGGTTCTGCTGACTGGGTTAAGGCAGATGATCCGCTAAGGGGAGCTATTGGTGAGCTGCTTTTCATTGCTTCACATCGAAACCTCGACTCACTCACAGCATACATCAATAAATATCCTTACGATTCAATTGATATGCCCTGGGTGCAGTTCTATAAGTGGGATTCACTTAAAATTAAAATTCCCGTAGTTCTTCCTGCCCCTTTCAGTCAGCCTGCCGATTCATTGCCACGATGGGATACTCTCGCCGGTCAGCAGAAAGACAGCTCAATTATCAGGATAAGGAATCAGAAAGCTGACAGTCTTGCCGCTTACAGGAATACAAAACCAACTCCTACAGTTGTAATGAAGGATACTGTGCTGATGGTAGCTTCGCAGGTCTTTCCTGAAGTGCCAAGGTACAGTAATCGTCAGCCATTCAGGTTATACCGTAATCCTTTCCAGTCTGATTCAATATCATCTGCCCTTAAAACACTTGCAAACAGTCTTATCCTGAGAGATTCTTCTATCCTGAAAATAAGAGGGATAACAGGTCCTGCAGTGCCGGTCATGCTAAATTCGAGAAGTGGAATAATGGAAAGATACTGGCTGAAGAATGATTTCGCCGATTCGGTGACTGTATGGGTTGGAACAATTGGTAGAGATACGCTGGGTGTGTTCCTTGAGGATGGAATCATGTTCAGGAGGCCGGTTAAACAGACAAATATCTCAAATACGGAATTCGGACTTAAGTCAGTAAACAGCGGAGCCCTGCAGAATGTAAAGAAAGTTTATATTAAGCCAAGGTTATGGAGGATCAAGAGCGAGGCCAACTTCATAATGAACCAGACCTATATTTCAAGCTGGGTAGCCGGTGGACAGAGCAGTGTCTCCGCGGCACTTGACATAACAGGTTTTGCAGATTATAAGAATGATGCTATTAAAATGACATCATCGAACTTCATCAGGATAAAGTATGGGCTTATAAAACCCGGGAGGGAGGAAATTCGAAAGTCTCTTGATAACTTTGAGATAAACTCAAAGGTCAATCACAAAGCCTTCGGTAAGTTTGACTTCAGTGCTGTTCTGCTCTTCAAAACCCAGCTTACTGTAACAAAAGATTATACTGTTGTCACAAACCCGCCACGCATTTCTAACTTCATGAACCCGGCCACACTGACAGTCGGTTTTGGTCTCGATTATAAACCGGATAAAAAGACATCTATAAACGTTTCCCCGCTCTCCTATAAAGCGACAATGATACTTGATACAGCAAGTTATGACGAAACAAAATATGGCATTCCAAAGGGCAGGAGAGTATTGAATGAGCCGGGGGCAAGTGTTATGATAACGAATGAGTACAGCCCATTCAAGATGCTTACCCTGACAAACAGGCTACAGCTCTTCACAAACTATATCGACAAGCCTCAGAATATAGATATTGACTGGGAGCTGATTGCCACTGCGAAGCTGAACTGGTTCACCGATATGAGGGTTAACACTCACATGATCTATAATGATAATATCCTGATACCGCTGGTTGACAGCCATGGTAAGCCAATACTTGATGGCGGGGTTCAGAGGAAAGGTAAGCGTCTCCAGTTCAAGGAACTGGTAGGGCTTTCGTTTGTCTTCAGGTTCTAGAGATCCTTCTGGTAGATACGGAACTGTTTTACAACTTTTCCGCCTATCCTCTCATACTCGGCTCTCATCCTGTGGTTATTCTCAAGGACCAGGTGGCTGTCGGTGAGTTCCATTTTGCATTTGATTGCACTCTCAAGGATTTTAATTGCCATCATTGCATCGACACCTTTTCCCCTGAATTCCTTCTTAACGCCGCCGAGCATCATAAGGAGTTTCTTTGAACGTCTCGATTCGCGGATTATATGGAAGATTCCGAAAGGAAGAATTCTGCCCCTGGCTTTTAGCACACCAGTACTTACATCCGGCATGCCTATTGCAAAACCAATAAGTCCTTCTTCATTTTCAACTGCCTTTATGAACCTTGGATCGAGAAGGAAGAGGTACCTCTTTGCAAAATCAGTTTTTTCCTTGTCTGTAAGAGGGACAAAGCCATAAATTTCTGCAAAGGTCTGGTTCATAAGCTCCAGTACCGGGACGATATATGGCTTAAGTTCTTTCTTTGAGTTAAACTCCACGATCCTGAAGTTTGTATCCTTGCCCATTATTGCAAGTGCCCTTCCATAAACAGGAGGGATAGTTTTTGGTACATCTGCAAGAAGGTTCACAAGGTCTACATGCTTTGTGTAGCCTTCCTCGTCCATCAGTTTTGGAAGATATGGAAGGTTTGTAGGTGCAGTTATGAAATATGGAAGATCAAATCCTTCAATCTGGAATCCCTGGGGATCTTTATCTGAGAATCCAAGTGGCCCGACAAGCTTGACCATTCCTTTTTCACGTGCCCAGTCCTCAACCTTTTTTATAAGTGCATGGAACACTTCCTTGTCATCATAACATTCCATGAAACAGAAACGGCCATGGTTTTCTTTATGAATCTCATTATATCTTTTATTTATGAGGCCCATTATCCTGCCCGATAATTTGCCATCCTTGTAAGCCAGGTAAAGAACAGCATCGGTGTACTGGAATGATTTATTCCTTTTCTTGTCGTACAGTTCCCACTCATCCATATAGATAGGGGGCAGCCAGCCCTTATGGTCCTTGTGCACCTTTTCAGGCAGGTAAATGAATTCGCGCAGATCTTTCTTTGTAACGACCTCTTTGAGTATAATTTCTCCCATAGCCAGGCAGGTTTATTTTATTCAAATTAGTAAAAAATCGGCGAAACGGCCAAAACAAACGGGAAGAATGTTACAAAGTTGTATCAGACAAGCTTATCAAGGATCACAAAACTTGCGAATACAATACTTGCTATTCCGTTAGTTGTGGCAAATGCCAGGTTGACACGGGAAATATCACCTGGTTTAACTATAAGGTGCTGGTATGTCAGCAATAGAATAAACAGGGCTGCTCCGGTCCAGAACAGCCAGCCGCCATTACCTGCAAGGCCGGCGCTTATTACAAGTGCTGCTGTTAGAATATGTACAGCAAGAGATATTATAATTGCTCCTTTTCTTCCTGCAAGCGATGGAATTGAATGGAGCATGTTAGTCCTGTCAAATTCATCATCCTGCAGTGCATAGATTATGTCAAATCCGCTTACCCAGGTCAGTACAATGAAAGAATATATAAGCGGAAGCACTTCAAATTTCCCTGTAACTGAGATATACGCTCCTATTGGTGCAAGGCTCAGACCAAGTCCAAGAATAAAATGGCAAAGTGCTGTTATCCTCTTTGTGAGACTGTACCCGAGTATAATAATAAGTGCAACAGGAGAGAGGATTAGTGTAAGCTTATTGATAAAGCCTGCTGCAACAATAAACAGTATTGCATTAACTATAACAAAAACTGCCGCTGCATTTTTATTGATCCTGCCTGCCGGGATTTCCCTGCCTGCAGTCCTTGGATTAAGGGCATCAAAGCGCCAGTCGGCATACCTGTTGAATCCCATTGCAGCATTGCGTGCGAATACCATGCACAGGAGTATCAGTACAAGAAGCCGGATACTGAACGGGTAACTTCCGGATGTGGAGGCAAGTGTGAAACCGATCAGTGCAAAAGGAAGTGCAAAGACTGTATGGCTGAACTTGACAAGAGAAAAGTAATCTCTTATCTTCTTTATAGTTGCATTCATAACTGCTCCAGGAGTTGTTTATATATCCTGAAGTTTTCCTTGTCGAAGGCAACAAAAATGACCTTCTGCGGCCATGATGACTTTTTCAGGAATCTTTTGGTTTCAGAAACTGCAATAAGTGCAGCCTGTTCCTTTGGAAATCCGTAAACCCCTGTTGATATTCCTGGGAAGGCTACGGATTTCATCTTTTTATCCTTTGCTATCGCCAGTGATTTCTGGTAACATGATGCAAGCAGCTCATGTTCATCGCTGGCTCCTCCCTGCCAGACTGGTCCAACTGTATGTATTATAAAATTTGCCTTAAGGTTATACGCTCCGGTTAGCCTGGCTTCACCTGTCGGGCAGCCGTTAAGTCTTGTGCATTCATCAAGCAGACCCGGACCAGCAGCCCTGTGAATTGCCCCGTCAACGCCACCCCCGCCCATAAGCGAGGAGTTGGCTGCATTTACAATTGCATCTACCTCGAGCGCTGTGATATCTCCTTCTATTATCTCAATCCTGTCTTTCATCTTCTTACCTGTGCACCCAGCTCTTTCTCAAATACCCTTATAAAGTTGTCAATCACTTTGTCGATGTTTTTATCTGTAAGTGTTTTCAACTCGTCCTGTATGACGAAACTGACAGCATAGGATTTCTTATTCTTACCAAGGCTCTCGCTCTCGTAAACATCGAAAAGGTTAACAGACTTAAGTAGATTCCTTTCTGAACGGAAAGCAAGATCGCTAATCTGCCTGAACCTGACACCGGAGTCAACAAGCAGTGCAAGGTCCCTCTTAACTGCAGGGTATTTAGGAAGCTCACGGAATTTGATAGAATTCTTCTTAATTATGCTCAGAATGGCATCCCATTCAATATGACCATAGTACACATCCTGGTCGATACCAAATTTATTTAAAAGCGATTTTTTAAGTTTGCCTGTTTCAGCTACCTGGTTGTCGTTATACCTGTATGATATTGATTCAGTGAAATAGCCTTTACTGCTCTCCTCAACCTTCAAAGTTTCGATAACAATACCAAGACGGGCCATTATCATCTCAACATATGATTTCATAAGGAAGAAATCGGTCTGGACAGGCTGGCTGTTCCAGCTGTGCTTTAACCTGTTCCCTGAAATGAAAAGATCAAGATCAGTTTTTTCACTGAACCCTTCAACACCTTTCAGACCTGCCCCTTTATTATTAAGGAAATAGCAGTGGCCGAACTCGTAGAGTTTCAGGTCACTGTTCTGCCTGTTTAGGTTCCATGCTATCGAACTGAGACCTCCGAACAATAATGACTGCCTCATTGCATTAAGGTCCGAACTCAACGGGTTTGCAAGCATCACAAGCCTGCTGCTGTCAAAGTCCTCATTGTCCTGGAACCATGCCGCTGGTGTCAGTGAGTTGCACATTATCTCAGCAAATCCATTTGCAGAAAGAGTATCGGCAACAAGATTTGTTACACTCTCCCTGTCGGGTTTCGAGATATAGCTTAGTGTGGAGTTTACATGCAGTCCTGTCTCAATATTATTGTAACCGTAAATCCTCAATATTTCTTCAGTTACATCAGCTTCATACTGAACATCTACCTTGTAACCAGGCACCTCCAGGGTCATCCCTTTTTCATTCTCTGAAACAACAACGAATCCAAGCAGTTCAACAATTTTCTTTATTGTAAGTGGCGGGATAAACTTGCCTGAAAGTCTTTCTATGTTTGAATAGGAAATTTCTACTTTTCTTCCCTGGGTCTCGCCCTTGTAGATGTCAATAAGGTCGGCATCCAGTTTGCCACCTGCAAGCTCATGAATCAGGAGGGCAGCCCTTTTAAGTGCCCATGCTGATATACCCGGATCCGCACCCCTTTCAAACCTGAATGAAGCATCGGTATGGAGTCCATGCCTTTTAGCCGTCTTCCTTATAGATACGGCATTAAAACAGGCGCTTTCAAGAAAAATGTTTTTTGTGCCGGAAGTCACACCCGACTCAATACCTCCGAATACCCCGGCTATACACATTCCTTCAACCGTGTTGCAGATCATGAGGTCCTTGTGCGAGAGTTCCCTTTCAACATTATCAAGGGTTTTAAACTTTGTCTTATCCGGAAGATTTTTGATTATCACTTTATTGCCGCTGACTTTGTCGGCGTCAAAAGCATGAAGGGGCTGACCGGATTCAAACTGGACATAGTTTGTTATATCAACTATATTATTTATCGGGTTCAGTCCGATTGCTTTAAGCCTGTTCTTAAGCCAGTCGGGTGACTCGCCAACTGTAACATCAAAAATATTGACCCCCGTATACCTTGGACAGGCTTCTGCATTTTCAACAATAATTTCAAATGTTTTCCTTTTTCCTGTTGGTTTGAAACTATCAACAGATGGGAGCACAGCTCTTTCTGTTGAAGAGTGGTTTATTGCAAGGTAAGCAGCCAGGTCACGAGCAACGCCGAAGTGGGAGCCGCTGTCAATCCTGTTTGGGGTCAGTCCGATTTCAAATATGAAATCCTTTTCTATCCTGAAATATTCACTTGCGGGACTTCCTGGTACAGCTTTCGGATCCAGGACCATTATTCCTTCGTGTGAGCTGCCCAGTCCGATCTCGTCCTCAGCACATATCATACCCTCCGAAACAGCCCCTCGTATTTTTGATTTTTTGATTTCAAATTTTTCACCACCTTTTCCTACTATAGCTCCGACAAGTGCAACAGGAACTTTCTGACCGGCTGCAACATTAGGTGCACCGCAGACTATGTCGAGTGGTTCACCCTTACCAACATTTACTTTGTTCACTGTTAGCTTGTCGGCATCGGGATGCTTTGCAGATGACAGAACTTCACCTATCACAATGCCCTCAAGTCCGCCTTCAACAGAACACCATTCGCTGCTCCCTTCAATTTCAAGCCCAATAGCTGTTAGTATAGAGGCCACCTTCTCGGGTTCAAGGTCAGTCTTCAGGTAATCTTTTACCCAGTTGTAGGAAATCTTCATTTAACGTTGATGAAATATGTTATTAAAAGTGCAAAAGTAAGCATTTTAAAAAAATACCCATGGAGAAACTTTCTCTATATTTGTGAGTCAAAAGTAAATGAAATGGTAGTAGGGAAAGAGGATAAGCTTATTCTTGTAACAAATGATGATGGGCTTTATGCAGCGGGTTTGAGGACCCTTCTTGAAGTTATTGAGGAATTTGGTAAGGTTGTACTGATTTCCACCGTTGAAAGCATGTCGGGGATGTCACAGGCACTTACAGTCAAAACTCCACTCAGGGTTAAGCTTCTTGAAGAGACCGATACACACAGGATCTATGCCTGTAACGGCACGCCCACAGATAGTGTGAAACTTGCAATAAACCAGCTTCTGGAAAGGATGCCTGACTATGTGGTTTCAGGGATTAATCATGGCGCAAATGCTTCTGTAAGTGTTTTGTACTCAGGAACAATGGCGGCTGCCCTCGAAGGTTGCCTGTATGGTATCCCGTCAGTAGGATTCTCGCTTAATAACTTTTCATCAACAGCTGATTTTTCAGTGTGCCGTGAGTATATCCGCACAATAATGAATAACGTAAAGGAACATTCACTTCCGACAGGTATTTGTCTGAATGTGAATATCCCTTCTGTCCCTGCAGAAGATATCAAAGGGATAATGGTTTGCCGCCAGGCAAGAGGTAACTGGAAAGAGGAGTTTGAGAAAAGAAAGGACCCGGCAGGCAAGACATATTACTGGCTAACAGGTTTGTTCCATAATCACGAGCCTGAAGCCACCGATACCGATGAATGGGCGATTGCAAATAAATGGGTGTCGGTTGTACCTGTAAGTGTTGATATGACAGCACATGGTTTTATTAATGACCTTAAAGACTGGTTCGGAAAATGAAATTCCGCGAAAAATACGACAGGCTGGCCTTTGGCCTCGTTTCAGGTTTTATACTGCCATTGCTTATCGGGCTGATAATTTTCGCCCTTACTGCCCATGGCAGAAGTATGCATTCCTATATCCAGCGGATAATTGATGCCAATATTATTACACATGCAATCACTTTGTGCGTTTTCCCGAATATCATAATTTTCCTCCTGTTCAACAGGTTTGATATGCTCAAGGCACTCAGGGGAGTGCTTGCATCAACAATAGTCTGGGCAATAGCAGTATTCATCGTCAAGGTTCTCTAGGATGAAATATTTCATTATTGCTGGTGAAAAATCCGGTGATCTTCATGGATCAAACCTCATTAAAGGTTTAATTGCAGCTGATAGCGATGCTGTAATTGAATGCTGGGGAGGAGAACTGATGGAGCAGGCCGGTGGAAAGCTCCTGAAACATTACAGCGGCATGGCTTTCATGGGCTATATGGCTGTGATCCGTAACCTTGGCTCAATATTCAGGAACATGGCCCTTTGCAGGAAGCAGATAGCCGCTTTCTCCCCCGATGTGGTTATACTTATAGACTTCCCCGGCTTCAACTTCAGGATAGCAGAATACGCCAGCTCACTTGGTATTAAAGTATTCTACTACATATCGCCTAAGATTTGGGCATGGAAGGAATACAGGGTGAAGAAGATCAGGAAATATGTAAACAGGATGTTCATTATATTTCCTTTTGAAACTGAATTCTTCAAAAAGCACGGGATGGAGGTTGAATATTATGGAAATCCCCTTGTAGATGAGATAGATAAATGGAGAAAATCATCACCTGGTAATGACGAAATAAGGGCCTCGTTAGGACTTGATGAAAGACCTGTTATCACTTTGCTTGCCGGGAGCAGGCGTGATGAAGTAAGGCATATCCTGCCCCCGATGCTCCAGGCTGCAAAAGGGTTTAAAAATTACCAGTTTGTACTTGCGGCAGTTTCAAACATACCAAAGGACCTTTATTCTACAATTACGGCTGGTTTCGATATTAAGATTATAACAGGAAAAACATACGAGCTTCTTGCTGTCTCTGAGGCAGCACTCGTAAAGTCAGGAACATCAACCCTTGAAGCAGCAATAATCGGTACTCCGGAAGTTGTATGCTACAGCGGGGATCCTGTATCCTTTGCAATAGTAAAACGACTTGTGAATGTGAAGTTTATTTCACTTGTAAACCTGATAATGGACCGGGAGGTTGTAAGGGAACTTATCCAGGACGAGAATAACCCCGAAAGAATTGCTCAGGAGCTTTCACTTATCCTTAAAGGGGGAGCCGGGAGAGAAAAGATGCTGAATGACTACAGTAAGCTTAATGAAATACTTGGACCGGCAGGGGCTTCAGACAGAATTGCACTGGAAATGGTCAGAACCCTGAAAACAAATTGATTCAGATGACAGGGAGAATCTTTGCCACACTTATAATTTTCTCAATGAGCCTTGTACTGCCAGCCCAGGTAAGGGTACGGCTGCTTACGGGCAGCTATCCGCAGTACACAATTTTCAGGGTTGTTTCGGGAAGCTATGAGCTTGATGATTATGCAAGGAAACCGATTGTCCTTCCTGAAGGCAGGATGATACTTGTGGCGAAAAAGGATAATAAGCTGGCAGTCAAGGTCGAAAACCTTGAAGCATTTTCATGCGATTCTGTCATTTTACGGGCTGCCGGTTCTGATTGCCGTTTTAATATTTATGAAACAGGCAAAAACAACATAAACAGGATATTTTCGGGTGATCTTCAATGTATTGCTGAAAATGGCGGGGTATTCTTAATTAATATTTGCGACATAGAATCTTATATTGCCGGGGTTGTGAAGGCTGAAGGTGGAAATGGAAAAACACGCGACTATTTCAGGGTGCAGGCAACTATAACCCGTACTTACACATACAGGCATCTGGGAAGGCATCTTTCAGACGGGTACAACCTGTGCGATGATGTTCATTGCCAGGTTTTTTCGGGTCTTGCAACCGATACGCTTATCAGGGGAGCTGTTGCCGATACCAGGGATGAGGTCATTGTTACTCCCGACAGCAACCTTATTATTTCTGCTTTCCATTCAAACTGCGGAGGTGAGACCTCGCCTTCAGAATATGCATGGCCCTCTTCACAGCCATACCTGGCGAAAGTAATTGATCCATATTGCACATCCACAAAAAATGCGACATGGAAAAAAGAGGTGGATCTCAATAGCTGGGCCTCTATGCTTAAAGGTTTCGGTTATAAGGGCATTACGGATAGTGCCGCAATTTTCAACTGGCCGGATACTGGACGTGTCCGCGACTACAGGGTGGGCGATTTCAGTGTTCCTTTCAGCAGGATACGGAGCGAACTCAACCTCCGGTCAGCATGGTTCGGAATCAAAGCTTCGGGTGATACATTAATATTGTCAGGCAGGGGCTATGGCCATGGCATAGGCCTTTGCCAGGAAGGGGCAATTGCAATGGCATCGAAAGGCATTGGCTATAAGGAAATAATCAGGTTCTATTACCCGGGAGTGACGATACTGAGAATAGGAGATGCAAAAAAAGTTATTGCTGATCCTCTCACAATAAAAAACTAATTCCTATTTGACTATTTTTGCCTATCCGCTGTAAACTATGTTTGCGATATTCAAAAAGGAAATAAATGGCTTCTTCAGCTCAATCACAGGTTACCTTGTGATTATAGTCTTTCTTGTAATAAACAGTCTTTTCATGTGGGTGCTTCCGGGAGAATGGAACATCCTCGATACAGGTTACGCGGGGATGGATTCGGTATTCTTCCTTTCGCCTTGGATCTTCCTTTTCCTTGTACCGGCAATAACCATGAAAATGATTGCCGAAGAAAAGAGACTGGGAACCATAGAACTTATATTTTCCAAACCCGTAAGTGAACGCTCTATTGTATATGGAAAATTCCTGGCCGCGATTGCACTGGTTTTCATTGCGCTTCTCCCGGGAATTGTCTGGTTCATAACAGTATGGTTTATCGGAGACAGTGCAGGTAATCTTGACAGGGGTGGGACAGTCGGGGCATTCATAGGGCTTTTCTTCCTTGCTTCCGTTTATGCATCAGCCGGGCTGTTTGCATCATCACTCACCGATAACCAGGTAGTGGCATTTATTGTTGCCGCCCTTCTCTCCCTGGTCCTCTTTGCAGGTTTTGACTCATTTGCCTACCTGCCTGGTATGAAAAAAATTGACGAGTATGTAATTTCTCTTGGTATAAACGAACATTACAGGTCGTTGAGCAGGGGAGTTATTGATATAAGGGATGTTACTTACTTCCTGGCTGTCGCAGTGATTTTTTGTGAAGCCACACGTATCTCATTGCTGTCGAGGAAATGGAGAAAGAGATAAAAACAGCAAAGACATCGGCTGATGTAAGAAAGGAAAGCCTCACGAATTTCCTTTCAGTTTCCTTTATTGCTGTTGCGGTAGCAATTATTTCATCATTCCTCCATATCAGGCTCGATCTTACGGAAGATCATCGATATACGCTATCAAAACCAACAAGAAAGATACTCTCAAACCTGGAAAAAGATATCTATATACAGGTATGGCTCGATGGTGAGATGCCTGTCCAGTTCAAGAAACTCCGGAGATCTGTTCGCGAAACACTCGATGAGTTCAGGATTGCATCAGGACGGAAAATTGATTATGAATTCATCAATCCTTCTGATGGCAAAACCCAGGAAGAAAGAAACAGGAAGTATGAATCGCTTATAGCGAAAGGGCTTAACCCTGTGAATATCCAGTCAAAGGACCAGGAGGGAGGAACAGTCAGGAAGATCATTTTCCCCGGAATGACTATTAACTGCAATAAATCGGAGATACCAGTCAACTTCCTGAAGAATGACCAGACCAGTTCTTCAGACGCTAATTTTCTTCATTCTCTTGAAGGAATTGAATATGAAATCATAAAAACTGTTTCGACAATTACATCTGACAGCATAAGGAAGATTGTTTTCATTGAAGGACAGAACGAACTGAATGATCTGGAAGTTGCTGACGCTACAATGGCACTCGCAAACTACTATTCTGTTGACAGGGGTAAAATTGACGGAAGGTTAGGTGTATTGTCGAGGTATAGCGCCGTTATAATTGCTGCACCTTCACTTCCTTTCAATGAAAAAGACAAGCTTGCAATCGACCAGTATATTATGGGAGGCGGAAAAGTACTGTGGCTTCTTAATGAAGTTGCGGTAAACGAAGACAGCCTGCGGTTCGGAGAAACTGTTGCAATGTACAGGCCTCTTAATATTGAGGATCAGCTCTTCAGGTATGGTGTCAGAATTAACCCTGTTGTGCTCAGGGATTTAGATTGTGTTCCCATTCCTATGAAAGTAGTTTCAGGAGGCTCGGGGCAGCTTGTACCCGTTCCATGGATCTATTACCCGCTCCTGACCGGATCACAGCAAAACCCGGTAACCAGAAATATTAACAGGGTTGTTTCAAAATATCCTAACTATATCGACACTGTCGGGCGCGATCCGGGTATTTCCAAATCTGTACTGCTGTCTTCATCAAAATATGTAAACCTGCTGACACCGCCGGCAATAATTTCTTTGAAAGATGCTGATATAAAGCCTGTTGAAAGCCAGTTCAATCATTCATTCCTTCCTGTAGCAGTCGGGCTCAGCGGAAAGTTTGAATCGGTTTTCAGGAACAGGCTTGTGGAATCACTGGTAAATGACAGGAATTACAGGATAACCGAAACCAGCGTTAATACACGAATGATAGTTGTTTCCGATGGGAGCATAATCAGGAATGATGTCAGGACAAACCGCGGACAGCTTGAGCCGGTAACACTTGGAATGGACAGGTATACCGGGCAGGTTTATGGCAATAAGGATTTCATTGTGAATTGCGTGAACTGGCTTGCCGATGACGACGGTCTGCTTCAGCTCAGGTCGAGGGAGATGAAAATGCGACTGCTCGACAGGCAGTTTATAAAGGATAAAAGAATGATCCTGCAGGCACTGAATGTACTTCTTCCACTTTTGCTTGTTATTGCCTCAGGCATTCTTTTCAACATACTCAGGAGGAAGAGATATATTTCCACGGCAAGATGAAGAATTCCATCCTGAAATATATCCTGCTTGTTGTACTCGGACTTGCAATACTCTGGATACTGTTCAGGGATCATGTTCCTTTCGGAAGGGATAATACAAATTTTGCAGTAGGTGAAAAAGTAAATATTACCAGGATTGAATTGCTGCAGGGAGATAAGAAGATCGTGCTCAGGAAATCAGGTGAGGACTGGACAGTAAATGATGGTATACAGGCGAGGAAAACTGCGGTGATCTTCCTTTTAAGGACGCTCAGGGAGATAAAAATCAAATCACCCGTATCATCAGAAGCATTCAGGAGTGAGATAAGCGATAAGAAATCAGAACCGGTAAGGGTAACCGTTTACAGCAGGAGCAGGCCTGTAAAGAGCTATTATGTCTATAAAACCGGCTCCAACAATTACGGTAATGTGATGAAAATGAGGATATCTTCCAAACCGTATATTGTTTCTATACCTGGCTATGAGGAAAATATAGGGTCGCATTACGTGACAGATGAGAACTTCTGGAGGCCTTTCACTGTTTTTTCAGTTCTTCCTTCCGGTATTGCAGCTGTAAGTACTGTTTTTCTGTCGGATCCGTCTTCCGGCTTCAGAATTACAAGGCATGGACAGGAGTTTACACTCGACAGCAACGGACCTGGTGAAAAGCCCGATTCTATAAAGGTCAGGCGCTATATTACTTACTTCACATCGGTTTCTTTCGAGGCGTGGCCGATGCTGCCTGCTGATAAGGAAAAGGAGATATCAGCCAGTCAGCCAATGTGCAGGATAGAAGTCAGTAAAAGTGACGGTAAAAGCATTATCCTGTCAGTATGGGAACGAAAAAGTGACGATGGCGCTAAAGACACCGACAGGGTATGGGGGCAGCTTAATGACGGGAGGGGAGTATTTGTGATGAGATACTTCGATCTTGACCCCGTGCTGAGAAAGCGATCTTATTTCCTCGCGCACTAAATTTTTGTTTGCGGATAAGAGTTTTTTTTGTAATATTGATAATTCGTGACCAGCTATAAATAGTCCTGCTTTTCAGATTGTTATGACTCGAAAACCGGACGGCTGGAACCGGAAATAAATTTAAAATGACAATAATATGAAATTTGTAGTATCAAGTACTGAACTTCTGAGCCATCTGCAGGCGATCAGCAGGGTTATAAGTTCAAAAAACACACTTCCGATTCTTGATAATTTCCTTTTCAACCTTTCAAAGAAGGAACTGGAAATAACAGCTTCTGACCTTGAGTCAACACTTATTACAAGGATGAAGATAGAAAATGCTGAAGGTGACGGGCTTATTGCGATACCTGCAAGGATACTTCTCGATACTCTGAAGGAATTTTCTGTACAGCCGCTTACATTCGATATAAACAACGAAACACTTGCAATAGTAATCAGTTCTGAGAATGGTAAGTTTAGTGTTATGGGTCAGAACGGGATCGACTTCCCTGTTCTTCCATCAATAAAAAAAGATAAGAAATCAACATTTACAATAAACGCCGACGTTCTCCTTTCAGGTATCAACAGGACGGTTTTTGCAACTGCCGATGATGAACTCAGGCCCGTTATGGGAGGGATCTTTGTTGAAGCTTCCCCCGACAAGCTTACCTTCGTCGCATCAGATGCTCATAAACTAGTAAGGTACCAGCGCACCGACGCACAGGCCGACGACAGCGCATCATTCATACTGCCAAAGAAACCTGCATCACTCCTTAAGAATATCCTCCCCAGGGAAGAGGGACCGGTAAAGGTTGAGTTTGACGACAAGAATGCGTTCTTCACACTTGCTGACTATAAAATCGTTTGCAGGCTTGTTGAAGGTAATTACCCCAACTATAATTCAGTGATTCCAAAGAACAACCCGCGCAAAGTCACTATCGACAGGGTTGAGTTTTATAATACGTTGAAGAGAGTATCAGTGTTCTCGAACCAGGCCAGTAACCTTGTTAAGCTTCAGCTTACAGGTAACCAGGTGATGGTATCTGCCCAGGATATCGATTTCTCTATTTCAGCTTATGAGAGGATAAAATGCCAGTACGAAGGAGAGGAAATGGAGATTGGTTTTAAATCAGTATTCCTTCTCGAGATACTTGCAAACCTGTCTTCCCAGGATGTTGTTATAGAACTCGCCGATCCGACAAGAGCCGGTTTGTTCCTTCCTGCTGAGGCAGAAAATGAGTCGGAAGACCTTCTCATGCTTCTTATGCCAATGATGATAAACGCATAGAATGGACCTCAGGCTCAGGCGGTCAATCGCTTTTCTTGACCTTGAAACAACCGGTATAAACATTGTTTCAGACAGGATCGTAGAGATTTCTGTGCTTAAGATTTCTCCAAACGGGGTAGAGGAATGGTTTACAACCAGGCTTAATCCTGAAATGCCAATACCTCCGAAGGCAACTGCAATTCACGGGATCACCGATAGCGATGTAGCCACGGCTCCGCCGTTCAGGGATATTGCGAAGAAACTTGTGGCATTTCTCGAAGGATGCGACCTGGCAGGATATAATGCAAATAAATTCGATATTCCCGTCCTTGCCGAAGAGTTCATCAGGGTTAACATCGATTTTGATTTCCGCAGGAGGAGGTATGTAGATGTGCAGGTGATCTTCCATAAAAAAGAACAGAGAACCCTGAGCGCTGCATACCAGTTCTACTGTAAAAAGGAACTCAAAGGTGCTCATGGAGCAAAAGCCGATACACAGGCAACTTACGAGATACTTAAGGCCCAGCTCGATCGCTATACAGATCTTGAAAATGATATAGAAAAACTGTCAGATTACAGTTCTTACAACAACAATGCTGATTTTGTAGGCAGGATAGTTTTTGATGATGCCGGGAAGGAAGTCTTCAACTTCGGAAAATACAAAGGGAAACTTGTTGAAGAGGTCTTCAGGGACGACCCGTCTTATTATTCCTGGATGATGAATGGTGATTTTTCACTTTATACAAAGAAGGTCCTGACTGAGATCAAACTAAGGGATTTCGGAAAAAAGTAAAGCTATGAAGATCATTTGCGCAGGCTGGAATTACAGGAAGCATGCAGCAGAGATGAACTGGCCGCTCCCGGAAGAACCTGTTATCTTCATGAAGCCCGATTCTGCAATTGTAAAGAATAACAAGCCTTTTTTTCTCCCTGATTTTTCTTCTGAAATTCATTACGAGGTTGAGGTTGTAGTAAAGATCAGCAAACTCGGTAAAGGCATCGCTGCAAAGTACGCCCACAGGTATTTCGATGAAGTGACACTCGGGATAGACATTACTGCACGCGATCTTCAGAGCAGGTTCAGGAAAGCCGGCCTTCCATGGGAAATATCAAAGGGTTTTGACGGATCAGCGCCACTGGGCAAATTTGTTCCTGTAGCTGCAATAAAAGACGTTAACAATCTCGATTTCAGGCTGGAGATAAATGGAAAGACAGTGCAGGAGAGCAATACATCTGATATGATCTTCAGCATAGCGGACCTTATTGAATATTCATCGAGGTTTTTTACACTCAAAACCGGCGATCTCATATTCACCGGTACACCTTCAGGGATAGGGGAACTTAAACGCAATGACCATCTTGTTGCTTTTCTTGATGGTAAGCCTGTCCTGGATTTTCTTATAAAGTGAGTTCTTTGCTGAGCTCGCCGAAATACAATGAAATGACCCTGTCGGTACTTTCGACAGCTTTTTCGGTAACATCATCGAGTGACTCACCGGTTTTAATCATTTCGCCGATGATCTCGGCCACGCCGCAGTAGCCTTCAATCCTTCCTGTGTTAAAAGGATATCCTGCCGCCCTTATGTTGTATTTCTCAAAGAATGATATGATTACGTCCACCCGGGGACTTATCTGTTTCACAAGTGAAGGAATACCGCCAATTATGCTTACAAGATTGCTGAAACGGGAATTCACGTTGGTGATTATCATTTTCCCCACATCCCTGTAATCGGTTCCTCGTATAAGGTAGATCTCAAGGTACCTGTAGATCCCTATATAACCGAAGGCATCAAGGTCATCGGCAATATTTATTATGTCAAGAAGCGCATTGCCTGTGGCACTGGCTTTATAATCCTTCTTATCGTGATTTTCGATAGCATCCAGCAGGTCAGAGAATTCCTGCCTTTCGAGCTTATTTTGCTCAAGGAACTTTTCACAAAAACTCCTGCTGTGCAGGCCATGCCGTGGTCCCGGATCCATAGCCATACCGGAATCATGAAGATAGACTCCGATAAGTATTTTCAGGGCATCTGTTCTGCCTGTAAATCTCGCTGCGAGCTGTTGATAGGACAGGAGCTCTTTAGCATTGCGCCAGACCCTTGAATGATGTTCCGGGCCATGTGAGTCTATCTTTACATCCCTGAATATTTCTCCAAGGTATAACTCAAGTTTATCGCGGTATAAAGTTTCCGCAATGGAGATATCTGAAGAAAGGTCCATCTGAAAATGAATAAAAAAAGCAAAAGTAAGGTCTCTTTTGCTTTTCTGAAGTAAAAGGACCCTAAATTCTTAGTTAATCATTTTCGTGGCCATGTCCAGAATGGTGGTATCTTCAATAGTGACAATACCTCCATTTGGCCCTTTTTCAAAGTGGATCCCGGCACTCTGACCCTTGTCGAAGTTCCATCCACCGAAATAATTCCTGACAGTCTCTTCATTAAGATCAAGCTTCTCGGCTATCTTCTTCATGCTGCCGGAAGGAAGCTTGTCTTTGATCTCCCTCAGTTCATTAAATGTAATTGTCCTTGCCATAAGTCTCAGTCTAAATCCTTCATTTGAACATTTACTACAATCCCAAAGATAATCAAAATTCACGAAAAATAAGTGAGATAATGTTATCAAAACTTAAAATGAAAGAAAGAAAAATTTTTGAGTATAAAAATTACTCATTATTGATTAATTTTCTCTATATCAATACTGTCTGTATCCCTGATTATATAGATATCGTAGTCGCCAAGGTAATCAAAACCTGATTTTTTGTAAAGGTTTATCGCTTTAAGGTTCTTACTGTGAACTTCGAGCTTAACCTGGCAGCCCATTGCTTTTACATGCTTTAGTGATTCTTTAAGGAGGATTTTTGAGAGTTTTCTGCCCTGCAATGCAGGATCTATGCCAAAATGGTGAAGATGTATGCGCCTGCCGTCAAATGTCATCCATGATGTACCTGCGATAGCTCCCTTTTCCTTATCCTCCAGTACAAGGAGGCGTCCGCCGATTGACAGGCTTTTATTTATTGTGGCTTCATCGTCACCTCTTTCAGGCCTGCCCAGGCCGGTTATTTCCCATAAGCGGCAAACCTGGCTGTAATCCCCGTTCCTGTAATCCCTGACAAGGAAGCCATTTGATTCACTTTTTTTGCCATCAGTCATAAAATCAGATTTTTCCAAGAAGGTCAAGGAACAATTCCATTGCCTCTTTCTTTTTTGAATCAAAATTGAAATCGATGTTGTACCTCAGGTATTTTTCAAGTTCGTCATCGCCGATAACGCTTACTTCAGAGAAATAGGAAGCTACTTTCCCCAGGTTATTGACACCGAGGGCGAGTGCTTCGTTAAATTCGCTTATAAACTGCTCTTCCAGTGGCCTGTTGGCAGCCCAGACCGCAAACACAAACGGGCGCCCTGTGAACCTCTTCCATTCAGCTGCAAGATCCATAGCATGCACAAATTTCTTTTCTGAAACGAAGCACTGGTCGCCTATCAGGACAACCGCCTGGTTCTTACCGATATTTATAAAGTCAAAGCTGTCGGAAGTATCAACCCATTTAAAATTCCTTTTCCACATATGACTGGCGAGAACCTTTGTGAGGTTCACCGACGACCTCGACCTGTAATCGAGGCAGATTGTATCAACATCTTCAAACGGGCTGTTGCTGAAAAGCATCACGGTTCTGACGTCTCCGTCGGCACCTATGCAGTATTTTCCGATTATATTATAGTTTTTGACCTTTGGCAATGCGGCTACCGGAATCAGGCCGATATCTGCCCTCCCTGTAATTAATTTTTCGGCACACTCTGAAGGGTGATCGGTCTCAACAATCACTTTTTTATCGAACCCGCTTTCCCTCAGCCCCCATATGAATGGATAGGTGTTTGCATATTTCACAGCTGATATCCGTATTTTCTCCATCTCATCACTTTTTAAGCCCATCCCTCTTAATTTAACAGGCAATATACTACTTTTGTCATTATACATAAACAAACAAACAGCCAAACTGATCAATGAGCGATTTTAATTCTCTTATGGCAATATCGCCTGTCGACGGAAGGTACAGGCATAAGACCGGGGAACTATCAGATTTTTTCTCCGAATATGGCCTTATCAGGTACAGGTTGCTGGTTGAAGTTGAGTATTTTATTGCGTTGTGCGAAATACCTTTGCCACAGCTCAGCGATTTCGGGCGTGAGAATTTTGAAAAATTAAGGGCATTGTATTCCGGTTTCGACATCGAAGAGGCCCTGAAGGTGAAAGAATTCGAGAAGACAACGAATCACGATGTAAAGGCCCTTGAATATTACCTTAAAGAGAAATTCACTGAAGCAGGCTGGGATAAATGGAAAGAATTCATCCATTTCGGGCTTACCTCCCAGGACATTAACAATACAGCCACGCCATTGTCAGTTAAGGATGCAATGGCAGATATCTATATGCCTGCCCTTTATGAGCTTCGGGAAGCACTTGTTAACATGTCGGAGCAATGGAAGGATATCCCGATGCTGGCAAGGACTCATGGTCAGCCTGCCTCACCAACAAGGGTTGGAAAGGAACTCGCTGTTTTCGTGGCAAGAATAGATGAGCAGATCAAATATTTCTCTCTTATTCCGTATTCAGCCAAATTTGGAGGGGCCACCGGAAATTTCAATGCACATAAGGCAGCCTACCCGTCGATAGACTGGAATGTATTTGCCGAATCGTTTATAAATGAGACCCTGGGGCTCAAAAGATCATATCCTACAACCCAGATAGAGCATTATGATAACCTTGCGGCACTCTTTGACAATATGAGAAGGATAAACGTCATCCTCCTTGATTTTGCCAAGGACATGTGGTTATACATCTCCCTCGATTATTTCAGGCAGAAAATAAGAAAAGGGGAGATCGGATCATCGGCGATGCCTCATAAGGTGAATCCGATAGACTTTGAGAATGCTGAAGGAAACCTTGGTCTTGCCAATGCGATCTTCGATCACCTTTCACAGAAGCTGCCGGTCTCAAGATTGCAGCGCGACCTTACCGATTCAACTGTTATGAGGAATATCGGGGTCCCGGTAGCTCACACACTTATATCAATAAACTCACTCCTTAAAGGTATCAGCAAGCTCTTCCTTAATGAAGATAAACTGAGGGAAGATCTTGATAATAACTGGGCAGTTGTTGCTGAAGCCATCCAGACAATTCTCAGGAGGGAAGGCTATCACAAACCTTATGAAGCCCTTCTTCAGCTTACAAGAAAGAATGAAAAGATAACCAGGGAGGCAATAGGACAATTTATAGATTCCCTTGACGTTTCAGAAAATGTCAGGGTTGAGCTCAGATCGATAACCCCATTCAATTACACAGGGATCTGAGGTAATAATTAAATGAAATGAAGAGCGTCAGGATACTGCTTAAATACCTCGCACCATTCAGGTGGCAGGTATTCAAAAACATACTTTTTAATATTTTAAGTGCATTCTTTGCACTGTTTGTACTCACACTCGTCGGACCCTTCCTCGAGATTCTGTTTAACGATACAGCTTCTGTTCAGGATGTATCTGCAGTTAAATTCAACCTGGCCGCAATAGGCAAGCTTGGAGACATCTTCCTTGTGAATTTCATTAATGAACATGGAAAGCTCAACACCCTGCTTATGGTTTGCGGCGTTGTTATTTTTACAAGTTTTTTCAAGAATGCTTTTATTTTCCTGGCAAGCAACGAGATGGCCTACATGCGAGCCGGTACAGTCAGGAACCTGAGGGCAAAGATGTATGATAAAATACTGCGCCTGCCGCTGTCATATTTCAGCGATGCACGTAAGGGTGATGTTATGACAAGGATATCAAATGATGTCCAGGAAATTGAGATTTCTGTTATGTCATCCCTGACAATAATTTTCAAGGATCCGTTATACCTTCTTATTTTCATTATTTACCTGATGATCACAAGTCCGCAGCTGACACTGCTTGCTCTTGTACTGATGCCGGTCAGCGGCTGGCTTATTGGCAAGGCAAGCCGTACGCTGAAGGCTTCTTCCTTCCAGGGCCAGCAGGCCCTTGGCAGCCTCCTTTCATCTGTAGAGGAAACGTTATCAGGGCTCCGTATCGTAAAAGGCTTCAACGCCGAGCGTAAAATGGAGAAACAGTTTGCAGAAACAAACGAAAGGTACACCAAGATTTTCAGGAGGGTTGCGAGGAAAACCTACCTTGCCTCTCCGCTGAGCGAATTCCTTGCTACGATTGTTGTTATAGTACTAATGTATATAGGTGGAACACTGGCACTGAAAGGATCATCATCGATGACCCCGGCGAAGCTTATTACATTTATAGCTGTATTCTCCCAGATAATTCCCCCTGCAAAAAATATAACAACAGCAGCCTTCAGTATAAGGAAGGGAATGGCTTCAATCGACAGGCTAAACCAGGTTCTTGAAGCCGATGAAAAAATACCTGAGAAGGAAGACGCATTACCTGTTAATTCTTTTAATGATTCAATTGAATTCCGCAACGTCTGGTTCTCCTATAATCATGAACCGGTTTTGAAGGATGTCAGTTTTAAACTGAAAAAGGGGCAGACCCTGGCGATAGTCGGAAAGTCGGGTGGGGGCAAATCCACACTTGTCGACCTGATACCCCGTTTCATGGACGTTGACAAAGGAAGCATACTTATTGATGGCGTTGATATACGGGACCTTAAGCTGAAGGAATTAAGAAGTTTAATGGGCATTGTGAGCCAGCAACCTATCCTGTTTAATACCTCATTCAGGGAGAATATTGCTTTTGGAAAATCGGAGTATGCGATTGAAGATGTAATAAGCGCTGCAAAAGTTGCACATGCCCATGAATTCATTTCCGAATCTGAAAATGGTTATGATTATGTGGTGGGTGAGTCGGGCAACAAGCTCAGTGGAGGGCAGAAGCAAAGGATCAGCATTGCAAGGGCGATTATGGCGAATCCGCCAATCCTTATCCTCGATGAAGCCACATCTGCACTCGACACTGAATCTGAAAGATACGTGCAGGATGCCATGGTTAAGGTAATGGAGAACAGGACATCTATAGTGATTGCCCACCGGCTTTCAACAATTCAGAATGCCGATTATATACTCGTTGTCGAGGATGGTAAGATTGTTGAGGCTGGAAAACATAATGAGCTGATTAAGATAGAGAACGGCGTTTACAGGAAACTTCACAGTTTCCAGACAATCTGATTTCAGTCTCCGAATATTCTAAGGATATGATTCTCAAAGAGATTACGGGTGACGCGTGCACCTGTTACTTCCTTATTAAGGTCGAGCAGCCTGAAATATTCCTCTTTTCGTTCAGCAGCAAGTTTATATGCAACGTGTATAAGCTGTCTTAATGCAGGGTTATAGAAGCCATTTGATGAATCGTGTGTCAGGGATTCAGTGAGCCTCATTTTATCCCATTTTTCAATTTCTTCCTTCGCCGGGAGCAGCTTATAGTCAATATCCGTAACTTCCCTGTAAGGCTTTATTAAATCATCCTTGCGTGAAAGTGCTTCTATACATAATTCCCTGGCAAATCTGAATCCTTCACCACCAGATGAAGCCAGTCCTGCTATTTCTTCAAGCCAGGTTGTTCCCGCGGTTTTTATATGGATGCCTGCATCATGCTTTTTAATCAGCCTGCCAATTATCGGATATATAGAAAACTTATCTGAACCTGAATGAACGCTGAGTTTCAGATCTGCAGGAAGTCCGAATTCAGCTACTGCTTTTTTTATTACAAGGATGTCAGCTTCAAATTCTTTCGCAAACTCAGTCAGGTCACCGGCATAATCGACACCTTTATTGAACCTCCCTGTGAACCTTGGTGCAATTGTCTGCACAGGAACTCCCTGCATTGAAAGCATCATCAGGATAAAAAAAAGTTCTGCAGGTGACTGTGGATTTTCTACTTCATCCATCGATACTTCTGTGACAAAGTTGCACTTGCCTTTCTGTGATTCGATCTTACTGTAAATTGCTCCTGCTTCTATTGCGGCAGCAAGGTACTTTTCCGATATTCTTGTCAAAAGGCCATCACTGACAATAACTGACTCACCAGTGCCTTCAAAATGAATCATTCCATTGTAAGCTGAAGCCTCTGATATAAAATTTCTTATATCAGCATCGGGAGCCCTGCTTCCAATCCGGGATGCTACATCAATTGTAAAAAAATCGGAACAGTTGATGAATGGGTCTACTGTATCAAGGTTAATATGGTCCGCGTCAACAAGATACTGTTTCGTAGATCCGGCTTCCCTGACAGCCCGGTCAGCATCCTTTCTGACCTCGCCGGGCACTGTACCTGTGATCATGTGCTCCCTGTTTGATTTGTTCCATACAGGGGTTATATCAATTCCGGTCTCTGACGCCATTGTAACAGCTTTCAGCTGGGCACTTCCCTGGTGTCCGAACCTGTCGCCTGTTCCAAGAGAATACTTACCTGGTTTCATCGGGTATTATCAGAGTTCCACTTTCTTTTTTGCAGGTGAAAATACAGCCATCAGTGTCCAGGCTACAAGATATGCTGAGCCGGCAATTGAGAACATAACAATATAGCCTGTCTCAATATGTCCTGCTTTTTTATAGAAGTCGAGTATGAAGCCTGCGAGGTACGAGATGAAAGCCCCGCCAAGGGCACCGGCCATTCCGCCGAATCCTGTGACTGAGCTTACCGCCCATGTAGGGAAAGCATCGGATACTGTCGTATAAAGGTTTGCCGACCATGCCTGGTGCGCTGCTGCAGCAAGGGCAATCAGGCAGACAGCCCCCCAGGTACTTACAGAAGGGTGTGATGCAAAGGCTACCGGTGTGACAAGGAAGGCAAATAGCAGCATAGTTAACCTCCGGGATCTGAATGGATCCACGCCTCTCCCGATAAGCCATGATGACAGCCATCCCCCGGTGATGCTTCCGATGGTTGTTGCAGTATAGATAAAAACGAGCGGAAGGCCAAAGGTTTTAAGGTTAAGGCCTGTGTGCCTTACATCTGCAAGCCAGCCGGGTATCCAGAACAGGTAAAACCACCATATAGGGTCGGTCAGCCCTTTTCCAATGAAGAAGATCCAGGTCTGCCTGTACCTCAGGAGTTTCATAAGAGGAACCTTTTTGGCAGGTACTTTTGCATCCTCAGAGTCACTGTTTATATATTCAAGTTCAGCCTTGCTTATTTTTTTATGTTTCTCAGGTACCTCGTAATAAATCACCCAGAGTATAATCCATATGAAACCTGTAAGCCCTGTGAGTATGAATGCCATCTGCCAGCCCCAGCGAGTTACAATTGCCGGAATGGCAAGCGGGGCAAGTATTGCACCGATATTTGTCCCCGAATTGAAGATTCCGGTGGCAAGGGCCCTCTCTTTCCTTGGAAACCATTCGGCTACTATCCTTATTGCCCCGGGGAAGTTACCGGATTCGCTTATACCAAGAAGTGCCCTCCAGAAGCCAAAGCCAAGGACTCCTCTTGCAAGGGCATGTCCCATTGCAGCTATGCTCCAGAAGAGTACAGCAAAGCCGTATCCGAGCCTTGTGCCGAACCTGTCAATAAGCCTTCCTGCAGCTACCATGCCGAAGGCATAAAACAACTGGAAGGCGATAATTATATATGAATAGTCTTTTTCTCCTATACCAAGATCAGATTCAAGCAATGGTTTAAGTATGCCGATTACCTGCCTGTCGAGGTAGTTTACAGTTGTTGCGAAGAATATAAGTGCACAGATTGTCCACCTGAAATTGCCTGTCCTGTTTTCGTTTATCTGAGTGGTCATCCGGCTGGCTTATCTTGAAATATTTATACGTTATAAGTAGTTGAAGCAGTTGTTCCCCCGCGGCCTGTCCAGTTTGTGTGGAAGAATTCTCCGCGCGGTCTGTCGGTCCTCTCGTATGTATGGGCACCGAAGTAATCGCGTTGAGCCTGGAGCAGGTTCGCCGGAAGCTTCTCAGTCCTGTAACCGTCAAAATAACCAAGGGCTGCCGAGATTGATGGAACCGGTATGCCGTTCATAACAGCGGTGGAAACAACCTTCCTCCAGCCCTGTTGTGCTGCAAGTACTTTCTCCCTGAAATAGGGATCAAGCAGCAGGTTTGTGATGCCGGGGTTATTATCATAAGCTTCCTTTATCTTTCCAAGGAAAGCCGACCTGATTATACATCCGCCTCTCCACATTAGAGCGATACCACCATAATTGAGCTTCCATTTGTATTCATCTGCGGCAGCTTTCATCAGGGCGTAACCCTGGGCATATGATACAATCTTTGAAGCATAAACAGCATCCCTGAGATCGTTTATGAATGCCTTCCTGTCTCCGCTGAATGCTGGTCGTGGACCTGCCAGAATTTTTGAGGCAGCAACCCTTTCATCTTTCATAGATGACAGGCAGCGGGAGAACACTGCCTCGGCAATTAGTGTAAGGGGGATGCCGAGTTCAAGGGCCGTGACCCCTGTCCACTTCCCTGTTCCTTTCTGTCCTGCTGTATCAAGGATGTTGTCAACTAGCGGTTTCCCGTTTGTGTCTTTGTATGCAAGAATATCACGAGTAATCTCAATAAGGTAGCTGTTAAGGTCGCCTTCATTCCAGTCCCTGAAAACAAGATGCATCTCATCAGCGCTCATACCGAGAAGGTCTCTCATAATCTGGTAAGCCTCTGTTATAAGCTGCATGTCGCCATATTCTATACCGTTATGAACCATCTTCACAAAATGTCCTGCACCGTTTTCACCAACCCAGTCGCAGCACGGGGTTCCATCTTCAACCTTTGCAGCTATTGACTGGAAGAGTGGTTTTACAACGGGCCATGCGGTTGGTGATCCACCGGGCATAATTGATGGTCCCAGGAGCGCACCTTCCTCACCTCCCGACACTCCCGTGCCTATGTAGAGAAGGCCCTTGCTTTCAACATATGCTGTTCTCCTGTTAGTATCAGGGAAATGTGTATTTCCGCCATCTATGATTATATCGCCTTTATCAAGATGTGGCAGAAGTATGTCGATCATCTCATCAACAGCAGGACCTGCTTTAATCATCATCATGACTTTCCTCGGTTTCTTGAGTGATGAAATCAGTTCCTCAATTGAAAATGTCCCATTGATATTTTTACCCTTTGCCCTTCCGGCAAGGAAGTCATCAGTTTTCTGTCTCGAACGGTTATAAACACTAACAGTGAAACCCTTGCTCTCCATATTGAGGACCAGGTTTTCTCCCATAACCGCAAGTCCGATTAATCCGATATCCGAAGATTCTTTCATATTAGTAGTTTAAAGTTTTTAAGAACTTACACAGAGGTACACTGAGAAGAACGGAGTAACACAGAGGCGGATAAATTATCTATATTTAACTCTGTGTAATTCTGTGAACCTCTGTGCAACTCTGTGTAACAAAAAATTATATTCACTATTTAATATTTTTATAATAATCAGCAACAATTTCGTCCATAAGTTTACTTGTCCTTGCTGCAGTGATTCCTGTACTTGGCGATTCTCCTTTTCCCTCTAGTGCTTTTACGATAGCCTCGATTAGAAAGAACTGTACATTCACAGGACGTTCATTTATATATTCCCTGATACCATAACTGTTAGTTAGTATTATAGGTTCAAATGTAAAGCATGAAAATTTAATATTTCCCTTGTCGCCATAGATCTCAATTACATCAGTATTATTTTCCTGTGACAGGCTGAAGCACCAGGTCCCTGTGAACACAATATTATCGGGATAGAGTATCGAGGCAGTTACAAAATCCTCTGCAGAGTATAGTTTACCATGGTTCATTGCAACTGACCTGACATTGATCGCAGGTCCCAGTAAATAATCCAGCCAGTCAAGCTGGTGTGAAGCAAGGTCGAAAAAATGACCGGCTCCTGAAATCTCGGGACGAACCCTCCATGGCAGTTTCCCTGATCGTTCATCATCAGAAGGGGCTTTGAAGAGTTTCATATTTACATACCTTACCTGTCCGACTGTTCCGCTTTCTATAAGCTCCTTCACTTTTTCGAAACCCGGCAGGGTCCTCCTGTAATAAGCTACAAATACCGGGACCTTCCTGGTGCTTGCAGCCCTGTTTATCTCTTCGCATTCATTATGGTTCAGGGCCATGGGTTTTTCGATATAAACAGGCTTGCCTGCTTTAATCACCTCCAGTGCATATTCCCTGTGACTTCCCGGGGGTGTTGCTATATATACAGCATTAATATCCGGGTCTTTAATCAGGTCACCGGCATTATCATAAACCTTCGGGACACCATGCCTCCTTGCATAATCCTCTGCAAGAGCCCTGTTCCTGCGCATTACTGCAAGTAACCTGGAACCGCTGACCCTGTTAAATGCAGGTCCGCTCTTTATTTCCGTTACATTTCCGCATCCTATTATCCCCCAGTTTATCATATCCTGTTATTTTGATAAATAGTCAGATGAAGCCCAGAGTCCTGTGGCCGGGTTAGAGATAAAGAATATCTCACCGTCAGGATCGATGTTGTTAAATCCTTCTTTCAGGCTTTGCGGCCTGAAAATTCTCATTATCTCGTCGCAGTTATCATACCTGTAACCTGCTGATTCAATCTCTTTTCGTGAAAGACCTCCCGGGCACCAGGTGACGTTGAATCGCCCTTCAGTACTTCCATGGATAAGGTGGGCGGCTGCACTAAGATTCTCTCTGAGTTCAGGATCATGATCCACAGCCCGTAGAGTAAGGAGCGTTCCGTTGTATCCGTATTTCCTTATGAGCCTGTCGATCTCCCGATCCTCCCCGAACTCCCTTACACCGGGTGCAATAATTATAAGTTCGCCGTCATCAGCCATTGCCATTCTTGTCCTGTAAATTGCCTTGTTCCCAAGCCAGGTACTCCGGTATTCCGATGGATCAAGCCACACTACAACTTTCCTGAGGGCATCATCCACTATTGTGAAATTTACAAGGCGTGAGAGATCTGCTGCCATTTCAAAAGTCTCATTATCAGTGCCTATGAACAATCCCCTTGGAACTAGCTTCCCTTTTTCGTCACGGCCAATAACTGTAAGAATATATAATATCGGCAAGGACGAAAGGAAGGAGTCCGCAGCTTTGTTAAGCAGGGTCCTGACAGGATTTTCTGTCCTGCCCATTATCCTTTCCATCCCGTACACTGCCCCGATAAAATGACTCCTGTTAATTGCTTCAGAGCCTCCGGTTCCAATAAGTATGTTTTTGTTATAACCTGCCATCCCTATTACCTCGTGAGGCACAACCTGTCCGACCGAAATTATAAGGTTATGACCTCCATTTGCAACAAGCCTGTTGATTTCCGCAGGCCAAGAATAGTTTACAAGACCTCCGGTTATCGAGGAAATGAATTCAGCAGGAATATCACCCAGGTGAACTGTATCTTTCCTGAAATCATGAACGCGGAATAGTTCCGACGGAATGCCAGGGAACATTTTACCCCGCTGTTCCGCTGTCATAGGAGCATGTGTGCCAAGAGCTGGTAGAATATCCGTAATCCTGTCGCCAAGTAATTTGTGGAGCAGGACAGTTATTGCCCCGGCCATAGAATGATACCTTGTAAAGTCAGGTGGAACAACAAGTATTTTCCTGCCGGCCTGTATTTTTTGCAGGGCAGAACTGATCCCCTCAAGCATCTCTTCAATGCTTAGTACATAGTTTTCCGCTCCCTTTGCAAAAAGTACCATTTCCCGGTTGTTAGTTCTTATTTATCTGATAAAAGTTAAAAGTTCTTTTTCTTCTCCTTCAGCCCCAAGCCCCAAGCCCCGAGCCCTCCTCCCTCAAACTCCGCTATATGCATTAAACCCACCATCAACTGGTATTACAACACCTGTTACAAACTTTGCCATATCCGAGGCGAGATAAACCACTGTGCCTGCCATTTCAGCCGGAGTGCCAAACCTGCCCATTGGCGTGTTTGAAATTACTTTCATTCCCCTTGATGTGAGTTCTCCGGTTTTTTCATTTGTAAGAAGGAACCTGTTCTGGTCTGTTATAATGAAACCTGGAGCTATGGCATTTACCCTGACACCTGTCTTTGCAAAATGAACTGCTAGCCACTCCGTGAAATTGTTTACTGCAGCTTTTGCGGCAGAATATGCCGGTATTTTTGTAAGGGGTCTGAAAGCATTCATTGAAGAAATATTTATAACAGACCCGGTTCCCCTGCTTACCATATCATTTGCAAAGATCATTGTGGAAATGAGTGTTCCTTTGAAGTTCAGGTCAAAAACCTTATCGAAACCTTCTGAGTCAAGACCGAAGAAAGTATCGAGGAAGTCTTCGTCGGGTCCTCCTGTCATCTGCTCCCTTGCTGTTGTGGCATTGGGAGAATTTCCACCAGCACCATTTACAAGTATATCCACAGGACCAAGCTCATCATTTATAAATGATTTGGCTTTTTCTATCGATTTCCTGTCAAGGACATCGGCTGCTACCCCTACTGATATTGTTCCGTAAATGGATTCAATTTCTCCTGCAAGGGCAGCGGCGGCATCACTGTTCCGTCCAATAATGACCGTCTTTGCACCGTTGGCAGCAAGTTCTTTGCATATTGCAGAGCAGATGGCTCCGTAACCTCCTGTTACCACAGCAATCTTGTCATGTAAAAGGGTCTCTTTCATAACCGGCTATTTTTTTCCAAACCTGAAATAGTCTTTTGCATTATTGTAGGATATGCCTTCAACTATCATTTTCAGGATTCCTTCATCATTCGGGAAAAGTCCTCTCTCAACCTGTTCACCAATGAAATTGCAGGCCACCCTCCTGAAGTATTCATGCCTGGGGTAGGAGAGGAAGCTTCTTGAATCAGTTACCATACCCACAAACCTGCTAAGGAGGCCGAATGTTGAAAGGTCGGCCAGGTGTCTTTCTATCCCGTATTTCTGATCGAGGAACCACCATGGTGCACCGTACTGTATCTTGCCAGGGGTGCTTCCATCGCAGAAACTGCCGGCCATCGTTATTATCATTCCGTTGTCGGCAGGGTTAAGGTTGTAAAGTATTGTTTTAGCCAGCTGCCTGTCCTTGTCGAGGTTACTGAAAAATGATGACAGGGTGGACGGATTGAGTGATTTGCCAATAGAGTCCCATCCTGTGTCCGGTCCCATTTCAACGAACATCCTGTAGTTGTTATTCCTTTTGGCACCCAGGTGGAATTGCTGAACCCAGTTCCTGCTGTTGTTCATCCTGCAGAGCTCGTTCAGGACAAAGGTCTTGTAACCTGCAGACTCATCTGCTGAAAGTCTTTCTCCCTTAAGAAGCTTTTTCAGGTACTTATCATTCTCAGATTGTGTAACAGGTGTATAGAACATATCGCTGAGACCGTTATCGGAGAGCCTGCAGCCATTGTCGTGAAAGAATTTATGCCGCTTGTCAAGGGCCTTAAGCAGTGTTTCTGTGTCTTTAATCTCAACAAGGGCTGTCTCAGATAATTTTCTTATGTATTTTTTGAATCCCTCGGGATCCTCTGTCCTTAAAACACTGTCTGCCCTGAAAGTTGGCAGGACCTTCACATCCCATGTATCTTTCAGTGCAATATGATGCTCGAGTGAATCAGCCGGATCATCAGTCGTACAGATAAGTTCAACATTCATCTTTTTGATAAGCGACCTTGTGCTGAACTCTTTTGTTCTCAGCATGGCTGAAGCGCTGTTAAATATTCCGGCAGCAGTAGCAGGTGAAAGCAGGTCTGTGATATTGAAATATCTTGCAAGTTCGAGATGGGTCCAGTGATAGAGTGGATTTCCAACTGTATAAGGAACTGTTTCTGCCCAGTTAAGAAATTTATCCTGGTCGGAAGCATCACCTGTGCAAAACTGCTCGCGGATCCCGTTCATGCGCATCGCCCTCCATTTGTAGTGGTCCCCGTAAAGCCAGGCCTGTGTAAGGTTATCAAACTGCCTGTCTGCTGCAATCATTTCAGGTGAAAGATGGCAATGAAAATCAATTACAGGTAGTTTTTCAGAGTACTGGTGAAACAGCCTGTCACCGGTCCTGTTTGAAAAGAGGAATGAAGGGTAAATTAATGGAGCCATAATTCTTATTGTTTTACCAGTTCTGGTTTGCCGAAGCCGATCTTTTCAAGTGCTTTAAGCTGGGTTGCCGCATCACCAACTACTATATAGTACATCCTGTCGGGTACAATATACTTTTTTGCAATATTCCTGGCTTCTTCCACAGTCATATTCTTAATAACTTCCTGCTCTTTTGAGATATAGTCGTCAGGAAGATTGAATTTTGTCATTGTCATCAGGGTCCCCAGAAGTGCCTCGTCTGTTTCAAAATTCAATGCCTGTGAGCGGATCATTGCATTCTTAATGAAGTTAATCTCTTCCTGGGTAAGAGCTTTACTGTATTTCTCCATCTCTTCCCTGAATATTTTTACAGATTCAAAAGTTGCATCAGACCTGACCATTGATGATGCGGTGAAAGGTGCAGGACTTTTCATCTCAGGGATATAACTCGATGCCCCGTATGTGAATCCTTTCTCTTCCCTGAGTATCTGGTTGAGTATTGAAGTGAATGATCCTCCCAGCCTGTAATTGATGAAATCTGTCTTTACATAATCAGGGTTATTTCTTGAAAGAGAGAGGTAGCCGATTGTTATAACAGACTGGCGTGAACCAGGGATGTCAACAAAAATGATTTTAGATTTATCAAGTACTGGTGGCTCAGGCCATGTATTTATTTTCAGATCAGTCTTTTTCCATTCCTGCTCAAGTGGTTTCAGGGCTTCAAGTGCTGCCTCCTTACTTATATCACCTGCTATGCAAATTCTTGTTATTGCTGGTGAATAATTTTTTGCATAGAAGTCCTTGAGGTCGTTGATTGTTATTTTTCCTACTGATTCAGTTGTTCCTGCTGTATTGATTGCGAATATGTTGCTATTGCCATAGAGCATCCTGCTAAAAGTATTTGATGCAACAACCCTGGGTTGTGCATTGCCCTGGATGAGCTGGTTAAGTGTCCTTGTACGTGCTAGTGCAAACTCAGCGGTGTCCCACCTGGGCTCAAGCAGTATTTCCTTCATCAGGCTTACTGTTTTTGCGAAATTTCTGGAAAGAGTGCTTGCGCTTACTGCACTTTCCTCTTTCCCGGCATATGAACTGACTGATGAACCAAGCAGCTGTATCGCTTCTTCAAGTTCCTCAGGGGTCCTGTTCCTTGTCCCCTGCATAAGCATGCCGGCAGTCATTGTGGCAACCCCTGGAAGATCAATCCTGTCCTGGTTTACTCCGCCATCAACCTGGATTGTTATGTTTACAAGAGGCACTTCATTATTTACAATTCCGGCAACCTGTATCCCGTTCGAAAGAGTTGCTCTCCATACCTGCGGGCTTTTAAGTGAAGGTTCATCACCTGAATCGGGTTCTTTTGTACGGTCAATAGATGACGGTGTTTTTACAACCGGTTCTTCAGATACTTTGCTTATCTCCACCTGGCTTGCTTCGTTAATGTTCTCTTCCTTGATATTTGCAGGTTCTGAATTTGCAGCAATCATAGCCAGTTTGCCTTTTGGAACAAATGATGTCACAATATGATGCTTACCCTTGATATATGTCTCATATACCCTTTTTATATCATCAATAGTAACAGATTTGATATTTTCAAGGTCCTTACCAATGAAACCAGGATCGCCAAGGAAGGTATTATAAGATGCAAGCTGGATAGCTTTTCCAAGTACGTTATTAATGTTCCTGTAGAAGTTCTTTTCTGCTGTTGCCTTTATTCTTTCAATATCTTTTTCTGTCACGCCATCTTTCTCAAACATTGCCAGGGCTTCATTTACACCCTCCTCAACATCCTTAAGGGATTTTCCTTCATTCGCCCTTATATTGATGTAAAATTCACCGGCAAGTTCAGAAGAGTTGTTATATGCTGAAGGTCTTGATGTAAGGCCCTTTTCCTTAACAAGAACTTTATACAGGGGAGCTTTTTTACCTTCCGAAAGCAGGCGTGCCAGGAAATCAAGAGCATATGCGTCTTTCTGGTACTGGGGAGGGACAGGCCATACCATGTTAATCTCTGGAACATTTGCAAAATTATCCTCATGGTAGAGCCTTATGTCCTTATCCAGCGTAGCTACCATTGGTGTTCTTGTCTCAACCTTGCCATGCGACTTTATCTCGCTGAAATACTTGTTCATAAGTACTTTTACAGAATCGGGATTGAAATCACCTGATATTACTATCGTGGCATTATTTGGTCCGTAAAAATGGTCATAGAATTCCTTCACATCGCTTAGGTTGGCATTCTTCAGGTCTTCCATTTCACCAATGACCTCCCAGTTGTAAGGATGGTCCTTAGGATACATGTTCTTGTAAATCAGGTAACTGGTAAATCCATAGGGTGCGTTATCTACATACTGCCTCTTCTCGTTTTGCACCACGTTCTGCTGGATTGCCATTGCCCTCTTTGTAACCGAGTTTATGAAAAAACCCATCCTGTCCGATTCAATCCACAGTACTTTCTCCAGAGCATTCTTTGGAAAAGATTCGAAATACTGAGTTACATCCTGCCCGGTGGATCCATTGTTATATCCGCCGGCATTTTCAAGGATCTTGTCAAAGCCCCCGCTAGGTACATTCTCAGACCCTCCGAAAAGAAGATGTTCAAACAGATGTGCAAAACCTGTCTTACCCGGCCGCTCCCTGCTTGATCCCACATGGTACATGATCTCATATGAAATAACTGGATCAGAATGATCCTGGTGAAGTATCACCTGGAGACCGTTCGGCATTGTATACTTTTCGAAATCGATCTTAAGACTTTCCTGGCGCGGAGCCTTTGAGCATGCCGCTGCAACTAGTATTATTGCCAGTAAATGAACTGGTATCAGAACTTTTGTTATTCTTTTCATGACGGTAGTTTTGGCTTTTTAAATAAATTGAATCTTACTGCTAAATTAAAAATAATTTGAGCTCATTTCCCGTGGCTGGTTCGCGACTCATCAAATTGTAGTAAATTTCTGAATAAAATCGACCGGATGAAAAACATACTTGCATTAATTGTTCTGACACTTACTGCGTCCATTCTGAACGGACAGGAGAAAGGTTTTTTGTCGGATATATACAGCTACCTTGAAAATCCTTCAGTTTATGAACTAAACCAGGTTGAAGGGCATACTATAATAATACCTTATGCCAGTGCCTATGATGCAATGAAGGGAGACCGGAAACTGTCGAAATGGATACTCTCCTTAAACGGCCAGTGGAAATTTCATTATTCCGATACACCCGATGGTATTCCCCATGATTTTTTCAGGGATAATTTTGACGACAAATCATGGGATACAATTCATGTTCCGTCAAACTGGGAGATGCAGGGTTATGGCGATCCTCTCTTCAGGAATATGTCAACTCCTTTCCATCCCGATCCGCCCCGCATCCCGCATGAATATAACCCTACAGGATCCTACAGGAAGGTATTCAACATACCACCTGACTGGAAAGGACGTGAGATTTTCCTTCGCCTTGAAAAAACAGCCTCCGCCTCCTTCATCTGGATCAACGGGAAGGAAGTGGGCTATAATGAAGGTGCCCAGGAACCGGCAGAATATGATATTACTAAATTCGTCCACCCGGGAAAAAATACTATTTCGGCAGTCGTTTTCAAGTACTCAGACGGGTATTACCTCGAGGACCAGGACTACTGGCGCCTCGCAGGCATCTTCGATGAAGTCTGGATCTGTGCCAGGAACAGGACCCATCTTGCTGACTGGCATGTGACTACAGAGTTATTCGGTAACTATTCAAATGCACTTGTAAACCTCTTTGGCGAAATTTTAAATAATGCCGGATCAAAGGCAACTGTCACTTTAAAAGCAACATTAAGAGACAGGAATGAAAATATAGTGACTGTCATGCATTCTGATCCTGTTCAGCTTGCAGCGGGTGAGAGAAAGGAGATCAAGCTTGTTTCAAAAGTTGTAAAACCTGAACTATGGTCGGCTGAATCACCTGCCCTTTATTCACTTGTTTTCGAACTGACAGATCAGAAGGGTAACCTGCTTGAAACCACTTCAGGAAAAATGGGATTCAGGGAAACTGAGATCAGGGACCAGGTATTCTACCTTAACGGTAAGCCTGTCAAGCTGAATGGAATCAACAGTCATATGCAGCATCCACTCACTGGGCATGCGATGGATGAGGCAACTATACGAAAAGATATGACAATCCTTAAGCAGTTTAATATCAATTGCGTCCGGACTTCTCATTATCCTCCTGTAAACAGGTACCTGGAACTGGCTGATGAATATGGGATTTATATTGTAGACGAGACAGGAGATGAAGCACATGCAACGGAATTTTTGTCTTCAGACAGGGCATGGGAGGCAATGTACAGGGAAAGGGCAAGGAAAATGGTATTGCGCGATCGTAACCATCCTTCTGTTCTCTTCTGGAGTGCAGGCAACGAAAGCGGGGAAGGGGATAATATCTGTTCTGTGATTGCGGAAGGAAAGAAATATGATCCCACCCGTTACTGGATGTATGGTGGTAATGCTTTTGCCCATAAATGTGAAGAGATAATTGGTCCGCGATACCCGCAGATTTACCAGTTGCTCACAAACGTATTCAGTGTACCTTCTTCAGCTGATCCGAGACCTTCATTCCTCGACGAATACCTTGCAGTTACAGGAAACGGGGGAGGAGGTCTTGATGATTACTGGGAACTTTTCAGGAAGTACCCAAGGAGCATGGGTGGTGCAATCTGGGATTTTGTGAGCACAGGGCTCACTGAAAAAGTAAGGACTCTTATTGACAGCTCTTCAAACAATGTGCAGGTAAATATAATGGGAAGGGCAAAACTTGTAGATGGTGTTTCCGGTAAAGCTATCGATCTTAACGGTCACGACCAGTGGGTTGAGGTCTACAGGGATAAAGCACTGGATATTTCGGGTGATAAACTTACACTCTCAATGTGGATCTTCCCGCGAAACCTGAATAACTCTTCAGGCACCCTCATCACTAAAGGCAGCTGGCAGTTCGGCCTTGTTCAGGAAAAGAATGATTCATTGAGATTTTATATTTCGACTGATAAAAGATATGCTGTTGCACTCGAACTTCCGGCAGGATGGACAGGAAAATGGCATCATGTCGCCGCAGTTTATGATGGTAAACATATCTCAGTCAATATTGACGGGAAGGAGAGCACGAGGAAAAGGGTTTCAGGTAATATTCTAAATACACCATACCCTGTGAACATTGGCCGTGATGCCCAGAAACATGGCCAGGAAACTTCGGATTATCTCTGTGATGCAATAATAGACAGGGTCGGAATATTCAAAGAAGCTGTGTCAGCAGAATTATTGAGGAACGCAGCACCAGAAATCAGGAAAACGGCTGCACTCTGGCTTGACTTTGAATCTGAAAAGGAAGACGGCACATTTTATAGTTATGGTATCGGTGCCAGGACCTACGGTGCAATCTGGCCCGACAGGAGACCTCAGCCTGAGATGTGGCAGATTAAAAAATCTGGTCAGCCTGCAGGCGTGCAGTTAATTGACACCGGGCTTGCCACTGTTGCTGTTGAAAACAGGTTCCTTTTCACCCCGCTTGACAGGTTTATTACTCACTGGTCACTTAAAGCCGACAGTACAACTATACAGCAGGGTGATCTTACACTTAATATTCTGCCGGGTGACACAGGAATTGTAAACATTCCGCTTAAACCATTTGATATTGTCGCAGGTGCAGAATACAGGCTAGATCTGAGCTTCAGGCTCAGGGAGAAGACAATATGGGCACAAAAAGGTTTTGAAATAGCTTTTGAAGAGTTCCGGATGCCATCATTTAAATTCAGGACTTATGAAACACCGGTAACAGCTCCTTCCGTAACAGTTAAAGGCAATATTCTGACAATCTCAGGTGATGGTTTCAGCTATTCGTTCGACAAAGTTTCAGGCAGCCTTGCATCCATGATGCTTGGAGGTAAGGAAATGCTTAAAAGCGGACCATCACTTAATATATGGAGGGCACCTTTGGCCAATGAGACTGATGAATGGGGCTTCGGCTGGGCCGGTGCCGCCCATGCTACACAGCAGAACGGGATGGTCGCTGCTAGCGAATGGTATTCAACAGGACTTGACAGGATGGAAAGAAAAAACCTGGAGTTTAATGTAAAAACAGGAACATCGTCTGTTGAGGTCTTTACATCTGATGTAATGACAATAAACGGTGGATGGGGCGCCTTTATGAACAGGTATATTTATATAATCGACGGCAATGGTGTTATGAAGATTGAACATACAGTCACCCCTGACGGCTTGCTTCCTTCCTGGCTGCCACGTGTGGGTCTTGAATGGGTTTTCAGTAACGACCTCGACAGGATTACCTGGTATGGAAGGGGGCCGCAGGAAAACTATCCCGACAGGAAATCGGGATACAGGACAGGCATTTACAGCTCGACAGCAGGGCAGATGTATGAACCCTATCTTATACCACAGGACTATGGACTGAGATGTGAGAACAGGTGGGTCAGACTGCGTGATAGTGATGGAAAAGGTTTTGAATTTTCAGGAAGTTCGCTTTTTTAACTTCAACGCCTACCCCTTTTCAACAGACAACCTTACAAGGGCCTTGTATACATACCAGTTGCATCAATCGGACGGCATTACTTTTAATCTCGATTATGCAACAAGCGGTGTAGGGTGTACTGCTCTTTCAGTATTTTCGAAATACAGGGTGCTGCCACAGGAATATTCATTTACCACCACTGTAAGGCCATTGAAATAAAAACCGAAATTGTTTTATGGAGAAGAAAGTAGCAATCGTTACAGGAGCCGGTCATGGCATTGGCCGGGCAACAGCAATGGCATTTTCACAGCAGGGATACAGGGTGGTTATCGCTGATAAAAATGCCGCTACAGGAAGTGCAGTTGCCTCCGATATAAATAATAGCGGTGGTGAAGCGCTGTTCATAAGGACAGACGTTTCAATACCTGCTGAGATTGTTGATATGGTGAAAAAGACTGTATCAGGTTTCGGTCGCATTGATGTACTTGTAAACAATGCCGGTTTCGGCATCTGGAAAGATCCCACTGAACTGACAATTGAAGAATGGGATTCTGTAATTAACACGAACCTCAGGGGAGCCTTCCTTTGTGCAAGGAAGCAGCTGCGTGCATGGAGAAAAACGCTGGTCACATAATTAATATCTCATCAACAAGAGCCTTTATGTCAGAGCCGGCGTCTGAAGCATATGCAGCTTCAAAAAGGTGGTATAGTGGCTCTTACTCACGCTTTGGCGGCATCTTATGCGGCAAAAGGTATCAGGGTCAACTGTATAAGCCCGGGGTGGATTGAAACAGGTGATTATTCAAAACTTAAGGACTCTGATCATAACCAGCATTTCTCAGGAAGGGTTGGTAAACCTGAGGATATTGCCAGGGCCTGTCTTTTTCTTGTTGAAAATGATTTCATCAATGGGGAAAATATAGTTATTGATGGGGGTATGACCCGAAAAATGATTTACGAACCTTAAGGTTCATTTTTAAAACTAATTTTCTCATCCTGAATGAGGTTAGTTTCATTTTCAACTATTCTTTAGCTCCGCTTTGCATTACGGTTCTTTTGCTCGCCCACATCTGCTTGTTCATTTCTTTTGCCCCTCCAAAAGAAATGAACCAAAGAAGGAGGCCGAAAAGACAACCTTGCCCTTTTTGTCCGCCTGCTACACAAGGCCATAATGGCGCCACCAAAAATGGCGAGGTTCGCGCCTTTTCCGGTTTCCCCTCGCACTTTTCTTCATCCTAAATAACTGATGATTAAATATATCTTTCAGCTCTTTCGCATTAATGGATTTCAGATGGCCTCAGAGAATTTTGGGAAATAGCGATTATTTTGAGGCTTGCTGCGAGGGCTTTAAGTAAGCAACACTGTTTGAGCCCCGACTTGTCGGGGCGAGTTGTGTTGCGTGGGCAAGACTCAAAATATGAGCCCCAAAATTATCTGCAGCCTTGAATTTTCTTTGCTTACTTTCTTTGTTTCAAGACAAAGAAAGTAAGAGCTCTTCTTTGGAGATAACAAAGAACCGGTGAGTCGCCGCCGGGCGGCAAGCCCATAAAAACCCCTGCCTTGATTTGTATTGAAATCTTTCATACATTTGGTATTGTCTCTGTCTGTCTAAATTTTCAGTGTAGAACCGTATCGCCTGTAGCGGCGAACTATTGAAAGGGTTATCAGTATTTGCTTTGTTGATATTCAGAGGGTTCTGATCAGGCAGGTCGCTTATGGCCGTTGTCAGTGTTTAACATAACCCTTCTTTATGAAAAAGCATGCATTACTTGTAGGCATTAATAACTACCAGGGCGTTAATGAACTCCAGGGTTGTATTAATGATGTAACAAATGTAAGGAGCATCCTTAAAACCTGCTTTGGATTTTCAAATGACGGGATCAGGGTGCTTACAGACGAAAGAGCTACCAAAAAGAACATTCTTTCAAGGCTGTCTGGAATGGTTGAAAGAGCTTCGCCTGGCGACCTTCTGATCTTCCATTTCTCTGGTCATGGCTCACAGATCCGCGACAGGCATAACGATGAGCTTACTGACCATATGGATGAGCTTATTTGCCCATATGATATGAACTGGGACGATGGCTTCATCACTGATGATATGCTCAGGGACATACTTGGCAATCTTAAGAAGGGTGTCGGCATGGAGATAATACTCGACTGCTGCCATTCAGGTACAGGTACAAGGGAGTTTAAGCAGGATGGTCCACATGATCCTCCAAGAAACAGGTATCTCCGGCCACCCGTGGATATAGAATGCAGGTACCAGGGTGATGAAGATGACCTGGGTCCGCCGCGGACTTTCAGCCACCTGGGCACGGAGCAGATGAATCACATCCTCTGGGCTGCCTGTCGTGATAACCAGACCTCTGCTGATGCCTGGATTGAAGGTCGCTATAATGGTGCCTTCACCTACTATTTCTGCAAGCACCTTAGGGAAAGTAAAGGTCTGATTGGCAGGGAGGAACTTTATAAACGTGTAAAGAATTCACTAGACTTCCATCATTACACCCAGGAACCCCAGCTTGAGTGTAAGAAAAACCTCAAACCCGGCAATATTTTCACTGCCTTCACCCCGGTAAAGATGCAGGAATCAAAATCTCAAAACATGTTTTACCTGGTTATTAAAAATCTTGGCGTTGAAAGATGCGTCGAAAGAAATGCTCTTGATATTTTCAAAGGGAAGATATCAGCCGATTGTGGAAATTCATATGAGTTCAAAAAAGGAAAGCTTGTAAGGAAAGTAGTTGTACGCTGTAAAAATCCTCCGCACGCTGAATTAGAAGGGCTTGTATATTCCGATTAAGTAAGAAGCAGGACTCAATTTTAAGCGCAGCTGCATTCAGCCTGTGCATTTTATAATTCAAATTAATTAATATGAAGACATCAAATCGGTTAATTGTAATATTGGTGCTTTTCCCACTATGCTCATGTACCACTCTTAAGAGATACAGTACAATAGAAGGACCATTTCCAAGGAACGACCTGGCAACTATTGATCTGTTCAGTTCCAGGATAATCCAGGTGCCTTCCCAAAAGGAAGGAAAGACATTATGGGACCTGAGTGCAGAAGCACAATCGCAGTTCATAAAGATTCTCAACACACGACTTCCCCACAACGGCATGTTCTTTAATTCATTCAACACAAGGTATCTTACTGTTGATGATGAAGCTGAATACGTTTACACAGACCACGAACTGAGGCTTGTCTTTTCTGTAGGAAGGAACAGGTATGCCAAAGGTGTGACTCCCGCCGACAGGCTTGAGTATATAAAGATTAGATTGTCACTGCCTGGTGATTCGGTACTGAGTTTCAGATACTGGGACCTTTTCTCAACTGAGTATGCCACGATCAATATCGGGGATGTCAGTTTCACGAAAACAATTGAACTCTCTTCATCAGTAAAAGGCTCAGAAAAGATCGTGGATAATACGACAGAAAAATCAGCAGGCCTCTCAGCCTCATTTACAGGGAAAGAAGATCAGAAGGTCAGCTACAGGTACCTGAAAATGAATGGCAGTATGAAGAAGAATTCAATAACAATGGAGGAGGAGGGGACACGTGAATGCGACCTGGCAGGAAATATTATTACACAGGTAAAACTATCATTCGGAAAGTATCCCCTGACAACAGTATCAATGATCTCACTTCTTGACAGTAACGGGAAATTCAACCAGCCTGCCGCTGTAATCCCTGTTTACAGTACAGCATCAGTTCCGCTTATGAAAAACATAAGAGATACAATATTCGGATTGCTTGAACTGGATTACCTGTTCAGGAACGTTAAGAAAGGTGAGAATACTTTTGCTGAATGGGATGACGCTGTTACAATGTATTCAGGGAGTGTTTCATCGAAGGTGCCGCTTTTTACAAGCGATGATTATCTTCCTTCATTTTACTGTATTTCCGCATCAGGCAGCGACAACCTCCTTTCAGCAAAAAGAGGTGATCTGGAGACCTGTGAGCTGATTTTCAGGAGCTATAGGGAAGCCAGGGACTTCCTGGCATGGACAGGCAGCAGGGTACTCGCAGCAGAAAACCCTGGTAAAGCAGTACATCTCGCAAATTCAGACCAGGTTGTTATCTCGGGAAGGGACCTTTCACCAGGTGACTTCAGCGGTCCTGGTAAACTGATAGTAAGGGAGTACTTCAGACACGATTATTGATCATAAAACTACTATTATTTGTAAACTGACTATTAACCATATTTCTAAAATCTTATCCAATGAGCCACAAGGACAAAAAACACAATGACAGTGAATCGGTTTTCAGGCGGGCCTCGGAAATTGAAGATTTCACTGTTTTTACTGAAGGTAAAATGTTTCCGCCTCTTAATAAAGAGATTTCCAGGCTTGTGATCAGTGAGAAGGACTACATAGTTTTTCTCGATAAGGATTACAATGTACACTGGTCATGCAGCATGGACTACAGTAAAAAAATGCCTCCGGGATATGGAGCTGTGCTAAACAGGATGGGTGTACTTGAATCTGAATCTACCCTTCTTGCAAAAAACAGGAAGCTTGAGCTTGTAAGAAGGCTACTGGGAGAAAGCATTGCCCGCCTCTTTGATGACAATTCTGACAGCACTTCAGCTGACAAAATTCTTGATAAAGCTGAAAAACTAATGAACGATGTTGGTGATACATCTTCAAGAGTATTTTACCTGCTTGGCTCAGTCACTATGGGTCTCATCGGTCTTTTACTTATGCTTTTAGCAGTCCTTCTGAGAGCCTGTATAGTTAAACATCTTGGTGATGGTTCTTTTGAACTGATCCTTGGAAGTCTCTGCGGGGCACCAGGTGCCGTACTCTTTGTAGCGTGGCGATCCGACACAATAAAGATGAATTATGCGATGGGCCTCAATATTCATTTTCTTGAAGGCATGATAAGGGGTTTTGTTGCAATAATCGGAGCCTTCATTGTTGCACTTGCAGTAAAAGTGAATATAATCGGTGGCTTTGTAAAGGAGACTGTCGATCCGCTGCTTGTTACACTACTGCTATGTCTTGCATCAGGAGCCAGTGAACGCATACTCCCAAGTTTAATTTCAAAACTTGAAGGCGAAGTTTCGAAGGAAGGTTCAGATGCACCTGACACTAAAAAAAGACAACAGGACAGCAAGACAGCAAGACAGCAGGACTGAGGTCTGCAAGACCTCCAGATTGCACGATCGCACAATTGCACGATTTCTTTACCTTTGGGTAAAGATCCTGCTATGAAACGTTTGATCCCGTCTTTCGCATATTTTTCTGTCGCGGTAATATTTATAGTTTTCAGGAATGGGATACCCGGTATTATCCTTAAGGCCCTTATAATGCCATTGCTGGCACTTGTACTGGTAACAGGAAAAGTAGGTGGGTGGAAAAAAAGTGACATTTTAATACTTCTTGCCCTCTTCTTCTCATGGGCGGGAGACGTATTGCTTGAAGTTCCGGCTTCTGTAGCTGATCTTTTTATCCCCGGACTCGTTAGTTTCCTCCTGGCACATGTTATGTATTTAATTGTATTCTTTTCAACTCCAGGGGAAAATATTGTTTTAAAGAAGAAGACCTGGCTTCTTCTCCCTGTTGTTCTTTATGGGTTGATCCTGCTCATTCTTATGTTTGAAAGCCTGGGGCAGATGAAGATCCCTGTCACCGTTTATACAGTCGTAATCCTGACAATGGTCACAGGAGCCCTATGCAGGCTTGGGAGGGTAAGCAGGAGAAGCTGGATAACAGTACTTTCAGGGGCTGTTTTGTTCCTTCTTTCTGATACAGGTATAGCAATAAATAAATTCCTGCATCCCATACCGGCTTCATCGGTTCTTATTATGTCGACCTATGTACTCGGACAGTATCTAATTATAACAGGTTATCTTAACGGGCAGGTTAATAATGACTGATTGACATCATTTTACAGCGCTTCCGCTTTCATTTACAACTTCTCCTTCAGCCATTCCTGTCGTGTCATTGTTTCTCAGTATTGCAGGGATGCTGTTCGCCGAAAGAAATAATGCAGCCGACTGGTTGCTGCCTGTGCTGTTCCTGAAAGTATTTCCTTCAATCAGCACGTTACGGGCTTTACAGTATATAGAGATCCCATAGCTCTTCTTCTTTAACCCGTTGTTTTCAATAATATTGTTCCTTATTACTGTACCATGAGGCTCGTTGTTCTCGGATTCGCCACGCAGGGTTATCCCGTCTTCACCATTCCGGAATATGCGGTTATCTGTAAATACCATTGCTGTGTCTTTATGACCTGTTGAAATGCCATTTATGCCATTGTCGTGGAGATCATTATTCCTTGCAATCCCGTTCCTTACCCTCCAGCATACAAAAAGACCGTAGCCGCCGTTGTTATGTGAATTGTTCTCCTCGATGACTGTGAAAGGAGATCCGGTACCCGGGTGAAGGCCGCTGTTATTGCAGCCTGATACCTCGCACTTCCTGACTGTCACGTACTCGGTTATCTGCCAGCTTATACCATCGCTGTTAAAGTTCTTCACATGAACATTTTCGACAAGGGCCCTGTGAACCTTATGAAGATAAATGCCCCCTGCCCTGCAGCCGTCGATCATCGTATTAGTCTCGTTCGAGCCGTCAACAGTAAGATCTGAAATAATAATATTCTCTGCTTCAACAGCCTCAATTACAGAACATGCGTTCGACACAGTACCATTCCTGGATTTTACATAGTCCCTCAGGAGGTAATCATCGAGATATATTGTATTTCCTTTTACTGCCAGAATTCTTGCTGTTGTCAGGGCCCAGCCCGATCTCTGTTCATCATCATAAACTGCAACACCCATTCCCGGGGCGAATCCGGATGCATCATTTACAGTAACCTGTAGTTCGCCGTAATCTGCATCGATGGCAAAAGGGGATGAGTAGCCCTTACACTTTTTGAGAATTGTCATTGCCCCTTCTCCTTTAAGACTCATATTGCTGTAAAGTTTAACAGGTGCTGTAATATCGAAGGATCCCGCTGTCAGAAGTATAGTTCCTCCATTGCCCTGAGCCCTGAGGGCATTAATGGCTGTCTGGATGGCCTGCGAACTGAACCCCTTAATCTCAGCGCCGCTCCCGCCGACTATAATCGTTCTTCCCTGTTTCTGTGGCCAGACAACTGAATTGAATGATGTATCGGCAGCAATTTCAGTTTGGGCTGCTTTACTACTTTCGCTACTTATTTTTGAATCTTTTCTTCCGGTGCAACCGGTTACAAGTACTGCAATTAATATGACTGTCAGCGTTGTCTTCATTCTCCTGTTTTTGTTTCCAATTTACAACATATTTCTTTTGGTAAGTCATTGCGAGCACAGCGAAGCAATCACTGGAAATAACGATATTTGCTATATAGTTTATTCCTGTGTATCACATCCTCGACATATTCTTTGTTGTTTTTCACTCACTTGTTGTGCTTTTCAATTTAGCCGGATGGATATGGAAGAGAACTCGTTTTGCTAACCTTGTTCTGCTGCTGCTGACTGGTTTCTCCTGGCTGTTCATTGGACTTATTGTCGGATCATTAGGTTATTGTCCGCTCACAGACTGGCATTTCAGGGTGCTGACGAAGCTTGGTCACAGTGATCTCCCTTCATCATACATAAAATATCTTGCAGACCGTATTACCGGTCTGGATTTTAATGCCTCACTTGTTGATAAAATTACCCTTTTTGCTTTCATAACTGCCCTTGCACTATCTGTTTTTCTGAATATCCGGGACTGGAAGAATAAAGCAAGGAAAGAGGCTTTGTAAGTCTTATCTTATCAGTCACTTGCTATCATCTGTCTGATATTTTTCGAAAAAGCATTGACTTTGGCCCCGGCCCGCAGTAACTTGTTAAGGTTAATGTTTCTGCAATATAAATCTAAAACCGGCAGCCATGAATGAAATTATGTTCATTGCTTATCCCGATGCAACAATTTACAGGGATAATCCCGAAAAACAGGTAAAAAAGAAAGTTGCAAAGAAAGTCCTTTGGGGAGACTGGGTCAGAATCCCCAAACCTGAAGATGTAAGTAAGAATTACATCAAAGTCCATTGCCGTGGAGCGGATGGGTATATTGAAAAATCAAAACTCCAGGACGAACGTATTCTTGAAGTTAATTTCATGGATGTTGGACAGGGTGACGGGACTTTCATTGTTGTACCTGATAAGGCAAAGCCTGATAAAGACAGGTTTCTTCTTATCGATGCAGGGATTGGTGATAATATGCATCAATTTCTTGACTGGCGCTTCAATCTTAGAAATAATGATTTCAAGGTACCTATTGAATATGCATTCATAACTCACCCGGATGCTGATCACTACCTGGGTTTCAGCCAGCTGTTTGATAATCCTCGATACACATTCGGGAAAATTTATCATAACGGGGTAATGCCTCGCAATGGCAACCCCAAACTTGGCAAGACAATTAAATCGGGTAAGAAAAAATACCTTCTTGATATTGTAGATACTGATGCGAAGCTAATGGCACTTATTGCATCCCAGAAAACTCTTAAGCCAAATGATTACCTCTCAGTCCTTAAAAGCACAAAATCAGTACCGAAAAAGCCGATTCCGACCGAAATGGCTGAAAAAGGAATTGCAATTCCCGGTTATACAAAGGGAGATTTCAGAATAGAAGTTCTCGGTCCTATACCCGAAACACTTCCCGGAGGTCAGAAAGTGCTGCCGGTTTTCGGAGGCGATGGTCCAACAAAAAATGGAAATTCAATTGCATTGATGCTTATTTACAAAAATGTAAAAGTCTTCATGAGCGGAGACCTTAACAAGAACTCGCAGAAGTATATTGCTGACAGGCTTGTAAAAGAGGTTGATATGTCTAAAGAGAGAGGAGAATCTGCCCCTGAGCTAAAGACAAGAAAACTCAGATCTGTAATTGGATGCGATGTTGCAAAAGCAAACCATCATGGCAGCAGGGACTTCCTTTATGAATTTTTCACTTATCTGAATCCTGCAGCTACTGTCATTTCAAGCGGTGACAACGAATCATTTACCCATCCCAGGCCAGATACAATAGGTGTCATCGGGAAAACAAGCAGGGGGGAACGGCCACTTATTTTCAGTACTGAACTTGCCAGGTCGGCATATAACAGGCTGGATTTTACTGAGAAAAAAGCCGCAGAGATCGTTGATCTGAAGAATAAATTGGATAAGGAAACAAATAAAGGGCTTAAAGCCAGCCTGAAAACACAGTTGGAAGAAAAAGTCGCTAAATACCAGCGGACAATCGCAGTTTATGGCATGATAACACTGCGGTCGGATGGCGAAAAGGTGATTATTGCCCAGAAGAAGGAGAAGAAGAACTCAGGTTTTGAGATCTTCAGACTGGAGCCTGATAAAACGGGTACACTTGTGTTTGTAAGTAAATAAAAATAGCGCCGGAATAATTCTTTCCGGCGCTTATCAATTTCTACTTTCAGGTTATAATTGCTTATAACTATAAAACTCCCATTTTTTTGGCAATAGCAGCCGGTATGGCAGCCTTGTTTACCATAATGTTTGTGGTTCTCAGGGCAATGAAAGCCTTTGATACGTATATGAAACCATCATATTTTCCCATAACGCCCCATGAATTTTTGACCTTGTAGAAAACGTTGCCTGCCTGGTCCGTAGCTGTTCCGACAATATGCATTCCATGGTCATCAGTTGTAGTGTAATTGTCGAAGTCCTTCTGTCTCATTTCCTGTGTGATTACCTTTTCAGGGTGAGGTCCCTTAAACTGTGCGGCAGCTTCTTCCGGGCTGTATTCATTCCAGTTCTTCTCCGGAATAATTGCAACACCTTCCTTCATTGAGAATCCTTTATCGCTCATATCGCTTGCCCATGCAACAGTATAGCCCATGTTTACCGAATTTTCGATAATCGCCATCATGTCTTCGACAGGGATATTGTAAAACAAGCCTGCTGCCCAGTTGTCTGGTATCTCAAGCATACACTGCTTGTAAAATGGATGATGGCTGAACGATGTGATTGTTACATAGTCGTCAGGGTTAAGTCCCAGTTCCTTCATGAAGCTTGCCGGTGTATATGACTTGCCTTCATATGTAAATGATTCAGGCACTTTTCCCAGGTATGCATCAAGTATTCCCCTTATCCCGTTAAGCCATGCTGTTGTGAGTTTGGTCCCTTTTATCAGCGCATCCATGTATCCCTTCAGTACATTGTCCATCTCGCTGTGGTTGTGCTTTGTCTCACCATAGTTCAACCCAGGGTATGCAGCATCAGGAACCAGGCCAACTTCTTTCATCCCTGAAAGAAGATCCCCGTATTCACCTCCGGCAGCGAAGGTTGAACCCCCATGCATTCTTGCATACATATCAGCTTTCTTTTCATAGGTATGCCTTACAATAAACATTTCCGAAAGGTCGTACTGTTTCTTTCCCATCCTGAGAAGTTCCGATTCCATCATTGAAATACCTGAGAAGCACCAGCATGTTGAAGTTGCTGACTGGTTCTTGACAGATGTACAGGCGAGATCCTTCTTTGTTGTGAATGTGTAACTGTCCTGTGCCACAGCCATAGTGAACACAGCAAGGAGCAGTACTGCAATCATTGTTATTCTTTTCATAGTATAATTATTAAGTTTTTACTCTTGAAGAGTTCAAAATTAATTATTATACGCGATTTTGTATAATCAAGTTTTATGTTGTCTGGCATCGGCGTTGATTAATTCTTACTGCCTGCTTTTCATTGTGATTTCAGGAACATCAATTTGCGCAATGTTGTAACTTTATATGGCTATAATACCTCCTGGGATATGAAAAAGATTTTCTATGTTATTCTTGCGGTACTTATTCTTTCGGCCTCGTGTACCAAAGTAAAAGACAGTTCTATTACTCCGGCGATGGCGAGAGACTCATTGTATACCATAATGAAGCTTTATTATTACTGGTACAACATGCCGGAATGCCAGGCTGTCTCCCTTCTGAACAAGGGTAATTACAAAGATCCATACGAATTGCTTGAGGCCATGCGTTACAAGGCAAAAGACAAGTGGAGTTATGTTAATGACTACCAGGTATATTTAAGTGAAATTCAGACAGGAAATATAGGGCACGGAATAACTGTAGGTCTGGATACTGCAGGGCTTGCCAGGATAATGCAAATTGATGACCAGGCTCCGCTTTATGCTTCAGGGGTGAGAAGGGGCTGGATAATAAAGAAGGTTAACGGAACAGATATCGCACCATTTATTGCAGCAGGAGATATAGCTGGTTATTATACTGTTCTTGGTGAAAAGAAAACAGGTGTTACAAATACATTCATTTTCAGGAAACCCGATGGAACTGAAGTTACAATCTCATCTGCAAAGGAAAGCATTATACATAATACCGTACAGCTTGCCGAGGTGCTGGATCTCACTTCAGGTAAGACAGGTCACCTTGTATTTGATTCCTTTACTTCAGCAACTGCTGATGAACTTGCCCTCGCTTTTTCTGATTTTAAATCCGCCGGGGTTAAGGATCTCATAATTGACCTCAGGTATAACAGCGGAGGTTATCTTGTAACCGCCCAGACACTCGGCAGCTATATTATTGGAAACTCCAGGCAGGGAGATGCATTTATAAAACTTGTATACAACGACAAAGCCTCCCAATACAACCGGGCTTACAGCTTCCAGTCAACGCCATATCCGCTTGACCTGCAGAGAGTGGTATTTATTACTTCAAGAGCGACAGCATTTACAAGTGAAGCTGTAATTAATGGCCTGAAACCATATATTGACGTTGTGATCATCGGTGACACAACAAACGGAAAACCTGTGGGAATGAACGGATGGATCATAGGTAAGAAATACTATATGTGGCCGGTTACATTCAAACTTCTTAATTCAGCCGACGCAGGTGACTATTTTTCTGGCATTTTACCTGACATTGAGACTATCGACGACGTTACAAGGGATTTCAACGATCCGCTTGAAGTTTCTCTTAAAGAGGCAATCTCCTGGCTTGAGACCGGTGGAGGTACAAAAAACCTGCGATTCTATAAACGAACTCCTTTGCTCCGGGAGAATGTTCCCCTCGTCAGGGGAGCGCTCGTTGAAGGGCCTCCTGAGATAAGTGAAGACAGATAAACGGAGGCTTTTTAAACTTATTGGTTTACTGCCTGTTTAACAAGAATGCAACGTTTTATAACATATGATGCCAGTTGTAATTTTTGCCAGGGTGTTGTCAGGTTCCTGAAGAAGCACGACAGTAAAAAGCATTTCGTATATGTGCCTATCCAGTCGGAGGAGGGTGAAGCAATTATCAGGAAGGCAGGGCTTCCCGAAAAAGACAGGAATACGGTTGTCTACTATACAGGCGGAAGGTATTTTTTAAGGTCAACAGCTGTTCTCAATATTCTCAGGGATACACACAGCATATGGAGCCTTGCCTATGCCGGTATGATATTTCCACGTCCTTTCCGCGACTGGGTTTACAGGCTTGTTGCAAAGTACCGTTACCACCTGGCCAGGACATGATTACTATGGAGTAATAAATAATTGACACAATTTTTTTTCAGGGAATCAGTTTTTACTATTAACTTGAACTTTAATTTATTCATTTAAAATACAGGGAGGAACAGGTATGAGTACAGACCAGAACACAAGCGGTAATGCAGTAAAACCAAACGGCCAGCAGGAAGCTGTGAAGAAAGCCGTTCGAAAGGCAAATACGATAAGCCTTCTTATCCTGGTGGTTGTAGCCATCATCTTTTATCTCTTCTACAGTCACGACCATAATAAACAGGTTGGTTTAATGCAATCGCAGAAGACAACAATGGGCGGGCAGATATCTGAACGTGATTCTATAATTAATGAATGGATCATGACTTTTGACGAGATTGAAAAGAACATCGCAATGATTAAGGAGAAGGAGAAACTAATTACGATTAACTCAACTGATGTCGAACTTGCCAAGGGAAAGAAAGAGCTTATACTAGACGATATTAAAGCTATTAATACGCTCCTTGAACAAAACAAGAAGAAAATAGCGAACCTGACAGCTCAGCTTGCAAAATCGGGTGGTACAATTAAAGCCCTCCAGACAAAGGTTGCAGCCCTTGAGGCATCTGTAAAACAGAGCGAAGAGGAGATAAATAACCTGAAGGAGACTTTAACAACAAAGAATTTCCAGATCGAACAGCTCAACACCGAAGTAACCGGCATGAAGGAGACAATTGTTCAGAAAGACTCGGTTATTACAAACAAGGTAAATGAACTGAATAAGGCATTCTATGTTGTAGGTACCTACAAAGATCTGAAAGCTAAAGGTCTTCTTACAAAAGAAGGTGGCTTCATAGGACTTGGAAAGACTGAAAAAATCGTGGATTCATTTTCAGACGCTTCATTTACCCAGATAGATGTGACTGCAACCAAGTCAGTTGCTGTAAGTGCTAAAGAGGCAAAACTTATCTCAGAACATCCTGCTGGCTCTTACGAGTTTGCACGTGCTGCTGATAATAAGATCATTTCGCTTGAAATTAAAGATCCGGCTGCTTTCTGGAAAATATCCAAATATGCAGTAATAGAGTTGGTTAAGTAAAGTCTTAGCTAACTAGAATTAAAAACCCGCGCTGCTTACAGGCGGGTTTTATTTTTTATCCAAGTTCCGATGCTTCAAGGGTAACCGCATGCAGTGATAGAAGCACATCCTTGAAGAAATAAAGCAACGACACGAACAATGACATTATCGAAACTACAAAAAGAAGCTGGCCAACAACTTTCAGGTCAACATCATAGATACTCATTATAAGCAGAAGCGATTATGAGGCAACTAGATATCATGCCCGCCAGCATCCATGCAATCGAGTTACGCAACAATCGTCCCCTGTCAAGCAGTATTTTAATCTCATTTTTTTTGATCTTTTCCCTTCTTGCAGATGGCTGATCAAGTTCAGCAACGAGGTGCCTGACCCTGTCGACAACCCTTCCCAGCCTGTTTGTGATTGTAAGAAGAAGCAGGCCTACTCCTGAGATAAGCGCAACAGGGGTTATACAGGCCTGGAGGAATTTTGTAAAATTTGCAAGAGTCTCCATCAGTAAACATTTAGGGTTGAATGCAAAGATAAATAAATAGTCCTGCAGACAGGCTGTCATTAGTCATGTGCGCAAAGAGTAAGCCTGGTTGTCGAATCAAACTTTTTTCGTACATTCGGTTAATATTAACCTAAAACTTTAACCTATGGGATATTTTGGCGCCTCCGTCTTCCTGATTGTGCTTATCGCAATTGGTGTATCACTCCTTCCACTAATCTTCTTCCTTCTGACCCAGCAGGGTGTTCTGCAGGACTGCAAGCCTGAGAATCGAAAAATGGAACCTGGAATGGTTTGGCTGTCTCTTATTCCTCTTTTTGGAATTGTATGGCAGTTCATTGTAGTTGGAAATATTGCCGATTCACTGAAAGCTGAGTTTGCACAGAAAAACATAAATGTTGGGGAAGACAGGCCCAGCTACAGTATCGGTCTTACATACTGCATCCTTCTCTGCTGCTGTATTATACCTTTTGTTAATTTCTTCGCTTCGATAGGTGCACTCGTATGCTGGATCATTTACTGGGTGAAAATTGCCGGCTTCAGGAGCACCTCAAGTCAACAGCATCAGCTACAGTCTAACATTAACTATAAAAAAGAAACTCCGTGCCATTCAATGGTGCGGAGTTCTTTTTTTATGAAGGTTATAGCTGTTATTTCTTTATGTATCTCACGCAGGCACTTCCCTGGTTATCCTCGGCATAGTACCATTCAAAGCCACCGCTGTTGAACTCTATAATATTTGCCATTTTCCCGTTTATTTCACCCGGTTTAAACCAGTATCTGATTATGTCGTGCGACCTCATATAGTCGGAGATACCAACGCTTGATCCATGCCTCCTCAGCGGACCTTATATTCAGTTTATAGTCATCGTGGGAATGGTAGCTGTAATGTACAGTTTTGAAACCTTCCTGCATAGTGCTTTCAGTATTCCAGTTTTCCCCTATATAGCCCCTTATAAGCCATGCTGTTGATGGTGTGATTCGCTTATCTTTCATTATGTACTCTATGAGATTTACCCAGTCCTTCGCTTCAGGCATCCGGTATCCACGGGGGCAATTTTCCAGGGCTTCCTGGTATGTGAACAAATACCTGAACTGGTAGTTACCTTCATATTTCGAAAGATCATCAGTTGTAAAGTTCATAAGGGCTACAGGTAGATCGGGGATTGGTGGCTCCGGTTTACTAAGCACCAGTTTGGGCTCTACCCACTGGCCTCTTTTTTTAAGTTCCTCTATGGCTTTATTGCGATGTTCCTTAGCTTCTTTTTCGTTCTGGTACAACCCTGCATACAGGTAATAATGTTCCGCTGCCTTAAAATCCTGTTCATTAAACTTCTTATCACCCATGTATATATATGCTTTTGAACCCCATGCTGAACCTGCGTTTGCCCACATTGCATCATTTTCAGCATCCTTGAAATTATTCAGGTCTGTATATGTTTTTGACCTGAAGTATAGAAGTGGATAGGGTGCATAAACATTGCTCCCGAATTTTTCAACATGACCTGTCAGTATCGGGAGGGCCTGCTCGGTTTTCAGGTTGCTGCAGGCACCAAGAGCATCCAGGTATATGATTTCAGGATTTTTCGGATCAATTTTAAGCAGTGCCGAAAGATAGGCTGAGGCGGTTTTATAGTTCTGCCTGACATATTCCTCGTCTAAAACAAAAGGTACAAGCTCTTTTCCGTCGATGCCAATACCGCCTAATTTCTTCCTGCTATCAAGTAAAACAAAACCTCCATTACCCGGGGAGGCCGGAACAGACTCAAACCGGCATGGCACAACAATTTTTCCCGTGGCATCAGCAATTCCTGTTTTGTCATTGTTCCATACCTGGTACATTTCATCAGGATACCTGATAATCTTGTCATAAGTGAATGGGATCACTTCCCTGCCTGCAGTATCGATTACACCCATTTTCTTATTCTTACTTAAAACGAAATACCCGTTTTCGTAAGATGACGTATCCGGTTCATCGTACTGGCAGTCAATAGAAAAACTGTTCCTTGTTATGAACCCCCATTTATTGCTTATACAGACAGCAAAGAGCCTGTCATTGATGAGTTTATAATCATTATAAATGCGGTCGGAAATTTTTTTCCCGCTCATATCAAGGAGGTAACAGGTATGAACAGTGTCGGAAACAACAATAATCTTCTTTTTCGGATAAATTCCAACAGACCTGTGAACAAACGGGACGAGTAATTCGCCGGTTGTTTTGAGAATACCGTCATTCCCTTCTATCCGTTCGGATATATATCCGGTCCAGCTTTCCTCGAGTTGTCTTGGAATTGTGACGGGTATCAGTTCTTCCCCGTTTACCCCGAAAGCACCATTGCAAAAGTTTCCGTTTAAATATCTCTCGACTATATAAACCTTATTTATTTTATTAACCTTGTAATAGACAGGTGGAATAACAATATTAAGATTAAGGTCCATTACACCTGTATGGGCTGTTTTAGGATCTTCAAATCTGTATCTCTCATTTTCCCTGTCGAGGTATTCTGCTGCTTTTCATCTGGAAATACAGCCCCTTTCTCGTCAATGACACATAGGAAATCATCGTTCATGACTACTGCTTTGCCTTTGTAGAATTCTTCAACCCTGGAGTATCGGGGTGGAATAACTTCATTCCTGGTGCCCTTTATGCGATAGCCATATTTTTCTTTACGTGAATCATATGATGGTTCGAGCTGAGATTCCTGTGCCTTTGCTGGCACTGTAACAGATGAAACCAGTAAAGTTATTAATGCCAGGATATTATTTAACCTTGCTTTCATAGAATAAATATTTTAAATACAAAAAACTCATTTCAGTAGTCAGGATAATAAATCTACTGAAATGAGTCTTTTCTTCAAATATGTTTTATAACATCAGGAGTCCATCGTCATCCTGATAGCCTTTTTCGCTGAATGCTACTTCCTTTTGCCTTCCATATCCCTGCCACCCTGGTGCAGTATAACCTTGTTAAACTTGCCGGAATCATCTTTAACGAATTCGAGCTGGGCTTCCACAACCTTGAGGAAGAATTTTGTTTCTGCCTCAGGGAAGATCTCGAACTTGGCCTGTCCTGTAGCCTGGGTATATATCCTGTCCCCTTCGACTGTAACCTTGATACTGAAACCAGGGGCGAGCTCGTAATCACCAATGTAATTACTAAGTACCTCTCCAGGTAATTTGATCTCAATATGTGTGGGAACTGGTTTGTCGGTCTTCTTCCAGTTACCTGTGAATGCGCGGTCGGCTGAGACCATTTCTGTAATTTTCCCTGAGCCGTCTCTTTTGAAAGTCAGAATTGTAAATGAGTCATCGAAGAAGAACTGGTCTGGTGCAAACATCTTTATTTTGTTTTTTCTTCCGCCACCCGACTGTGAGTATAGCTGGTCAGCTTCTTTAAGTATTATCCATTTTCCGCCATCTTCATTTTCATAAACACCAGTATACTGGTCAGCTGTCCCTGCAGGTACAGCAATCTCAGTATGCCCGTAAGGCTTCCCGATTGCTAAGGCCGCCATCTTTGTTGAGACTGCACCCGGATCTTTTCCTGTACTGTTTGAGAACACTGCAACAAATACATCCTCTTTCGGAAGGTAAATACCGTTTGTGAGATAACCGAAAATGCCGCCGCCATGCTCAATTACAGGACTGCCCTGTATTTCATTCATGAACCATCCGTAGCCATAGTGGGTACCCTTGCCATCATTAAGTTTGAATTCGGTCCAGGCCTTGTCGAGTGATTCCTTCTTAATTAGTTTGTATGAAAGCAGTGCCCTGTTCCATTTATAAAGGTCCTCAACCGTTGACATTATTGAACCGGCCGCATAAGGCAGAAGCATGCTCATATAGTCGGCGTTTACAGTATTCTCGCCGTCAGGCTGGTATGGATAAGCCCTGTTTTTAACTATCCTCCTGTCGCTGCCATAGAGTGAATTTGTCATACCTGCAGGTTTGAACAGGTTCTGTTCAATATAGTCCTGGTAAGTCATGCTGGATACTTTCTCTATAATATATCCGAGCAGGAAGAAGCCTGAGTTATTATAGTTCCATTTTGTTCCGGGAGCAAATTCCATTGGCTGGTTCTTGAATTTGTCGATGAGTTCAGCCGGTTTCAGATCTTCTTTCACATATTTCATGAATTCCGGAACGTTTGTATAGCTTTTAATACCTGATGTATGAGTCAGCAGGTTTTCTATAGTGATCTTATAAGCCTGGGTTGGGTAGTCGGGGATGTATTTTGTTATATCATCCTGCAGTGAAAGTTTGCCCTGCTCCATTAGCTGAAGGATTGCAACAGCCGTGAACTGCTTTGTAATTGACCCGATGCGGAAAACCATATCGGGTTGCATTGGTACATTAAGCTCGAGGTTTGCCATCCCGAAAGCTTTTTTATAGACAACCTGTCCCTTAATTGCCACGATGGCAGCGCATCCGGTCTCACCTGGTTTATATTGGGCAGAAAGCAGTTTATCGAACTCGGCGCTTAATGCTTTCACATTCGGAGCCTGTGCAGATAATGACAACATCATCACCATAAAGGCGATGACAGCAGTATAGAATTTTTTCATTGTAAAGGGGTTTAATTTATATTTAAAGTTACTCATTCGTCTGTTTATACCAATAGACGCCATTTTTTTCTGTCTGTTACATCAAAAATCAAACCGATATCTGGTACCTTTAGGCATGAGGAAGGTAAATCTTTTATAATCCGACTTTTCCTTACTGCATTTTTTTTATATCATAGCCATGGATGAAATGTTATTAAGGGATCCTTCTGTAATCCCATCCGCTGAAATTATTGAAAAGGCACTGCAGGGCAGTTATTCAGCGTACACTGAAATGCTGGGCCTTCTCCCAGGTGATAAAAAAGGCATAACTCCTGAATGGAGATATTACAATGATGGAAAGGCCTGGCTTTGCAAGGTTGTTTCGGGTAAGAAGACTATATTCTGGCTTTCGGTATGGCCTGGATATTTCAGGGTTACTTTTTATTTCACTGAAAAAACCGGTGCTGCAATCAAAGAGCTTGATATTGATGCTTCAATTAAAACTGAATTCCAAAATAATAAGCATATTGGCAAGCTGATACCTCTTACTTTCCGTTTAAGTAACAAAGACCAGTTATCTGACCTGATGAAGGTTGTTCATTACAAGATCAGTTGTAAGTAAATAAAATTTATTTCTGTTCAAATCTCTTTTTCCAAGGAAGAGCTCTTACTTTCTTTGTCTTGAAACAAAGAAAGTAAGCAAAGAAAATTCAAGGCTGCAGATAATTTTGGGGCTCATATTTTGAGTCTTGCCCACGCAACACAACTCGCCCCGGAAGGCGGGGCTCAAACAGTGTTGCTTACTTTAAGCCCTCTCAGCAAGCCTCAAAATAATCGCTGTTTCCCAAAATTCTCTGAGGCCGTTTGAAATCCATTAATGTGAAAGCGCTGAATGAATATTTTGAAGCATCAGCAATTTAGGATGTAGAAAAGCGCGAGGGGAAACCGGAAAAGGCGCGAACCTCGCCATTTTTGGTGGCGCCTTTATGGCCTTGTGTAGCAGGCGGACAAAAAGGGCAAGGTTGTCTTTTCCGGCCTCCTTTTCTTTGGTTCATTTCTTTTGGAGGGGCAAAAGAAATGAACAAGCAGATGTGGGCGAGCAAAAGAACCGTAGCAAAGCGGAGCTAAAGAATAGTTGAAAATGAAACTAACCTCATTCAGGATGAGAAAATTAGTTTTAAAAATGAACCTTAAGGTTCGTAAATCATTTTTCGGGTCATACCCCCATCAATAACTATATTTTCCCCATTGATGAAATCATTTTCAACAAGAAAAAGACAGGCCCTGGCAATATCCTCAGGTTTACCAACCCTTCCTGAGAAATGCTGGTTATGATCAGAGTCCTTAAGTTTTGAATAATCACCTGTTTCAATCCACCCCGGGCTTATACAGTTGACCCTGATACCTTTTGCCGCATAAGATGCCGCCAAAGCGTGAGTAAGAGCCACTATACCACCTTTTGAAGCTGCATATGCTTCAGACGCCGGCTCTGACATAAAGGCTCTTGTTGATGAGATATTAATTATGTGACCAGCGTTTTTCTCCATGCACGCAGCTGCTTCCCTTGCACAAAGGAAGGCTCCCCTGAGGTTCGTGTTAATTACAGAATCCCATTCTTCAATTGTCAGTTCAGTGGGATCTTTCCAGATGCCGAAACCGGCATTGTTTACAAGTACATCAATGCGACCGAAACCTGATACAGTCTTTTTCACCATATCAACAATCTCAGCAGGTATTGAAACGTCTGTCCTTATGAACAGCGCTTCACCACCGCTATTATTTATATCGGAGGCAACTGCACTTCCTGTAGCGGCATTTTTATCAGCGATAACCACCCTGTATCCCTGCTGTGAAAATGCCATTGCTGTTGCCCGGCCAATGCCATGACCGGCTCCTGTAACGATTGCTACTTTCTTCTCCATAAAACAATTTCGGTTTTTATTTCAATGGCCTTACAGTGGTGGTAAATGAATATTCCTGTGGCAGCACCCTGTATTTCGAAAATACTGAAAGAGCAGTACACCCTACACCGCTTGTTGCATAATCGAGATTAAAAGTAATGCCGTCCGATTGATGCAACTGGTATGTATACAAGGCCCTTGTAAGGTTGTCTGTTGAAAAGGGGTAGGCGTTGAAGTTAAAAAGCGAACTTCCTGAAAATTCAAAACCTTTTCCATCACTATCACGCAGTCTGACCCACCTGTTCTCACATCTCAGTCCATAGTCCTGTGGTATAAGATAGGGTTCATACATCTGCCCTGCTGTCGAGCTGTAAATGCCTGTCCTGTATCCCGATTTCCTGTCGGGATAGTTTTCCTGCGGCCCCCTTCCATACCAGGTAATCCTGTCGAGGTCGTTACTGAAAACCCATTCAAGACCCACACGTGGCAGCCAGGAAGGAAGCAAGCCGTCAGGGGTGACTGTATGTTCAATCTTCATAACACCATTGCCGTCGATTATATAAATATACCTGTTCATAAAGGCGCCCCATCCACCGTTTATTGTCATTACATCAGATGTAAAGACCTCAACAGACGATGTTCCTGTTTTTACATTTAACTCCAGGTTTTTTCTTTCCATCCTGTCAAGTCCTGTTGAATACCATTCGCTAGCAGCGACCATCCCGTTCTGCTGTGTAGCATGGGCGGCACC
>JAXLTT010000016.1:0-75809 GCA_046329875.1 Bacteroidales bacterium
TTGCCCAATGGATACCTAACCTTGTTTACCTTGCTATCGCACTCTTCCTCTACAGGATAGCTCCCAAGTAATCTTACCGCTTTATTTTTTTGAATGGCATCCAATGCCTAATATGACAAATGTTTTGCTTTTTGAAAATCAGAATTCATAACATTGTACCCCCGTTTGTTTGTTAACGGTAAATTGAAACTGCAAAAAAGAAAATCATATGGCACTTGAAAAAAAGATCCGTGAGCTGCAGGAGAAAAGGGAAAAAGCACTCCTCGGCGGCGGTGAACAGGCTATCGAAAAGCAAAAAGCCATGGGTAAACGTACCGCCCGTGAGAGAATTATGAGCCTGCTCGATGAAGGTTCATTCAACGAATACGACCTTTTTGTTGAGCACGATGCACGTGACTTCGACATGGATAAGAAATCACTTCCGAGTGATGGTGTTGTTATAGGTACCGGAACAATTTATGGTGCACCTGTGGCAATATTCGCCCAGGACTTTACAGTCGCCGGCGGTTCCCTGGGTCTTATGCATTCGAGAAAGATCACGAAGATCATGGATCATGCACTTAAGATGAGGATGCCTCTTATCGGCATAAACGATTCCGGAGGTGCCAGGATACAGGAAGGAGTGAACTCTCTGGCTGGTTACGGTGAGATCTTTTTCCGTAATACTCTTTCAAGCGGTGTAATACCACAGCTCTCAGTTATCCTTGGCCCATGCGCCGGAGGTGCTGTATATTCACCGGCACTTACAGACTTCGTCTTTGTTGTGGATAATATATCCAAGATGTTCATCACCGGTCCTGAAGTCATAAAGACTGTTCTTGGTGAAGATATCAGCATGGAAGATCTGGGGGGTGCAAGGGTACATTGCGAAGTTACCGGTAATGCGCATTTCTTTGCTAACAGCGAGGATGAGTGCTTTGAACAGATAAAGAAACTCATCACATTCATCCCCTGGAACAACTCACGTAAAGCAAGAGCTTTTGAACCAGCAGAACCCAAAGCTGAATTCAAGATCGAAAAGATAGTGCCTGATGATGCCACACTGCCTTATGATGTTAAGGATGTTATAAGGGCAATAACAGACAATTCTGACTTCTTCGAGATACAGGAGCTCTATGCAAAGAATATTGTGATCGGATTCGGAAGGATGGGTGGAAGAACAATTGGTTTTGTTGCCAACCAGCCACTTGAGATGGCAGGTGTCCTTGATGTTGATTCATCAGATAAGGCTGCAAGGTTCATCCGCTATTGCGATGCCTTCAATATTCCTATAGTAACCCTTGTCGACCTTCCGGGCTACCTGCCGGGTGTTGACCAGGAACATGCAGGTGTTATCAGGCATGGCGCTAAAGTACTTTATGCCTACAGTGAGGCTACTGTTCCCAAACTGACAGTAATCCTTCGTAAAGCCTACGGTGGTGGTTATATAGCAATGTCATCGCGTCACCTGAGAGCCGACTTCGTATTCGCATGGCCATCTGCAGAGATAGCTGTAATGGGACCGGAAGGGGCAGCCAATATAATATTCAGGAAAGAGATCACAACTGCTACTGATCCTGAAGAGATGAGAAAGAAAAAAGTACAGGAGTACAAGGATAAATTTGCCAATCCATACGTTGCAGCTTCAAGAGGTTATGTTGACGCTGTAATCGAACCATGGGAAACCAGAAAAATCCTGCTCCATGCAATTGAGGTTTCAGAACATAAGGAGATAAGCATGCCAACCAAGAAACATGGCATTCCCCCGTTCTGATCAATGACACAAAACTCCATCATGAAAAAATTTGAAGATCTTAAATCACTGAATATAAACTCAACCCTGTACAAGACAAGGCTGAGCAAGAAATTTGAGAACAGGAAAGCATATGAGCCTGTTGATATGGGTCTTATCGAAAGTTTTATCCCGGGAACAGTAGTGGATATCTTTGTTAAGGAAGGCCAGGATGTTGTCAAAGGTGAGATACTGCTTATTCTTGAAGCCATGAAAATGCAGAACAAACTGAAATCGCCGGTTGACGGGAAGGTTACAGGTATCTGTGTCGAGAAAGGAGCAAAGGTTCCGAAAGGAGCTCTCCTGATGGAAATACGATAAGCAGGTTTTACAGGTAACCTGCCCAGGTAAAATACTTTATTAATGACTCCGGTATGGCGGGAGGGGAGGAAAATATCCCGTACACCGCCGACCCGCTGCCTGTCATAGAGCTGTAAAAAGCTCCAATGTCGTAAAGCGAATTCTTTATCAGGGTAATTTCCGGTATTACAGAGCTTATTTTTTTCTCAAAATCATTTATAAGGATATCCTTCCATTTACCTGTGTCACCCAGGTATACTGAAGGCAGGTCTATATCCCTTTTAAGAGGGATCATCCCTGAATAGGCTTCCCTTGTACTGACTGCCTTACCGGGTTTAAGGATCACTATGAATTTTCCGTTTAAGACTTCAGGAAGCGGTTTTAATATCTCTCCCCTCCCTGTTGCAAACGCAGGCCGACTGTCAATAAAGAAAGGGCAGTCACTGCCTATACGAAGGGCAACTTCCCTGAGCTCGTCATCACTGAAAGCCATACAGAAATAGCGGTTGAGTACCTTCAGGAATGAAGCAGCATCTGATGAGCCGCCTCCCAGTCCTGCACCGGTAGGTATAAGCTTGTGCAGATGAATGCTGAGGTGCGGGATACTGCATTTTTCCCTCAAAACCGACAACGCTTTAATTATAAGGTTATCGTCAGTGTTACCTTCAATTTCAATACCGGTTATTTCAAGGATATCCCTGCCCGGGTCTTTAACCGGGACTATAAACTCAAGAACATCGGATAAGCCCACAGGATAGAAGACAGATTCGAGGTTGTGATAGCCATCGCCGCGCTTCTCTGTGACGAAAAGTCCAAGGTTTATCTTAGCTCTGGGGAAAATTACCATCAGGCATTATTTGCTGTAAAAATATTGATAAGGAGCGACATTATGCACTTACTTCAGTTAATTAAGCTTATCAACAAGTTTTAAACATGGATTTGTTTGTAATAAACGCATAAGGTTTCGGTTATACTTTTGCCTAATTCCTACATTTGAAAATGCAGATCAGCAAACCGGCCGATTTGTTAATTTATTGTAATACAGATTTATATTGATGGCTAAGCAGAGAACAACAGTAAGACCAACGCTCCCGCAGCTTCCTGATTTCGGTAAAGTGCCGCCGCAGGCACTCGATATGGAGGAAGCGGTTCTTGGTGCGTTGATGCTTGAAAAGGAAGCAGTAATTACAATTGTGGACATACTTCGTCCCGAGAGTTTTTACAGGGAGTCTCATCAGAAAATTTTCAGGGCTATAAGGGATGTTTCAGCAAGGGAAATTCCAGTAGATATTTTCACAATAACAGAGGAGCTGCGTTCAACAGGTGAGCTTGAAAGTATCGGTGGGCCGGTATACCTCACCCAGCTGACAACCAAGGTTGTATCTGCAGCGCACGTGGAATACCATGCAAGGATTGTTGCACAGAAATACATACAGCGCGAACTTATAAGGGTGGCAACAGAGATACAGACAAGATCATTTGACGACACCTACGATGTTACAGATCTTCTCGATTTCTCTGAAGACGCGATATTCCAGATAGCTGAAGGAAATATTAAGCGTGAAGTGGCACCTATCAACGAGGTTATAAAGGAGGCTATCACTGAAATTGAAAATGCAGGTAAGCGTGAAGATGCCCTTGTTGGAACGCCATCAGGATTTACGAAGCTCGACAGGCTGACATCGGGCTGGCAAAAGGCGGAACTTACGATAGTGGCTGCCCGACCTTCTATGGGAAAGACAGCATTCGCACTTACAATGGCCAGGAACATGGCTATAGATCATGGGAGAAAAGTTGCAATCTTCTCATGTGAGATGTCATCAGTACAGCTTGTTAACAGGCTCATCGTTTCAGAAACTGAAATTGCTTCAGACAAAATAAAGAACGGCAGGCTTTCAGAAGAAGAGTGGAAACAGCTCGACCAGAGGATCAAGAAACTCGTCCAGGCACCGATCTTTATTGACGATACACCTGCAATCACAATTACCGAACTAAGGGCCAAGTGCCGCAGGCTTATGGCACAGCACAGGCTCGATGTTGTAATAATCGACTACCTGCAGCTTATGACCGGCCCCGTCAACTCAGGCAGCCGCGAGCAGGAGGTTAGTAACATTTCACGGTCACTTAAGAGTATAGCAAAAGAACTTAACGTACCGGTTATTGCACTTTCCCAGCTAAACCGTTCAGCAGAACTCAGAGGCGGTCTGAAACGGCCACAGCTGTCGGACCTCAGGGAATCAGGGGCTATTGAACAGGATGCCGACATGGTTGTGTTCATCCACAGGCAGGATAAATTCGGGATACTCACATTTGAGGATGGCAGCTCAACAAGAGGTATAGCAGAAATCATACTTGCTAAAAACAGGAACGGACCTGTTGATGACATCAGGCTGAGGTTCCGCGAAGAAAAAGCTATGTTCGTTGACCTTGAGGACTTTGAGCAGGATGATGACATCCAGTCGCAGTCTTCGAAGCAGAATATGATATTCGGCTCGAAGATGAACAATGATAACTTCCGAAAGATGGGAGGGGGATTTGATAATGAATCTTCAGATTACTCCGAACCCCCTTTCGCATAGGATAGGTCTTAGTCGAACCTGAATGTGATCTTTGCACCGACACTTCTGAAACTGAAGTTGTCGAAACCAGCATATACACCAAGTTCACCGACAAAGAGGAACTCACTGATGCTGTACCCGATCTCGGTATAGGCATACCTGTACCTGGACCAAAGAAATGAGAGGCTTACGTTTTCTCTCATCAATGAATTGCTCAGGCCGGGAAGCAGTTTCAGAAGCAGGTAAGGTGTTGTGTATTTTGTATGGAATTCGGAGTAGATCTCAGGTGTGCTCAGCGAATAGAACTTTGGCAGCATGAATGCATCCTCATAATTGTTAAGGAGAACCAGTAACGGCTGCTCGTTGAAATGGAAAAAATCGATAAAAGTGATGCCTGTCTTCTTAAGGTAACCACCTGCCCTGTAGCGCCACCTGAATTCGCTCATGGCCCCCAGGTTTATGTTCTGCCATGCCTCGAACCTGATGGCATCGGAATGATACAATCCGGGTGAATAGCTTCCGAAATCGTTTATTCCATGTTTCCACGACAGTGAAAAAGTCGGGTATTGCGATCCGCGTGAGAATTTGGTTCCATTCCTAATAGTATATTTCTGCAGGGGAGTGTACTGAACTGAAAGGAGGAATGCTGTGTTTGTATGGTTCCTCAGCGTATACAGGGGATCTGAGGGATTTTGCAGGATACTGTTCACAGGTATATTATCCGTATAGGTGCGTGATGTTTTTATTAGGGTAAAGTCAGTAGTGTTTTCAAGGATTGTCCGTTTTTCGTACATCCCCTGTAATGAAGCATACAGGCCGTTGGAAAGTTCTTTCCTTATCCCTGTCATTATAAAATCCTGCTGGTACAGTTTCAGGTAATTTGATTCGAGCAGCAGTGTTGTTACTGTATTTATAAGTGGATTTATGCCATTACTGCCATTAAGGTCGGTACTTATACTACCGGCACGAAGTGAGATCATGGTCTGATGTTTTCTGCCATAAGTGAACTGGCTGTTCACCCTCCACATGAATTTTTCACGTCCGAAGCCATACTTAAATGAGGGGGAGACTCCCAGGGTATACTTCTTATTCCAGGTCTTGCTGAATCTCAGGTCGAAACCGTATGTAAACCCGTCAACAGTGTTAAAACTGAAGTTGCGCAGGTTAAACAGACCTGAATTTCTGAAGAAGAAGCCTGTTGTGTCTGTCCAAGTATGCCCGAAGGCAATCCTGCCAAGGAAGGGGAAAAATGTTGCCTTGGAAGTCGTCTTTTTACTTGCCGAATCAGTCTTCTGGGTTGCCGGTGCCAGCCTGGCTTTTACGCTGTCGGCCGCCTTTATGCTCCTGAACTCATTCTCAGACAGTGGTATTGGTCTTATGCCGGCCCAGTAGCTGCTGTCCTTTTTGTCAGCGTCCTTCTCTATAATATAAGTCGTCCTGTCTTTTACCTCGAGGTTATTTTTCACACTGTCGGGCAGGCTCTCTTTCGACTGTTTGTTAAGCAGACCCTGCAGTTTTACCATGTCCCTGTTGGATAATTCCTCCTTGGAAAGAATAGCCTCGATCTGTTTGGTTGTCTTTGATTTTACAGTGTCCTTTTGTTCGGTTGCTGAGTGGCTTTTATAATCAGCCAGGGCTTCAGGCCTTTTCAGAGACTGGTTTACAGCAACATCCCTGTATTTTATTGAACTTCCGTAACCTGCATCACCCTTAACCCCGATTATCGAAATATTTATATCAAATTTATGACTCACAGGGAGCCAGACATTTTCCTGGACAGGGATATATAATTGTGTTATCCTAACTTTTCCTGCAATATTCTCGTTCTCGAGTTCAACACTGTGCAGGCACCACAGGTCTTCGATTATATATATTGTCCCTTTAAAAAGCTGCTGGCTTTTGCGTTTAGGCGTAACCTCAATCTTGTCTACATAATATCCTCCCTGTGAAGAGAGTCCCAGGTATTTGAACTTATAATGAAAAAATGCTTCAGGTGACAGGGGTGAGATGAACATATTGGCGATTATAGGCTCGTAGAAGCTAGCCTGTATAAAGTCCATGGGAGAGATAGACTGTCCCTGTTCCGGGAAAGTGCTTTGCGAGGATATTACTCTTTGCTTGTACCTGTCGGGGGCATTGAACTCTATCTCATTGAATGACTCCATCATATACGTCTCCCCCTCCTTCATTACAATGTTTGTACTGTTATTGGTGGAAGAATTTCGTGCCTCAGCCTTAATCCTGTTCTGGATAAGTTTCGGGATCTTGTTCAGGACAAGGTTTCCTTTCAGGTAGACATCGGCAACATAGTGGCTTACCTGGTTAAGGTAATATGGTGCCGTACCAATTACCTTTCTCATTATTCCGTAAGCAGGATCCTCGCCTGAGGCTGTTATCCTGACCTCTGGTATCTCGTAGGTCTGAACCTGCAGGACGATGCTGAGTGTTATAGTGCCATTGCCAATTTTTATTGTCCTTATATCGGGACTGAAGCCAAGGCTCTCGAAAGTAACAGTATATGTTCCCTGGGGCAATTTGATCTCAAAGTCTCCCTTTGTGTTTGCTGTCGTTCCCTGCTTTAATTCGGTTATATAAACAGTTGCATAAGGTATCGGCTCACCTTCAGTGTCATGAATGGTTCCTTTCAGTACCTGGGAATTAGCGGTACCTGTAACAATGAAGAAGAGCAGATAAAATATGAACCTTCTCATTCTTTCTCCTCGTGTTTTTCCTTCCCTTTGCCGGCGACTACAATTACAATCTCGCCCCTGGGTGGATTTGCAGTAAAATATTCTTTGAGTTCTGCCAGTGTGCCTCGTCTTGTCTCCTCGTAGATCTTGCTTATCTCCCTCGATACGGAAGCATTCCTGTCACCGCCGAAAGCATCATGCATCTCACCGAGGGCCTTAACGAGCCTGAAAGGTGATTCGTAGAATATCATTGTTCTTTGTTCTTCCTTCAGGCCTTCAAGCTTTTTCTGCCTGCCTTTCTTCTGAGGCAGGAAGCCCTCGAAGCAAAACCTGTCACACGGTATCCCTGAGTTCACAAGGGCCGGTACGAATGCTGTTGCCCCGGGCAGCGTTTCAACCTCAATACCTTTCTCGATACAGGTCCTCACAAGAAGAAATCCAGGGTCAGAGATACCAGGTGTTCCGGCGTCGGAAACCAGTGATATAACGGAACCAGACTCGATCTTATTGCAGATTGCTTCGACGGTCCTGTGCTCATTGAACATGTGGTGAGACTGGAGCGGAGCGTGTATGTCGAAATGATTGAGAAGCTTTGAGGCCTGCCTGGTATCCTCCGCCAGGATCATGTCTGATCCCTTCAGAACCTCGATGGCCCTTAAGGTCATATCCTTAAGATTTCCAACAGGAGTGGGAACCAGGTATAGTTTAGCCATTTGACGGGAGTTTGCGTTTTACAAGTTCAAGGAGTTGTGTAGCGGCGGCATTACCTTCCAGTTCCCCCGAGTAACTCATTATTATTGCACGTGCATCGTTCAGGCTTTCAGCCCTGTTCAGCTTCTGTAGAGCTTCTTCGTATTTTGATGTGTTGCCGCCGAAAACCTGGCTGATAAAAAGGAATTTGTCGTTGAACCCTATGATCTCGCTTAGGCTTGAAACCTGTGATTTAAGTGTTGCTGCGAGATCTTCTCCTCTCTTTTTTGATCCGAACTGCTCAACAAGAGAATTGCCGGAGTCAGAAAAGTTCTGCGACAGGATAGATGACTCCCTTGAGAAGTCTTTAATTATACCAGGGTTTGTTTCGCTCTCTTTGACCTGTTCGGATATTTCATTCTTAACATTGGTTTCGGCAACAGGTTCCGCAATAGCTTCTTCCTCCGGGATAACAGTAAACTTGTCAGCTGATTGCAGCGGATTCTGCACAGGCTGTTCAGGAATATTCTTCTCAGTGTTCCCGGCTGGTTTATATACCTTCAGCAGTGCAATTATCTCCTCGGCGCTCCTGCACTTCGATTTAGCAAGCTCAATCTGGAGCACCGAAACACCCGGCGTGTTCTTCAGATCATCCACAATCTCCCTGATTTCCCTGAGATCTTTTATTATAATGTCTATCGTTGAATTGAAATCCATATCATTATTTTTAATAAAACGAACCATTTTGCTTTATTTTGTAAAAATAAGGAATATTCTGGAAGAGGTTACCGGGGTAATCTTACAAATTGGCATATATTGACAGATAATCAGACTGATGGAATTTCTTGAGGCAACAGCCGGTAACGGACACAGAAGGGGATCAATTGAGCTCATAACCGGATCAATGTTCTCGGGCAAGACCGAGGAACTTATAAGACGTCTCCGGAGGGCCCAGTTTGCAGGTCTTAAGGTTGAAATTTTCAAGCCATCGCTCGATAAAAGATATTCTGAGACCCATGTTGTCTCACATGATGAAAAAGCCATAAAGTCAACACCTGTTGATAACGCTTCATCGATCCTCCTTCTTTCTGCAGGATGCGATGTAGTCGGGGTTGATGAAGCACAGTTTTTTGATTCATCAATAATAGAGGTTTGCAACAAGCTTGCTGATGATGGTGTAAGAATCATTGTTGCAGGGCTTGACATGGATTACACGGGAAAACCCTTCGGGCCTATGCCTGCTCTTCTCGCAATTGCCGAGTTTGTAACCAAGGTACATGCAATATGTATGCGATGCGGAAGCCTTGCCCAGTATTCATTCCGCAAATCTAAGGATGAACGCCAGGTGCTCCTTGGAGAAAAAGATGTTTACGAGCCCCTGTGCCGCGAATGTTATAACAAAGAACACGCTAAACAGTGAAAATCTCCGTGTCAGAACTTGCAGGGATAACAGGCGGTACCCTCACCGGTCCCGGAACACCTGTCGTTTCTGATATACTGACAGACAGCCGGATTTTTACTTATTCGGAAGGGCTGGCCTTCTTTGCAATCCGCGGCCCGAACCACGATGGTCATAATTTTATAGCACGCCTCGCGGAAGGAGGGCTGAAGATATTCGTCGCTGACCATGTTCCTGCTGATTTCAGAATTCCAGGAACCTGTTCATTCATTCTTGTACGGGATACAATTGAAGCTCTTCAGTTACTTGCAAAGCATATAAGGGAACAATTCAAAGGCAGGGTAATTGCAGTTACTGGCAGCACAGGCAAGACAATTGTGAAAGAATGGCTCTCTGATGTAATGGGTGCTTCGCTTCCTGTTATCAGAAGTCCAAAAAGTTATAACTCCCAGCTTGGAGTACCCCTCTCTGTAATAAAACTGAATGAAGGCTACAATACCGGGATTTTTGAAGCAGGTATATCAAAGCCTGGCGAGATGGCGAGACTGGAATCAATAGTAAAACCAGACACGGGGGTAATCACAAATATAGGGGAAGCTCATAGCGAGAACTTCAGGGATCTGAGGCAAAAAGCCGCTGAGAAACTTGAGCTTTTCCGGAATTGCACTACAATCATCTACTGTTCCGATTATGAAGTTCTGAATGATCTTATAAGGAAGAAGACTGAGCTTAAGGACAGGAACTTAATCGACTGGTCGTTCAACAGGAAAAAGGCTTTTTGCAAGGTAAAATCAACAAGGCAGTCAGACGATATCACAATGCTTGAACTTGATTACAATGGTAAAATCTATAAGTTCGGGATATCACTCCATGACAGGGCTTCTGTTGAAAATGCAATAACAGTTGCCGTAACATGCCTGGCTTGCGGAATAAACCCCGACCTTATAGGCAAAGGGCTGAAGAATCTTGTGCCTGTTGCCATGAGGATGGAGATTAAGACAGGGATCAATGGATGTACAATAATTGCCGACTATTACAATTCGGATCCGGGTTCCCTTGGTATGGCTGTAGAATACCTTGTAACCCAGCAGGCACGTAAAAAAGCCCTCATTCTTTCAGATTTTATTCAGAGCGGGAGAAATGAACCGGAGCTATATGGCGAAGTTGCCGACCTTCTTAAAAGAAAGGGAGTCGACAGGTTTGTCGGTATTGGTGAAGCCCTCCTTAGAAATAAGAACCAATTCAGCGGTAACAGTTCCTTTTACAGGACTACTGACGAATTCCTTTCAAATTATTCATTCAATGACCTGGTTGATGAAGCCGTTCTTATTAAAGGGGCAAGGGTATTCGAATTTGAGAAGATAAGCCGGCGGCTCGAACAGCAGGTTCACCAGACTGTTCTTGAGATAAGTCTCGACGCTATTGCACATAACCTGAATGCCTACAGGCAGATAATAAATCCGGGTACCCGTATTATGGCGATGGTCAAGGCTTTTGCATATGGTGCAGGTGCAACTGAAACAGCATCATTGCTCGAGTATCACCGTATCGATTACCTGGCGGTGGCGATTGCCGATGAGGGAGCCGACCTGAGAAGGGCAGGAGTGGCCTTACCTGTTGTTGTTATGAATCCTGAACCTGCTGCCTTTGACCTGATGATAAAATACAGCCTTGAACCCGAGATTTATAACCTCAGGATGCTAGGACTATTTTCTGAAGCTGCATCACGGCACGGTCTTCTGCAATTCCCTGTTCACATAAAGATAGATTCAGGAATGCACAGGCTCGGGTTCATGGAAGATCAGCTTGAAGAACTTATTAAAGAGATAAACAGTGCCGAGGCAATAAAGGTGGCATCTGTATTCTCCCACCTTTCAGCAAGCGAGGACCCATCCCTTGATAATTTTACAAGGAAACAGGCGGAGCTGTTCCTGCGAATGACAGACAGGATACGCGAGGCAACGGGACAGAACTTTCTCAGGCATATTCTAAATTCGGCAGGAATAGTAAGATTTCCCGAATACCAGTTTGAAATGGTTCGTCCTGGCATCGGGCTTTATGGCATAAATACTGTTCCGGGGATAAACCTGAAGCCATCAGGCAGGTACCTTACGAGGATTTCACAGGTCAAAAAGATACCTGCAGGTGACCCTGTCGGTTATGGATGCACCGACAAATCAGATAGTGACAGGATAATAGCCATCCTACCTGTTGGTTATGCCGATGGTCTCGACCGCAGGCTGGGTAACAGGAAAGGTTCCCTGTTTATTAAAGGGAAGAAAGTCCCGATCGTTGGTAATATATGCATGGATATGTGCATGGCTGATGTGACAGGCCTTGATGCCCGTGAAGGGGATGATGCTGAGATCTTCGGGATGAATATAAGCGTTGATGAGGTGGCTGTCAATGCCGGAACGATACCTTATGAGATACTGACCTCCATACCTTCAAGGGTTAAGAGGGTATTCTACAGGGAATGATCCTACCCAAGTTCGCTTACCCTTTCAAGCCTGTTGTAATCAAGTATCATTATTTTCCTGCCTTCAATTGCTATTATCTCCTCCGATGCAAGGTTCGAAAGTGTCCGGATTGCATTTGAGGTTGTCATGTTCGACAGGTTGGCAATGTCCTCCCTCGACAGGTAAACATTCAGTGTTTTTCCATCTGAGTCAAAACCATATGTTTCTTTCAGGACAAGCAGCGATTCTGCGAGCCTGCCCCTGATATGTTTCTGTGTAAGTGAGACTGTCCTGATCTCCGAAAATCCAAGTTCTTCTGAAAGCAACTTCATGAACCTGAGCCCGAGTTCAGGGTTTTTCTTTATAATTTTTATTATGCAATCCTTTTCAATTATTGTTATTGCAGAATCCTCAATTGCAACTGCAGAGGCATAATAGGTCCCTTCGCTGAATACCGACCTGTAGCCGACAAACCCGTTTGGTCTGACCATGCGAAGAATCTGTTCTCGGCCTCCTATACCTTCCTTGAAGACCTTTATCTTGCCTGAAGCAAGGCAGATAAGTCCATGCGGCTTCTCACCCTCCTTTACAACGAGTTCCCCTTTCTTATAAAGGGCATACGTATGGTGTTGTGCAATCACTTCCTTATCCTTCTGGTTTAGTGACCTGAAAACTGAATGACTGTCATCGAGACAGAATTTGATATAAGGATTACGATAGTTCATTAGTCTGGCATGCTAGATAACATACCAAAGGTACTAATCATTTGAAAATAAAAAATGAATTAACATTTTTTAACATATTCAAAATCAAGCACTTGTGACTATTACATGAATCTTGCAACGAGGGGCATTCTTCTTCCCGCCCCGAAGGCTTTTGATGAAATCCTGAGTATGGGAGGGGCCTGGTAACGCTTGTATTCGTTTGTATTTATCATCCTGATAACCCGGTTCACTACCTTGCTGTCGTATCCTGCCTTAATTATATCCGGAACAGGTTTCTGCATTTCTATATACAGGTGAAGGATTGCATCCAGGATTGAATAGTCGGGAAGTGAATCGGTATCAAACTGGCCTGGTCTTAGTTCTGCCGACGGTGCTTTTTTAATTATATTGACCGGGATTACCTCCGAATCACGGTTAATGTACCAGGCGAGCCTGTAAACCTCAGTCTTGTATACATCCCCGATTACTGATATCCCGCCGGCCATGTCTCCGTACAAAGTACCATAGCCTACAGCTGCTTCGCTCTTATTTGAAGTATTCAGCAATATGTGCCCGAACTTATTCGAGTATGCCATAAGCAAAATGGCCCTTACCCTGGCCTGTATATTTTCCTCGGTAACATCTGCTTCACGGCCCCTGAATACTTCTTCAAGGGATTTTTCGAAAGCAGAAAAAGGACCTTCTATAGGTATTACTTCATGCTTCGTTCCCAGGTTTGCGGCTAGTTTTACTGCATCGCTTACTGAGTGGTCTGATGAATATCTTGAGGGCATCAGGATTGCTGACACATTTTCACTTCCCAGTGCATCAGCGGCGAGGCAAAGCACAACTGCCGAATCAATACCTCCTGAAAGCCCGAGTACAGCTTTTTTAAAGCCGGATTTACTGAAATAATCGCTTATGCCTGTTTTCAGCGCTTTGTAGATCAGGCTGGTATCAGATTGCCTTTCTGGCGCCGGTGCATTTCGTATACCGGTAAGTTTTTCAATATCAATTGTCCGCAGGCATTCTTCGAAAAATGGAAGTTGTGTGAAAACTGAACCGTCGGGTGCCACAACTATCGATCCTCCATGGAAGATAAGTTCTGTATTGGCCCCTGTCTGGTTGACATCAATAACAGGTATCCTGTGTTTTTTAGCCTTGTTAATAAAAATATTGTTACGTGTCTCAATGCGTGAATACGAGAAGGGTGAAGCCGAGATATTAATAATTATATCAGGATCCTGCTTTGCCAGTTCATCCATCGGTGAGACCGAGTACAGGCGTGATTTTTCAAACTCATTTTCAAACGGCTGTTCATCCCAAAGGTCTTCACATATTGTGAGTGCAATTTTTAAATCACCATACCTGAATACCGAAAAAGTGGTCCCTGGTTCAAAATGACGGTACTCATCAAAAATATCGTAAGTAGGAAGGAGGGCTTTTCTTGATGTATGAATTATTTTCCCTTCAGACAGTACAAGGGCTGTATTGAACAGTTTTTTCCCCTCACTGCCTGTGTTTATTACCGGTGCCCCTGCAATTGCTATGATGCCTTTGCATTCAGCTGCGATCAGGTTTACAGTCTCTTCAGTTTTCCTTATGAACTCAATATGATCCAGAAGGTCGAGTGGCGGATAACCGGTAACTGCAAGTTCTGAAAACACAACAATTTCAGCCCCGTCAGCTTTGGCACTCCTGATAACATTGCATATCAGCTCCCTGTTCTTCTCGAAGTTCCCTACATGATAATTAAGCTGTGCTATGCTGATCTTCATCCCCGGAATTCTTAAAAGTTTATGCCAAGCCTGAAGCGGATTATATTCTGCCTGATCCTGTCGACAGGCTGGTCGCCAATATCCTTAGTAGCGTCAATAAAATTATTTTCATATCCTATACCCAGAACTACAGCAGTAGTACCGCCAAGAGAATACTCTATCCCTGTCATAAGGTGGTACGACATATTGAACCTGTTCAGCTCTTTTGTGGCAGTTTCCTTGCTTATTGATTCATCCGGGATATCCATCTTTCCTCCTACAAGGTATTTCGGATCAAGTCCAAGGTCGGTGAAAAATGTAATATAGCCGATCTGGTTTGATTCGAACTTTAGTCCGAGAGGAATATCAATATACTGCATCCTGTATGTGACTGATTCACCGGGTTTCACAACAGTATTGAAATTATTGAAATGCATTGTGACGGTGTCTGTATTATGCAGGCGGCCACCTGCGTTCAAAATGCTTATCCCTGTCGAGAATGAATAATTCTTTGAGAAATACCTGTTGAAGGTCATTCCGAAGTTGAATCCTGCCCTTGCCCCTTCATTGCTTGTCACTTTGGTATCGGATGAGAACCAGCTTATGACAGGGTCGGCAAAAATGCCAAAGCGAAAGTTCGGAGTATCCTGCCCGGAGGCAGTACCTGTAAATGAAAGTAAATAAAGTATTGTCAGTGAAATTATTGCACTTGTCTTTTGTCTTTTCATGTTCTGCTTTTTTCCTGTTCTGTTGGCTATGTAAAAATAACAAATAATAAGAGAACTTATTGTGCAGGTGTCAACTGTTGGCAGTTTGTCTTATACTCTATACTTTTACCTAATAATTGATTAAGATGACTATCCGGAATCATGAACTTAATTCCGTATTTTTTAATGTGAGGACCCCCATCCCGGCCTTCCCCCAAGGGGGGAAGGAGTACCAAATTTAGCCTTTCCCCCCTGGGGGAAACGGGAAAGAGGGTCTTTTGAATCAATTTTAATAGATGAAATTTGGTAATAAAATATTAGGGCTATACTTATTTTCGTTATTCAATATTACTTGGTAATACTCATTTTCATTATTATGAAAAGACAACTTTACTTCCTGCTTATTCTGATCCTGTCGGCTTTGCCATTCACCTCTTGCCGCAAGAACATTTACAACGTGAATATTTCAAAGTCGGAAGTGAGAATTGTTGTGAAACGTCTTGATAAAGACCTGTTTGTAATGGATCCGGGTCACATCACTGACAGTATATCTTACCTTAAGAGCAAATATGGCAACTTCCTGAGGTACTTCGGATATGTAATCAATATAGGTGAGCCTTCTGACTCTTCCTGGATGGAAGGACTTGTCAGATTTTGTACCGACAGGCAGAATAATGAGGTATTTGAGACTGTAATGAAGGTATTCCCTTCAATAACAAGTGAGGAAAAGGATCTTTCAAAGGCTTTCAGTCATTACAGGTATTACTTTCCAGGAAAAAAGATCCCGGGGATTTATACATGTATCACAGGTTTCAACAACAGTATAATAACCGGTGATTCGGCACTCGGTATCAGCCTCGACAGGTACCTGGGCCAGGACTGCAAATACTATCCTGCAATGGGTCTCTATAAATACCAGATTGCAAAGATGAAGGCAGCCAACATATTACCCGACTGTATGTATGCATGGGGGGCATCGGAATGGGACCTGAAGAGTATTCCCTATTCTCAGAGCAATGTTCTTTCGGATATAATACATGAAGGTAAAATCTTGTTTTTCGTAAAATGTATGCTTCCTGACCTCACCGAAGAAATGATTGCAGGATTTACCCCCGAACAGATGAAGTTCTGCAGGAATAACGAGGGTGGGATGTGGCAATACCTTATGGAGCACAACATGCTGTTTTCTACAGATATGCTGACAAGAAAGAAGCTTACCGGGGAGGCTCCATTCACAGTATACTTCACCTCTGAATCACCCGGAAGGGCGGCAGCATGGATAGGATTCAGGATCGTCGAATCCTACATGAAGGAAAACAGGAGCGTGACACTGGATGAACTCATGTCAGAAACAGATATTCAAAAGATATTGCAGGGGGCTAAATACAGGCCGACACGCGGACGACAATAAAAAAAGGGTGCTGCAGCACCCTCTTTTTAATCTTAATTGATTGCAATACTATTCAGGATGAATAGCTTCTACCGGACAAACGTCGGCACAAGCACCACAATCTGTGCAAATGTCGGGATTGATTTTGTAGATATCACCTTCGGAAATTGCTTCCACAGGGCACTCATCAATACATGTTCCGCAAGCTGTGCAATCTTCGTTAATTTTGTAAGCCATTTCTTTTATTATTAAGTTGAGTTAATTAACAATGAGACTGCAAAAATACCTATTATTTTTTAAAAAATAAAATAATCCACCCTGTCAAAAATATACTATTGCAATACATTTATTTATCATTCAGGAAATTAATGGCCAGCCAGCACATATTTGCAATGCCAGTTGCCATACCTTCCTCGTCTATATCGAAATCCGGGGTGTGCAGGTTTCTCCTGGTTGCACCTTTTTTTCTTATGCCTGCCCTAAGGTAAACAGACGGGAATACCTCAGTAAAGAAGGCAAAGTCCTCGGAACTCATTCTTATGTCGAACATTTCAACGTTTTCCGAACCCAGAAGTTCGGTACTGAGCCTTATCGCCTTTTCTGTAAGTTCTTCATTGTTAACAAGAACCGGGTATCCGTCGGCAATTCTCACATCAATATTAACTCCATATGATTGTGCAAGCTCTGCAGAAATCTTCTTAATAAGTGCCTTGGCATCCGCTCTCCATTCTTCATTGAAGGTCCTGAAGGTCCCTGCTATTTCAACCTTTTCAGGTATTACATTTGTTGCACCATCGCCCCTTATCTTCCCGATGCCCAGGACTGTAGGTATGTTTCTTGCTGAAGCAGCTTCGGCTACCTGGTCCTTAAGCATTAGAATAAGCTTTGACGCGATATAGATCTGGTCGGTGGATGCACCTGGCAGTGCCGCATGACCACCTTTACCGGTAATAGTTAAATATATCTCATCGCTTGAAGCCATGTATCTTCCGGCCCTGTAACCTACCTTACCTGTTTCAAGTTCCGGCAAAACATGCTGGGCCAGCACAATCTCAGGTTTCGGATCGTTGAATGCCCCCGATTCGATCATGAGCCTGGCGCCACCCGGTGACAACTCCTCACCCGGCTGGAAGATTATAAGTATCCGCCCGTGTAAGGTGTTTTTAAGCTCATTCAGGATCTTTACGGTACCCATCAGCATCGCCAAGTGTGAATCGTGACCACAAGCATGCATCTTACCTTGTATCCTGCTTGCGTATTCAACCTGGTTTTTCTCTGTAATGGGCAGTGCATCCATCTCGGCTCTTATTGCAATTATCCTGCCTTCACCGGAGCCTGCTCTTATCTCAGCTATTATACCTTCTCCTGCAATATTCCTCCTGTAGTTTATCCCCTGCTCATCGAGAAACCGGCAGATGTAATCTGCTGTCTGGTGTTCTTCGAATGACAGTTCCGGATTCATGTGAAAATGCCTGCGGTATCCCTTTACTTCGGGAAGAAGACCTGCTGCCTTTTCAATAAGTATTTTGCGTGTATCTTTCATTAGTATAAACTAAAAGTCGAGGCTGAACGAGAGGTAAAATATTTTCGGGAGTATATAGCCGTTCTCCACACCCCAGGCCCAGTCAGCCCGTACAAAATATCCGAATATCTGTGCCCGTCCGCCAAAGCCAAAACCACCAACAATAGGGTCACGGTTTGTATCTAGTGTCACTTCAACGGGTCCATTTTTTATTACCTGGTTATCATATGCATTCTCTCCCGACCATGGTGACTTGCCCGACCAGGCTGTTCCCAGGTCACCAAAACCGACAAGCTGCAGGCTGCTGAGGAAGTTTGACCTGAGCGGATGACCAACGAGGTACCTGATAACAGGCCACCTTATTTCACTGTTAAGAACGACGAAACTTGTACCGTTTCTTATATTTTGCCTGAAGCCTCTCATATTTGTGGCAAGAGCCTGGAATCCGTAGTTATATTTCGGACTCGTTGGTATTGAGGTGTCGAACATGGGTTTGCTGGTAAAAAGATAGCCCATCCAGTTGTCAACACCACCCAGGTAATAGATCAGCCTGGTGGGTCCGTATGAAGTACTGAATGCGAGCCTGTTGGCCCAGATCAGTTCCCTGTGGATCTTCTGGTAATACCTGAAGTCGGCCCCGATTACAATCATGTCCGATTTCTTCTTCAGCTGGTTATAGTATTCACCGAAAATCTTGAACCTGAGCCCGTAGTATATGTTTATACTCCTCTTTCTTGTATTATCATAAATTACCTCACCTTTCAGTCCGACCCAGTTCCTTACATAGTCGGGTGTATTCAGTGTGGCAACATCAGTTGAGAGAGTCACATACCTGTCAGTACGGAAGAGGGCTGTTCCTTTCAGGGCAAGAACAGGTGAGAAAGGTCTTCCAATCGAAAGATAGAAATTATCGCTGTGTATCTTATTCTGGGTTGTGTCGGTGTAACTCGACATTGACTGCCTGTGATAGGTAAACTGCTTATCGTATTTTCCTTTCAGATTCTCGACACTTAGGAGGTATTCATTACTGTCGAAATTGCCGGCAAACCTGAATCCGCCTGTTATCTTGTAATTCTCAAACAGGTCGAGAACACCGATCCTTGTGAGGAGGTTGAGACCCGGGTTGAAATATGGGGCACCGCCGGTATAAGCCTGGTATGAATTATTGAGGAAACTGAAGTCGATCTGGGAGGATATGTAATTATTGTAAAAGGATGGCTGGTATATACGGATCAGCGGAAAATCAAGCCTGCCAGTGTCGAGGTCTATATCCATGTAGTCTTTTCTCCAGAGCTGCTCGTAATAGTTCTGTTTTTCCTTCTCAAAAATGTAGTGGTTTATGTTTATGGGCTCGTCCTTTACATAATATTCATAAAGAGGTTTTTTAAGGGTGTCCCTTCTTTTCTTGTCTTCCGAAAGCAGCCATAGCCTTAGTCTTTCAATACTGTCAGCCTTATGAAGCAATCTTGTCTGTTCTTTCCTGAATCCTGTCATTTTCAGGTTCAGTCCTGAAGTTTCTGTTTGTGTATCCTTGCCGGCACGCCTTACCTCGTACTTTCCCTTGTTAAAGATAACCTCTCCATAGCCGTCAGAGCCTTCTTTAACGTCATAGCCCAGGATGTTCCTGTCGTAGTTTGTAACAGGCACTGATTTGATCCTGTAACTGTAGTGGGTAGTTGTATCAATGAAACTAATTGCACTGTCGAAGGAGGCTTTGTACCTGTTGAATATCCCGTTATCATTTGCTATGAATGAGATTTTGTTCTTTGAAGTGCTGACTGGCTGAAAACGATCATTGTACTGACCTTCAGTGAGTCTTGTAAGAGTCGGGCCTCTCTTTTCAATGTCGTATGTAAAGAGATCAAAAACAGAACCCAGTTTTTCGAAGGGGTCGGCACTGTTTGTTAAAGTATCAGTTGCCCTGTTGGAAGTGAAAATAATTGTTGAAGGACTGCCTTTAAGGAATGACGGGTTAAGATCGTCGGCAACATCCCTTGTTATCTGGTCGTTTGTCCCTGAGGCAATCGTATGAAGATAAATATCTGTTATTCCATCTTTTACAGCAGAAAGTACAAGTTTGTCACCTTCAGGTGAATAATCAAAGTCGAGTACTTTGTCGAAATAAAGCATGAGCCTGTTCTCGGTTTTTCTCTCATTCACCCTGTAGAAATAGAGGCGCAGGTTTGCTTTTTCCTCGTTTATATATGTCAGTATCCTGCCATTCGGGTGCCATGCTATTACAGGATAGGTATTATCAGTCTTATGCTCATACCTGGGTTCTTTACGGAAAATGATTTTCGACTTGCCGGTCACCTGGTCATACAGCCATATCCTTTTCCTGCCCCAGTCGCTTGTTACCCACGCAATATATTTTTTATCAGGACTGACCTTCACCTGTTGTACAACGCGATCCTTCCTGGCCTTTTTTATTTGCTGGGCGCCGGCAAGATTATCATTATCCTGAGCATATTCATTTTTGTAGAATTTCACCCATTCGCCCTGGAGATCTTTCAGGTTCTGACCTGTTACATAAAGGAACCCGTCGTTTACATTCCTGTACACTTTGCTCAGGTAGACTATACTGGGTATAAGAGCATCGCCATACTGCTTTGCGATAAACCTCCAGAATGACATCCCTGCATATGTGGCATCATCATACTCGAGGTGTGAAAGGATCTTATACTTTCCTGACATTATACCATCCTTGGTCCTGTTCTCAGCAGTATAATCCCATCCATATGCGACATAATTAATAAGGCCATTAAGGTACCATGACGGTGTGTTTACAGAATTTGAGCTGTTCGTCCGATCGTGGGTATCTGCACCCGACATCATTTCACTAATAATAACCTGGGCTATTGACGAAGCAATCTGTTTCTGAAATGCAACATGGTCACCCTCGTAGTAGATCATTACCTTGTTCTTTATGATCCTGCTTGAGCCGCCCATTAAATTGTCGTCGTCGGTAAAGGTTACAAGCCCTATGTTTGTCTGTTTGTATTCTGCCTGCTTGTTATAGATCATGAAGATCAGGCGCTTATTAAGGGAGTAATCGAAATATTCCTCGGTCTCTTTCAGTTTCTTTGTGGCATAATCAGCTACGAATTGTGCGAGGTCGCGACCGTTCTCGTTGAAGTAGCAGTCGAAATTATCAAACCTGTAAAACTGCCAGTAGTAGTCGTAGTACTGTACCCTGTTTTTACCAAAGGTCATCTGGAGACCATTATAGAACTGACCGTGGGCAGACTGAACAATGAATACTCCAATGAGGAGGACGATCAGCCTTCTGACTAGTTTTTTTAACATGCACCTTATGCAATAAGCTGTCTTCATTCCGCACAAATACTGTTCCAAAAAGGGGCCTTCGTGACAAAACTAAATATATTCTTATTTAAAATAATCCAAAAGGGGTTTTTTTATTGATCCCCTTAAAAAATGAAAGAGATAAATAATTATCCGGATGTTTTCAAGTTTAATTAATTTTGCCCCCTGGCGTGAAATTTATTTTTCCCTCTGTTTGATAAGTCGGAGAACAATTTATGAAGAGATTATTTGTTGTCGCTTTTTTCCTCAGTACTGCCCTTTTAGTGGCAGCACAACCTGTAATGAAACTGGAGACCAGGGAACATGACTTCGGAACTTTCAGGGAAGAGGCCGGGAAACAGACTTTTGTTTTCAATGTAACGAACACAGGTGATAAACCGCTTGTAATTCAGAATATAGTTGCGTCTTGCGGCTGCACTGCCCCGGATTGGACACGGACGCCTGTAGCACCGGGAGGCAAAGGTAAGATTACCGCTGTTTTTGACCCTTTGAACAGGGGAGGCTCCTTCAGGAAGACACTTACTGTATATTCGAATTCAAACCCTTCACCAGTTGTACTTACAATAAAAGGGGAGGTTGTCTCACGAATAAAGTCGGAGGCTGAAAATTACTCATGGCATGTAGGCTCCCTCATGCTCCAGGGAAACAGCATTGCATTTCCACAGGTGCTTAACACAGAGAAAAGGATAAAGGTGCTTCCGGTTTATAATAATTCAACGGCTCCCCTGAAAGTTGAATTTGAAAACGTTCCCCCTTACATTGAACTTAGCACGATACCATCTGTGCTGAAGCCCGGTACAAAAGGACTTGTTGAATGTATTTATCATGGGAACAAAGTCTCGAAATGGGGCAATGTTACTGACATAGTCAGCCTGAAGATCAACGGAAAATCAGAACCTGGTGAGCTATTTATACTTGCAGGACTTATGGAGGATTTTTCCTCTCTTAGCAAGGCTGATCTCGAAAACGCACCGGTATTAAGTCCGGAGGCATTGCGCTTTGACCTGGGTGCAATTGAACCAGGATCTTCAAGGGAGATTGAATTTAAGTTCAGGAATACCGGTAAGAAGGATCTTATTATAAGAAGTGTCTGGAGTTCATGCCAGTGTATCTCGAAAAAGGAGGGCTCTGATAATAAAATTGCTCCGGGTACTGAGGGTAAAATCATGGTTACTTTCAGTACGGAAAAGATGCTTGGCAAGATTTCAAGGTCATTTTATGTATATACAAATGATCCAAAGAATTCGAAGGTCGCTGTGTCAGTGATGGCATCCGTTAATCCTGTTGTAAAGTAGGACCATATTGTTAAATCTGGCCCGATTTTTGAATTCGTATGCAACCAAATGGAAAGAGTTGTTGTTATATAGGTCAGTGATTCTTAACTTTGATGGATCATTATTCAAGATTATAAAGTTCAATTCATATAAAATGAAAAAATCAGTTCTTCTATTCGCAATGTTACTGCTCGGTGCAGCGGCTTTTGGTCAGCCAATGATGCAATTGTCAACTTCTGAACACGATTTCGGAAAGTTCAAGGAGGAGGCAGGCAGGCAGACCTATGATTTTGAAGTTGTTAACAAGGGAGATGCTCCTCTTGTGATCCAGAACATTGCTGCCTCATGCGGATGCACAACTCCCGACTGGACTAAATCTCCTATTCCCCCGAAGGGAAAAGGTTTCATTAAAGCAATATACGACCCCGCAAACAGGCCGGGTATTTTCAACAAAACCCTTACTGTTTATACAAACTCAAAACCGGAGGTTGTAGTGCTTGTTATTAAAGGTGAAGTTATTCCAAGGGAAAAAACAATTGAGGAACTTTTTGCATTTCCGGTTGGAGGAGTGAGGATGGAAAGCAGCCACCTGGCCTTCACAAAAATGACAAAGAACGAGATCAGGACAAGGACAATGCAGATTATAAACACCTCGAAAGAACCAATGAAGGTTGAATTTGAGAATATTCCCGAGTTCATGACTTTAAAGGTTAAGCCTGAAGTTCTTCAGCCTGGCCAGAAGGGCGAGATTGAAGGTACATGGGACGCCACTAAAGATCCAAGGTGGGGAACACAAACAAATATGCACAGGGTTAAAGTTAACGGAGTGCCAGCTGAAAACATGTATTATGTTACATCAGCAACCCTCGTTGAAGATTTCTCCGGTCTGTCAAAAGAAGAACTTGCAAATGCCCCGATATTCAAACTCGAAAATCCGGTTGTTGACCTCGGCCAGATGCCTCCTTCAACGGTAAAAGAGGTTGAGTTTAAATTCACAAACGGAGGCAAGCGCGACCTTGTAATAAGGTATATCAGGCCTACATGCGGTTGTACCGCTATCCAGCAGGGTGGAAATTCAAACATCAAGGCAGGCGAAACAGGTTCAATAAAGGCATCATTCAACTCAGGCAGTTACAAGGGCAAGGTTGTGAAAGCTATCTATGTATACACCAATGACCCTGAGAACTCTGAGGTAGTACTTACTTTCAATGCCGACGTTACGGCACCGGAAGTACAGAAATAAGGCAGATAATAATTTTCAGATCAATATTTTAAGGGCGCCGGTCATAATCTGGCGCCCTTTTATTATTTTTGGCTGCCCTACTTGATGAAATGGAAAAGGAAGATTCACAAAACAGCGCCCTTAATGTTCAGAAAGGTGTCCAGCAGCCGCCAAGCGTTAACCCTGATATACTGAAGAAGATAAAGGGCGCTCGGAAGAAAAATTATTCAACCTCAGAATTTACAGAAGGTATACTTGCAGGTAACAGGACAATACTTAGCCAGGCAATTACACTACTCGAAAGTTCCAACCCAAGGCACTTCGAAACTGCACAGAAGGTTATAGAACTTTGCCTGCCTCACAGTGCAAGATCAATAAGGCTTGGTATTACAGGTGTGCCGGGCGCAGGGAAAAGCACTTTCATAGAGACTTTCGGTAAACTTCTTACAGGCAAAGGAAGGAAGATAGCGGTTCTCGCAATAGATCCAAGCAGTACAAACACAAAGGGAAGCATACTCGGTGACAAGACAAGGATGGAAAGCCTTGCAGTCGATCCCAACGCATTCATAAGACCCTCCCCGGCAGCGGGTACTCTCGGCGGAGTGGCAAGGAAAACAAGGGAGACAATAATACTTTGCGAGGCTGCTGGCTTCGATACGGTTATTGTAGAAACAGTGGGTGTTGGACAGTCGGAAACAGCCGTTTCTTCGATGGTTGACTTTTTCCTGCTCATCATGATTGCCGGTGCAGGAGATGAACTGCAGGGTATAAAAAGAGGAATAATGGAGATGGCCGACCTTATCGCAATAAATAAAGCGGATGGTAATAACAGGCCGATGGCTGAACTTGCCGCTTCTGAATTCAGGACTGCACTTCATTTCTTTCCCCCTTCACCATCAGGATGGAGCCCCAGGGTCGTCACATGTTCCGCACGTGAAAACATTTCGGTTGAACATATCTGGGAACTGATTTCAGATTATGTCAGTTTTACAAAAAACTCCGGCTATTTTGATGAGCGCAGACGACAGCAGGCTGTAATCAGAATGCATGATACAATTTTGGAAGCACTAAGGAATTCATTCTATTCGAACGCTGAGGTAAAACACATGATAAAATCGCTTGAAGAGCAACTCAGGGCTGGAACAATCACATCGTACAAAGCAGCATGGGATATGCTGAATAAGTACTTCCTGAGGTGTCCGTAGTATTTTTTATTTCAATATCTTTGACCATTCAAATCTGTAAAGAGGAATATTAAAACTGATATAAGATGAAGAAGATTCTATTTTTATTTGCTATCACTGCCATGGTTATTTCGTGTAAACCAAAGGAGGCAAAATTTGTGATTCATGGGAAGATAAGCGGGGCCGACAGTACGACTTACTATCTCCAGAAAAGGGTGCCTGGCAAATATGTAAAACTCGATTCAGCCATGGTACTCAAAGGCGAAATGAAAATTACAGGGAAGGTTGATTACCCCGAAATGGTATACCTGTTCTCAAAAGACATGAGGTCGGGAATTTCTTTCTTTATCGAGAACTCCGAAATAACAATAACAGGTGCAGCCGACTCTTTATTCAAAGGCAAGGTAACGGGTTCAAAAACGCAGTCAGAATTCGACTCACTCCAGGCTTCGCTGAAGCCGGTATCTAAGAAGATGCAGGAACTATACAAACTTCAGAGCGAAGCTACAGCTGCCAATAAGAAAGAAAGTTCCGACAGCATAGACAAAGCTATGACCGACCTTGAGAAAGAGGCAACATCACTTGAAAAGGAATTCATTAAGAACCATCCGGCTTCGTATGTAACACCAACCATCCTTAGAGGACTAAGCTATGAGATGGAACCAGCCGAGATCGAAACAATGATTGCTGCTCTTGATACATCTGTTGCAAAGACACAGATAATTAAAGACCTTTCAGACAGGGTCAAAATAATGAAGACTGTTTCCGTTGGCCAGAAAGCTCCTGATTTTACATTGAATGATCCTGAGGACAAGCCTGTTTCCCTTTATTCAAAGATTGGAAAATCAAAGCTTCTCCTTGTTGACTTCTGGGCATCATGGTGCGGCCCATGCCGTGCTGAAAACCCGAACGTTGTGAAAGTATGGACACAGTTCCATAAAGCAGGTTTCGACGCTTTCGGTGTCTCTCTTGATAAACCCGGCACAAAGGATAAGTGGGTTGAGGCAATTAAAAATGATAAACTCACCTGGACACACGTTTCTGACCTCAAATACTGGGATTGCACAGCGGCAAAACTTTACGCTGTAAACGCAATACCAGCTAATTTCCTTCTCGATGAGAATGGTGTTATTATTGGCAGGAACTTAAGGGGCGATGATCTTTATAACAAGGTTAAAGAAATCCTTGGCAAACTGAAATAAGAACTATACAGATAAAAAGAAAGGGAGCTGAATGGCTCCCTTTTTTATTTATAATTACCTTTTATTCGGCCCCGTTCTTTTTCTCTTCCAGGATAAACCCTGTGCCTCTTACAGTGCGTATATCAATACCCGTATCATCGGTCACATACTTCCTCAGCCTGCTTATGAAGACGTCCATGCTTCTTCCAAGGAAATAATCATCCTCTCCCCAGATTTCAGTAAGAATATCTTCCCGGGCAAGGATCTTGTTTTTGTTTATAATGAAATAGCGCAGCAACTGGGCCTCTTTCAGTGTGAGTTTTTCCTTCTTCTTGCCGCAGATCAGTTCGAGTGTATTGAATTTTAATACTGTGTTTGATACGGTATATTCGTCATTCACGGATGAATAAACACGCTTTAGTATATTATTCAGCCTTAGTATAAGAACTTCAGGATCAAAAGGTTTTGTGATGTAGTCGTCAGCCCCGAGCTTGAGACCCTTAACAATATCTTCCTTAAGGCTTTTTGCCGTGAGAAAGATAAAGGGTACATCACCCTGAGTCTGTTTGATCTTCTCGGCAAGGGTAAAACCATCCATCTCCGGCATCATCACATCGAGGACGCATATGTCGGGTTTGCTTTCATTGAATTTTTCCCATGCTTCTTTACCGTCTCGCGCCAGGGTCACTTCAAACCCGCTGATCGTTACATACTGGGACAGGATATTTCCAAAATCCCTGTCATCTTCAGCTATGAGTACTTTCATTGATGATTAGGTTATTTAATATGGTAAAGTTATTGTAAATATACTACCTTTTCCCGGTTTGCTTGAGACAACCACATCCCCACCGTGTGACTCGGCTATCCTCTTTACATAATATAGTCCAAGCCCGAGACCTTTTGTTTTATGGATATTTCCCTGGCTCACCCTGTAGAACTTATCGAAGATGTGCTTCTGCTCTGCTTTTTCTATCCCAACGCCATTATCTGCAATGCTTATAAAGAAATTATCCTTATCGATACCCGCTTCAATATTTATCTCAGGCTCCTTATCGGAGTACTTTACTGCATTCGAAAGCAGGTTGTTTATCATAGTTGTAAAATAGACAACATCTATGTCAGCCTTAAGTCCTTCGAGGTTATATTTCTGAATAATTGAGGCACAATTACCGCAACCTGTACGGAAACTGTCAACTATATCATTGAGAAGTTCCTCTATGTCAACCTTCTTCGTGTCGAGCTGGAACTGGGTCCTTTCCCACATGCTAATCTCAAGGATAAGATTGATAAGCTGGTTGAGGTGAACGCTCTGTTTGCCTATTAGCTTCGCAGTTTCCAGCACCTTGTCACCGTCAGACCTTATCTTTTCCATTTCAAGGGTCTTTCCTGCAACTGTTATTGTTGACAGTGGTGTTTTAAGCTCATGGGTCATGTTGTTTATGAAGTCTGTCTTCAGGTTCGACAACCGCTTTTCTTCAGCCAGGTTACGGTAGGTAACCAGGAAAATAACAAGTACTACAATAATGCTGAATGTACTCATTGCAAGGTAAGCACTCATGCTCCTGAGAACCATACTTTGTTTCTGAGAGAAGTCGATATAATAATCGAAATACAGAACATAGTAGTTTCTTTCGCGCAGGAAACTGTTTACAAGAATCCGGCTTTTTACATTTTTGAGCCTGATATCATCTCCAGTATTGCTGGTCTTCATTGCAGCATACTCGGGATTTGTATATATGTCAAGCTTTGTATTGAAATCAATAAGCTGGAGATTATTTATGACAATCTTGAAGCTGAAGTCGCTTTCGAAGCCCTGCTTCTTGAAATATGCCTTAAGGTACGGACTGAGGTCCTCCAGCTCGTTAAGAACACGGTTGAAATCCTTTAATACTTCTGCCTTTATATTATCCAGATTCTTGTCATTCAGGTTTTTTGTATTGTTTATTTCATTTGTCCAGACGCCGTTTGCATAATCATCGAGAACAGTCATCGCTGCATCGAATCCGTCGGAATGCCTTATCCGGCTCATCTGGTCCATTGCTTCCTGTGAAAGTGTTTTATATGTAAGATCGAACATGATCTCTTTTTCTCGCCATATATCCATAATTATAAAGACCTGGACAGAGATCAGGACCAGGATTGATACAATCCCCGAAATCAAAACGTAATTCTTCTTTTTCATTGTGGTCTTTATATGGTATAAAAATATTCAAAATACCCTTATCATCAGTCAGAGCCATTAGGATTAACCTTACATTAACCTGTCATTAACAAACGGGTAGCGGCACAGGGTGTATCTTTACATCATCAAACCAAACACACGGAGGCAGTCATGAAAAAGCAGATTTTAATTTCAATAATGGTACTGGCAGCAGTTTCATTTTCCTTTCAGCCGGTGACAGGTCAGGATAAAACTCCAGATAAAACCCAGGACAAGGTGCTGGAGAAGAAAGATAAGGATGAAAAGCTGAAACAGGCCATTGAACTCCAGAAAAAACAGATGCTGGAGCAGAAAAAAGACCAGGAGGAAGCTGAAAAGGCACTCATGGAAATACAGGTGGAAGGTTATAAGACCCAGGATGATGTTAAAGCCGCTGCAGGCGAACTGAATTACCTGAGGAGAGTTAGACCTTCAATTACAGGTCGTGATTTCGCAGACCAGAATTTTTACGTTACCCCGGGAATGGATTTTTCAGGAAATGCTTTCTTTATTCACGAAGGTGATAAGGAAAGAACAACCTGGGATTTCTCGAGGTATGTAAAGGAAGCCACATTCTCAAAACAGTATTCATTTGACATTGAAAAAGGTGTAGGGACAGTCGTAATGACAGTTATGGGAGACTGCAAGGCTGGCGAGATCAAAGTCAAAATCGTTATGCCAGGTGGCAAAACATACTCCGACATAGTGATTGACGAATCGGGTAATCTTAACTGGAGAAAATCGTTTACTATATCTGATGAGGAGAACAAGGATAAGGCAGGGGAATGGACCTTTAAAATTGATGCTGCTAAAGCAACAGGTTCATTCAAGATATCTCTTCAGACCTATTAATTTCATTCCTGAAAAACAGGTGTGGCCATGAGCACCTGCAAAGCCCCGGTGCCAGCCGGGGCTTTTTTATTACCTGGAGTCGGGTTCGCCCCTGCGACGGAAGATCTTCCCCTGCGATGAGTCATGATCCGGATCCCAGATCGTGTTCCTGTACAACTCACCGGTTTTATTATTGTAGTAGCCAAGGATGTGTTTCGGTGATATGGTATATATCAGTTCATCATTGTCACCATAATATGGCCTTGTAACAGTCAGAACCTCCTCTATGCCTGTGTCGTTCTCATTTGACAGCCTTGTATATTTCTCGTATGTCAGCTTAGGTATCGCAATTATTATAGTGAAAGTGCCATAGTCCTTCCGCTGGAACAGGAAATATGTGACCTCAATAGGCTCGTTCGGATTTACGCGGTCTGTGGAATGAGGGAGCTGGTTTTCGAAGATAAAACCTTCATTCAGGATCTTTTCCGCAACGACTCTTTCTTTTGTGTTATGGAGGAAAAAGTAGCAATTCCCGTATTCATTCAGGATTGCTGCCAGTATCTCTCCTTTATTCTTCATTCAGCAATGCGTGAAAAGCTAACCAAATTTAGCTTATATTATTTTATTTGCAACACTTATACCCATTGTTCTGTTATATATTAAATTTGTGCGACAGGGCTTTATTATGAGAAAACTTCTATTATTCATTATTCTACCTTTGATGTTCTCCTGTACTTCCGGCGTACCTGCAGGAAATAAGGAGGTTATAACAGTTAGTATCCTGCCGTTCAAATATTTTATCGACAAGATCGGTGGAGATGACTTTGATGTGAATGTTATGGTTCCCCCGGGAGCTGATCCCCATATTTATGAACCAGCCCCCCAGCAGATAACTGCACTAAGCAGATCAGTCGCCTACCTGAGCGACGGGTACCTGGGTTTCGAAATGACATGGCTCGACAGGTTCTATGAAGCCAATACCAGGATGAAAAAGATAAATCTTGGTAAAGATATTGACCTGATACTCGCAACTGAAGATCACGGAGAACACCAGGAAGGTGCAGATCCGCATTACTGGTCAACTCCAAGGTCAGCTGCTGTGATTGCCGCAGATGTGAAGAATCTGTTATGCTCACTGAAACCGGCTCAGAAAGAAAAATATGAAAAGAACTTCAGCATCCTTGCAGACTCAATTGCTTCTCTCGATACACTCGCAAGGAAACTCTTTGCAGGGATGGAAGGTAGTACCTTCATGATATTTCACCCTGCCCTGGGCTACCTTGCACGCGACTATCACCTTAACCAGCTTGCTGTGGAACGGGAAGGGAAAGAGCCCGATCCGGGCTATATGAAATCACTTATTGATGAAGCAAAAGGAAAGCATATAAAGAAAATATTTATACAGAAAGGTTTTGATATAAAGAATGCAAGTGCAATAGCCTCTGAGACAGGTGCTGTAATAAGGGAACTAGACCCGCTCGGGGAAGACTGGTATGCAAATATGAAGGATATAATTGTGGCTGTGCACGGGAGCCTCATTGAAGGTAAAAGGTAAAAGGTAAAAGGTAAAAGGCAAAAGGTAAAAGGCAAAAGTAAAAAACAAAAAAGGAATGGCTTTTCTTTTTGAGATAGAGTCGCTGTCAGCGGGGTATGGTAACAAAACTGTCCTTGATAACATAAATTTCAGGGTCAGTGAGAATGACTTCATAGGGGTTATTGGACCCAACGGAGGTGGCAAGACAACACTTCTTAAAGTGATTCTTGGTCTTCTTAAACCTGTGTCCGGAACTGTCAGGTTCAACGAAACACTACTGCGCAGGAACAGTATCGGCTACCTGCCACAGATGTCAAACGGGGATATTGCATTCCCTGTTACTGTAACAGATGTTATACTATCCGGGCTGATGATACAGAAAGGCGTTGTTGCAAGGATGTCTGTTGATGACAGGAAAAGGGCAAGACAGGTTATCGGGGAACTGGGACTGGAATCAATAAAGGGCTCACCTCTCACAGAACTATCAGGCGGCCAGCTGCAACGGGTATTCCTGGGACGTGCAATTATAGGATCTCCGCGGCTGTTGCTTCTCGATGAACCGGATAATTTCGTAGATACAACCTTCGAGAATGACTTCTACGAGAAACTGCATGAATTGAATTCAAGGATGGGCATACTGATGGTTTCTCATGACGTAGGTACTATCTCGGCACATGTGAAATCTTTTGCCTGTGTAAACAGGAAGCTTCATTATCATCCATCGCCTGAGATCACAAATGAACAGCTCTCCGATTACGACTGCCCAATACAGCTTGTAACTCACGGAAGAGTGCCTCATACCGTACTGCAAAAACACGACTGATGGAAGGGACAATTTTTCAATACTCATTTGTAATAAAAGGGTTGCTCGGAGCAGTCTTTGCAAGTATAACAGCCGGCATTGCCGGTACTTATATTGTTTCAAGGCGAATGGTCTTCCTTAGTGGCGGGATAACTCATGCTTCTTTCGGTGGAATCGGTATTGGCTATTATACAGGGACGAACCCTCTTCTGGGCGCCGCAGTTTTCGGAATATTCTCTGCGCTTGGCATCGAATACCTTTCTGTAAGGCAAAAGATAAGGGAGGATTCAGCGATAGGGATACTCTGGGCGCTGGGAATGGCTGTAGGTATAATCTTTATCTATCTTACACCAGGCTATTCCCCGAACCTGATGAGTTATCTCTTCGGAAGCATACTCACAGTGACAAATTCCGATATAATAGCACTCGGTATATTATCAGTTGTACTGATACTTTACTTCTCAATTTTTTACCGGACAGTTTTGTATATATCATTTGATGAAGCATATGCCAGGACCTATTCCTCGTATGTGAATATCTTCAAGTATGTTACAATATCGCTGATGGCGATTACAATCGTAATGAACATCAGGATGGCAGGGGTGGTTCTTGTAATATCGCTTCTTACAATACCTCCGAATATTGCCATGATATTCACAAGAAGATATACAAGGATCATTATCTGGTCGGTAATCACAGGGTTTCTGGGCACTGCAGCCGGGTATTACATATCCTTCGTTGCAGGGATACCCCCGGGTGCGACAATAATATTTGCCCTTGTACTCTTATGGGTGATAGTCAGGCTTGTATTCCTGGCAATCAGAAAACATTGAACCTACAGAAAATTAAAAATCGTGACATATGAATTATGATGTAATTGTTATAGGCAGCGGTCCCGGTGGATATGTTGCTGCTATCAGGGCCTCCCAGCTGGGGATGAAAACAGCAGTTATTGAAAAGGCAGAGACCGGCGGCATATGCCTTAACTGGGGTTGCATACCCACCAAATCACTACTGAAGAGTGCCCAGGTATTTGAATATGCAAAACATGCATCGGAATATGGCGTTGGAATTACAGGTGAGATAAAGGCAGATTTTCCGGCTATTATTGCAAGGAGCCGCTCGGTGGCAGAAGGGATGAGTAAGGGCATTCAGTTCCTTTTCAGGAAGAATTCAATAGAGCAGATAAAGGGCTTTGGAAAAATAAAATCGCAGGGAGTTGTTGAAGTGACAGGAAGTGACGGCAGCAAAACAGACTATTCAGCAAAACATATAATTCTTGCAACAGGGGCAAGGTCGAAGGAACTTCCGGGATTGAAACAGGATGGGACCAGGATAATCGGTTACAGGGAAGCAATGACTCTTGCAGTGCAGCCAGAGAGCATGGTGGTTGTGGGATCGGGTGCAATTGGCAGCGAGTTTGCCAATTTTTACCAGTCGATAGGAACTGAAGTAACGCTTATCGAGTTCCTTCCGAGGATTGTGCCTAACGAGGATGAGGAAGTGTCGAAACAGCTCGAAAGATCATTCAAGAAAATGAAAATGAAGATACTGACAGGTTCAAGCGTTGAATCTGCCGATACTTCAGGAAAAAAGATAAAGGTGAATGTTAAAACACCTAAGGGTAATGAGATAATCGAGACAGATATTGTCCTTTCGGCTGTCGGTGTTACGACAAACCTTGAAGGTATCGGACTCGAAGAAAACGGCATTAAAACTGAAAAAGGGAAGATACTTGTTGACGATTATTACAACACAAATGTACAGGGCATTTACGCTATAGGAGACATTGTAAAAGGTCCTGCCCTTGCCCATGTCGCTTCTGCCGAGGCTATTATATGCATTGAAAAAATAGCCGGACTTGATGTACAGCCGCTTGATTACGGCAACATACCCGGATGCACTTACACCAATCCCGAGATAGCTTCAGTAGGCCTCACTGAGCAGGCTGCACGTGACGCCGGATATGAGATAAAAGTCGGGAAGTTCCCTTACACTGCTTCAGGAAAAGCCAGTGCTGCCGGTGCCAAAGACGGTTTTGTGAAACTGATTTTCGACAGTAATTACGGCGAGCTTCTCGGTGCTCATCTTATTGGATATAATGTGACTGAAATGATAGCAGGCCTTGTAACTGCAAGAAAACTTGAGACTACGGCCCATGAAATTATAAAATCAGTACACCCTCATCCAACAATGTCTGAGGCCATAATGGAAGCCGCAGCCGCAGCATACGGCGAGGTTATACATCTGTAGACGCAACCTTTAAAGGACTGAAAACATCTTTCCTCTGGAACCATACCGGATTCAGACATAATTTTATTATATTTATATCCCCCAAGTATATTACCTTGAGTGATATAAAAGAAATATTAAAAGGCTGTCTTGACGGAAACAGGAGGGACCAGGAGCTCCTTTACAGGAGGCATTCTTCGAAGCTTTATGCGGTATGCCTCCAGTATTCTGGCAATGATGAGGAGGCAAGAGATATTCTGCAGGAGGGATTCATAAAGATCTTTGAGAACCTGCAGAATTATAAACATGAAGGTTCTTTTGAAGGCTGGATGAGAAGAATAGTCGTAAACACGGCGCTTGAAAAATTCCGTTCAAGGCATAATCTTTTCAGGGTCGATGACATCGATACAATTAATGAACCCGAGGCTGAACCCGACACTGAAGACTATGCAGGGCTGGAGGCTGTAGACCTGCTTTATATTATCAGGGAACTGCCCCCGAAATACAGGATGGTATTCAACCTTTATGCAATTGAAGGCTATTCACACAAAGAGATAGGAAACATGCTTAATATCTCTGAAGGCACTTCAAAATCAAACCTTTCAAGGGCAAGGTTTATCCTCCAGAAGAAAGTTGGTTCTTTCACCGGTATCAGGAGAAAAGTAATGAATGGCTGACAGGACTGCAAATATTGACCTTGTTTTCAGGAACGGACTTAAAGATTTTGAAGTCCTTCCACCTTCCGATATCTGGAACGGAATAACTCCTGTTATAAGAAAAAGAAAACCAGCACTGACCTGGCTCAGGGCCGCAGCTGTTACAACACTTATAGCCGGTTCTGTCACCGCAGCATATTACTTCGGCAAATCAATCTCAGTCGATCTTTCAGGTCCTGCTATTACACTGAACCAGGATGAAAGACCTGAAGGAAAGCTCAGGATAAATAACATTATCCCTGTAAGACACGCAGATGAAAATTTAATTTCTGAACCTGTAAGTACTCCGCTTCAACAAATGCCTCTGGCAGATGTAAAAGTTGAACAGCAGGATGTAATTGTCCAGCCGGGAGAAAACAAAGATCCAGGGAAAAAGCTTTTCAACCCCGGCACAATAGTCTCAATGGCTGGTAATAATGTACTGAGAAAGCCTTCTTTTAAGGTCAATAATCCTCTTGTTGAATATAAAGTGCCTGAAACCACTCCGGCAAATAAGATGAAAAGGTGGAGCGTTGGTGCAGTTTTAACACCTTCTTACTATTCTGAAACAGGGAAAAGCAGCAGCCAGGCCGCCTCCGGTCTCACTGGAACTGAACAGGCTGCCATTTCTTACTCGGGCGGTCTCGCCCTTGGATTCAACCTTAACAAGAAACTATCACTCCAGATGGGTCTTTATTATACCTCACTCAACCAGGAAATAGACGGGGTGAAATCATATTCAGGTTTTTCAAAGTATAATACTATGAAAGGACCTGGTGCATTTACAGTAAAGACAACAAGCGGCCCGATCAGTACAAGGAATTCAGACATCTTTCTTTCAAACGGCCCGGGGATGACAAAAGTTAGCGGGGCATTCTCGAGCGAGGTGTTTGACCCTGCAAAATCTGGACTTACTTACCTCGATAACACCCTGTTCCAGAATTTCAATTACCTTGAGATACCACTGATGCTCAGGTATAAGATTGTTGACAGGATAGTCGGTGTGAACGTCGTTGGTGGATTTTCTTATGGTCAGCTTATAAGCAATTCTGCATATTCAGTTTCTGATGGTACAAAATATGTACTTGGTGAAACCGAGGGTCTTACACCTGTTACTGTAAGCAGCTCCTTCGGATTAGGTATGGAGTACAGGATATCCGGCAATATCTCACTCAACCTTGAGCCAACATTCAGGTACTTCCTTACACCAATGAGCAGCCTTACAACTGCACCCGGTCATACCTACACCTTCGGTGTGCTTTCGGGTCTGTCCTGGAAGTTCTGAAAACCTGTTTTACCCTGCCTTTTTCATCCTCCTTATTTAGAGATGTCATTGTTATTTCTTCACACTTAAAATAGTTACCTTTGCATTCTGTTTTTTAAGGAGAATTTGAGATGAATATATTGCAGAACAGAACCCGTTTTACCATAGCTGCATCAGTCGTTTTTGTTGCGGCAGTCTCACTTGTAATACTTGGCTTCAGTCACGGGCTAACAGCTGCAGGTAAATCAACAGCTGAAGGTTCCGCAATAATCTCTTCCTCATACAGGTTCCCGGATAGTCTCGACTTTGCGGGGGAAAGAGTCCCTCTTGAGAATTTTGATACAAGAGAGAGCCTTGAAAGGGAGATAATCACAACGGCATATCGCCATTCTTCGACAATACTTATTATTAAAAGAGCCCACAGGTATTTCCCCGTTATTGAAAGTATTCTGAAGCAGTACGGGATACCCGAGGATTTCAAATACCTTGCTGTAGCCGAATCTGACCTCAGTAATATGGTTTCCCCTGTTGGCGCCACTGGTTTCTGGCAGATTATGCCCGAGACCGGCAGGGAACAGGGAATGGAGATAAACCAGGAAGTTGATGAACGATATAATTTCGAGTGCTCCACAAGATTCGCATGTGAATACTTCAGGAAATCATATGAAAAGTATGGTAACTGGACACTTGCGGCAGCTTCTTATAACGGTGGCAGAAGCGGTCTTAGTGAACAGATTGAGATTCAGAAAGTAAAGAACTACTACGACCTGTTACTTACAGAGGAGACTGCACGGTACATTTTCAGGGCACTTTCATATAAACTTGTTATAAACGACCCGGCTGCATATGGCTTTGAGATTGACAGGAAGGAACTGTACCCGGGACTGCGCTATACCGAAGTAAAAGTGGATACTGCAGTTACTGATTTCGCAAGGTTTGCAGCCGACTTCGGGACAAACTATAAAATCCTGAAGCTTCTTAACCCTTGGTTGCGTAAGCCTTACCTGAGCAATAAGTCAAGGAAGAGCTACATGATTAAAATTCCGGAGAAGGGAAGCAGGAATGCTAATTTTTACGAGAATATCGACTGACCCCTGCCTGCAGGCATAAAGTATGAGCCAGGAACTTAAAGTATACGGTGCAAGGGTACATAACCTCAAGAATATAGATGTTACTATTCCCAGGAACAAGCTGGTTGTTATTACCGGACTGAGCGGAAGCGGGAAATCATCACTTGCTTTTGATACCATTTATGCAGAAGGCCAGAGACGGTACATGGAGACCCTTTCTGCCTATGCAAGGCAATTCCTTGGTGGTATGGAAAGGCCTGATGTCGATAAGATCACTGGCCTGAGCCCTGTAATTTCAATTGAACAGAAGACAACAAATAAGAATCCCCGGTCAACAGTCGGCACAATAACCGAGATCTACGATTTCCTGAGGCTTCTTTATGCCAGGGCTGCAGATGCATATTCGTATGCTTCAGGCGAGAAAATGGTAAGGTATACTGATGAACAGATACTCGAACTTGTAAAGTCGGGGTTTGCTTCAAAGAAAGTCTATTTTCTTGCCCCTGTTGTTAAAGGAAGAAAAGGCCATTACAAGGAATTGTTTGAACAGTTCAGGCGAAAAGGATTTCTTAACGTAAGGATAAACGGGGAGATAAAAGAGCTCGTCAACGGTATGAAGCTCGACCGCTACAAAACTCATTTCATTGAGCTCATAATTGATAAGTTCAGGGTAGGGGATGTTTCAGACAAACGCCTTCACGATTCTGTACTTCTTGCTCTTGACCAGGGCGACGGGGTTATGATGGTACTTGAACAGGAAAGCAATCAGCCAAGATATTTCAGCCGTCACCTGATGTGCCCGGTTACCGGGATTTCATATAATGAACCAGCTCCCCACAGTTTCTCATTTAACTCACCTCAAGGTGCCTGCCCGCACTGCAACGGGCTTGGTGAGATATCCAGCATCGATATAAAAAAGATAATGCCCGACCCTTCGCTCAGTCTGAGAAAAGGGGGGATAGAGCCTCTGGGAAAATACAGGAATATCTGGATTTTCTGGCAGATTGAGGCAATTGCAGAAAAGAACGGTTTTACTCTAGATACACCGGTTGGCGAGATACCTGAAGAGGCAATGAATAAGATACTTTATGGATCCGATGAGGTATTAAAGTTATCAAATACCCCTCTGGGTATGACATCAAACTACTTTCTTACTTTCGAGGGGGTGGTGAATTTCATCGGCAATATGGAGGTCGTGAACGGGGAGAAAAATGTCACAAAAATTAAGGAGCAATACGTTCAGTACGACGTCTGCCCCGACTGCCATGGTACAAGACTGAATAAGGAGGCATTATGGTTCCGCATCGGTAATAAGAATATAGGGGAACTATCCTCAATGGATATCAGGGAACTCAGCGGCTACCTCTCAAATATTGAGGAGCAGATGAGTGACAGGCAGAGAAAGATCGCCGCGGAAATACTAAAGGAAATACGGTCGCGCCTCGGTTTCCTTCTTGATGTCGGGCTTGATTATCTCTCGCTTAACAGGGGAGCCAGGACTCTCTCAGGGGGAGAAAGCCAGAGGATAAGGCTTGCAACACAGATCGGTTCCAGGCTCGTAAATGTCCTTTATATACTCGATGAACCCAGTATAGGACTTCACCAGAGAGATAACAGGAGGCTTATAAATGCACTTAAACAATTAAGGGATGCAGGCAACTCTGTTATAGTTGTCGAGCACGACAAGGAGATGATCCAGTCATCCGATCATATTGTTGATGTTGGCCCCGGTGCTGGTGTTCATGGAGGCGAGATAGTTGCACAGGGTTCACCGGCAGATTTTAAAGGCTGCGACACACTGACAGCAAGCTGGCTGAATGAATGCCGGAAGCTCGATATCCCTAAAAAACGGAGGAAAGGGAATGGTAAAACCCTCGAAATAAAAGGAGCCAATGGCCATAACCTTAAGAATGTTGATGTTGATTTTCCGCTCGGAACCTTTATTTGTGTAACCGGTGTTTCAGGCAGTGGCAAATCATCTCTTATAAACCAGACACTCCATCCTGCACTCGCGAAAAAATATCACAATGCCGGTAAGAACCCGCTGGGATATTCGGAGATAAAGGGTATGGAACATATCGACAAGGTCATCGAGGTAAGCCAGGCTCCAATAGGCAGGACACCACGATCCAATCCTGCTACATATACAGGTGTATTTACTGATATAAGGAATCTCTTTGCCCAGACAACTGAAGCAAAAATCAGGGGTTTCGGACCCGGACGTTTCTCGTTCAATGTAAAGGGAGGCAGATGCGAAGGCTGTGAAGGTGCAGGCATGAAAACAATTGAAATGAACTTTCTGCCCGATGTATATGTACATTGCACCGACTGCAACGGGAAAAGATATAACAGGGAGACTCTTGAAGTAAAATATAAAGGGCAATCAATAGGTGACGTTCTTGAAATGACTGTTGATATGGCTGTTGACTTTTTTTCCAATGTGCCTTCAATACACCACAAGATAAAAACACTGCAGGATGTTGGCCTGGGCTACATAAAGATTGGCCAGCAGTCAACAACACTTTCCGGAGGAGAGTCCCAGAGGGTGAAACTTGCAACGGAACTCGCAAGAAGGGATACCGGTAAAACAATGTACATACTTGATGAACCTACCACAGGCCTGCATTTTGAAGATGTGAGGGTCCTGCTTGATGTTCTTGGCAAGCTTGTTGAAAGGGGAAATACGGTTATTGTAATAGAACATAATCTCGATGTTATTAAAATGGCCGACTATGTAATTGACCTTGGGAAGGAGGGCGGAAGGGAAGGAGGAAATCTTATATTTTCCGGAACACCAGAACAGCTCATAAAATGCAGGGAAAGCCATACCGGAATTTTTCTTAAACCCGAACTGAAGACTTTGTAAAATCAAGTATATTTGACCTGCTTTACTTAACAATTGCCAAAAAATGGAGAAACCTGCTGACCTTATAAAAGATGCATTTGAGCAGAAAAGCTGGAATGAAATTCATACAACCGATTCATGGAGAGTTTTTAAGATCCTTTCAGAACTCGTGGAAGGATACGAAAAACTTGCAAGAATTGGTCCATGTGTTTCTATTTTTGGTTCTGCAAGAACCCATTATAACGATAAGTATTATAAACTGGCCGAGGATATTGCTTACAGGCTTACCCAGAAAGGCTATGGCATAATAACCGGAGGTGGTCCCGGCATAATGGAAGCTGCCAACAAAGGTGCAGCAAAAGGTAAAGGAAAATCAGTGGGGATAAACATTGATCTCCCTTTTGAACAGAAGCCAAATCCATATATTGATCCGGATAAACTTATCACTTTCGACCATTTTTTCGTCCGCAAGGTGATGTTCATGAAATATGCACAGGGCTTTGTTGTTCTGCCCGGCGGCTTTGGAACATTTGATGAGTTGTTTGAGGCAATCACACTTATCCAGACGAAAAAGATCGGTAAGTTCCCAATTATACTTGTTGGTAAAAAATACTGGGGCGGTCTTTTTGAATGGATAAAGGAAGTCATGCTTGAAGAGGAACAGAATATTTCACCTGATGATCTGAATCTCTTTAAGATAGTTGATACCTCGGAGGAAGCCGTACAGCATATTGATAAATTCTATTCAAGATACCTGCTGAGCCCGAACTTCTGATATTAGTGAGAAGAAATTCTCTTATATCCTTATTTCTTTTTATACTCTGCCTGGATGCCTTTCCCCAGGCGCAAATCTCTGTTGACTGCCAGGATCACTGGGGACCTGGCCGTTACAACAAGGTTACTATCGGCATTGATTTCACAATCCCGGGTTTTGCAAGATTCACGCAGGATTTTCCGGTAGGCCTCGAAGTTGTTAAGGCCGAAGCGGCCGGCTGTGATGTTAGCTGGAGCGGCAGCCAGCTTAACATGATTTGTATGAAAGCCAGTGCAGGTAAGCATGTGGACCTTACATATTATGTATTACCTGATAATGGCATGAACGGAGATATTACAATGCAGGGAAAGGTTGTTGTAATTTCTGAAAGAAACCGCAGGCATGCTGTTCTGATGGATGGTAAAACAATTTCGATTGAAGGATCTAATGGCCTTCTCCCGGCAGAAATGAAAGAACTTACCGGTGCAGTGACAAATGATAAGCAGATCCTTAAAAATAAGCCTCCTGAAGTTAAATCACCAAACGGTATTGTTTACAGGGTACAGCTTTCCTCTTCTTCATCACCTTCTGCAAGCGAAAAGGTCAGGAAATCTGCCGGTCTTGGAAAAGATGTAAAGATAACGGTGGTTAAATCGGGATCTGTATATAAGTACCAGGCTGGTGAGTTTCCCGACGCAGCTTCAGCTGGTAAGCTGCTCAATGATTTAAAAGCCAGGGGAATTAAAGATGTGTTTATAGTAAAGTCAGTTGAAAAGGGCAGGTAACTATTTCTTCCTCATCCTGTCCATCTCCCTGTCGGCATCCTTTCGTTTAAGAGTCTCCCTTTTGTCGTACTCTTTCTTACCCTTTGCAAGAGCTATCTCAGCTTTAGCAAGGCCTCTGTCTGTGACAAAGATTTTAAGAACAACAATTGTCAGACCGGTCTCTTTTACCTTGCGCTCCAGTTTTCTTAATTCCCTTTTTGTAAGAAGGAGTTTTCTCTCCCTCAGGGGATCGTGATTATTAAGATTTCCCCACCAGTATTCAGAGATATTCATACCCCTTATATATAACTCGCTGTCGTGAAACTGGCAGTATGAATCAGCAACTGTTGCTTTTCCTTCACGTATAGCTTTTATTTCGGTACCGCGGAGCACAATACCTGCAACGAACTTCTCCAGGAACTCGTATTCATGTGAAGCCTTCTTATTCCTGATTACAATATTTTCCGATCCGCCTTTCACTTTCTGAGTCTATGCAAAAAAACCGAAATAAATCCTGTCTACAAGCGAAGCAAGGGCAAGACTGCATCCTACGTAGAGTTCGGCTATAACAACAAAGACAGCAATAACCATAGGAATCTTCTTATGTGCCGGGGGATTCAATGTTACAACATTTGCATACCATAGTATCCAGAGACCATAGAGGGCTATGACATTTATGAAGACAAGTGATTCGAACAGGAGGCTGGCCATCTGGCAGATGAATAATGGCAGTAATGAATATACTATGATACCGAATGACAGCTGGAAATCTGCATTAAGGTCCAGGGCCTTTGCAATCTCCCTGTAGATCACTGCAGAAAGATATACAACAACGATATCAAGAAGCACATACCTCAGTGCTACAAATACTGAATATAAAGGCTGCATAGTTGTATTTGCAAGCAGGAACGACCCTAGAAAGGAGCAGATTGCAACAAGAAGGAGGAAGGGCAGCAAAATGTTGTTCCTTACAAGCTTCACGCTTTGTTTCTGCTCGAGATAACTGGTCCATGCCCTGACAGGTGTAAGTAGAAACATTCCAGTCTGCCTTAAAAGAAATTTGTAATCCATAGTTGCCCGGGTTTTTGTGCCCGGCAAAATTAAGTAATTTTATCGTTACCTTGCTCAACTGTAAATTGCTTTACTGCGTGGAAGTGCCGGGACGGAAATATGATCTTTTGGTTATTACAGGCCCTACTGCCTCTGGAAAGACAGCAATTGCAGCCGCTGTTGCTGCCCTCACCGGTGGAGAGATAATAAGCGCAGACTCGCGCCAGGTCTATCGCCGGATGGATATCGGTACGGGAAAAGACCTTGCTGATTATATAGTTGATGGCAGGAAGATCCCTTTTCACCTTGTCGATATTGCAGAACCAGGTTACAAGTATAATGTCTTTGAATACCAGCGCGATTTTCTTAAGGTTTATGAGGATATAACTGCACGGGGATGTTTCCCTGTAGTGTGCGGAGGTTCAGGTATGTACGTCGACAGTATTGTATCAGGCTACAGGCTTGCAGAGGTGCCGCCGGATGAGAAGCTCAGGAAGGAACTTGAGAATCACACTATGGAGGAACTTACAGCCATACTCAAGACCTATAAATCACTTCATAATACCACTGATATTGACACAAGAAAGAGAGCGATCCGGGCAATCGAGATTGAGAAATTCTACAGGGAGCACGACATGAAGATTGCACCTTTTCCAGCCCTGTCAGCACTTATTGTCGGCATAAAGAATGAAAGGGAAGAGAGGCGTGAAAGGATTACAAAACGACTGAAGGAACGACTTGCCAATGGAATGATTGAGGAGGTACAGGACTTATTGGATAGCGGATTAAGCAGTGAAGACCTTATATATTATGGCCTCGAATACAAATACATCACATTATATCTTACCGGCCTGATGACCTGGGATGAGATGTTCAGCACGCTTGAGGTTGAGATCCACAGGTTTGCAAAGCGCCAGATGACCTGGTTCAGGGGTATGGAGAGGCGCGGGATCAGGATAAACTGGATTGACGGTTCACTCCCCGGGGAAACAATAGTACAATTGATCATTGATCTGTTAACCTGTTCACCCCCCACCCCCCAAGGGGGGCTTTAAACTATACGGATGAGAAAGTCCCCCCTGGGGGATTTAGGGGTAAAGACAACAGCATTTTATCTTTCTTTTCACCCCCCATCCTCCCAAGGGGGGCTTTAAACTATACGGATGAGAAAGTCCCCCCTGGGGGATTTAGGGGTAAAGACAACAGCATTTTATCTTTCTTTTCACCCCCCATCCCCCCAAGGGGGGCTTAAATCCATACAAAGAATGAATTATTTCTTCAGATACCTGTCGAGCCAGCCAAAGAATTCGTACTGCCATATAACGGCATTCTGAGGTTTCGTAACGAAATGATATTCATCCTCGAAAAATAGCAGCCTTGCCGGGACATTATGCAGTTTGGCAGCTGTGAATGCCTCCATGCTCTGTGTGTAAGGTATCCTGAAATCGTTTTGCCCGCACACTATAAGAATTGGTGTCTTCCATTTATCTACCATCAGGTGAGGTGAGAATTTGTAGCTTGGTGTTTTAGCCCAGTATGCACCTTTATAGTCAAAATCGGGGAACCATAGTTCTTCCGTTGAACCATACTGGCTTTCGAAGTTGAACACACCTGCATGGGCAACAAAGGCTTTGAACCTGCCATCATGCACACCCTCAAGATAGAATATTGAGAACCCGCCATAGCTGGCACCGACAGCACCCAGTCTCTGGGGATCCACATAAGGTTCTTTTGCCATTGCATCGGTTGCATCGAGGTAATCCTGGATATTCTTTCCACCCCAGTCACCAGATATCTGTTCCTTCCAGGCCTGTCCAAAGCCTGAGTTTCCGCGGCGGTTGGGTGCAATTACTATATAGCCTTTTGCAGCCATCATCTGGTAGTTCCATCTGTATGACCAGCTCTGGTCGAGCGGGCCCTGTGGTCCACCTTTGCAGAACAGGAGTGCCGGGTATTTCTTTGAAGCATCAAAATCGGGTGGATAGATAACCCATATCTGCAGTTCCTTGTTATCCTTTGTCGTTATCTTCTTCTCTTCAACCTTACCCATCCTGATGTTATCGTATATATAGTTGTTTATTGAAGAGATCTTTTTAACATCACCGTTTTTCAGGTCCACTACTGCTATTTCAGGGGCCATCGACATTGAGGCAAGCTGTGATACCATAACCCCCGACTTGAGGTTGACAGGTCCGAGGTTATGTACACCTGTAGTGACTTCGGTGACTTTCCCCGTTGATATTTCTGTTGTAAAGACCTGTGCGGTACCGAGGTGTGAACTTGTAAAATAGATCTTATTGTTGTCGGCCCATGTAATGTTTTCCACATCATAATCCCAGTCTTTAGCAAGCCAGGATCTTTTGCCTGCGGGAATATTATAAACGAAAAGCCTGTCGAGATCTGCCTCATAGCCATCGCGTTCCATGCTTTGATAAGCAATCATTGAACCATCGGGAGAGAATACCGGGGAACGGTCATAGCCCATGTTTCCTTCAGTTATATTTATCTCTTTGCCCGTGGCAATCTCATAAAGGAAGATATCGGAATTCGTGCTTACTGCATCTTCCTTCCCGAAGAGTCTTTTTGATGTATAGGCAACATATTTCCCATCGGGGCTCCACGAGATCTCACCATCTTCGAAATTAGGTGAGAGGGGAGTTTCAAATCTCTGGTCCTTCATCACGTCGGTCTCGCCAGATACATTCTTGCCATCGAATGATGCTACAAACAGATGGCTGTATGAATAATCGCTCCAGTAGTTCCAGTGCCTGTACATCAGGTCGTCTATGATCCTGACTTTTGCTTTCGGCAGGTTGTACTTCTCATTTGCAGTCTGGTCGAGTTTAACTCTTCTTGTGAAATAAATTTTGTCACCGGCGGGGGATATGTTGTAAATCTCAAAGTCTTTAAGGCCTGTAACTTCTTCTTTCCCGCTGCCATCGGCATTCATTGTCCATAGTGCTCCTTTTGAAAGAAAGGCTATCTTTTTGCCCCCGTTCGTCCATTGCGGTGATGATCCACCTTCCGTTGTCAGCTGGACTGCTTCGCCACCTGCAACAGGTATTTTATACAGGTTTGTAATCCTGTCCTCAGTTGCCAGGTCGTATTTTGTTGTCGCATAAACAACTTCAGATCCATCTGGCGAGAGGCTGAAACCTCCCAGGCGAGTGAATTTCCACATAATTTCAGGGGTCATCAGGCCGTCAGTTTTTTCCTTTTCGGTCAGTGCCACGCTGATTTCTTTATTCTGAACTGGTTTTTCAGCTTTTTTTTCTGTGCAGCTTATGAAAGAGCCAACGCAGATGATCAAAAAAAAGTAGAGAAAGGTTTTCATTGGAGTATAGTTTATTATCGTACTAATGCTGTTTAACGAAAAGAACGCAGTGGCTGACAATTCAGACTTTTAGTCTTCAGTGTCTTAACGCTGCGCTCCCTGCGTTTGTAAGTTATTTTAGTTATCAGGCACCCTTTTTCAGGGCTTCTGTGATCTTGGTTCTCAGTTCATCATAAAGTTCGGGATTATCCCTGATTATCTGTTTCACTGCATCTCTTCCCTGCCCGAGTTTTGTGTCGCCATAACTGAACCATGAACCGCTTTTCTTAATGATTTCGAAATCGACACCAAGGTCAACGATTTCTCCCAGTTGTGATATTCCTTCACCATAGAGAATGTCGAAGTCAGCCTTTTTGAAGGGAGGAGCAAGTTTGTTCTTGACGATCTTCACCCTTGTGCGGTTACCGATAATTTCCTCGCCTTCCTTAATCTGGTTTGTCTTTCTTATGTCCAGCCTTACGGATGCGTAGAATTTAAGTGCGTTACCACCGGTAGTTGTTTCCGGGTTGCCAAACATTACACCGATCTTTTCCCTAAGCTGGTTTATGAAGATGCATGATGTGTTGGTCTTGTTTATGTTGGCGGTCAGTTTCCTCAGTGCCTGTGACATAAGGCGCGCCTGGAGCCCCATTTTTGAATCGCCCATTTCGCCTTCTATTTCGGCTTTCGGGGTGAGTGCTGCAACAGAGTCAATAACTATAATGTCAAGGGCCCCCGACCTTATAAGGTGATCAGCTATTTCAAGAGCCTGTTCACCGTTGTCGGGTTGAGAGATAAGAAGGTTCTCAACATCGACTCCCAGTTTTTCAGCATAGTTCCTGTCGAATGCATGTTCAGCATCGATTATTGCTGCAATGCCGCCGTTCTTCTGGGCCTCCGCAATAGCGTGTATTGCAAGCGTTGTTTTACCTGATGCTTCCGGGCCATAGATCTCGATAACCCTTCCCCTTGGAAGTCCGCCAATACCCAGTGCGGCATCAAGGCCTATTGAGCCTGTTGAAATAACCTGTACGTTATCGACCGCATGGTCGCCAAGTTTCATTATTGTTCCCCTTCCAAAATCTTTTTCGATCTTTCCCAGGGTTACTTCAAGAGCTTTTAGTTTTTCCTTGTTGATTTCTTTTTTGTCGTTGCTCATGCCAGTCAATTTTATTTGTCGTATAACTTGAATATCTGTTCCGTATGTGCAGCAGTGTCGACCTTCCTGATTATCTTTTCAATAATCCCTTTTTCATCAATTATGAAGGTTGTCCGTATGACGCCGGTAACGGGTTTTCCGTACATCATCTTCTGCCCGTATGTTCCATAAAGTTCCATTATCTTTTTCCCGGTGTCAGCTATCAGCGGAAAAGGCAAAGAGTACTTTTCCCTGAACCCTGCATGAGATTTTTCGGAATCGGGACTAACTCCGATTACAGCAAATCCTTTTTTCAAAAGTTCCTTATAATTATCCCTGAGGTTGCAGGCTTCTTTTGTGCATCCGGGGGTATTGTCCTTCGGGTAAAAGTAAAGAACAACCTTTTTACCCCTGAAATCTTCAAGATCAACCATTTTCCCGTCGTGCCCTGTTCCCCTGAATGTCGGGGCAGGCATCCCTTCCTTAAGTTGTGCCATGGTTTCTGATTTTGTTATTATTTGTAAAATTACGAAGTTTGAATTGTTATTTGAAATAAATTATCTACTTGTTATTAACAACAAACCGGTGCGGCACATGTTCACAATGGTTTTGTTAATAGACAGATATTCAAAGATTTGTGTTCAATGCTGAACTGACATATAAAAGCCCTGCAGCCAGGTTGCCGAAACTGTTATTACTGGCCTTTGCCTTATTGCCAATTCTGCCTCTGAATGGTCAGAAAGCATCGAGGCAGGTTGCCATGCAGCTCTTCGGGCAGAAGAAGTACAATGAAGCTTATATTCAATTCAGGGAGCTTCTTTCAAACTATCCTGCCGACCCTCTATACAAGTACTACTGTGGTGTGTGTCTTGTTGAAACGGAAGGGGAAGTTGTTATTGCTTCAAAACTTCTGACGGAAGCTGCAGCAGGGTCAGGAGCAATACGTACTGTTCCACAGGATTGCAGGTTTTACCTGGGAAGGGCTCTCCAGATGTCAGGTAAATACAATGAGGCAATTGCAGAATTTAACAGGTTCATGGAGCTGAGCGGGAAGAAAATATCAAAGGAACTGGGTGTACCTGAATATATTAAACAATGTACCGAAGGGAAAGGTATGATAGTTTCACCAGTAGCTGATATTCAGCCTCCTGCAGGTAATGTTGCAATAAAAGAGAAACTAAATAATCGACCTGCGGTGCAAACCGACTCATCATCAACAGCAGGGAATTTAAAGAAAGTTGTAATTGATACACTTGCAGCAGCAGATGACAGCCTTCTTTCAGTTGTACTAAGAAAGGCAATCACGGAAGATTCACTTTCACGTACAGGAAAAAAGATTATACCTGTTGTTCCGAAAGCTGATACAGCAGTGAATAAAACTGTAACCCGTGTAGCGGAGCTGGTAAAAAATCCTGTTGTGCAGAATGATACGATTAAGGCTGCTGTTAGTGAAAACGGGACACCGGTATTCAATGAGTTTTCCATAAAGGAAAATCCAAAGTATAAGCCAGGAGATAAAATTATTGGCGACCCAGAAATACCGGCCGGCCTGATATATAGGATACAGGTTGCAGTATTCAGGAATCCGGTGGCCCCTGGTTTCTTCAAAGGCATTGAACCTGTGCAGGGTTTTAAGAATCCTTCCAACGGTATCACTACGTACTATGCCGGCAGGTTCAGGAAAAATGAAGATGCCACAAGAGCTCTTGCAAGGGTAAGATCCACGGGCTTCCGTGATGCTTTTGTCGTTGCAATGATCGACAGGAAGCCGGTTTCACTTGAAAAGGCAGCCCTCCTGGAAAAGGAATGGGCAGTGAAGCCATTGTATCGCATTAAGCAGGAGAACCAGGTTAGGGATACTATCCCTCAGACCCTCGTTTTCAGGGTTGAAGTGAAAAGATCAGCCAGGGCATTACCCTCAGAACAGGTAGAGGCAATGAAAAAACTTGCCGGTGCAAAAGGCTTTGACGTAGTTAACCCCGAGCCAAAGCAGTTCGTTTACCTTATCGGCCGCTTCTTTACTTACAGCAGCGCTTTGGAATTTTCGGACCTTCTTGTAAGGAACGGCTTCACTGAATCAAAAGTTGTGGCATGGCTCGGAACGAAGGAGATCCCTGTTGATACCGCAAGAAAACTATTCGGAGAACAGTGATCTTTACAGTCTTATCCTCTCTTCCTGAAATACTTCCTCAATGAGAAGTCGAAAAGGAAAAAGAAAGGAAGGCAGCCTGCAATATAAATCAATACCGATGGTACTGTAAAAGAGGATATCTTCTCCTTGTCTATGACCGGTGCTGAAAATAGCTGGAAGAATTTCGCAATGTTTTTTTCAATCCCCGTCTGCGGAGATGATGGAAGTACCAGTGCAATGATTATGAGTGCTGCCAGGACAGTCACAATAATAACCGGAACTGTTTTTTCCCTGTAAAAAATATACTTCTCCCTGGCAGGAACTTTTTCCCAGGTTACAGATGACATTACCCTCCCGGTAAATCCGTCGGGAGCTTTTTCAATTTTCTCCCTGTTCATGAATTTGTCGAGACGATCAAATTCTTTCTTCTCAGATGTCGTCATGATATATCAGATTTTTCTTTTCAGCGTTTGTAATAATCTCGGACATTTTCTGTCTCGCCCTGAACAGTTTCACTTTCACATTCTGCCTGCTCAGACCTGTTATCTCCGAGATCTTCTCGGTGTCCATGTCCTCGTAATAATATAACGAAAGGATACCCCTTTCCTCATCTCCAAGTTTCATCATTGCGAAGTTAACAAGCGAATTCCTGTATTCGCTTATTGCCTCGTCTTCAGATGATGAACCTGCCATAAAGTCAACCGCGTCAGCCGGGAACTCATCAAGCGAAAGTAACCCTTTTTTCCTGCTCCTTACCTGCGAAATTGAAGTATTATATGCTATCCTGTATAACCATGTTGCGAAGCTGCTCTTCATCCTGAAACTGCCAAGAGACCTGTAGGCTTTCATAAATGAGTCCTGCGCGATTTCCTCAGCTTCTTCCCTGTTACCGCAGATCCTGAATGCAAGGTTGAAAATGTGATCCTTGTGCCTGTCGACGACAAAAGTAAATGCATTCACCCTTCCTTCGAGAATCTCATTTATATAATATTGGTCTCCCTTGTATTCCATTCTGACCCTTTGACGCTCAAAATTATTAATGGTTACGGGAAAGCTCAGAAATTTTGTGATTAATTATTAAGCTCTTTCTATGAAGTTCTTAACTTTTCTTTACCCCTAAATCCCCCAGGGGGGACTTTCTCATTTGTAGAGTTTTAAGCCCCCCTTGGGGGGATGGGGGGTCGAAGATTAAATATTGAAGTCCAACTTTATATGGGCCGCTAAGAATTAAAATACGTCGGTAAATAATTTTTTTCTTCTTTTTTGTAACCGATTACCACCCCCCCCTGTCTAAAGTGCAAAACCGGATGTTAAACTTTAAAAATTAATAAAATGGAAGGCGTAATTGTAACAATATCATTTTTCGCAGCTGTGTTCGGCATCATGTACATGTTCTACACCACCAGGAACAAGGAAAGAATGGCACTTATTGATAAGGGAGCAGATGCTTCGCTTTTCAATACAGGGAAAACCGGTGGTTTCAGCTGGAGTAAGTTCACACTTAAAATCGGTATGTTCCTCGTTGGCATATCACTTGGAATAGTAGCCGGATCTCTACTTGCCGATTCAGGAGCTCTTTACGATGGAGTAAGCTACCCGTCAATGATCTTCTTCTTCGGTGGATTAAGCCTTATTGTCTATTACATAATTTTTGACAGGAAAAGCAAATAGGTCAGGAAAAGACTGATCTGAAAGAGGGTGCCCGCTGGGTACCCTCTTTTTGTTGTATGTATCATAAAATAAGTATTATAACAGTCGCTGTTAGTAACTATTTTTGATGCGACACTGTCATTTTCCTATTTTTGAACTGAATAAATGTACACGATATGCTATTGCTGAAAGATCCTGCCGTGTGGTTAAAGAACCTGTTCATCGAGGCAGGGCTTAGCTATGGACTATCCTCCTTTCTAAGCACCTTTTCCCTGATTGTCATAATTTCACTGCTTAGCTGGCTAGCCAATCTTATTGCGAAGCTTATTATCAGGACCATTGTACTTAATGCTGTAAAAAAATCAAAATCGCAGTGGGATGATATATTTTACGAGCAGAAGGTATTTACACGTCTTTCCCACTTCGCACCCGCACTGGTAATCTGGTTCACCTCAGGGGTGGCCCTGAGGAATGCCCCCTACTGGCTGAGCCTTGTGCATTACCTGAACTATGTGTATATGCTGGCAATCGGGATGGTTGTCCTTTTGTCATTCATTGAAGCCTGGCATAAAATCTATGACACACTCCCAATGTCAAAAGACAGGAGCATAAAGGGATATGTCCAGCTTGTGAAAATAATGGTTGTCATAATCACGGTTCTTATTATGATTTCCATAGTTTTCAAAAAAGACATAAGCTCGGTACTCGCCGGGCTGGGAGCTATGGCCGCGGTCTTAATACTTGTATTCAAGGATACACTTCTCAGCCTTGTTGGCAGCATTCAGCTGTCGGTGAATAAAATGCTTAAGGTAGGAGACTGGATCACAATGACTAACCGCGAAGTTGATGGGGTGGTAACGGATATGTCTCTCAACACTGTAAAGGTTCAGAATTTCGACAAGACAATTATAACTATTCCAACCTATGCCCTTGTTTCAGAATCATTCCAGAACTGGACCAGCATGGAACAATCGGGCGTAAGGCAGATCAAACGGCAGTTTTTTATTGATATCAGGAGTATACGTTTCCTTGATGAGGAGCTTAAGGAGAAAATGCTGAAGATACCTGTTATGAGTTCTTATATCCTCTCACGTGAAAAGGAGATGAATGAAAGTGCTGCAGCCGGAAGCTCTTTTTTCAACGACAGGCGGCTAACAAACCTTGGACTTTTCAGGTATTATATGGAACGGTACCTTGAGGGTCATCCTTTCATTGACAAGAATAACACTATTATGCTGCGACACCGGGCACCTGTTGGAAATGGCCTTCCTTTGCAGGTATATGCCTACGCGTCAAACAACGCCATGTTGCCTTATGAGAATATACAGTCGGAGATATTTGAACACCTTTATGCAATCCTCGGGGAGTTCGGTCTCAAGGTATTCCAGCAGCCCACAGGTGACGATATACTGCTTCTTTCTGAAGGTGGATTGAAATAAACTTTAAAAACGGGAATTATGTCAGACTATAATCGCAAAGTTGTTGATTTCATTTTGAAGGATATCGACGAGAAACCTGTAAAGGCTGCGAGAGATCCTTTCTGGGAATCACTTTCAAGGACCGGTACCAGCCTGTGGCTCGATACAGGTGATATGGAGGAGGCTGAGGCTAACTGGAGCGGGGAGATGAGTGCCCTGACCACAAACAACACACTCATCAATAATGAGATACAGAAAGGGATCTATGATAATTTTATTTCTGAAGCTAGAAACCTTGTTAAAAGCCTTCCTGCCGATGAGCAGGTAAGGGAAATTGCTTTCATACTTAATGCAAGGCATGGGATGAGACTTGCTTCAAAATTCGGTGTTTTTGTAAGTGTTGAGCTTCATACCGACACAGCAAATGACCTGAAGGCTATTGAGTATTACGGGAAAAGATATCACCAGATCAACCAGAAGCAGTTTATTGTAAAAGTACCATATACGGCGACCGGTCTGCTTGGAGCCAGGCTTCTCAAGAACGCAGGCATAAGAATAAACTTTACACTTGAGTTCAGCGCCCGCGAGAATGTCCTTGTTACAAGGATAGCAAGGCCCGACTATCTGAATGTATTCCTTGGCAGGATTGGCGCTTATATGGTTAACAATAAGTTTGGTGACGGGAGCGGAGCAGGGGAGATGGCTGTTCTTTCGTCACAGAAATGGGTTACAGAGCTTTCAGGGTTAAATCCATGGAGCACAAAGCTTATTGCAGCAAGCCTCAGGAATTATGAACAGCTTGAATTACTGGCTGGCACAGATGTCTATACAATGCCACCGAAAGTGGCAGCCGCAGGCAGGGCAAAACTACCGGGTACCTTCAGGAGCCGGCTTAATGAGACTTATAAAATAGACATGAACAGCAGTGCAGAAGGGACAGGAATAGAGAAGTTCTGGACCGTGGATGAGAAAGTTCTGAAACTGGCAGGGAAACTTGCATCAAAGGTGCCGGAGACTGGCGATGAACTAATCGCAAGGGCTCACGAGGACGGGTGTGGTGATATGTTCCCCATTATTTCAAAAGAAGAAGCCGGGTGGCTTGAAAGTGACGGCAAAATACCGGTTTACAGCAGGTGGGAAGAACAAATCAGAGCTGGCAAGACAGCTCCTGACACATTACTTACACTCGCTGGTCTTGCATCCTTTACTGCAGACCAGGGGATGCTCGATAAAAGGATAAAGAGTATTATTGGCTGATCAGCCTTTCGACCTCTGGCGGACAATCTCGTAAAGAAGGATTCCGGCAGCAACAGATACATTCAGTGAGGCGATCTTTCCAGACATCGGTATCCTTACCATGTCTGTAGCCAGCGACAAAAGTTCGCGGCTTATTCCCCTGTCTTCAGATCCCATCACAACAAGTGACGGTCCGCCAAGATTCGCTGACGGCAGTTCCTTACCTTTCTTTTCATCGGCACAAATGATCTTAAGACCCGATTCTTTCAGGTATTCTGCAGTCTTTAACAGGCTTCTTTCCCGACATACAGGAAAGGTATGAAGGGCACCTGCTGAAGTCTTTATGGCATCGGCAGTGATCCTTGCTGACCCTTTCTCTGGTATAATTATTGCATGGGCACCCATGCATTCAGCTGTTCTTACTATCGCACCGAAATTTCTCACATCAGACACACCATCGAGCATAAGCAGGAAAGGATCAACACCGTTCTCGTAAAGTGTCGGCAGTATGTTATCGATATGCTGGAATTCAATTAGTGATAGCCATGCAATGACACCCTGGTGATTCTTCCTTGTTTCAAGGTTCAGTCGTTCCTCGGGAACTACCTGCCAGTTAATCTTGCTTTCACGTACCGCTGCCATTAGTTCATGGTAGAGCGCCCCCTGCAATCCTTCACGGACAAGAAGCCTGTCGATCTGTTTGCCGGCTTTTATAGCCTCTATAACAGGTCTTAAACCAAAAATAAATTCACTTTCCTTATGCATTTTTATATATCTGCCGGATTATCTAGCCTGAATACAACTCCCTTACGCCACGACAGAACCGCCTGGTCCCAGTAGCTTATAACAGTTTCACTCCTGCTTATTGAGTACTCGTTGTCTGAAAATTTGTTTTCTCTTTTTTTGAACGTGAAATTCAGGAATTCTTCCCTTACCGAATAGCTTGTGCCCCAGCCTGTCTTTACAATCTGCTTCCTGTATCCCCATGTTTCACCATCACCTGATTTATAGAGCTTATCGGGTGGGCCGTAAATTATATATATCATACCACGGTCTGTCCGCCAGCCCTCCCTGAATGATGAGAAATAGAAATTTGCATACAGAACCCGGGTATAGTAGATTCTTATCAGTTCCCTTGCTTTTTCAACATTTCCACCGCATTTCAGCCAGAATTCATCAAGTGCAACCTTAGGTTTCGGATTAGACCTCATATCAGACATTTCATCCTCGGACGCAAGGTAACACAATGGTCCGATCATTTGCTCTGGTGATGTCATTGAGGGGTATTCGGCACCGAAATTCATAAATGTATAGCCTTCGTTGTTTTCCCTTGAAACTGAACAGAAGAAAATGCCTTTTCCAGGGAACATAAGAGGAAGTGTATCGGAGTATGGAAGTGCAACTATTGTATCCGGATCAGCCGGCAACTGTTTTTCCGGAAGAACAAAAGAAGGAGGGTATGGAAAATCAGTATAAGGCGGATAAACTGAAATATACAGGCTGTCGGGTTTCTTTCCACTGTAAACAAGGTTAAAAAACTCACCTTTTCTTACCATGGGTTTCAGAAGTTCATTCTTTTTGAGATGCCCCCTTGCATAGAATTTATACCTGTTAAAATCTGAAACTGTGTTAAACGGGACAAAGGCCTGTACCCAAAGCTGCCTTATCTTATCGAAAAGCTTTATATCAGCTATATATTCTGATCCTTTTTCCACCTTTAGAGGTATATGGAACAGGTACTCCTGCGTGTTTTTATCTTTCTTTATATCAAGATCATAATAAGCTGTGTCGGCGAGAGCATTGCTCTGCGTAAGATTTATCAGGTTGACCTTAACCGACATCAGGGCCATTGGGGTGCCGGTCGGATTCGCTTCATTAAAATACAGGTCGTTATTAAAGAATTTTATTGATAATACAGACCTGGTGTCAGATTCATTAAAGACTCCGTAAAGCGGGTTTATCTGTGTTTTAAGGGGATTGTAGATATAAGAGAGGTCCTTGGGGTCAAATGCCTGTTTTGGTGTTGTGCATGAGTGCAAAATGAAGCTTGCCGCAACAACTCCTGACAAGATATAGAATATGCTCTTTATGCTTCTCATTATTCCTTAAAAGTACTAAACTTTTTACTGCCTGCAATCCTTCCAGGTGATGCCCACCCTGCAAAGTTCTGTATTATCAACGGCTCTTGTCACACTATGATTGTATGTAAGCGCATCGTTATTCCCCTTTCCCCTGGTTATTGTTATCTCATCACCCGATCGGGATTCTGAAAGATAGTTTATCTCTACTGTTGAAGGTAGATGTGTTCCGAGGAAGTCCATGTCATATGAATCCATAACCCACCGGAGGTACATCACATTATTTACATGGTGATTAATGTCGAGGTCGCTTGGAAGAACCATGAATGGTTTACCTTTTATTATATCACTTTCCGGGGCATCCACCTTCCCGGCATTCCTTCCCATTGAGCTTTTCTCAGGAAATTCGGAATTGAAGGCAGTCAGAACCGAATCTGGTCTCTGTACCCTTCTTGATGTTATATCAACAACAAGCCATGAGGACGTAGCAGTGGCAACCAGTGTGCCATCTTCCTTCCTTACCTCAAAATCCCTTAGTGCAAAGAGTTTGTCTGTCCCCCTTGGCCAGGTCGTAACAACAACAGTTTCCTCCCAGCCGGGCCATATTTTTATATCAGCCGCTATCCTCGACAGGACCCAGAAGCGGTTGTTCCTTACAAGGTCATCTTTACCGAATTTCAGGATTACTGCATGTTCAGAGGCAATGTCCTGCAGATAATTGAAGAGGGAATGTGTTGAAAGCCTCCCGTCAAATCCTATGTCATAGACTGGTATCCTGTAAACCTTGCTGTAAACAATCTGCTCCATCATGAATTGTTTTTCAGGAATGACTCAAGTTCATGGGTGAAATTTGTCCAGTCATTCATTTTTTCGTTCAATGTCTTTTTCAGGGAATTATATGTTTTGAAAAACTCCTCGTCATTTGAAGTATAACTGTCAAGATTTGAAAGTTTCAGATCCATCTCAGCGATCTTGCTTTCTATTTCTTCAATCTCATTTTCAACATCTTCAACCCTTCTTGTGAGTTTTCTTACAGTGCGGTCATATTCCTTCTTTTCTTCATACCTCTTCTTGTTGTCAGATGTTGCCTGTTCCTGGCCGGCCGCCCTTACCTGTTGTTCTTTTCTCTCAAGGTCCTTCAGGGATTCAATTTTCTTCCGCCTGAGGAAGTCATATATTCCCCCGATATTTTCCTTTACTTTTTTGTGCCTGAACTCATATACTTTTTTAACAAGGCCATCAAGAAAATCCCTGTCGTGGGAAACCACAATTAACGTGCCATCATACCTTGCGAGAGCCTGTTTGAGTATATCTTTCGATCTCATGTCGAGGTGGTTCGTGGGTTCGTCAAGAACCAGCAGGTTGTATGGTTCAAGAAGCAGCTTTACAAGAGCAAGCCTTGAACGTTCCCCGCCTGAAAGCACTTTTACCTTTTTCTCAATATCCTCCCCCCTGAAAAGGAAAGCTGCAAGGAGGTCGCGTATTTTGGTGCGGATGTCTCCAACCGCAACATTTTCAATAGTCTGGAGAACCGTAACGTTTTCATCGAGCAGTTCATCCTGGTTCTGGGCAAAGTAGCCGATCTTAACGTTATGACCCTTCTTTATTTTACCGTGGGCAGTCAGTTCCCCGATTATTATTCTTGAAAAGGTTGTTTTTCCTTCACCGTTACGGCCTACGAATGCGACTTTTTCGCCCCTTTCAATAACAAAATTTATGTGGTTGAGTACCTGGAGGTCTCCATAGGCGAATGTAAGGTTCTCAGCTTCAAATACAACACCGCCTGCCCTTGGTGCCGGTGCAAACCTGATGTTGATTGCACTTGTATCCTCTTCGTCAACTTCGATCCTCTCTATCTTATCGAGCTGTTTTATTTTCGACTGGACCTGTATTGCTTTTGTGGCCTTATACCTGAACCTTTCAATAAACTTTTCAGTGTCGTCGATCATCTTCTGCTGATTCCTGAAAGCGGCAATCTGCTGCTCTCGCCTCTCTTTCCTCAGCTCGACAAATTTTGACCATGAAACCTTGTAGTCGTATATTCTTCCAAGGGATATTTCAATAGTTCTCCTTGTTACATTATCAAGGAAAGCCCGGTCGTGAGATACAACTATTACAGCCCCCGGGTAACTCTCGAGAAATGACTCGATCCACTGGATTGATTCTATATCGAGGTGATTTGTCGGTTCATCCAGCAGGAAGAGTGATGGCTTCCTCAGAAGTAATTTTGCAAGTTCAACACGCATCCTCCACCCACCGCTAAGTTCACTTGTAGGCCGGTCAAAATCTGCCCGTTCGAACCCAAGCCCTGTAAGTGTTTTTTCTGTCTCGGCGAGATAGTTGTCACCACCAAGGTAGCGGTATCTCTCTTCTGATATTGTGAGATGATCACAAAGCCTCAGGTAGTCATCAGTCTCATAATCGCTCCTGCTTGCAATCTCATGGGTGCACCTTGTTATCTCAGCTGATAATTCAAATAGCTCGCTGAAAGCCGTAAGCGTTTCATTAAGGACACTCGTCGTGTCACTCACTTTCATCTGCTGGGGAAGATAGCCAATAGTGAAGTCATTTGGTTTGCTGATCTTTCCTGATGTGGGGCTCTGAATTCCTGAGATTATCCTCAGCAGGGTGGATTTTCCTGCACCGTTCTTGCCTGCAAGACCAATCCTGTCGCCCGGATTGACAAGGAATGAAATATCGGTCAGCAGGTCGAAGCTGCCAAATGATAAGCATATGTTCTGTACCGATACCATTGGGTCACATTATTGAAGCGCAAATATATGAAATGGTTTGAGTAACTTTGCCACCTCCATGCTGTAAGTTTGCTGCAGCCTCAAACCGGCTTAGCGGTCAGATAGACTGCCGTGGGAAAGGATTAACAACAATTGTTTTAAAGTGGGAAGAAAGAAAAGCCTCCCGGTGCTTGAAAAAGTGCTGATTACAGATATTGGTTCTGAAGGGAATGCGATTGCCAGGGTGGACAACATGGTTGTTTTCGTTCCTATGCTTGTGCCGGGTGATATTGTTGACATCAGAGTCATAAGGAAAAGGAAAAGATATATGGAAGGAACTGCAATTCACTTCCATACATACTCATCATTGCGCCAGGATCCGACCTGTGAACATTTCGGGATCTGCGGGGGCTGCAAATGGCAGCACCTGCCATACACTGAACAGCTTAAGTGGAAGGAGCAGCAGGTAAGGGATAACCTGAGGAGGATAGGACATATTGATATCCCGGAACTCAATCCTATTATCGGTTCGGATGATAAATTCTTTTACAGGAACAAACTTGAGTACACTTTTTCTGATAAGCGATGGCTAACAAAAGAAGAAATTTCCACAGGAGCAGAGATAGAAAAAGGCAGTGCTCTCGGGTTTCATATTCCCGGACTCTTTGACAAGGTCCTGAATATCGATTACTGTCATCTTCAGCCTGAACCGACTAATGCGATAAGAAACGCAGTGAGGGTGTATTCAGTTGAGAAAGGCCTTGAGTTTTACAACCTGAGGGAACATACAGGTTTCCTCAGGAACCTTGTTGTAAGGAATACCATTTCGGGTGAGGTTATGGTTGTGGTTGTCTTTGCACGGGAGGACAGGGAGAGGAGGGAGGAACTTCTGAATTTTATAAAGGATACTTTCCCACGCGTTACATCACTTATGTACATGATTAACGGGAAGAAAAATGACTCGACCGGTGATATAGATGCACTTCCTTATTACGGCAATGATCATATAATCGAGACGATGGAGGGGCTGAAATTCAGGATAGGTCCGAAGTCATTCTACCAGACAAGTACACGCCAGGGGGCCAGACTTTACAGTATTGTGAAGGACTTTGCTTCGCTGAAAGGAGGGGAAGTTGTATATGATCTTTATACCGGCACCGGAACAATAGCATGTTACCTTGCTTCAGCAGCATCGAAGGTTATTGGTATTGAATACGTTTCCGAGGCTGTTGAAGATGCCAGGAATAACGCCCTTATGAACAATATTGAGAACACCTTCTTTTTTGCAGGGGATATGAAGGATGTGTTATGCGAGCAGTTCTTTTCCGAAAACGGGAGACCCGACGTGCTGGTTACGGATCCTCCAAGGGCAGGTATGCATGAGGACGTTATCGGTGCTATAATAAGGTCAGCACCTTCAAAGATTGTGTACGTTAGTTGTAATCCTGCAACACAGGCAAGAGACCTGGGCCTGCTTGATCAATACTATTTAATCAAGGAGGTTCAGCCTGTTGACATGTTCCCTCATACTCATCATGTTGAGAATGTAGTTCTTCTGAACAGGCGTTGAGACTTGCCGGGCTTAGGTGGATAAACTCTTCATCGTTTGACTGTTTCTGCATTTCAATTCAAAATAAATGTATATTTAAGGTCTGATTGGGGAAAACCTGAATGGCTGATACTTTATTTGAACAGGCGGAGCTCCTTGCCTCTGCCGGGTTTAACGGAATGGATGATCACCTTGCAAGCCTAAGGTATGCAGGCATGATTCAGCAGGCACTTCTGCCTGGTGATGACACTCTTGGCAGCCTTCTTGGTGAATTCTTCGTGCTGTTCCTTCCAAGGGATATCGTCAGCGGAGATTTCTATTATGCTACAAGGAATAATGAAAATACCTATGTTGCGGTTGGTGATTGCACGGGTCATGGGGTACCAGGAGCCCTGATGAGCATCCTTGGCATAAGTTTCCTGAATGAGATAATACAGGGTGGTGTGAGGCTGAAAGCAAACAGGCTTCTGAACCTGATGAGGGAGAAAGTGATGAAAGCTCTTCACCAGACAGGTGATAACTCCCCTACAAAAGATAGTATCGATCTCGGACTTTGCATTATAGACAAAGCTTCAGGCCGCCTCCAGTACGCCGGCGCAAACAGGCCTCTTGTAAGGGTACGTGATAATGAACTTACCGAGTTCAAACCCGATTTCATGACAATCGGTCTGGCACCACTTAAGGAGAATTCATTCACAAATATTATCATAGATACCAGGCCTGGGGATGTTTATTACCTCTTCTCAGATGGATTTTCAGACCAGTTCGGGGAAAGGACAAACAAGAAATTCAAGCATGGTAATTTCAAGATACTGCTTCAGTCACTGGCCGGGCAGACGATGGAACAACAAAAGAAGAGCCTCGAGCAGGCGTTTTACGACTGGAAGGGATCACAGCCACAAATTGATGATATACTGATTTTTGGATTCAAAATATAACACCCGGAATATGATTAAGCTTTCAGCTTTCAGGATTCGGAACTTCCGGTCTATTGTTGATTCAGGATGGCAGTACCTGTCGCCTGACAATATAACCTGCCTGATAGGCCAGAATGAATCAGGAAAAACCTCTGTGCTTGAAGGACTGAGGGCATTTTACACAGGAAATATTACTGAGGATGTCCTGCGCAGCGACCTGTCACTGCCGGAGATAACCTGCAGGTTCGGTATTGAAAAAGGCTGGCTCATAAAAGTGACAGAGAACCCGGGTACCGAGCTTAAAGAACTGCTTGCTTCCCTTGACACCCTTGAACTTTCAAGATACTGGCAGGCTGATTTCTCATCTGTTGTTAAGGTGAGCGGAGCTGTCAGCGAATATCTCGACTCTCTTGAGAATGCATTTCGACTTTACCTGGATGAGGTTTCGAGAAAGCTCGAAGGGGAAATAGCTGAGATATCGGATCTCGAAGATTCTCTTTCAGGCATAATAAAGAGAAGAACAGAGCTTGAAATGAAGGCAGGACCAGAATCAAGGTCTTCAATCGGTTTCAGGTTATTCAAAAAAAAGGAAAATGGCCACGATCTGACCACTAATGGTCAGCGTTCAGAGCTCAGGAAAGAGATTTCCGACCTCCTCAGGAACGAGGAGGAAATGAAAAGGGAACTTACCGGTAAAAGGGAGATTAAGAAAGCAGGGATTACCTATAATATATTAAAGACAAGGCTTGGTGAAATTGAATCAAGGCTCAGCCTGCTTGAAGACAGGCTCGAGGAGCATCACCAGAAGATGACATTGCTCCTGCTGCCGGAAGGTAACCCTGAAGCAGCCGGGTGGAAGAAGGTGCAGGAAGACTACCGTAAAGCAAGGGCCGAGAGGGATACAACTGTATCCGACCTGGCATCTCATATTGCATTCAGCGGCTATCTGATGGAAGGGAAAGAGGAGGAAGAGGCCAGCAGGCTTGTAAGCGAGATCATACAGGACTACAGGTCGCAGTATACAAGTGAGATACTTGGCAGCCGTTATTTTGAATACTGTCCGCTTATCGATCTTTTCGAGGATTTTGGAAGCCTGCTTCCGAACAGGATAGATATGGAGGACATAGTATCGGGAAATGAACAGGTTGAGGGTTATAAGGCGGCAAGAAACTTCCTTACAATTGCCCAGCTCGATTATTCATTTTTCCAGCAGCCTTCAAGCAGGATACTCAAGCAAAAAATAGAAAACCTGAATCATTCCCTTACTGTGAATTTCCAGGATTTCTGGCAGCAGTCAATTGGGAGGAACAATAAAATCAGGATACAGTTTGAGCTTGATCATTATAATTCATCATTCGGAGCGAAGGCAGGTAAACCTTACCTTGAATTCTGGATAAAGGATGAAGGTGAAAGGTTATATCCGAAACAGAGAAGCCGCGGGGTAAGGTGGTTCCTCTCATTCTATATGGAACTCAAGGCAGCTGCGAACATACCAGGCAAGCCTATGGTTCTGCTTGTTGATGAGCCAGGGGTGAGTCTTCATGCAAGAGCCCAGGAGGATGTTCTTAAGGTTTTTGAGGATATCCGCGAAAGGATACAGATAATATACACAACACACTCACCGCACCTGGTTGATATAAATAAACTGCACAGGGTTCTCGCAGTTCAGCGAGATGATCTCGACAGCCTGAGGAGCACAACAAGAATACTTGATCCATTACAGCTTTCAACTGCTTCACCAGATACGCTGACGCCCCTGAGAAGTATAATGGGTAATACTGTTTCAATTGACAGTTTCTCAAGGGATAACAGCAACCTTATAGTTAACGATATTGGGACATTCTACCTGCTTACGGCTGTTCTGAAACTCACCGGATATAAGGAAAAGATAAGTATCATTCCATCCACTGAAGTTAAAGCCATCCCGCTTATGTGCAACATTATGATGGGCTGGGGACTTAAGTTTGCGGTTATCCTTTTCGGTAATGAAGAGGAAAGAAAGATGGAGGATTTCCTTCACCAGAAGATTTTCAGGACCGATGAGCATGGGAGTGAGCTGATATTAAAGATGGACAGCCAGTTTCAGAATGCAGAGGACCTGTTATCGACTCTTGATTTTAAGAATCATGTGCTTGATACAAGGGAAGGTATAACTATAGCTAATTCAGCATATATGAAGGAGAAATACCTGCCAAGAAATTTTCTTTTGAGCAGGTTTCTGAGTTCTGTAAAATCAGGTGCAATTACACTTAAAAACCTTGATGAAGAGACTGTTGAGAACTTCAGGGCGTTTACAGCGCTTGTTAAGGGGCTTAAATAAAAATCAATAAATTTTGTGCTTTTAGCTTGTTTTTTTACTTTTGTCCCGCTCACTGAATTCCGGAGAGATGGGTGAGTGGCTTAAACCAGCAGTTTGCTAAACTGCCGTATGGGTAACTGTACCGGGGGTTCGAATCCCCCTCTCTCCGCAAAACTTTAATGACCCCGCCACCGGCGGGGTTTTTATTTTGCCGACAGGGCATTGAAAGCAAGCTTTCAAAAGCCCGGGAGACAAAATAAAAAGACCCGGAGGGTCATTAAAGTTTTGCTGGGAGCCCCCGCCGGGATCACCGAAGGTAATCCCGGGAACTCATCACCCCGCAGGATCCCATGAACTCACCCCCCGGCCCCCTCTCTAAGGATTAGAGAGGGGGTGACTACATTCCCGGAGGGTCATTAAAGTTTTGCCGGGGCCTGTATTGCCATTTCTTGGCCAATCTTTGTCGCCCCGGTTTTTTCTGAAACCGAAATTTCAGAAAAATGACAGGAATGTGTAAATTAGCTGCCTCAAAATTTGTAACGAGTTCTGACGTTAACCCCTTGTATGAGGTTCATGATTGTGAACAAATTAAAGGAGAAGTGATGAAAAAGGTTAGAGTACGCAATATAGAACTTAGCGACGATAAATTCTTCCTGATATCGGGACCATGTGTGATTGAGGAAGAATCTGTCATGATGAAAGCAGGGGAGACCCTGAAGAAACTGTCTGAAAAATATGATATCCCCGTTATCTATAAATCTTCATTCATGAAGGATAACAGGAGCTCTGTCGATTTTTTTTCAGGTCCGGGCCTTGATGAAGGACTACGGATGCTTGAAAAGATAAGGGATACCTTCGATCTGCCATTACTGTCCGATATACATTACCCCGACCAGGTGAAGGCAGCTGCAGACGTGCTTGACGTAATCCAGATCCCGGCTTACCTCTGCATGCAGACAATACTCGTTGTTGAAGCTGCACAGACTGGCAAGGCAATAAATATAAAGCATGGCCAGTTTATTGCGCCGGAGAATATGGGCAAGGTAGTTAAGAAAATTGAATCAACTGGCAATAAGAACATACTTGTTACAGAACGCGGCTATACTTTCGGTTACAATGATCTCATTGTTGACCCGAGGAGCTTTCACGAAATGCGCAAGTTTGACTACCCGGTAATTTTTGATATTACCCACAGCATAAGGAAATACGGTATTCCGAGTTCAGATCCGAAAGGCGGAATGAGGGAATACCTTCCTGTTATTTCAAGGGCAGGTGTTGCTGCAGGTGTTGACGGCATTTTTATCGAGGTTCATCCCGATCCGCCCTGCGCAAAATGCGATGCCGCAAGCCAGCTTTACCTCGACACCCTCGAGGAATTTATAAAGCCACTTATAGAACTTCATAACACGGAAAAGAAATATCGAATAAAATAATCTCATTATGGAATTTTTTCTTGATTCAATAAAAATTGATGAGGTACGCGAAGCCAGCAAACTTGGCTTTCTTGATGGTCTCACAACAACCCCCACCTTCATGCATCGCGAAGGGATCAAAGATGTCGATGCTGCAATACTGAATCTTTCAAAACTTGTAAAAGTGCTGATGGTTGAAGCACTGGGCGATACGAGTGAAGACATAGTTAAGGAAGCTGAAAGACTTCTTGGCCTGGGTCTCGATAAAGACAGGGTTGTATTCAAAATCCCTATGTCTCTCGAAGGTGTAAAAGCCTGCAAGATACTGGTTGATAAAGGGCTTAAGGTGAACCTGCATCTCGTATATACTCTTCAGCAGGCCTACCTCGCTTTTGCCGCAGGTGCAACTTATGTATGTATTCTTGTCGGAAGGATGCAGGACCAGGGTCAGGATGCACTTGGTCTTATTGAACAGTGCGTAAAGACGATTGAAAAATACAATTACAAGAGCAAGATAATGTTCTCCTCCGTGAGGAATGTAGAGCATGTGAAAGATGCACTGAGACTGGGAGCACATAATATCACAATCCCATGGAGTGTGATGAAACAGCTTCCGAATAACCACTTCACCGAGATAGGAATACAACAATTCGTTCAGCATACTGAACTTCTTACAATAAAAGCTTCTGACCTTGTAGTTAAAGACAATGTCTTCCTTAACTACAAATCCACTATTCTCGACGGTCTCATGCTCATGACAAAGTCTAAGCTTGGAGCCATTATAGTTCTTGACGATAAAAAGAATATGTTCAGGATCTTTACAGACGGGGATCTCAGGAGGCTTCTCAGCGATGACAAAGCAAACATGCTCCAGAAGAAATTCAGCGATATCGGTCCGAATTCACCGAAATCAGTCGATCTGAATACCTCACTCCAGGAAGTCATTGCACTTTTCAAAGCATCCGAAGTTGATAACCTGGTTGTCACAGACGGTGATAAACCCGAAGGATTGATTGACATCCAGGATGTCCTGAAATGGATATAGAAAAGACCTTCACCGGGCTTGGCGGAACCTTCAGGGTTTCTCCGGCAGAGATTAAGAAAATCCTGCCCGGTATAAAGGCTTTTGTTTTTGACTGGGATGGTGTTTTCAATAACGGGCTTAAAACAGGTGATGCAGGGAGCCCCTTCTCAGAAATCGATTCAATGGGTATCAACCTTCTAAGGTTCAGTACCTGGCTAAAGTCGGGTTCTCTCCCATACTGTTTTATTATTACCGGAATGAATAACAGTTCTGCAGCAGGCTATGCCAAAAGAGAGCATTTTCACGGGATAGTAATGAACCTTAAGAAAAAGAAACTTGCCCTTGATATTATATGCAGCAACTATAATATAAAACCATCCGAAACAGCTTTCCTCTGGGATGATGTTATTGATATTGAAATAGCCAGGGCCTGCGGATTATCGATCTATATTGGCAGGCAGTCAAACCCGCTTTTCAGGGATTATGTTATCAGGGACGGTTGCTATCATTATATTACAGGGTCATCGGGTGAAACCCATGCCATCCGCGAGATAACTGAACTTCTTATTGGTTTAAACGGGAACTTCGATGAGACAATTGAAAACCGTGTAAGCTTTTCTCCCCTTTACGAGAAATATCTTTACGCCCGCGACCAGGTCATTACCGACACAACCCTTCACTGAATTATATTTTTCCCCCTTTCGCCTTTCTCCTTTCGCCTTTCTCCTTACATTCTTCTGAACCACGCTGCTATCCTGTCCCTGTCAACATGATTCTTCCAGTCGGGACCGAAAGCATGTTTCCACATATGCTCAAGTCTGTAAGAAATTTCAACCATGTCGCTTATCTGTTTATCTGTAAGCTTGGCTGAAATATTTACAGGGAGATCAATAGAGTGCTTCCTGACCATAGTGTGAAAATCCCTTACATCTGCTCCGTAAACATCTTCAAGCTGGTTGAAAGCGATACAGTTTGCGATTCCATGGTGGTATCCAAGTATATATGACAACCCGTATGAAAGAGCATGACAGACACCAACTTCACTGAAGCCGATGCTTAGGCCACCAAAATATGAGGCTACCATAAGTTTTTCGTCAGCTTCTTCCCTTGTAAGTTTATCATTCAAAAAGACTTCACGGCAAAGTACCTGTGATTGCATTGCATAAGAGTCACTTATGGCGTTCTTGTTAAGCCCTGTCAGCGATTCCACGTTATGAATGAATGCGTCCATACCTGTGTAGAACCTCTGGTTTTTTGGCGCATCGGCAATAAGTTCAGGATCGAGAACAATAAGGTCGAAAGGTGTGAACTCACCCTTGATGCCAAGTTTTTTCTCAGGACCGGTCAGAACAGCTGTCATAGACACTTCTGCACCGGTACCTGCAAGAGTCGGAATTCCAATATGATAAACAGCTTCATGTTTAGCCAGGTTCAGTCCCTGGTACTGAGATGACGGCCCCTCATTGTTGAGCATCACGGATATTGCTTTTGCATAATCCATAACACTTCCGCCTCCGATCCCGATAACTGCAACAGGTGATTTTTTACTGTAGCTTTTTACCTCGTCCCTGATTTTATCAACCAGGCTTGTCTTTGGCTCATCATCAACATTTACCCAAACAAGTTTATCACTGTTTTTAACAGGAATCCTTCCTTCCAGTGGTTTGGACTTGAAATAATCATCAACAAGGAAAAGAACAAATGAATCTGCATCGGTTCTTCTCTGCGACAGTATTTCATCGAGCTGGTTAAAACTGCCCTTACCGAAAACTGTTTTTGGAACTGTTTTTATAATCCTGTACATCTCTGGTGTCGTTTAGTGATATTATTTCCTGCCATCAAATGCAGCATCCAGTGCTTTTGCCATCTTAGCTGTGAGAGCATCAATTTCTTCAGCTGTCCAGGTGATCCTTATCTGTATCGAAACCAGCCTTGATATTATACTGTCTGATTTCGGGATTTTCAGTGTTGAATAATCCTGTGGTGTATTAAAAAGGGTTACAGGGAGTTTGGCAGCTGTTTTCAGGTTTTTAACATGTTCCCAGTTTTTCAGGTAATGGTAATTGTTGTCGTACCAGTAAGCGTAGCCCACGCCCTGTTTGTCAAATTCCTTAAGTACTTTTCTTGTTGTCTCTTCATTTTCGAAAAGAAGGTCAAGGAAAGTTGCGCTGTCGCCGCTCTTATCAGGTATCCTTCTGAAACCAACCTGGCTGTATCCTGCAAAGAATTTCTCAAGTTTTTCCTTGTTGGCCCTCTGGTTCTTAAGTATCAGTGGCAGTTTCCTGAACTGTTCCAGTCCTATTGCGGCGTGAAGCTCGCTGATCCTGTAGTTTGTTCCTATAACCGGGTGCGGCTCCATACCCCTGTTGTTGCCCACATGACTGTGACCATGGTCGGCATGTTGCGTTGCAACCAGGTAGAGTTCCTCATCATTAGTTATTATAGCACCGCCTTCAGCAGCTGTGACAATTTTGAAAAAGTCGAATGAATAAATAGCTACTTTCCCGAAGGTGCCAAGCATCTTTCCCTTGTATGATGCACCAAGCGCCTGTGCGGTATCTTCAATTAATATAAGGTTGTTCTCTTTGCAGAAGGCTGCTATTTCGTCTATCTGGGCCATCGATCCGCACATATGGACAACAACAACGGCTTTCGTTTTTGGTGTCATTGCGGCTTTGATCGTCTCAACTGAAAGGCAGAGGGTCTCATCGATATCTGCAAAAACAGGTATGGCACCTGCATGCAGAACTGCTTCAACGGGAGCGATGAAAGTAAATGTGGGAACAATAACTTCGTCGCCGGCACCTATTCCGCAGGCTGCTAATGCAAGGTTATCAGCCGTGGTTCCGCTTGATGTCATATGGGCATATTTTACCCCGTGGTATTCTGCAAGCTCTCTTTCAAAGGTCCTGGCTTTCCAGATGCCCTTTCTTGCTTCATCGTGGTTATAGCGGAAAAGTACACCTGTTTCGAGTACTTCCATTACTGCTCTTTTTTCCTCTTCTCCAAATAATTCAGTGCCTGGCATAGAAATATATTTTAAAATTAATGGTGCAAATGTAGAAAAAATGAAGCCTTGTTATTACATATTATTAAGACTTTCTGAAATCTTAATTGAGACAATAATTTTTAATATGAAGACCCCCATCCCGACCTTCCCCCAGCGGGGGAAGGAGCAGAAAGAAATTGCCCGGTGGGCAATTTCCGCGAACTTGCCAGCTTGTCGCGATGGCCTCCCGGCAGTCTGGCTCCTCGCTAAAATTGCCGTTCAGGCAATTTATTAACGCTCGTTCCTCCCCCTGGGGGAAACGGGAATGGGGGTTGCTAATAAATTAAGTATCAAGTTTTATCCATTTCAGCTTTTATATGTCAGGATAGAGTCTTAACTTTAACGGATGTAATTAGCTATCATATTAAAGTATTGAAATAAGATCAAAATAGGGGCGGTGAAAAGAATGTTAAGAATTTCTATTGACGCATTAAAAAAATTTATATATTTGCGCCGGAATTTAACAATGTGAAGCTAATTAGTTAATTCACAAATTTCTTTAAAATAAAAACAAAGTATTAAAAGGTTAGAAAAATGAAGAACAGAATTTTATTAGGATTTGCAGCTCTGGCAATGGTTGCTTTCCTTTCAAGTTGTGGAAAAGTTCCGCAGGCTCAGATTGATGCTACCAATGCAGCTATCGACAGTGCAAAAGTTCTGCAGGCAGATGTTTATATTCCTGCTGAATTTGCAGCTCTTCAGGATTCAATGAAAGCTATTACAACTGACGTTGAAGCTCAGAAGTCAAAGCTTTTCAAGAAATTTGGTCCTGTTAAAATTAAACTTGATCAGACTTTAGCTCTTGCAAAAACTGTTCAGGCAAACGCAGTTGCCAAGAAGGAAGAAGTGAAGAAGCAGGTTGAGACCCTTCTCGCTGACACCAAGAAAGTAGCTGAAGAAAATGCTAAGCTTTTCAAAAGAGCTCCGAGAGGAAAAGAAGGTGCACAGGTACTTGAAGCTATGAAGACAGAAATGGCTACATGCGAAACTTCATGCACAGACGCTCAGGGTCTTTATGACAAAGGCGCTTACATGGACGCTTTCAACAAAGCTACAGCAGCAAAAGCAACAGCTGACAAAATCAACGAAGAACTTAAAGCAGCTATTAAGAAAGTTGGTGGCAGGATCTAATTACCAGCTATCTTAGCTTAAGATATAAATCCCCGGGTACACCCCGGGGTTTTTTTTAAAGGTTAGTGGAGAGATGAGAAAACTTGTGAAGTGGATTATAGTACTTTTTTCTTCAGTGGCACTTGTGGCCCTGGCAATATTTATTCTTGTAAAAATAACACCACGTCCTCCCGTGGCTCAGATAACTGAAGCCAGGGAAGCTCTTCTTAAAGCCGACCTTAACAAAGCCGGAACCTACTCAAGGAAGATATATACAGAAGCTAAAGTAGCATATGATTCTGCTATGTCGAACTGGAAGAGGGAAAACCGTAAATTCATACTGTTCCGTAACTATGACAAGGTTCAGTCTTTTGCCACAATTTCCGCGAGAAAGTCAAGGGAGGCATCAGAATCTTCAGTTACGAACACTTCGACACTTAAGGTAAAACTTAAGGAAAAAATTGATTCATTAAAGGATACAGAAGCATCCATTGACAATCTTTTTGGCAGGTACCCCCTGCAGTCAGAGATCAGGACAAGGATATCAAAAGGGAAAATGCTTCTTACAGAAGGTGAAGTTGACTATAAGAACGGTCAGTACCTTCCTGCAAACAGGAAGATAACAGAAGCGGAATACCTGCTCGAAAATGTCTTTGAAAGTTCAAAAGAAGAACTTAAGGAATATTTCCGTTCTTTTCCCCAATGGAAAAAATGGGCACAGGGAGCTATAAACGATTCTAAGAAAAATAATTCATATTCTGTGATAGTGGATAAGTTTTCAAAGAAATGTTATATCTATCTTGCAGGTACAAAAAAATACGAATTTGATGCAGAACTCGGGCGTAACTGGGTAGGCAGTAAACACAGAATGGGCGACAAAGCTACTCCTGAGGGTAACTATAAGATAATTAATAAATACCAGGGCCGTGAAACTCCATACCATAAGGCACTGGCAATCGACTATCCGAATAACGACGACAGGGAAAAGTTTAAGACAGAGATAGCAAGAGGAGCCATCCCCTCATATTCCAGAATAGGCGGCGGAATTGAAATTCATGGCGGCGGCGGCAGGGGAGTAGACTGGACTGAAGGCTGTATAGCTCTTACAGATAAGGAAATAGATATAGTTTATAATATAATCAGGATAGGAACTCCTGTTACTATTGTGGGTTCATTAAAGAACATCGACGAGGTACTCACAAACTGATAAGATGATGGAAGACGACAACATCATAAATAACGGCCAGCAAGAAGATATTCAGGGACAACCGGGGCCCGGATCTGCTGAAAAGCCTGCAGAGCAGCTCACTGAAAAGAAAGACAGTGAACTGTACATGATGCTTTCTGAGTACCTGGGAAAAGTAATCCATAACAGCTTCCTCAGGAAATTTGTCCTTTTAACTGTAGTTACATTAAGCATACTCATATCCGCATTCCTGATCTTTGTCTTCTTTGTTTATGCAGTCCCGGCTATCCAGGAATTCTCTGTTGCCGGAAAACAGAAGACAACAAACAACAGCGAACTTAAAGAGGACAAAGCTTACAAATCAAGGATAAGCGCACTTGGCAAAGAGGTGCAGAAACTTTCGCGCAAATATTCTGCTTATACCCCTGGACAATCCTATCTCGTTATAAATACTACCGATAACAGGTTTGTCCTCTACAAAAATAAAAAACAGGTAAGGGAAGGCTTCTGCAGTTCAGGAAGTTATACTCACCTCACCTCAGCAGAGGGAACCAGGCACTGGATATTCAAGACACCAAAGGGAAAGTTCTGGATTCAGCAGAAAATAACAAAACCACTATGGAAGAGACCCGACTGGTCGTTTGTTGAAGAAGGGTTGCCAATACCGCCTCCCGACGACGATTCAAGATATGAATTTGGTGTTCTTGGCGATTATGCAATGAGCCTTGGAGATGGCTACCTGATCCATGGGACTATTTATAAGCGCTTCCTGGGAATGCCCGTTACACATGGATGTGTCAGGCTGAATGATGAGGATCTGGAAGCCATATTCCACACACTTAACCTTGGTTCAAAAGTTTACATATTCTGATATTGCTATGCAGGAGAATACAGAAAATATAGTGGAAAAACGACCTGCAAAAAGAAGGTGGCTGCTGATAATACTCGGCCTGCTTCTTCTGTTGTTTGCTGCATGGTTCACAACAGTTGCCGTTATCAGTTCTAACAGGAAGATAGACGCTCTCAACAAGGAATTTGCTTTCAAACCCGGTGAAAAAGACAAACCTGATGAAAGAATATTCTCTGACTCTGCATTTGTAAGCCTGGACAGGGAAAAAGCATGGTTCCAGGCAAGAAACATTATGGCAGAGACTGATTCAATCAGCCTGTCACTGGATCTCCCCGACAGTCTTGCTATACTCGAGATTAACGGAGTTGCTGTACATACTGCGAAACTTTTAAAAATGAAGATTCCAAAAGCATTTTACAGCTCAGATGAATATGCAGTGTCATCAATGCTTTCAATCCCGTTTACAGTAGTTGATAACATTTCAACAATAAAGAAAGAACCACTTATGCTCAAAGTGGCACCAAAAGACACCTCTGAGTATAAACCCGACATACTTCCTGATACAACAAACAGGGAATCTGTTAATTATATAATGAATATAAGCAACGGTTTCAGGCTATACGTTTACCAGGCAACAGATGATGAAGGAGGCGCACTCAACAGGCTCTTCTTCGACCTGCATGACAGGTTTAAAACAATATGGTACACTCTTAAGGAAATGATACGTTTCAGGATCCCTGAATATAACCCGTCAATAAGGCTTTTTATGAAAAAGGAAGACGCAAAGATTATCTTCAGGGCTCTTCCGGTAAATGGCCAGATTGCCGTACGCAGATAGGGAAAATATGTTGATCTCTTTTTCATTTTCGCTGTAGTTTATTCTGAAAAAAAATGTAGGTTTGGAGATAACTCTTCAAGACTGAAAAACTATGGCACGCTTCACAGGTATCATTGGCATTCTTCTTATTCTCGCACTGGCTTACCTTTGGTCGAATAATCGCAAGGCAATTAATTACAGGGTCGTAATAGTCGGCCTTCTGCTACAGGTTATCCTTGCAATTTTCATACTTAAGGTTCCCCTGGGCCAGGATATCTTTGCATTTCTAGGCAAGGTGATAAACAAGCTGCTTGATTTTTCAAAAGAGGGGGCAAATTTTGTCTTCGGTGACCTTACAAAGGTTACAAGCATACTTCCCGAAGGTGTTGTAAGAAGCGGCGTCTTCCTGTTTATACTTCTGCCTACCATAATATTTGTCTGTGTTCTTGTATCAATGGCCTATCACGTCGGTCTCATGCAGAGAGTTGTTGCCGTTATAGCAAGATTTGTGCACTGGGCAATGAGGGTAAGCGGCAGCGAGGCGCTCTCAAATGTGGCAAGCGCTTTTGTCGGGCAGGTTGAGGCACAGATAATGATACGTCCATATTTGTCGGGAATGACAAGATCCGAACTTCTTGCATCAATGTCGGGCAGTATGGCTTGTATAGCAGGTGGTGTCATGGCTGTATATATATCTATGGGTGTTCCGGCATCGTATCTTCTTGCCGCTTCACTTATGGCTGCGCCAGGGGCACTCGTTATATCAAAAATTGTTCACCCCGAAACCGAAGAATCGGAGACAAAAGGTACAGTAAAACTCGAGGTTAAAAAGGAGCATGCCAATATAATGGATGCTATTGCGCATGGTGCAAGCGATGGCATGAAAGTGTCAATAAATGTTGTTGCAATGCTTATAGGGGTTATTGCACTTATTGCCCTGGTTGATGCTCTTCTTGGTTATTTCGGACACCTGCTTTCATGGATAGGTGTTTCACTTAACGCTATCGGTCTGAATGTAGATAATTTGAGACTGAAAGATGTAGTTGGTTCAATATTCTCCCTGATAGCAATGGCAATGGGCGTCCCTGTAAAGGAATCACTGAGTGTAGGCTCGCTTATGGGAACAAAAATGGTTATAAATGAATTTGTTGCCTATTCAGACCTTACACCTATGATAGCGAAGGGCGTATTGAGTGCCAAATCTGTTGTTATAGCAAGTTTCGCCCTCTGCGGCTTTGCAAACTTCAGTTCGGTTGCAATACAGATAGGCGGTATAGGTGCACTGGCACCCAACAGGAAGGCTGACCTCGCAAAACTGGGTCTTAAAGCTATGATTTGCGGGACTATGGCTTCCTATATCTCTGCAAGCCTCGCAGGCATTTTGCTGTAAGCTGAAATCGATACTGACCTGTCCCTTATAGTTTGTAAAGGGTCAGGGATTCAGCATCTTTCACATAAACCGATGATCCGCTGATTACAGGGAATGAGTATACGGGGGTGTCAGAAACCTTGTATTTTGCAATCTCTGTATACGCACCAGCCTCAGGTTTGAATACAATCAGTTTCCCGGTACTTGGAAGCCCTATCAGTACCTGGCCGCAATCAACCAATGTAGAGAAATCACTGTTTGTCGTATTATCGGTCCATGCTGTTTTCCCGTCTTTTGCATTGATGCAAAAAATCCTTCTTGAATCTGAAAAACCATACAGGTAGCCATTATGAAGTACAGGGGTGTTCCACTTGGTGCCTGTCGACCCGTTAGTCCATAATTCTTCAGTGATATATTTGCCCGACTGCTTTGTGACTTTTATTGCCCTTGTACCGGATCCCTGGCCCGTGTAATAAATAGTCTGACCATCAATAACCGGACTTGCCCCGTTGTAGAACCACTTTCCGAGCGTGGTGCCGACTTTCCATAACTGCTTACCGGTAGCCGGATCAATCGACATCAGGTTGCTTTCAGAGAAAACTATAAGTTGTTTCAGCCCGTCAATCTGTATTACAGAAGGACTTGCATATGACGGTCCCTCACCCGTCCATTTCCATTTCTCTGTTCCCGTTGAAGGGTCAAGGCAGAGTAATGCACCGTTATCTTTTGAGCCTGTGAAAATAATAAGTGAGCCATCCAATATAAAAGGGGAGGTGGCTGCAAAGAATTCAGGTACTGCGTTTGTCGGGTTATCCCTTTTCCATATAAGCTTACCTGTGGAGGCATCAAGGCAGGTTAGAATCCCTGTAACACCATAGGTGAATACTTTTCCTCCGTTTACAAGAGGTGTGCTTCTAGGTCCCGGATGAGAACCTGCGGCACCAGTTGCTGCTCCTGACGGATAAGTGTATTTCCATAATTCCTTTCCGCTTGCTGCATCGAGGCAGAGAACCACTTCATTTCCTCCCTGCCGGGTGTTGAGATATATTTTCTGACCCGACAAAACCGGGCTTGCATCCCCGTTACCCACATTCACAGTCCAGACTTTTGTAATTTCTGAAGGCCAGGTTGAAGGTATCCTGAAATCTGAAACCCTGCAATCGGCTGCTGCACCCCTGAATTGTGGCCAGTCCTGGGCTTGTGTAACCGATGTTGCTGCCAGGATAATGACTGTTGCAGTCATTATCAAATTTGATATAATCTTTTTCATTGTGGTAAGGATTAAGGATTTGCTCTACCTGTAAATTTAAAAGATATATAATATCAATCCAAAAGTTATAAATGCCGTTAGCTGGTTTCTTACCGGTTTTCACGCTATTTTTATCTTTGAAAATTCATAAGTCACAGTAAAATGGATCTGAAAAACAAGAATGTCCTTGTGATCGGTGGTACATCGGGCCTGGGCCTTGCCATTGCCTCGAGGCTGCACTCACTCGGAGCAGTTGTAACAGTTACAGGGAGAGAATTAAAATCCAATCCTGGTTTCAGGTTCTATAAATGTGATCTTTCCGTGATGAAGGATATTTACAGTTTGACAGACAGCATGGCAGCCGAAAAAAGTTGTTTTGATATTATAGTGAATAATGCCGGTGTCTTAAGTCCCCCGGAGTACAGAGAGACAGCTGATCGTATTGAGTATTCATTCCAGGTCAATTGTATCTCTCATCTTGTAATTAATCGTGGTCTTATAGTGGCGGGATGCTGCCGTGAAGGGTGCCGGTTTATTGCAGTTACATCGCCTGTTTACAGGAATGTAAAACCTTCTTACAGCCTCCCGGCAATAATCGGGTACAGGCCATTCAGGACCTACTCACAATCCAAGTTCTACATGATGCAGTCTTACAACTATCTTATGGAGCTGCCATCTGATAATAAGTTTTTGTTTACCGGTTTCAATCCTGGTATCTTCGGATCAGCTATCGGCAGGATGCAGAAAAAATGGTTCCGGATAGTATACAGCATCGGGTTTTATTTTATGCCCGGGGCAGACAGGGTTGCGGGAAGACTCATCGGGTTGTTAACGAAAACTTCACCTGAAAACGGATTTATCTATACCCGTCCCGGTAGCAGGATAGAACGTATCCCTGAACTGGATGATAATGGGCGGAAATTTTACGAAAATCTTTTATCGCTCGCCGGGAGAGGCTGATTCATAGTTTCCTTAATCCTGTCCCAGGCTTGTCTGAAAGCGTCACCTTTCCATTTACAATCTTAATTCCCTCATAAGGATCATTGCTTATAAGAAGGTTACCGTCGAGGTCACACCAGTCGGCAAGAGGAGAGAGGCTTGCAGCAGCT
>JAXLTT010000017.1:0-73729 GCA_046329875.1 Bacteroidales bacterium
GTCATTGACAAAAAAATACAATGAATCACCCGTAACACTATCAGGAACAGCCTCAAGCGGGCTAGGATTGACTTTTTCAAGCCTCAACCAGCAGGTTGCCACAATATCAGGTATCACAATGACACTAAGAGGTATCGGCACATCCGACATTACTGCAAGGCAGGCAGGAAATGCGACCTGGGCCCCGGCAAAATACATCCGAACCCTAACCGTCAATAAAGGCGACCAGACAATAACCTTTGGATCAATCCCTTCAAAAACTTATGGTGATTCTGATTTCACTCTGACAGCAACAAGCAGTTCGGGACTTACCATAACTTATTTAAACGGCAATTCATCTGTTGCAACCATAAACACATCTACCGTACACATAACAGGGGCCGGTGTCGATACTATTACTGCAACCCAGCCGGGTAATACATATTTTAATGCAGCACCGAGCGTAAAGCAGGCCCTCACAGTGAACAAAGCAAATCAGACCATAACTTTCCCGGCTATTCCAGCAAAAACCTATGGAGATCCCGACTTCGCACTTTCAGCATCAAGCAGCTCGGGGATACCCGTTACATTTACTCACTCCAACCATCTTGCCGATACAATAGTTTCCGGAACAGTTCAGATACTTGCCGCAGGCACGGATACTATTACTGCATCTCAACCTGGTAACAGTAATTATAATGCTGCCGCTAATGTTAAACAGGTCCTGATCATAAACAAGGCTGACCAGGCTATAACTTTTGCGGCACTACCTGTCAAAACCTATGGTGATGCAGATTTTGATCCTGCTGCAAGTGCTTCTTCAGGTCTTACAGTGAATTACTCAAGCGATAATACGGCAGTTGCAACGATTGCCTCCGGAATGATACATATAGTAGGCGCCGGAACCGCCAAAATAACTGCTTCACAGACAGGGAACAGTAATTACAATGCAGCCCCCGATGCTGACCAGACACTTACGGTGGCAAAGGCAATGCTTACTTTCACAGCCGATAACCAGACAAAGGAATACCTGGCTCCGTTCCCGAACCTCACTTACACAATTACTGGCTTCCTAAATGGCGATAATATCTTTATGATAGATACTATGCCCACACTAGGAGTGCATGCATTGATCACATCACCGGTCGGAGATTATCCCCTGTTCTTTAGTTCGGCCTGGGATAACAATTATGATTTCACACTAATAAATGGTACCCTTACAATAACAAAGATATCCCAGACCATAACCTTCACCAGGGTGCCCGAGAAGCTCCTCGTTTCCGACACATTCAGGCTCGCAGCTGTTTCAACATCCGGACTGACTGTATCTTTCGAGAGCCTCGACAATGGATTAGCAACAGTTTCAGGATCTGTCCTGACTGGCGTATCAAGGGGAAATGTAACTATACGGGCATACAACGATGGTGACGAAAACTACCAGGCAGCTGAGACAACTGCCGTTGTGGAGATATCATCAACACATAAGGACATAATGTACCTGTTTACACCAAACGGTGACGGTTTCAACGATTACTGGGAACTTCCCAAACTACAGGAATGGGGGAAATGCAACGTGAGGGTTTACAACAGGTGGGGGAAACTAGTATACTCAAATCCTGATTATGACAACCTGTGGAACGGTACTTTCGATGGCAACCCATTGCCGGAAGGAGCTTATTATTTTGTGATTAAAACGGAAAACGCGGGAACGGTTTCGGGAACAGTGAATATTGTTAGATAGTCTTGCCGGTCATGCCGGTCTTGCCAGTCATGCCAGTCACATCAGGACCTGCACGACCTGCACGACTTGCACGACTTGCACGACAACAAGATTTGAAATTATGAACAGAACCATTTTTATAATTGCTGGACTGATTCTTACAGCCAGTCTAAAAGCACAGCAAAGTCCGCTGAGCGAAAGCTACTTTACAGATAAGTACACACTAATGCCGTCTTATGCCGGGAACTATAACCCAGGGTACCTGACAACCGGATACAGGAGTGACTGGAGTGGTATTAAAGGGGGGCCAAAAACATTCAGGCTCACATATAATGATGTGTTTCCTTTTGTTTCCAACTCGGGTTATGGCGGGAAGATAATTTTTGACAAGGCCGGTATCTTCAACCAGCTTTATATAATGGGCTCATACTCATATAAAATCAAAGTTGTAGAAAATCATTTTGTAATGTTCGGCCTGTCAATGGGTGTATACCATAATTCAATTAACCTTCTCGATTATTATAACGACCCTGCTTACAATATTGATCCATCGCTTACAAGTGCTGATCTGAAATCTAAGGTGAAATTCATGAGTGATTTTTCAGTGCTTTATAACTGGCAGAAACTTGAAGCCGGTTTCCTTTTCTCGAATATAAGTTTCGGCAATGCAAGCTATAAAGAGGTCGATCTCAAATACAACCCGATCGCTAACTTCCAGTTTCATGCAACTTATGACTATGACATAAACAACGACTGGTCGGTATCTCCTCTCCTTATTGTTAGATCGGGTAAATATGTAAGGACCCAGTTCGAACTTGCAGGAAGGGTTATGTATTTAAAGCGCATCTGGGGAAGCCTTACTTACCGCGATCCGGGGATCTTCGGAATCGGTGTTGGCGGCAACATAATAAAAGGACTTTACCTGTCGTATAACTTCAACCTTGCATCAAAGGTTAGTATGAATGTGTTTAATACACATGAAGTGTGTTTAGGGTTTAGTATTTTTGATTACATCGGTAAACCAAGGACATCGACTGAGAAATAAGAATTTCTCATACTCTGTCTCATAGTGATTTCTCAACTCTACTTTATTCATTTTTTTTCTCACCACCTTCTTCTTCATTTGGCTTCGCCGAGCTCCTCCGCCGGCCGGCGGATCCGGTTCTTTTGCTCCCTAGTTCTTTGATTATTATCTGTTCTTTCTTTGTTCGTCCAAAGAAAGAACCAAAGAAAGGGCGCCGGAAAAGACAACCTTGCCCTTTTTGTCCGCCTGCTACACAAGGCCATAATGGCGCCACCAAAAATGGCGAGGTTCGCGCCTTTTCCGGATTCCCCTCGCACTTATCTTCATTTTATTCAATAGACACATTATTAGATTATATCAGCCTTTTCGCATTAATGGATTTCAGACGGCCTCAGAGAATTTTGGGAGACAGCGATTATTTTGAGGCTTGCTGCGAGGGCTGAAAGTAAGCAACACTGTCTGAGAACCACGCCATGGCGTGGGGCAAGTTGTGTTGCGTGGGCAAGCCTCAAAATATGAGCCCCAAAATTATCTGCAGCCTTGAACTTTCTTTGCTTACTTTCTTTGTTTCAAGACAAAGAAAGTAAGAGATATTCTTTGGGCGAGCAAAAAATGAACGAAAGAATAAAGTATGTAAAAGAAATGGCGTTCGGAGAAGCCAAATGAAGAAAAGATTTTTAAAGTCTTTTCAGGAAAGTTACCGGAATGGTAAGCAGAATATTCTGATCAAGTTTATCAATCCTGATAATCACCTTCTTCTTCCCTTTCTGTTCAACAAGCTCCCCTGTCAGACCTGACAGGGATCCTGTAATAACCTCAACATTGTCGCCAGGTTCAAAATGGTCATTTGAAACCTCAATTTCGGCATCGCTGTTCACAATGAGTTTCAGGTTGTCAATCTGGTTCTGTGGTATCGCAACCGGGGTGCCTTCGAATGAAACAAATTTTACAACACCGTAGGTTTTGAAGACAACAGGAAACTGTTTCCCGGTCATCCTTACAAAAACATATGAGGAAAGAAGCGGTTTCTCTATCAGCTTCTTCCTGTCGCTCCATTGCCTGTAAGTGCGCTGAAGAGGAAGGAATGCCTCAATTCCTTCCTCGAGAAGCCTCTTGTAAACCTGTTTTTCGGCTCTCGGTGAAGTATAAATGGCATACCATTTTAACTCTTTCGGAAACGCTATTTTCAGACCTGCAGACATACAGCAGAAATTTCCTTTTAAAGATAGAAATATGTCTTTCAGGTTATGCAGAAAGGAGGAAAAAAATGGCGATTGCTTCACTTCGCTCGTAATGACAGGAACTGAAGTAGCTGGTTGGTACACGAGAGAAACTGATTGCTTCGCTGCGCTCGCAATGACAGTAACTGAAGTAGTATAAATAATATGTCCTATATTTGTCTATAACCAGTCTGTACTGTAGTGAGAAACATCCGATATACACTGCTTGTTGTTATTGCAATTGCAACTAACATCCATGCCTACTCCCAGGATGTACCACAATCCTTGAGCAGCAGCGGCATTTATGAATTCATTGATGAACTTGCATCTGCACAGCTGATATCAGTTAACTCAGCAGTAAAACCATACAGCAGGAAGTTTATCGCACAGAAACTCAAGGAGGCTGATTCGCAGCGCGACAGGCTCAATCCGAGGCAAAAGAAGGAACTCGATTTCTACCTTGTCGACTTTAGCAAAGAACTTAATGGTTGGAACAGACTGCAAGACAGCACGAGCCGCGTCAGCGGCAAAGTGCAATGGCTCAGAGGGGAAAAAGGGAAAAAACGCTGGGACATGTTCTATTACAGCGATTCATTGTTTTCAATTACTGTCAACCCGATTTTCGGAGGTGAAGTATTTTCAAATTCATCAGGCAGGGCAACATACTGGAGAAATGGCGTTGATGCGAGGGCCTATGCGGGAAGGTGGGGATTCTATGCTGCCCTCAGGGATAACCATGAAAACCCTTTGCTGGGATTACCAGGATATATGACCCAGAGGGTAAACGGTCATATCAAGGAAGAGACATCCTGGGAGGAGATGACAGGTGGTGTAAGCTACGGATGGAAATGGGGTGAAATCGGCCTTGTAAAGGACCACTTTACGTGGGGAAATAATTACCATGGTGCAAATATTTTTGGCGACAGGAATCCATCATTCATACAGTTGCGCCTGCACATTAAACCTGTAAAATGGTTTGAGTTTAACTACGTTCACGGCTGGCTTAACTCGATGGTTGTCGACTCCAGCAGGTCGTACTGGGTGTCAAACAGCTATGGTAAAGACTACAGGGAAGTGTACCATAAGAAATTCATTGCAGCAAACATCTTTACTTTCACACCTTTCACGAACCTTAACGTTTCTGCGGGAAACAGCATTGTCTATACAGATCTCGACCTTTTCCCCGCTTATCTCGTCCCGGTTTTCTTCTACAAGGCTGTTGATCATTCTGTAAACTCGGGGATAGACAATATGAATTCACAGCTATTCTTTGATATAAGTTCCAGGCAGATAAGAAACCTGCACCTATATGCAAGTCTTTTCATAGATGAGCTTTCTGTACCTCGCATCTTCAAAAAAAATGAATGGAACTTCCTCAGCTATAAGGCGGGATTCAGGCTTAGCAACTTTCCTGTTGAGAACCTTTTCTTCACTACAGAATTCACCTATACCTACCCGCTTACATACAGGCATTATGTGCCAACACTGACATTCGAATCAAATAATTACAACCTCGGGCACTACCTTCAGGATAATTCAAGGGAATGGTACCTGTCTTTGGAGTACAGGCCGATAAGGGCTTTTCTTGTCAATCTTTCTTTAACAGATGCAGTTAAGGGTCCGGATTATACTGCGCTTGGGGCACCCAGAATAGGCAATCCTCCCCTTTCATCTGTTGAATGGCATAATACATCAATTTCATTAAGAGCATCATATCAGCTTATAAACGACCTCTACCTCTGGATTGGCTTCACAAACAGCAATATTACAGGTAACAAATCCTGGAGCCCTGACTATTATTATGGCGAAAAGAATACGATAAATGCCGGGATGACATTCGGTTTCTGAGAAAGAGTTATTTTGTTATTTTGTTATATCGTTATTTCGATTACCTGATTCGAGTTTTTTGAAGTAGTTTGTGAGAGAGGAAAGTTTGTTTGATATAGATTCAATAGAATCCCTGAGAGACTGAAATTCCTCTTTTGAGATATATTCCATATCATGACTTATAATTACCTGGCTTAGCAGTTCCATGAGGCTGCTGAAAGCGAAGTTCATGAAGTTAATTTTGTCCCTTGGACTTTTCCTGTATGATCCTTCAACGATATTTGAAGAAACAGAGATAACAGCCCTTCTCATCTGGTTAGCGATCCCAAACTTTTCCTCATCCGGAAATTTGCCAGTTAGCTTATAAACTAGCTTTGCAAGATGCCTGGACTCACTCCACACCTCCAGCCTTTCAAAAGAGAATTGATTCATCGTTTAAGGACAGCGAAACAATACTTAGCACAGTTAAATTTAACCAATTTCTCAATTCATATACCGATATAACAAAATAATAATATAACGATATAACGATATAACGATATAACTCTCCCACTGCAACCTTCTGGACTTTTAATCTGTCTTAATATTGGGATTTTTCGTAATTTCGATGACTTTTCACACTGCACTGGTGGGATGGAACGAAACAGGTTCAGATTGATTACGCTTATAGGTGATATAATTATACTCACCGTGTCATTTCTTTTTATTGTTTCAACAAAACCTTCAAGCTTCGCAGAATACATTCCATCCCATGCACCGTTTTTCATAAGTCTTGCTGTAATATGGATCATCAGTCTCGCTTGCAAAACGGAAAGATGCACAAGGGTAAGATTATAAACTTTCCTTCCCTTCTTCTGAGAGTGCTTACGAGCAACATAATCACTCTCTTTCCTTTCAACAATGCTTATGTTCCTGATCAGGGACCTTGATTATTCAAGGACCGTAGTTTTTGGGACCGCTCTGCTTGCTACTCTACTTGAACTTCTGTTCGGGGATTTTTCATAGCATACAGGAAGGCATCAATACAGGACTACGAGGAATATGAGAAATACCGGAACTAGGGAAGCCAGTGAATATGAGCTAGTAAGGGGCCTGAATGGCAATGGCCCTAACGATATAGATTCTGAACCTGAGGTACATCCAGGTATAGTTGAAGCAATCGAGAGGAAAGGTGGTAAGAACTTTCAGATGCAATAATAAAAATGACAGGTCACAGGCTGAGCGGAAAAACTGCCGTCCTGTCAACAACAACTACTTTCAATATTCTCAGTCTTCCTGAAGAGAAGTACGCCTACATTATTAACCTGCATAAATTAAACGATATTCAGAATCTTGATGAATTCATTGATGCAGTGAATAAAAAACTGGATCACAAAGGATACTTTTTTTGCTGCGTTGGCTCAAGGATCAAAGGAAAGCAAGACTTCTTAGAAATTTCCACCAGTCCTGAACTGGATTTATTATACGCTGGATTTTATTATCAAAGAAGTCCTCCCTAAACTTAAAATCACTGGGCCCGTTTATTTTTACCTGACCCGTGGACAAAATGCAGTCATTTCACGAGCCGAAGCGCTTGGGCGACTTTCCAGGGGCGGATTCGGCATAAAGCTTGAATCTTTCATTGGAAACAGGTTATGCATAGAAGCCAGGAAATATACTGAACCACTTGTTACGAATGAAAATCTTTACGGACCACTTATTGCCCTGCCCAGGGTTGGTAAGAACGGAGAAATGATAAAGGTTTACAAACTGAGAACGATGCACCCGTATTCTGAATATATACAGGATTATGTTTACAAACTATATGACCTGCAGGATGGTGGAAAGTTTTAAAAATGATTTCAGAATAACTGAGGCGCCGTATGCAGGAAGATATGGCTCGATGAACTTCCAATGTTCATAAACTTCTTTAAAGGTGAGATGAAACTTGTAGGAGTAAGACCTCTCAGCAAGCAGTATTTCGAACTATACAGCCAGGATGTGAGGGGAGAGAAGGATAAAGTATAAGCCCGGGCTTATTCCACCATTCTATGCTGATATGCCTTCTGACCTGGAGGAATTCAAGATCAGAGATAAAATACCTCGACGAATATGACAACATCCCCTGCTTACCGATTTCAAATATTTCTGGAAATCTGGATGGAATATCCTTTTCAGAAAAGCCAGGAGTAATTAGAAGAGATGAGGGACCCGGAATGGTGTGCGTTTTATGCACAAAGCGAAGGGAAAAAAGGGGCCGAGTATAAAGAAATTGCCACGAATGGCAATTTTAGTGAGGAGCCAGGATGCAGGGGTGGATGAACTACAGTAAAAAGTGAAGAAAAAGACGGAGAGACATGGAGAATGAAACTTGTCAACATGTAACTTCACCTAAAAAATGATCCTGTTAAATATATTATCCGTTCACAGCAGTTTCCTGTCTCTTAGTCTCTTAGTCCCACTGGCCCTTAGTCTTCTGAATTTGTTTATTATAAAATAAATTTAGTTACCTTTGCCCCATACAAAATTCTGATGGGTATGGCAGAGAAGACAAGATATTCAGACGAGGAGCTTGAGGAATTCAGAGAGATCATCCTTTCCAAACTTGAAAAGGCCAAGAGGGACTACGAGATATTGAAATCGAGCATCACTCACGAGGAGAGTAACGATACAATGGATACATCTCCGACATTCAAAGTACTTGAAGAAGGCGCCACAACTCTTTCCAAGGAGGAGGCCGGCCGCCTGGCACAGAGACAGCTTAAATTTATACAGCACCTGCAGGCTGCTCTTGTAAGGATTGAAAACAAGACTTATGGCATTTGCCGTGAAACAGGGAAGCTTATATCAAAAGAGCGTCTTCGCGCTGTTCCGCATGCTACACTTTGCATGGATGCTAAACTGAAACAGAAATAACTTTAAAGTCCTGCGGTCTTGCAGTCCTGCAGTCTAAAAAGCCAAATATTTTAGCCTGGAAACAGGGCTTTTTCATTAAGCCCCCCCTGGGGCGTTTGGGGGTGCAACATTGGAAATAAAGTAGAATCGTTTTCTTGCCTGCAGCAGGCTGCAGTTTCAATCAAGGATAATCTCCATTTACAAATTGCAATTTTTGTGCTTAATTCTTTCTTGTTATTTCTTTGTTCTGTTCTTTCTTTGTTCGTCAAAAGACTTTTTCTTCATTTCTTTTGCTCTTAAAGTAAACAAAAAAAAAAGACGGCCTCAAATCTTTTGGGTTTTCCATTTTTTCGGCTGTCCACGCAACACAACTCGCCCCACGCCATGGCGTGTGGCTCAGACAGTGTTGCTTGTGCAGCCATCCTGTGGGCTGGCTGCTTCGCTAAAAAAAGCCTGAAAGGCTTTTTCTTAACGCTTGCCCTGCTTCTCAGCCTCAAAAATGTCAAACTTTATCCAAAAAGATTTGGTAGCACTGAAGAAAGAATATGAAATAAGCCTAAACCACAGATTATAGAAAGTAAAGAACTGAATCTTCTATCAGTTGATAATAAGTGCGAGGGGAAAACCGGAAACGGCGCGAACCGGGGTCTGGAACGAGGTTAGGCCTGTAGTGAGGGACAACGAAGTGGAAGACCCCGGTTGTCGTTTCCGGCGCCCTTTTTTGGTTCATTTTTTGGGCGAGCAAAAAATGAACAGAAAATAATGGAAATAACAGAACCGGTGCAAAACAGAGCACGGCTCAACCAAAAGAAGAAAATAATAAAATGAAGTAGTATATACTAATTCTTAGTAATGAGTATCCTGACGGGAACGTCATCAATATCAATATCTTTGACAGACGACCCTGTAAGCGTCGGAGCCACCGTCACCGAAGTGGCAAGACACTGCGATCCTATATACGCCGCATGCAGGCCTATAGCCTCATGTATAAAATCATGGTCCTCGATAAGGACAGTGATCTTATCAGTAACATCAAAACCACTCTCTTTGCGTATATTCTGAATCCTGTTCACAAACTCCCTTGCAATACCTTCATTCCTCAGCTCTTCCGTAACAGTCACATCAAGGGCAACAGTAAGTTTACCCTCGTTTGCTACCTGCCATCCCGGGATGTCCTCTGAAATGATCTCGACATCTTCCATTTTAAGGTCAACCATTGTGCCGTTTATGCTAAGTGATGCCCTGCCTGCAGCTTCAAAAGCAGCAATATCATGCTGTGACATTGCACCGACAGCCGAGCTTATCTCCTTCATCATCTTACCGTATTTTGGCCCCAGAACCTTGAAGTTTGGCTTTATCTTCTTTACAAGGACACCGGCAGTATCATCGATATACTCAACCTCTTTCACATTAACCTCGGCAAGGACAAGATTCCTTACAGCTTCAAACTTCTCCCTGAAGCCTTCCCCGGTCACCGGCACCATTATCCTTGCAAGAGGCTGGCGAACCTTAATATTCACCTTCCTCCTCAGCCCGAGTATCATTGATGACATCTTCTGTGCTATATCCATCCTCTCTTCAAGCTCCCTGTCGATAAGCTTTGAATCATATTCAGGGAATATTGTAAGATGTACTGAATCCTCTTTGCTGAGACCGGTAACACCGTTAAGGTCCATGAAGACCCTGTCCATGTAGAAAGGAGCAAGCGGTGCGGCAAGTTTTGTTATAGTCTCGAGGCAGGTGTAGAGTGTCTGGTAGGCAGCCAGCTTATCGCTGCTCTGCTCTCCCCCCCAGAAACGCTTCCTGTTTAGCCTTACATACCAGTTACTGAGGTTTTCAGTAACGAAATCCTGTATTGCCCTGCCAGCTTTTGTAAGGTCATAATCCTCGTAGCACTCCCCAACTTCCTTAACCAGTGAGTTCAGTAGCGAGATAATCCACCTGTCAATTTCCGGACGCTCGCTTACAGGTATCTCATTCTCCTTATGCGTGAAACCGTCGACATTTGCATAAAGTGAAAAGAATGAATATGTATTGTAAAGCGTTCCAAAGAACTTGCGTTTCACCTCATCAACACCCTGGATATCAAATTTAAGGTTATCCCAGGGCTGGGCATTTGTTATCATATACCACCTGAGCGGGTCGGCACCATATTGCTCAATTGTGCTGAACGGATCAACAGCATTTCCAAGCCTCTTCGACATCTTGTTCCCGTTCTTGTCGAGTACGAGACCATTAGAGATTATGTTCTTAAACGAAACAGAATCAGATATCATTGTGGCAATTGCATGGAGTGTGAAGAACCAGCCCCTTGTCTGGTCAACACCTTCTGCAATGAAATCTGCCGGGAACATATCTGAGAAGTTCTCCTTGTTCTCAAACGGGTAGTGAGCCTGGGCATAGGGCATAGCACCAGAGTCGAACCATACATCGATAAGATCGGGCTCGCGGAACATCTTCTTCCCGCTTGCACTGACAAGTACTATATCATCCACAAACGGCCTGTGAAGGTCGAAACTCTCATAGTTCTCCTTTGAATAGTCGTTGCTGTGAAAATGAGACAGCGGGTTGCTCTTCATGAAACCGGCTTTCATCGAGAGGTCTATCTCGGCCTTAAGCTCAGCAGCCGAACCTATACATTTCTCCTCCGTGCGGTCCTCGGTAACCCAGATAGGCAGCGGCGTACCCCAGAAACGTGAACGTGAGAGGTTCCAGTCAACAAGGTTCTCAAGCCATTTACCGAAACGACCTGTCCCTGTAGACTGTGGTTTCCAGTTGATAGTATTATTAAGCTCTATCATCCTGTCGCGGCATGCCGTTGTGCGGATGAACCATGCATCGAGCGGATAATAAAGGATAGGCTTGTCGGTCCTCCAGCAATGAGGATAGCTGTGTACCTGCTTCTCGATCCTGAATACCTTACCCTGCTGTTTAAGCATTACAGCGATATCCACATCGAGGGTCTCATCGTTTCCTGTGAGTGTGATGTCATAATCATTCTTGACCGGCCGTCCTTCAAAACCTTTATATGTCTCTTTATTTACCCTTTCTTTTACAAAAACCGGATCAAGATCCTCAACAGGGACCATGAAACCCCTCTTGTCAACAAGCGGTCCGGATGTGCCGTCTTTTCTCTTAACAATCATCGGTGGGATGCCATTCTCCCTTCCTGCACGGTAGTCGTCGGCACCGAAGGTAGGTGCGATATGTACAATACCTGTCCCGTCCTCTGTCGTGACAAAGTCGCCTGTGATGACCCTGAATGCCCCTGCATCGGGTTTAACCCAGTCGATCAGCTGCTCGTAGTCAATACCGGCAAGTTTTTTACCTGTACATTCAGCTGTAACCCTGAAAGGTATTTTCTTATCACCGGGCTTGTATTCGCTGAAATCTAATGCAGCATTTGCTTCAGGGAACATTGCATTAAGAAGCTCCCTGGCGAGTACTACTGTTATCGGTTCACCTGAATACGGATTGAAGCTCCTGACCCTTACATAGGTAATTGCCTCACCCACCGCGAGTGCAGTATTTGAAGGAAGTGTCCATGGCGTGGTCGTCCATGCCATTATATGAACATCCTTTGTATCTATATCCTTATAGAGAAACTCTGATTTCTCGTTCCTGACAAGCTTGAAAAGTGCGATACATGTGGTATCCTTTACATCCCTGTAACAACCCGGGAGGTTAAGTTCGTGTGAACTCAGGCCAGTCCCAGCTGCCGGTGAGAACGGCTGGATTGTGTAGCCTTTGTAGAGATAGCCTTTTGAATAAAGCTCCTTAAGAAGCCACCAGAGTGTTTCAATATACCTGTTGTCGTAGGTGATATACGGATGCTCCATATCGACCCAGTAACCCATAATGCGGGTCAGTTCTTCCCACAGGTCGGTGTACTTCATCACATCCTTTTTGCACTCTGCATTATAGTCGCTGATCGAGATCTTTGAACCGATATCTTCCTTTGTTATACCAAGGGCTTTCTCAACACCAAGCTCAACGGGGAGGCCATGGGTATCCCAACCGGCCTTACGTTTTACCTCATAACCCTGCTGTGTACGGTACCTGCAGATAGCGTCCTTTATTGTACGCGCCATCACGTGATGAATACCAGGTATACCATTGGCTGAAGGTGGTCCTTCGAAAAAGACATACTCACCTTTTCCGTTCTTTTGTGTCACACTTCTGCGAAAGGTGTCATTCGCATCCCAGCTCTTCAATACATCCCTGTTCACCTGTGCCAGGTCAAGACCTTTATATTCAGGAAACCGTTTCCCCATGAAATCAAGTAGTTAATGTTAAAAAAATCGGACAAAGATAATAAAAATGGCAAAATGACGCAAGACGCAGGACTCAAGGCAAAAGAAGGCAGCGCTAAGGCATAAAGGCGCAAGGGCTATAGAGGCAATAAAGGCGGTAAAGGCTGTAGAGGCAATAGAGGGGACTGAGAGACTGCAGGACTGAGTGATGGGGAGATGGGGAGTTGGGAGATGGGGAGATGGGGAGACGGGGAGATTGGGAGATGGCTGGCAATTGTAATAATCAGTAATTTTGTAATATGAAGAGGCTGCTTATATTTTGCGTGTTTGTTGTATCGGGTCTTGCAAGGGTGAATGGACAGGTGCAGGATTCGATGAAATATGTTGTGCTGGGGGCGCAGGAGTTCAGCAGTGGTTTCAAAACAAAGGGATCCGCAGTCATTATAGACAGTCGCGATTACAAGGATTACAGGAAAGCTAGGATAAAGGGTGCTGCTCATATCGACTGGCCAATACCCGAAACATACTTCAGCAGTAATTCTGCTCCGCCAAAAGAAGCACAGGTCATCATTTATTGTTATGTGGGAAACCGCAGTAAAAAGGTTTGTGTTGTTTTCTACGATCATGGTTACAGGAATCTCTATTCACTGAAGGGTGGGTTTATAGGATGGAGGAATCAGAAAATGGAGGTGGACCGGAAAAAGATGGCGAGGCATAAGAAATACAACTAAGAATCCAGTATGCAATGAAAGCATATGTATATATTTTGACAACTGCTAAAAACACTACTCTGTATACAGGGGTTTCAAGCGATTTGATCAGCAGGCTAAAAAAGCATCTTGAAAACTTCTACCAGGGAAGTTTTACTCAAAAGTATAATGTTAAAAAGCTTGTTTATTTCGAGCTTCATCCGTCGATCAGTGAGGCAATAAAGCGCGAAAAACAAATCAAGGCGGGATCAAGGGAAAAAAAGATCAGGCTGATTGAATCAATTAATCCTGATTGGAATGATCTGTCGGGTTCGCTAAATTCATGAAGCTGTTTGGTGGAAGGTGGACACCGATTGCTTCGCCCGGCTCAGCCGGGCTCGCAATGACAAAAACTAAAGCAGCTTCGTCGTACAGGTCATTGCGAGCGTAGCGAAGCAATCTGTGTCTGCCCAATACCAAGTTGCTCAATACTTGACTTCACGTGAATCGATTTACAAACAGGCAGGGAGAATTATGGGAATTTGAATAAATTTACTGCCCTAAATAAAAGCCTATGTTTTCTGGAATAGTGGAAGAAGCAGCAACAGTTGTGAAGCTTGAAAAAGAGAAGGAAAATCTTCATATTACAATGAAGTGTTCATTCGTAAATGAGCTGAGGATTGACCAGAGCGTTTCCCATAATGGGGTATGCCTTACCGTTGTACGGAAGGATGCTGAGACTTACACTGTAACCGCAATCAGGGAGACTCTTGAAAAGTCCAACCTCGGGCTGCTGAAGCATGGTGATAAAGTAAACCTTGAGAGAAGTGCCAGGCTTGACGGCCGCCTCGACGGGCATATAGTCCAGGGGCACGTGGATCAGACAGCTGTATGCAGTGACGTAAAGGAATCGGGTGGCAGCTGGTATTTTACTTTTGAATACGAACCGGCACAGGATGATTATATGACAGTAGAGAAAGGATCTGTCTGTGTAAACGGGGTGAGTCTCACAGTTGTGAATTCAAAACCGAAGTCATTCCAGGTTGCCATTATCCCATTCACATATGAAGTAACTAACTTTCACCAGATAAAGAAAGGAACTGTAGTCAACCTCGAGTTCGATATAATAGGTAAATATATTGCAAGGATCCTGAAACAGCAGCTTGGAAAATAGTCTGTGTGACACATGACGCACGACGCAGGGAATGATATTTTTCTATATGGATCTGATTCGTGATTTTATCAGATTTGTCAGCATTGAAGAAATAGTCTTGCATTCATTAGTTAGTGTTTTAAATTGTTCCTCAGTTATATATCCTATTTTGTAGGAGATATTGATCTGAGTAAAAAGTTCAGCTGCAGATCCTTTCGATATGTAGAACTGTTTAACCGCCTGTTTATCAGTTCCAAGTTCATCACCTTCAGAGATGTTGCTTGAGATGCTGACAGCGGCTCGTTGCATCTGTTCTTTTAATCCATAATCTTTCTGTAACCTCATGTTTGAAGAAGTTAGTTTATAGATTGATACAGCAAGATCAACAGCTTTATGCCAAACATTCAGATTTTCATAATTACTCATAAGACAAAGGATTAGTAAGACATTAGATATTCCATGTCTAAATTATCCAATCCCTCCCTTTATTGCAAAGATTTTTATTCCAACACCTTGCGACCTGAGTCCTGCGCCCTGTGCCTTATATTATCCTGTTTCCGAGGCTTTTTGAAATTCTCAGGATGGCATTCGCAAGAACGGTGTCCTTCTTCTGAAGTGAATAGACTTCATCCATCTTACCTTCCTTAACAGCTTCATCCATCTGGTGACGCAGCTTCTGCCTCATAAGGCTCAGCTTATCCCTTTTGAACTTGAGAACGGAATCCTGTACTATCTCTTTAAGCTTATCGGTTTCAGTTTCAACATATGCCTGTTTCTTGCGCCAGATATTGCTAAGAACATAATTCTCAGCCAGCAGTCCGGCTGAAATCCTTGATATATCAGGATCGGCATGTCTTACGAAGTGCTGATCGCCTGGAAAGAGGCCCTGGCGTATATGGAACTGGTAATCGCTGTAGATCTGCGCTAATACTGTGTTGTCGAATGTAAGCTCATCGGAGTCTATTTCCGCAACGATAAAATCAGCGATGCAGGTTATTGATTCCTGGCCGTCCTCCTTGTTTACTTTCCTTTCGAAAACTTCGCTCCCGTATTTAAGCAGCAGTCTTATTATTTCATTCTCCGACCAGTATGTTGAAGGCTCATGGGTAATCTGTTTCTGCTGGACTACCCTGTGAACAGGCATATCATCCGGCGGAGTGGGATACTGGTTCCTCTCCTGGAAACTCTTCTGCTGACGAAGCTTGTTAACCTCATTGTAAAGCACAGCTTCAGGTACCTCCATCTGGGTGCTGCACTCTTTTATATAAACTGTCCTTGTGATGCTTTCAGGAATTACCGCGATTGACTTTACTATATCCCTTATGAGGTTTGCCCTCATAACAGGATCACTTTTTGCTTCCGACATCAGCATCTTTGTCTTGAAACGGATGAAGTCAGTCTCATTATCCCGGATATAGCTTTTGAATTCCTCGTTCGATACTTTTTTCGAATATGAGTCGGGGTCCTCGCCATCAGGAAGAAGTACAATCCTCACATTCATCCCCTCTTCAAGTACAAGGTCGATACCCCGGAGCGATGCTTTGATCCCTGCTGCATCACCGTCGTAGAGGATTGTCATGTTCTGGGTGAACCTTTTTATCAACCTTACCTGTTCCTGTGTAAGTGATGTTCCTGATGATGCAACAACATTCTCGATCCCTGCCTCATGAAGGGAGAGAACATCTGTATAACCTTCAACCATGTAACAGCAGTCCTCACGGGTTATCGCTTTTCTCGCATGATAGATCCCGTAAACGATCCTGCTCTTGTGGTAGATCTCCGATTCAGGAGAGTTAAGGTATTTTGCAGTTTTCGGATCCTTAATCAGTATCCTTCCACCGAAACCCAGAATCTGTCCCGACAGTGAATGTATGGGGAACATCACCCTGCCACTGAACCTGTCAAAAACCCTGTCGTCATGTTTTATCGACAGCCCTGTTTTTACAAGATATTCTTCCCTGTATCCATCCTCAAGTGCTTTCCTTGTGAGGGCATCCCTTTTTTCGAGGCTGTAGCCGATATCGAACTTCTTAAGTATATCATGCCGGAACCCGCGCTCTTTGAAATATGTCAGGCCCACAGAAATGCCTTCGTCGGTGTTGAACAGGTTTTCATGGAAAATCCTTCCTGCATAAGCAGAAAGTACGAGCATGCTTTCGCGTTCATTTTGCTTCTCGATATCCTCTTTGGTCTGCTCATGTTCCTCTATCTCAATATGGTATTTTCGTGCCAGGTAACGAAGTGCTTCCGGATAGCTCAGGTGTTCATGCTCTATTATGAAGTTGACGGAATTTCCCCCTTTCCCGCATCCGAAACATTTGAAGATACCTTTTGAAGGGGAAACTGTGAAAGACGGAGTTTTCTCATTATGAAACGGGCACAATCCAAGGAGGTTGACTCCACGCTTTTTAAGCTGGACGAACTCCTGGACAACATCAGTTATCTGTGCAGCATCGAGGATTCTTTCTATGGTCGCATGATCGATCATGGAATCAAAGGTAGCAGGAAAAAAGTTGAAATTAACCAGTAAGGGATTTTTTGACGCGATTGCTTCGCCTCCGCCATCTGGCGGATCGGTTGCTCGCCCAAAGAAGAGCTCTTACTTTCTTTGTCTTGAAACAAAGAAAGTAAGCAAAGAAAGTTCAAGGCTGCAGATAATTTTGGGGCTCATATTTTGAGTCTTGCCCACGCAACACAACTCGCCCCGTCAGGTCGGGGCTCAGACAGTGTTGCTTACTTTCAGCCCTCACAGCAAGCCTCAAAATAATCGCTTTTTCCCAAAATTCTCTGAGGCCGTCTGAAATCCATTAACACGAAAAGTCTGATAGAAAATAATAAAGTGTCTATTGACTAGAATGAAGATATGTGCGAGGGGAAACCGGAAAAGGTGCGAACCTCGCCATTTTTGGTGGCGCCATTATGGCCTTGTGTAGCGGGCGGACAAAAAGGGCAAGGTTGTCTTTTCCGGCCTCCTTTTCTTTGGTTCGTTTCTTTTGGGCAAGCAAAAGAACCGTAGCGAAGCGGAGCTCGGCGAAGCCAAATGAAGAAGATATCTTTGGACTAACAAAAACAGGGCAACTTAATAGCTGGCTATCTAATAACTATATACTGGTTGAAGTCCCTGATCTTCTTAATAGAAAAGATCATTATTATCTTTAATAAAACATTTTTTATGAAACATCTTGTTGTTTTATCGGGCGCCGGGATGAGCGCTGAAAGCGGCATCAAAACCTTCAGGGATTCCGGTGGTTTATGGGAGGAATATGATGTTATGGAGGTTGCCACACCTATGGCATGGTGGAAAAATCCTGACCTGGTCCTCAGGTTCTACAACGAGAGACGACAGCAACTCGAGTCGGCAAAACCAAATGCAGGTCACCTGGGTCTTGCCGACCTTGAAAAACTTTTCAGGGTATCGATAATAACACAGAATGTCGACAACCTTCACGAGAGAGCCGGCAGCACAAGCGTACTTCATCTTCATGGCGAACTCACAAAGGCACGGAGTACCACCGATCCGTCCATAGTATATGATATAGGTTACAGGGATATAAATAAAGGTGACAAATGTGAAAAGGGGAGCCAGCTGAGGCCGCACATTGTATGGTTCGGGGAAGATGTTCCAATGATGGAAGAGGCAGTAAGGATCACCTCTGAGGCTGATATATTCGTTGTTGTCGGTTCTTCACTCAACGTCTACCCGGCTGCAGGACTGATAGCTTATGCCCCTTATGAGGCTTCGCTCTGGCTTATCGATCCAAATGATGTTGACGTGCCTGTTAACCGCCATGTTGAAGTTATAAAGGAAGGGGCTTCGAAAGGGGTTCAGCTGTTAGCAGAAAGACTGGGGGGAAGAGCGACATTCTAAATGACTGACACTGATTGCTTCGCCTCCACCAGCTGGCGGAGGCTCGCAATGACCGAATCTAAAGTAGATACATGGTACCCGGCTGACACTGATTGCTTCGCTGCGCTCGCAATGACCATAATTAAAAAACATTAACTTTACAATCCTCATTACCAGGGTATGGCAAAGGGAAGAAAGATAATAGTTGCGATTACGGGTGCCAGCGGATCGATATATGCAGAACGTCTGCTGAAGAGGCTTGCTGCTCTTGATGAGCTGCCTGAGCAGATCGCCGTGGTCTTATCAGACACTGCTAAGGAAGTATGGAAGCATGAGACTGGAAAAAATCCAAAGTTTCTACCCCCGGCAAAAGAATATGACAATAAAAGTTTCTTCGCCCCTTTTGCCTCGGGCTCAGCAAAATTCGATACAATGATAATCTGCCCATCGTCGATGGGTACCATAGCAAGAATCGCCAACGGCACTTCCGACGACCTTATAGCAAGGGCAGCCGATGTGATCCTCAAGGAAAGAAGAAAACTTATAATAGTACCAAGGGAAACTCCATATAACCTCATCCATATAAGGAACATGGAAACCCTCACACTTGCAGGTGCAATAATCTGCCCTGCATCACCATCATTCTATTCAAAACCGGCAGGGATAAATGAACTGGTTGACACGGTAACAGACAGGATAATTTCGCTTGCCGGATTTGAGACAGATACTTATAAATGGATGGAAAATGATTGACAGCAGGATCATAAAATTTCTGAAAAGGCATCATGTACTTACAGTTGCAACATCTGTAAACGGGGAACCCTGGTGTGCAAGTTGCTTCTACGTATACCTGAAGGATGAGAACGCACTGGTCTTTACAACTGATCCTGACACCCGCCATGGCCAGGAATTTCTTAAAAACGCGCTGGTTGCAGGTACCGTCGTTCTTGAGACGAGGATCATCGGCAAGATCCGGGGCATCCAGTTCCAGGGCAGGGTTTCCGAACCGGAAGGTACCCTTCTTGAAAAAGCAAGCGACGCCTATATGAAGAGGTTCCCGGTTGCAATTCTCATGGAAACACACCTCTGGACAATTAAGCTGACCCATATCAAGATGACGGATAACAGGCTTGGTTTTGGCAAGAAACTGTTATGGAACGAGAATAACACGGAGAAATAAGGGCCCTGACTTCGTGTTAATTAAAATTATTCATGGTTAATAACATTGATGCTCAGAAATCCTGAATTGTTTTACTTTTAGCAGCCAGTAATACAACAAGAAATGAAAACCTGCTTTAGACTAACAATATTATTCCTCACCCTCGCAACTGCACTGACATCGTGCAATAATGAGAAACCGACTCCGAAAACTATCTCTCCTACATTTTCGACTTATGTGGCTGATTCAACAAATAATGCATCAGAAACAGCCAATAACGAGATACTTTACGGGCTTATAACTCCAACAGAGATTTCTTCCATCTTCAGCAGGCTGAAGGTCCGGTACAACGATAATATTCTTAATCCGATCTCAAACAGGGATCTTTACACAAGCAACGCAAAAGCTTCAATAAACCTTGGCATTTATGGTGTTGATTTCGGGTATATTAAGATGTTCGGCATAGGCCAGAAGATGATAAACTACATCCAGACTGTCTTCAACCTTAGCAATAAGCTGGGTATACCCGACAAATATCTTACAACACCCATAAAGAGGATGGAAAGCGAATCGACAAGTCCAGACACAATTATGGCGCTTGTAAACAAATCTTACAAGGATATTGAGGATCACCTGAGGAAAGACGGTCGTGAAAGCACCGCCGGCCTAATGCTGATGGGTGGATGGGTTGAAGCACTCTATATAACAAGCGAACTGCTGTATGATCCGCAACACCCCGACAAGCAGGTCGTGGAGAAAATTGCACAGCAAAAATATACACTCAATTCCCTTCTTAACTTCATGCGTAACTACTACGACGACCCTGTTGTTGTTTATTACACAAAGAAGCTGATCTTTCTCAAGAGGTATTTTGACACTTTCGACATCTATTTCAAAATAGGCGACCTGAAGATTGATATCAACCGCAAAGTTCTTAAGGCCAAGGGTTGCGATATGACTATTTCTCCTGAAACCCTTGAAAAGATAAGGGCTTATGTAGTTAAGCTGAGGACTGAGATGGTGACACCCTAATTGTCTGGATGTCTGGGTGTCTGAATGTCTGAATGTCTGATTGTCTGATTGTCTGATTGTCTGGTTGTCTGGTTGTCTGAGTTGTATTACAGGCGACAAAGCAATCAGATTATTTGACTACATTAGTAGTATAATTTCCAATCCCATGAAATCTGCAAAACTTATCCTGCTGGCGCTGGCTCTGTTTGCCTGGTCGTGCGGACCCGGTAACAGGAATGCCAATAACCTCAATGAAAAACCAAAAGTAATTTTACCTGTCGACCAGGGCTTCTCGGAATATATTGCCGGTTACACATTTGGTGTAATACCGGTTGACGGTGCTGTTGAAATAAGATTCACCCCTGAATTTGCAGCGAAAGCGGATAAAAATAAGCTTACCGGGCTGTTCAGTTTCGATCCATCAATAAAAGGAAAAGCTGAATGGAAAGACGACATCACACTTGTTTTCAGGCCATCCAAAATCCTTGAGTCAGGGAAATACTGGACAGGCACCCTGAACCTATCAAAGCTTGGTGAGGTGAATGAGCGACTGAAACTGTTCCCTATTAACATAGAGACAGTAAAAAAAGATTTCAGTGTCGTGGTGAGGAACCTCGAATACAATGACCAGGGTGATACATATACATCAGGTGGTGACGTGATCACTTCGGACTACGTGGTGCCCGACGAGGTTGAAAAATGGCTGAATGCAAGCCTCGACGGTAACAGGGTTACGATCGTGTGGGACCACTCGGCGCAGAATATCCATAAATTCACAATAGATAAAATTGCCAGGACTGATAAGGAACAGGAACTTGTTATCTCATGGGACGGTGATCCCTCAGGCCTGAAACAAAAAGCTTCCTCCACAATAAGTATTCCAAGGAAAAATGCCTTCCTTATTCAGGACATAAATGTTGTTACGGGCGAGACACCAAGGATTGACATAGTATTTTCCGATGCTGTAGACCCCGGGCAGGAGATAGAAGGACTCGTCTGGATAACACCAAACAATGAAAGCACACTCAAAATCAGCTCGAACATAATCAGCGTTTACCCCGGTGCGAACACAACAGGTTCCTGCGAACTGAATGTTGAAGCTTCCTTGAAAAGCACAAAAGGTATCAGCCTGGGGACCTCAAGAAGACATTCCGTTGAATTTGTCACACTCAAGCCCCAGATTAAACAGGTTGGAAAAGGAGTTATACTTCCTGCTTCCGGCAGCCTGATATATCCATTCATGACCGCTAACCTGAAATCCGTTGACCTCAAGATTGTAAAGGTATTTGAGAACAACCTCCCCTATTATCTTCAGAACAACGACCTGGGGGAGAACGGTTCCCTCAAGAAATTCGGACGCCCCGTTTATACCGGCAGGATAGATCTGATGGCAAGCCAGGCAGTTAACGGTGGCAAGTGGAGCCTTCATACAATAGATCTTTCGGATTACATTACTGTAGAGCCGGGGATCCTTTACAAGATACAGCTCAGCATGAGGCCTTCGTATTCACTTTACAGCTGTAAAGAAGCATCAGGCGTCTCAAAATATGAAGAGGCTTTGAATGAATCGCAGGAGAGGATAGCGGAAAGTTATGATGATGCGAATAACTACTACGACGATGCAGAATCATCAATATTCTACAGGTATGGCTACGAATGGGATGAAAGGGAAGATCCGTGCAAGGATGCGTATTATGGTCCCGACAGGTCGCTTACCCGGAACCTGCTTGCATCGAACCTTGGACTGATGGCAAAACAGGGGGAAAACAACAAACTGCATGTTTTTGTAAATGATATAAGGACAACCGATCCTGTAAGTGATGCTACAGCAGAAGCCTTTAACCTGCAGATGCAAAGTATAGGCACGGCAACAACAGGGTCAGACGGTACTGCACTTATTAGCTGCAGCGGGAAACCCTTCCTTCTGATAGTTAAAAAGGGAAGCGACAGGAACTACCTGAAAACAAATGACGGCTCATCGCTGTCGTTAAGTTCATTTGATGTTGCAGGGGTAAAACCTGAAAGAGGAATAAAAACATTTATTTACGGAGAACGCGATGTTTGGAGACCAGGAGATTCAATATTCCTGTCTGTAATAATAAGAGACATGAACAGGGAATTGCCTCAGGGGCACCCGGTCCAGTTTGAACTTATAAACCCGAACGAACAGAAAATCGATAACCAGGTTCAGAGCCTTCCCGCGTCAGGTCTCCTGATCTTTAAAACAAAAACAGCAGATAACGCCGTAACCGGTAATTACAACGCAAACATAAAAGTAGGGGGGGCAAGCTTCACGAAAAGGCTTAGAGTTGAGACGATCAAGCCAAACAGGCTTAAGATAGAGCTCGACTTCGCAAATGATTTGCTTGGAAATGAATCGGGAAAGGAAACTGCCACACTAAATGCAAGGTGGATGAACGGTGCCGTTGCCCGCAACCTTACAGCTAATGTCGATGTTATACTTAAACCTGCGGCAACAAGATTCGACAAGTATTCGCAATATTCCTTTGACAATCCTTATTCAAAATTCAGTTCCAATACTACAAAGGTTTTTGAAGGATCAACTGATGAAACCGGGAACGTTACATTCAATTACATTACCGGTGATAACAGCGATGCACCGGGAATGCTTAACGCCGTATTTACTGCAAGGGTTTTCGAAAAAGGCGGTGATGCAAGCATTATCCAGAAGAGCTTTAAACTTGCCCCGTTTAACGAGTTTGTCGGTGTGAATTTCCCGGGATTGTCGGGAAACCAGCGCCTCCTGTACACTGACGCAGATAATGATATTAAGATCATTACTGTCGATCGCAACGGGAAGCCTGTAAACACAAAGGTCGAGGTTAACATCTACCGGATGAGATACAGGTGGTGGTGGGAATCCGACGAGGAGGATTTCGGGAATTATGTATCAGGAGAAAGGTATGTTCCGATACTGACTAAAAACCTGACCACAGTTAATGGTGAAGGCTCTCTGACCTTCAAGATTCCAAAGGATGACTGGGGAAGGTATTTTGTTAAGGCAACAGCCCTGTCGGGTCACTCAAGCGGCAAGATAGTGCTTGTTGACTGGCCATGGGATTATGGTTCAAAAGGAAGCACTGAAGGGGCAACACTTCTCACAGTAAACACAGATAAACCCAAATACGAGGTTGGGGATAATATTCAACTCTCCTTCCCCGCTCCACCCAATTCAAGGGCAATTGTCACCCTCGAAAATGCCACCGGCATTGTAGAACAGGAAATTGTAAACACAAACGGGACCAACTCCATAGTAAACCTGAAGGCTACTTCTGACATGGCACCTAACGTCTATGCCTATGTTACCCTTCTGCAACCTCATGGTCAGACAGTGAACGACATGCCTGTCCGACTTTACGGGGTTACCCCTGTTATGGTAGAAGATCCAGGAACAAGGATCGAACCTAAGATCTCAATGCCTGATGAAGTAAGATCACAAAAAACCTTCGAGATTAAGGTCAGCGAATCAAACAAAAAAGCAATGACCTATACTGTCGCCATCGTTGACGAAGGGCTGCTAGATATTACAGGGTTCAGGACCCCCGATCCATGGAGCTACTTCTATGCAAGGGAAGCTCTCGGGGTAAAAACATGGGATCTCTATGACCTTGTCCTGGGTGCCCTGGGTGGTACACTCGACAGGGCCCTTGCCACAGGTGGTGATGAAGCTGCTAAAGATAAATCAGCGTCAAAGGCAAGGAGATTCATCCCTGTTGTGAAGTTCATGGGACCGTTCGAGCTCGCTCCCGGCCGGACAAATACTCACCAGGTGACCCTTCCATTATACACCGGATCGGTTAAAACAATGGTGATTGCAGGCAGCGATAATGCTTTTGGCTTCGCAGACAAATCAGTATTCGTAAGGGATCCTCTTATGATCCTGGCAACAGCACCAAGAGTTGTAAGCCCCGGTGAAAAAGTCTCCCTGCCTGTAACAATCTTCTCACAGAAAGATAATATAAAGAACGTATCTGTAGAGCTTGAAGGAAACGAAATGATAAAACTTAGCGAAAGCAAACGCGACGTTTCTTTTAACGGCGTTGGTGAAAAGGACATTGAATTCAGTTTCACCGCAGCTGAAAAAACCGGTAAGGCACAGATTACAATTAAAGCAAACGGGGACAATGAAACGGCCCTGTATAGGATCGAGCTGGAAGTAAGAAGCCCGAACCCGGCGGAAACAAGGAATGAACTTAAGATACTCGCACCGAAGGAAAAGTATGAAAAGACTTTTGCCCCATTCGGCATGGAAGGAACCAGTTCCGCTTATGTTGAGATATCTGCCCTCCCGTCAATCAACCTTGATAAACGGCTTAATTACCTTGTTTCCTACCCGCACGGATGCTCGGAACAGATCACTTCCTCCGTCTTCCCGCAGTTGTATATAAAGGAAATTTACGGGAACAGTTCACCGTATGCAGAAAGGGCTTCGTTCAATGTTGCAGCAGGTATTCAGTCTCTCCTAACACGCCAGATGTCGAGTGGTGGTATTGCACTTTGGCCGGGATCTATGGAGCCCGACAGGTGGGTGACATCTTATGCAGGTCATTTTATGCTTGAAGCTGAAAAACTTGGTTACAGCATACCATCTTCATTCAGGCAGAAATGGCTGAGCTTCCAGAAAAAGACAGCCCAGTCGTGGAGCTATGAACCAAACTTCAGATACACTGCAAATGAACAGGCTTACAGGCTCTTCACCCTTGCCCTTGCAGGCCAGCCTGAAAAAGGAGCCATGAACAGGCTCAGGGAAAATAAGAATCTTCCTGACCTGTCGAAATGGTTGCTGGGTGCTGCATTTGCACTGTCAGGGAGACCCGAGGTTGCCGATGAACTCATAGATATGAGAAACATAAAGACTGAAACTGATTACTGGGATTATTATTACGGAGGTTACCTGCGGGACCGCAGTGTGATTCTGTACACACTCGTCCTCCTGAAGAAGAATGAACAGGCTCTCCCGCTTCTCAAAGCAGTATGTTCGGATATGGAACAGGATGAATGGTACAGCACCCAGACTCTTTCGTGGGCCTTGTTCTCATACATGAAATTCGCACAGTCGCTGCCAAACGACAACAACAACCAAGGTAAAGTGTCGCTTAGCATAAATGGTGAAAAGAAGGAGATAAGCGTTTCACAGAGAATGTCAGGATCTGAAGCACTCAAACTGAAGAAAGACAATAACCAGCTCAGTGTGATAAACAACTCCCAGATACCGGTATATGTCAATTTTGTACAGAAAGGTATCCCGATGGTCTCCGACCAGCAGGCTCAAAACAAGGGACTTACAATGACTGTCAGTTATGTGGATCCTGAAATGAGGACTCTTGATGAAAGATCTCTTGAACAGGGAACCGACTTCATAATGGTTGTCAAGGTCTTCAACGGAACATCCATGTCGGTTGATAATATTGCCCTTACACAGATGGTTCCTTCAGGATGGGAGATAAGGAACACAAGGTTGTTCGAAGCCAGCACTGAAATAAAGGAGAGCAGCTTTGATTACCGCGATTTCAGGGACGACAGGGTCTATACATACTTCGGACTTGACAGGGGCGAGACAAAAACTTTCGTTGTTTTCCTTAACGCTTCATACAAGGGTGAATACTACCAGCCATCGGTATGGGCAGAAGCAATGTACAAACAGAACTATTACTCCAGGGTACCGGGTAAACAGGTAAAGGTTACCGGACAGAATATTGAATAGGTTTTTAAAAATAGCGCTTATAGCAGCCGGGGCCATTGTGGTCCCGGTTTTGCTTTCACCGATGCCCCGGTTCAGGCAACCATTGTCGACAGTTGTGGAAGCCAGGGATGGATCGCTCCTCGGCGCACGGATAGCCGATGACGGCCAGTGGAGGTTCCCTCCCGGGGATTCTGTGCCCTACAGGTTTGAAAAAGCTATAATCACATTCGAAGACAAACATTTCTACAGCCATCCTGGCTTTAATCCCGTCGCCCTGATACGGGCTGTAGTCCAGAACATACGGGCCGGCAGGATAGTAAGCGGGGGAAGTACACTTACAATGCAGGTCGCAAGGATAGCCAGGGGAAACAGGCAAAGAAGTTACTACGAGAAACTTGTTGAGATTCTGTCGGCTGTAAAACTCGAAATCTTCAGGTCGAAAAAGGAGATACTTAAAATGTACAGCTCCAATGCACCTTTTGGAGGAAATACAGTCGGGCTTGACGCTGCCACCTGGAGGTATTCCGGGAACTCAATGTACAACCTTTCATGGGCCGAGGCAGCAGCATTCGCAGTGCTGCCGAATTCGCCTTCGCTTGTATTCCCCGGAAGGAACCAGGAAATACTAAAGGATAAACGCGACAGGCTCCTGAAAAAAATGCATGCACGGGGGATTTTTGATTCACTCACCCTTGTTCTGTCTCTTGATGAACCATTACCGGGAGAACCTAAACCACTCCCTTCAGCTGCCCCTCACCTCGTCTCGAGGTTCTATAATGAAATGAAAGGTAAGAGGGTAAGGACTACTATTGATCCTGTTCTCCAGGCTCGTGTAATTGAAATAGTAAATACACACCAGAAAGAACTTGAGAACAACTTCATTTTTAATTCAGCAGCCATTGTTGTGAGTGTTGAAAAAGGTGAAGTGCTTGCCTATGTGGGAAACAGTACACTTCCCGGGACAAGCGCTCACGGCGGGGATGTGGATATTATACAGGCGCCAAGAAGCACCGGCAGTATCCTGAAACCTTTCCTTTACGCGGCAATGCTTAACGCCGGGTATATACTCCCCAACTCGCTTGTTGCAGATATCCCCACCCACTTTTCGGGTTTCTCACCAAAAAATTTCGACCAGACCTGGAGCGGGGCTGTCCCTGCATCAATGGCTCTTGCACAATCGCTTAATATTCCTGCTGTAAGGATGCTGCAGGTTTATACTCCCGAAAACTTCCTCGACCTGTTAAGAAAAACGGGGATGACAACGTTTACAAAACCTGCTGATTTCTATGGCCTGTCACTGATCCTTGGAGGCGGGGAGACGAACCTTTGGGAACTTACAGGAGCCTATACTTCGATGTCGAGGGCACTAAAACATTATTCTTCCAACAGGGGTTATTATTCGGGTGACTACCACCCCCCTGTTCTCCAGCCTGTAAAAAACACAAGGCTGGACAGCGTACAGTCATCCGGGTTGTTGTCTGCATCATCAATTTGGTTAACGTACAAGGCTCTTGAAACAGTTAACCGCCCCGAATCAGAAACCGGATGGCAATATTTCTCATCATCAGGTGACCTTGCATGGAAGACAGGTACAAGCTTTGGATTCAGGGATGCATGGGCTGTCGGAACAACACCGGAATATGTAATAGGAGTGTGGGCAGGCAATGCCGATGGCGAAGGACGGCCCGGGTTAACAGGTACTGCTTCTGCCGCACCTGTAATGTTTGATATATTCAGCTATATGGGAAGCAAAGGCTCTTTTGTGAAGCCCGAGAGTGATATGACAGTTATTTCGATTTGCAGCGAAAGCGGCTTTCGTGCAGGCCCCGACTGCCCGAAAACTGAAGAGATCTGGGCCTCCCCTGCAGGATTGAGAAGTGAAGCATGCCCTTACCATAAGGTTGTTCATCTTGACCGGTCAGGGACACGGAGGGTAACAACAAAATGTGAACAGGCTGACAGGATAATTAACAAAAAATGGTTTGTACTTCCCCCGGCTATGGAGTACTTCTACAGGCAGAAACACCCTGACTACCATATACTCCCTCCTGTAGCAAACGGATGTGTAGACGATAAGACAATCCCTGCTATGGAGTTCATTTATCCCTCGCCAGGGGTAAAAATATTCATACCACGTGATCAGACCGGTATGCTTACAAGGGTGATCCCTGAAATTGCACATCGCAACCCGGCCAAGAAGATTTACTGGCACCTCGATGATAAGTATCTTACAACAACAAGGCACATACACCAGATTGAGTTGCTTGCCGGTCCCGGGCAGCACATCTTAACGGCTGTTGATGAAGACGGGTATACGATAAGATGCCCGTTCACGATTACAAACCCGGGAAGGAAAGACTGAGGGACGAAGGGACTAAGGGACTGAGGGACTGCAAGACTGCAAGACTGAGAGATCGGGAGACGAAGTCATTTTTTAATTACTTTTACGCCTCTTTCATTAACTTATGAATATTTCTCTTATTAAGAAGATGCTGCCGGGGCTTATACCCCTTTTGATATTCATTATTGCAGATGAGATATGGGGAACACGAATCGGCCTGTATGTCGCTCTTGCTACAGGTATTGCCGAGATGGGGTATTATTATATTCGCGATCGCAGGATCGACGGATTTATTCTCCTTGATACCGGTTTGCTCATTGTCCTGGGAGCTGTGTCCATACTCCTCGAAAACGACATTTTCTTCAAAATAAAGCCGGCGCTGATTGAAGCCATACTGCTATTAATAATCGGATTCTCCCTCTGGGGCCCGAAGAATCTCATAATGGCTATGTCGGAAAGGTACATGGGCAAAATGGAACTCGACAGCGGCCAGGAGAGAATGATGAGGATAAATATGATTGTAATGTTCTGGATAACAGCTTTTCATATTGTCCTTGTAATGTACTCAGCAGCCTTTATGTCGAAGGAAGCATGGGGATTTATTAGCGGGGGGCTTTATTATATCCTGTTCGGGGTCTATTTCGGAGGCCTTTGGTTTTACAACAGGTACAGGGCAGGAAAGATAAAGAATGAGGAGTGGTTTCCTGTTGTGGATGAGGAAGGAAAAGTAATTGGCGGAGCCCCCAGGAGTGTCTGCCACGACGGGAAAAGCATGCTGCTTCATCCTGTCGTTCATCTTCATCTTTTCAACAGGGAAGGAAAGCTTTTTCTTCAGAAAAGATCGATGAACAAGGATATACAGCCAGGCAAATGGGATACTTCGGTGGGCGGACATGTCGCCCCCGGGGAAACTGTTGAGGATGCCCTAAAGAGAGAGGTGTCTGAAGAACTGGGAATTAAGCTTGCAAACGCAAGTTTCAGCCATAAATATGTATGGGAATCAAGCAGGGAAAAGGAGCTTGTTTTTTCTTTTTACACAGTATCTGAGACCCTGCCTGTGATTAATAAGGAAGAGATAGATGAAGGACGGTTCTGGCCTATTCCTGAAATAGAGAAATCAATGGGCCTGGGGGTCTTCACCCCTAACTTTGAGAACGAGTTCCGTCTTCTGAAAGAGAAACTTATTTAGTATCTTTGCAATACAAATCCCGCAACATGGAAAAACCTGAAAAAATACTCGTTCTGAACAATGAGTTTGAAGCTGAGATCATGGGGGAGATACTTAATGACAGGGGCATTCCATTCATGGTAAGGACCTTCCACGACTCTGCCTACGATGGTCTCTGGGAAGCAAGATCCGGCTGGGGCCAGCTGATGGCTGATGCCGGATACAAGGATGAGATCCTTAAGATTTATGAAGAGGTATCAAAGAGTGTCTTTGACGAAAACAAAGATCTCGAGGAAAATTAATTTCACACCCGTACCGGAATTTCCCAGGATGCATTACTTCAACAATAACAGGGCGATAATAATAATTAATCCCAAAGCAGGGACTAAGGGGATGGGGTATTTCAGGAGAACACTCCGGAAATACCATGATGTGTTTGACTATGCCACATTTTCCGATATAAATGAGTTCAGAAGTTTCATTAAGGGCAGCTTCGACAAATATGATGTTTATATTGCTGCAGGCGGTGACGGGACAGTTAACAGTCTTGCAACTGAACTTATAGGAACCGGTAAGATACTCGGGGTAATTCCTTATGGTTCGGGAAATGGTTTCGCAAGGGAGATGGGATTCAGGAAGGATATATCTTCGCTTGCTGAAAGCATTAACGGCAGGCAATCGCTTGATATTGATGTCCTTTATCTTAATAACCTCCCATGTATAAATGTTGCCGGTACAGGTATTGACAGCTTTGTTGCCCATGAATTCCATAATCTCGGTACCCGAGGCTTCATAAGTTACGGGATCACAACACTAAAAATAGCTTCACTCATAAAGCCAATAGATATTGAGATCAGGTCGGACAGCGGTGTTATCAAAGGCAAAACCTACATGGTGTCAATAGCAAATACAAGGCAATTCGGGAATAACGCTCTGATCGCACCAAATGCTGTTCCGAATGACGGAAGGTTCGACATAGCAGTGCTAAAACCTTTCCCCAGGATTTTGTTCCCGTTCTTCGCAGTGAGATTGATGTCGGGCACCCTGAAGGAATCGAGATATCTGAGCTATATCGTGTCAGACTCGAAAGTGACAATTAAGACACAGGAAAAGAGATTCCATATCGACGGTGAACCTGTATTGATTAATGATGAAATAGCCGTTTCAATCAGGAAACAATCACTGAAAGTCCTGAAAACCTGCTATAACAGGTGGATGGCAAATTAAGACCCTCGCTGGTTTAAGAGCTAAATTTTCCGGTTCCGGTACTATAATTCAGCAGATTACTTTATATTTGATCCCTGCCTGTAATGTTTTTAACATTGTGTGGACTTGTGTTTTATGGCCTTTTTGGCAGAAGGCCTGTTAAAAAGAACCTATGATCCATAAGCTTCAGGCAGACCATGAATAAGGAAAAGGGAAAGTAAATCTGCATTTGAATTCTATGAAAGCGACGGGGCAAGCAAACTGGAAACCGGGTTCGGGATCTATATTGACCGAACTTTTTAATGGGCTGAAAGTTATCATCCGCAGCAAGTACCTTTATATAGGTTTTCTCATACTTGCTGTCGGGGTAATACTCAACCTGGCTTCACAGACCTACCTGCACACTTATATGTCGGAAGGTAAAACGCTTCCCATGCTGTCAGACCTTATACTCGACAACACACCCTTCCTAAATGTTGCTATTTACTATGATATTCTGAGTCTCCTTTCATTTGTATTCGTTGCAGCTTACCTTGTTGCAAGGAAAGAGATCGACAGGCTTCCCTATTTAATGCTCCTTTCTGGTATCTTTTATGTTGTCAGGGGTATTTTTATAGTACTCACACCGTTTGGAAATCCTCCACTTTTTACAGGGACAGGGGCTCCTTTCAACGGGTTTTCAAAGTTTGAACTCGGGGTTTACCCTTCAGGACATGTCGGAAACGCAGTTATGTTCTTCCTCTTCGCAAGGGATAAGTTTTTTAAATGGAGCCTTTTGGCTATTGTCATTCTAATAATTGTTTTCCTGCTTCTTGCTCACGGTCACTACAGCATCGACATTTTCTCAGGATGGTTCTTTGCCTATGCAATAAAATCATTCTGCGATAAACACCTTAGCAGGTTTGACCTTTCCGGGAACAGTATCTCATCCTGACTTTAATTTAATTACTCATCAATTTTATATGAAAACCAAAGGTATTCTGTTTATTGCTGCCATTCTGCTTGGCAGTCATCTTGCAGCACAGACTGCAGAACCAGCTGACAAGGTCATGGATAAGGCTTTTAGCCAGGCATCGTCAGAAAATAAAAGTGTTCTTGTAATATTTCACGCCTCATGGTGCAAGTACTGCAAAATGCTTGAAGCGGCAATTAACGATCCCTCAATCAAGGATATCTTCTATAAGCATTACGTCATTGCTGAGCTTACTATAAACGAAAGCGCTGACAAGAAAAATCTCGAGAACCAGGGAGCAATTGATCTCTTCAACAAATATGGAGGACAGGGCCAGGGTATCCCCTATTTTCTTTTCTTCGACAGCAAAAGAAAGTTCATTGCAGATTCGAAGATAATGTATGCAGATGCCAAACCGGGTGCAGCCGCATCGAATGTCGGCTTCCCAACTACTGAAGAGGAAATTAATGCTTTTATGGAAAAACTTAAAGCAAGTTCGAAGTTCTCTGCAAAAGAGATTGAAGCAATAAAGGCGAGGTTCACCAGAAACAAAAACTGAGAAATACATATATACTAAAGTTCAGATAATTGCCAGGTCGTTTAAAGATATTATTGCTTTTCATATTATTCTCTTCGCTTGCTCTTGCTGCCCCAAAGACGAAATATGCTATAGTCGTTTCGGCAAACGCCGAATGGCGAATCGTAAAGGAAAAGTTTAAATCACAGGATTTCAGGCAATCACCCTGGGGTGAGTATTTTTTCATCACATGGAAGATTTCAGGCAAGGATGAAAAGCTGCTTTTCTTTCATGAGGGCTGGGGGAAAACTGCCGCGGCAGGTGCAACACAGTATGTGATAGACAGGTTTGATCCCGATGTCCTGGTCAACATTGGCACCTGTGGCGGTTTCGATGGCAAGGCTGAACTTTTCGATGTAATACTGGCTGACAGGACAGTTATATACGACATTAAGGAGGCGATGGGAGATTCCAGGGAGGCTATACGCGATTATTCAACAGATATCGATCTCTCATGGCTTCCTGATGACAGCTACCCTTCCCCGGTAAGGAAATCAGTGCTCGTATCAGCCGACCGCGATCTTGTACCATCTGAAATTAAATGGCTGTCTGAAGAGTTTGGTGCCAGCGCAGGTGACTGGGAGTCGGCCTCAATTGCATATACATGCAAGAGGAACGGGAAAAGGTTAATAATCCTCAGGGGTGTAACTGATATTGTCACACAGCAAAGCGGAGAAGCATATAATAACTTTTCCCTTTTTGAATACCGTACCGGTCTCGTTATGTCAAAACTGATTGATGCCCTCCCTGGCTGGATCGGTTACCTCAACAAGGCCAAATAGAAATGGCTATTTCTTCTTCTCAAGTCGCCTTATCAGCATAAAGCTAAGTATCCCGATTATTATCATTCCTGCAAGGAATAGCGGGTAGGATATTTTCCAGTTATCCGGACCAGTCATCATAGACCATTCCGACATACCACCAATACTTGCAAGGAGAGTAAGGGGCATAAAAATGGTGGCTATAAGTGTAAGCCTCCTTACAGAGAGGTTGGTCTGGTTAGAGGCATTGGTCATAATATTATTCAGGAGGGATGTATAAAGCTCCATAAGGCTTGTTACGATCTCACGGTAGTTCTCGGTAAGTTCAAGGAACTTCGCAAGATGATCATAAATGTCGCGGTAATGAAAGATCGCCTTATCACCAATAAAGGGTGAATCGAGCCTGCATATCTTTACAAGAATCTCCCTCTCGTGGAAAAGGCTCTTTCTCAGGTTAAGAAGGTAGCGTCTGAGCCTGATAAGTTCCGTGGCATCAAACTTCTCAGGATTATCCATAAGCGATCCTTCAGCCTCCTCAAGCTCGTCTTCGACAGATTCAATTGCATGAAACTTCTGATCAACAATATGGTCAAGAATAATATGTGCAAGAAATGCCGGGCCTTTCCTCGCATTCTCGATTTCAACCTCCACAAGTGTTTCAATACCCTTAAGCGGATCCCTGCCATCAGATCTGAAGCCGCTCACGGTAATAACAAAATTATCTGCTATAAACATGTCAAGCTCATCTATCCAGAGAGTCTTATCAGTATAGGTAAAGGCATTGAAGATTATGAATGAGTTCCCCGGGAAGTGCTCTATCTTTGGAACCTGGCTTGCATCCATACAGTCCTCTATTGACAGGGGATGTATGCCGAGTGTATCAACAAGCCTGGATAATTCCTGCCTCTCAGGTGAATAAAAATTCAGCCAGATAAATCCTCCTTCTTTTAGTACAGCAAGAGCTTTATCAACGGAATCCACACTGTAATGCAATCCAGCTGGACTAAAGTGATAGAATTTTGAACTGGTCATTTTAAATCCTTTATTCAGTGAGTTTAGATGGGCTAAGATACATTAAGTTATTAATATTCAAAAGCTCGTGGACACAGCCTGCCTGAGATGAGTTTCACTTTTCAAAACATACCCGTCTCAACCTTTATGACAAATATCTGTTTTATAATCAAACACCATATATATTTTTGGCGCCATATGTAATCGCTTGCATATCGTAAATTAAAGAAAAATGAACAATGCAATCTATGATTTCAGGGAACCGGTAAACGAACCGGTGCTGTCTTACCTTCCGGGAAGCAGTGAGAGAGTGCTTATTGAAAAGGAACTTGAAGAGCAATACAATAACAAAATTGACATACCTCTTATAATAGGGGGGAAAGAAGTAAGGACAGGGAAGACAATGAAGGTGGTTATGCCTTCAGAACATGGTCATGTACTGGCGACCTGCCATCTTGCAACCGAAAAGGAAGTAAAAGCTGCAATTAAAGCAGCTATTGAGGCAAGGGAGGATTGGGGAACTCTATCATGGATGGAAAGGGCTGCAATAATGATAAGGGCAGCTGAGCTTATTTCAAGGATTTACAGGTATAAAATGAACGCAGCCACTATGCTCGGCCAGGGGAAAAACCTGTTCCAGGCAGAGATAGATTCAGCATGCGAGGTAATAGACTACCTCAGGTTCAACGCATATTTCGCATCAATAATATACGGGGAACAACCTCATTCAGACAATCACAGCATAAACAGGCTTGAATATCGTCCTCTTGAAGGTTTTGTTTATACAATCACCCCGTTCAATTTCACTGCAATTGCGAGCAACCTGAATACAAGTGTTGCCCTGATGGGTAACACAACAGTATGGAAACCTGCATCAACATCGGTACTCTCGAACTACTACCTGATGAAGATACTGAAGGAAGCCGGGCTTCCCGATGGTGTTATAAACTTTGTGCCCGGATCAGGCTCCCTAATCAGCAGAATAGTTCTTAACCATCCCGACCTTGCAGGTATCCATTTCACCGGATCCAATGCAACATTCAACACATTATGGAAGGAAGTTTCTGAAAACCTTTCAAAATACAGGTCTTATCCAAAACTTGTAGGGGAAACAGGAGGTAAGGATTTCATTTTTGCCCATAACTCAGCAAAACCGATAGAACTTGCAACTGCTATTATAAGGGGCTCCTTCGAATATCAGGGTCAGAAATGTTCTGCCGCTTCCCGTGCCTATATCCCAAAATCTATATGGGGTGAGACAAAGCTGCATGTAATGAGGATGATCTCGGAGATAAAACAGGGTGATGTGAGGGATCTCCGGAACTTCATGAATGCTGTTATTGACGAGCACTCCTTCGACAGGATCATGTCTTACATAGAAATGGCCAGGACTTCACCAAAAGCAGAGATCATTGCTGGCGGAAAAGGTGATAAATCAAAAGGCTATTTTATTGAGCCGACAGTAATACTCACAAGTGATCCGAAGTTCGTAACAATGGAGGAAGAGATCTTCGGGCCGGTGATGACTATTTATATTTACGAGGACCAGAAATACGAAGAGACCCTGAAATTGTGTGATGAGACATCGCCCTACGGCCTCACCGGCGCAATATTCAGTAACGATAAATATGCAATGGTTAAAGCCTGCCGGATGCTCAGGTATGCTGCCGGGAACTTTTATATAAACGACAAACCGACCGGGGCGATGGTGGGGCAGCAGCCTTTTGGCGGCGCTCGTGCCTCAGGAACTAACGATAAGGCCGGCAGTTATCTTAACCTTGTAAGGTGGGTAAGCCCGAGAACTGTAAAGGAAACCCTTATACCGGCGACTGATTTCAGGTATCCGTATATGGTGGAATGACGGAGAGACTAAGAGACTTAAGGACTTAGGGACAAAAATATAGGGGCTATTGCATGCAATGGCCCCTTATATTTTGAATGGACGATTCTAATGTAACTTGAAGGAGACCGGTATTTTCATCCAGACGTCTACTTTCTTTCCCGACTGCATGCCGGGGATCCAGTCAGGCATGCTGCTTACAAGCCTGACAGCTTCTGCGTCGAGCAGTGGATCAACTGGTGTATCGACAACAACATTTGTGACCTTACCCTCTTTTGTAACAATATAGGCTACTATTACTTTACCTGTAATCCCTTTCTTCGCTGCTGCTTCAGGATATTTGAAGTTGCTGAGCATGTATTTCATAAGAGCATCATTCCCCCCTGGAAATTCAGGTAACTGCTCTACCACAACCATTGCTTCGTCTTTCTGAACTTTCTGTTTTGACCATTTTTCCTGATCAGCGTTCCTTACAACATTTCCCTTACTGTCCCTGTTTAATACCAGCTCTATAACGCCGTCTTTAGCCTTGTCACCATATTTATTAATAGCATCCTTATCTTTAATAACATTCATTGATTTGATAGTCATCGGATCTATTTTGGAGAGATCTACATCTGAAATCTTTCCATCGATAATAACAAGTGGCTTGCCTCCATTGGATCCGATTGGTGGTGGTGGCGGCGGAGGCGGAGGAGGCGGTGGAGCCATGTGAGTAGATGCATCAATTGTATCGCGTACCATTTTTATAAGCATATCGGCTGAATAATCAGGTTTAATAACCTTGCTTTTAAAGCCTACAAATGACACTACAAGAAGGGCATCCGGGGTTTTTACCTCAAGCCTGAAAGCACCTTTTGCATCTGTAACAGTTCCTTCCGTTGTACCTCTGATAATAACTATCGCATTCTGCAACGGCGATCCGTTCTGTTCAACTACAGAACCTTTTACAACCTTTGCCTGGTCTGTTCCGGTAGTTCCGGACGGGTTGCCCGGAAGCCTGTATTCAGGTCTGGCGAAGGCGTAAAGTAACAATGCCACAACCGGAAGGATAAACAAAACCTTCATTTTACGGTATGGCGACCTGATAATATTTTTCATCATCTTAAATCTTTTTTTGTTAAGTGAATAATTGAAGGAATTGACCAGACTGAAGACCGGGGTGCCCGCAATCTGATTTATCAGAGTTGCCCTGTATACTGCCGGGTCTGACGATAGCTGCAGCGCTTCAGCATCGGCAAGGTATTCGTGGTTCTGCCTTATGAACCTGGAATAGATCCAGCTCACCGGGTTAAACCACTGGAGTATACACAGCATTTCTGTAAGCACCAGGTCAACCCAGTGCTTCTGACGGATATGTCCCAGTTCATGATTCAGTATCTCCCTTGCTTCTATGTCAGAAACTGAAGGATTGACAATTACATAGGAGAAAAATGAAAATGAACCCGGGAACCTGTCGCTCTTTACAAGCTTGAACCTGTCAGAATCGACGATCTCCGCGTTTTTTATTGACCTGAAAACCGATCTGCTTTTCAACAGTGTCAGGGTTGCAACAAGCAGTGCCCCGGCACAATAAAAAGAGAATACCAGCAAACCTGTTCCTGAACCATTTCCATCCGTCATGGCTTTAAATCCGGTAACCTCTGAAGCTCCGGCATCTATTGTACCGGTAAGCGGGAAGTCAATATAATAGCGTATTGTCAGGAACGGTAGAAAGAATGAGGCAAGGATACCAGCTACAAGGAAGATCCTGTTAAGCCGGAAGAAGTTCTCATTTCTCAGGAAGATAAAAAATACAAGGGCAAAGCCTGAAAGCCAGGCGGCCGATTTAAGAAGGTAAAAGCCTATCGTTCCCATAGCTTCATTCTTTAGATTTTGAAAGTTCCTTTTTGGTCTCCTCCACCAGCTTGTCGAGTTCGATTATGGAGAGATCCTTTTCCCTTACAAAAAAAGAAGCCAAAGCAGGGAAAGAATTATCAAAGTAGCTTTCCATAAGACCGAAAAGCTGGCTCTTTGAATATTCCATCCTTGATACAAGCGGAATGTAAAGATACACATTCCCATAGCTTTTATGCCCCACAAACCCCTTCTTTTCCAGTACCCTTAACACTGTGGAAACCGTGTTCCTGGCAGGTTTCGGGTCGCTGAACCTGTCGCGTATATCCTTCACGAGACCTTCCCCGAGATCCCAGAGGATCTGCATTACCTGTTCTTCTGCCTTTGTCAGTTGCACCTTTTTAAATATTAATTGGTTAATTCCAGTCAGAAGGTTCAAAGCCTGAGTTCTTCAACTTTTGCCCTTAGCCTTTTACCTTTTTACTTCTTTTGTCAATCCTTCAATACAAAGATATGACTATTTTTATAGTCATGCAACTATTTTGACAGAAAAATGACTAAAAAAATAGTCATTTCCATATAACACACTGATATTGTGGATATTAAATTATGTATCTCATATTCAATGTAATCTCTATATATTCGGTCATCTGATTTTTCTTACCTTTAAATATTCTAACATTAAAATATTTTTATGATTAACCCAGGGCGAATTCTGTCAGGATTTTCTATAATCCTTCTTTTAATTTCCGGATGCACCAATGCCCCCGGTAAGCTGTCAAAAAATACCGACCAGGTTCTTGCCCCCGCTTCCCGATCTGAGAAAGACGGCTGGATCTTTGTCCACCTCGAAGGCTCTCCATCAGAGATAGGCTTCCAGCATGGATACCTTCTTGCTGACGAGATCCTCGACATGAGAGGTGCAATTATAAACTGCGACGAGAAAAGCTCGGGCAGAAAATGGGATTTTTTCAGGGAAGAGACATACAGGCTCTACTGGAGAAAAACACCTAAGGAATACCAGGATGAGATCGATGGTATCGTCTCAGGCGTAAATGCAAAACTTGGCGAAGGGAAGATCGACAGGAAAGATGTTCTGGCGATGAATGCCGACCTGGAGATGCCCGGTTATTATGTGCCATGGCTTAATGAGGTAAAAAATCCGACACCGGAGGGAAGGTGCAGCGCCATTGCTGCAACAGGCTCCTGGACAACCGACAAAAAAATTGTAATGGCACACAGCAACTGGACCATCTATACACTTGGCCAGAGATGGAATGTAATTATGGATATAGTGCCGGAAAAAGGAAATCGTATCCTCATGGATGCTCCGGCAGGGTTCATACACAGCGGTGATGATTTCTTTATTAACAGCGCCGGTATTATTGTTACAGAAACAACCATTACCCAGTTCAATAGTTATGACAGTTCAGGTGTGGCAGAGTTTATCCGTGCAAGAAAAGCCATACAGTATTCGTCGTCCATAGACGAATGGGTGAACATTATGAAGGAGGGGAATAACGGGGGATACGCCAACGACTGGCTCATAGGTGATAACAAGACAGGCGAGATTGCAAGGCTTGAACTCGGACTTAAAAACCAGATACTCGAAAGAACAAAAGACGGCTACTTTGTTGGTGCAAACTTCCCGGTTCACCAGAAGCTGATAAAGGAAGAGACAAGTTTTGATACTACATTAATGAGTTCGTCCCCGAATGCAAGAAAAGTAAGATGGGAACAGCTTATGAAGGAGAACAAGGGCAAAATTGATCTTGCTGCTGCCAGGAAATTCATGGGTGATCATTACGATACCTGGCTGAAGAAAGAGCAGGCAACAGCGCGTACCCTTTGCGGCCATGTAGAGTCAGATCCTGACGGTGCGGCATGCTGGGGAGAGCCTCCTTTCTTCCCTATCGGGGCAGTACAGGCAAAAGCCACAGATGGCACCCTGGCTTCTGAAATGAAACTCTGGGCTATAATTGGCCATCCCTGCGGGGAGGCATTCAACGCAAATGATTTCCTTGCAAAACATCCTCAATTCGATTACCTGAGGCCTTACCTGAGGGACATGCCTTCGCAGGTGTGGAGCGAATTCGGGAAGAAGTAATCCGGTTATAAGAGTGAGCCAAAATAAAAAGAGTGAGCCTTTCGCACTCACTCTCACTCTCACTCTTTCTTCAGTGGGTTGTACTGGATTCGAACCAGTGACCCCTACCCTGTCAAGGTAATGCTCTAAACCAACTGAGCTAACAACCCGGAGCGTGCAAAAATAATATTTTATTTTTCTTTTGACATATAAGAGCTTAATGTTATTTTCGATACGCTTCTGTATCATTAACCTTAAAAATGGTGAAACGTATGCAATCACATGAAATTGATTATAAGATTTTTGGCGACGACATCCAGTTCGTTGAGATAGAACTTGATCCGAATGAGACCGTTATTGCCGAGGCTGGTGCCATGGTGTACATGGAGGATGGAATAACATTCGAGGTAAAGATGGGCGACGGCTCACAGCCAAACCAGGGCCTGATGGGTAAACTTCTCCAGGCAGGATCGAGGATCCTTACCGGGGAATCGCTTTTCATCACCCATTTCACAAACAGGGGATTCGGGAAAAAGCATGTCTCATTTGCCGCTCCATACCCCGGAACTATTATTCCTGTTGATCTTGCACAGGTAAGAAACAGCCTTATTGTACAGAAAGACGGCTTCCTTTGCGCTGCACTCGGGACAAAACTGACTATTACCCTTAATAAGCGTATCGGGGCAGGTCTTCTCGGAGGAGAAGGTTTTATCCTCGAGAAACTTGAGGGTGACGGTAAGGCATTTATCCATGCAGGTGGTACCGTTATCGAGAAACAGCTGAACAACGAGGTCCTGAGGATCGATACGGGCTGTGTTGTTGCATTTGAACCTACACTCGACTTCGATATTGAAGCTGCTGGCAGTCTTAAATCAATGGTGTTTGGAGGGGAAGGGATCTTCCTTGCAACAATGAGAGGTACAGGTAAAGTATGGCTGCAGTCGATGCCTATAAGAAAACTTATAAGGGCCCTCGCTCCTTATGGCAGGAACTCAGGGAAGGAACAAAGTTCAATCCTCGGTTCGCTGTTTGAGCAATAATTGAGGGCGTCCCTTTCTTCCCTCTTTGTGACTCTGTGGAAACTCTGTGATCTCTGTGTAAGTTCTTAACAAAAAGTTACACAGAGGGTCACGGAGAAGGCACAGAGTGCCACAGAGAAATCTAAGCTATATTTTCAGACACTGATAAAGCATCTTCCAAATGATGCTTGGTGTTTGGTCAGAATACCGCCTTCATCACCAGTACATATTTTGAAGGCGGTGACTTCCTTATACTTTCAGGTATGGTAATAATAAATCCATTACCGTTTTTTTGCCATTTCAGTGCCGCAGATGTACCCGGCATGGTCACCCTCGATGATGCAGGCAGCTGAAAGGTCGACATTGCAACCTGTGAAGGCAGCGGCTCATTTTCATCTGCCATATAGTAAATATATATAGTGTTCTTCCCTTTTGAAGAGATACATACCTTCCCCTCCTTATATGGGGCCAGCGCCCTGGTACCATATATTGCCTCGCTGTTTATCTTCATCCAGTCCCCGATCTCTGTAAGAAGCTTATATGCCCCTTCATGCCACTGACCTTCAGGCCCCGGTGCAATATTCAGAAGCAGGTTACCTCCCTTTACAACAATATCAACAAGAAGGTGTATTGCGTCCCTGCCGCTCATATATTTTGCCTCGGGCTCCCACGACCAGCCTCCTCCGGCAATTATGCATGACTCCCAGGGATAGGAAAGTGCTTTCTCAGGAACCCTGTTTTCGGGAGTAAGGTAGTTCTGGTTCTTACCATAAACTGCCCTGTCAACCACTATCAGGCCCGGCTGCTTTTCCCTTGCCTTCTCAACAAGCTCATCCATCCTGACATCCTGGTTCTGCACCCTTGTGAACTTATAGTTTTTTGATGTGATCTCCTTATAAACTTCCTCATCGCTCATTTTCTGAACCCAGCCTCCGTCGAGCCACAGGATATCCATTCTCCCGTAATCCCCTCCCATTAGCTCCATTATCTGACCCTGGGTGTACCTGACGAACTTCTCCCATCTTTCGGGATAAGCTTTCACATCATAGTTCACATTCCTGTCGGGTGTTGCAAAATTCGGCCACCAGTAATACTCACTGTGCCAGTCGGGTTTTGAAAAATAAGCGCCTGTCCAGAATCCCTCTTCCCTGAAAGCCGTAAAGATCTCCTTTGCAATGTTTGCCCTGGGATTTGAACTGAAAGGTGTATTCTTACTTGTGATCCTGTAATCAGTAAGCTTTGTGTCGAACATACAGAAGCCATCGTGATGCTTGGTTGTAAAAATCACATACTTCATGCCTGCATATTTTGCTGCCTTTGCCCATTTTCCCGGGTCAAAATTAACAGGGTTAAAAGTGTGCTGAAGGTTTTCGTAGTCTTTCTTATACTGGACATAATCAGGATTTGAACGCCTGCACCATCCTTCATCCTCAGCGCAGATCGACCACGATTCAACTATTCCCCACTGGCTGTAGGTGCCCCAGTGCATTAGGAGCCCGAACTTAAGATCCTGCCATTGTTCAAGCTTTTGCAAAACAAGCGGATCGGTCTCAGGCACATACCTCTCCTCCTGGCAGAAAATGTTAATGCTTATACCTCCAAGCAATACAAAAAGAATTAATGGTTTCATTGATGCTGTATTTTCTCTGTGTGACTCTGTGGAAGCTCTGTGATCTCTGTGTAAGTTTTTAAAAAACGTTACACAGAGGGCCACAGAGAAGTCACAGAGGGCCACAGAGGGTTAATTATTTCTGAATATTCAGTTTACCATCAAGGACAACAGCAAGCACTGTCATATTCTCATCGAGAACCGTTTCCGGTACCTTTATAAACACAACTCCTGCATTTGAGCTCCAGTATGGTCTCAGGTATTCTTTGAAATCGAGCTTTGTGCCGTTACCAACAACATAAATCCTGTTTATCTTGTTCTTCACACCCTCAAGCATAACCTCTCCACCAGGGTTTCCGGGGAAGAACAGGTAGAGCATAGTGCTGTCGGAACTTATTGTGGATGGCCCGTGGAAATAACCCGAAGGCAGCCCTCCTTCAGTTCCGTATATTGCCTCCCCGTGCTTCTTAGTCCAGCGTCCAAGTGATTTAAGAACATTTACGTCTTCCTGTGGTATTGAACCATCAGCCCTGGGACCGATATCGAGAAGAAGATTACCGCCCCTGGAGAGACATTCTGCAAAAATCCTGATTACCTCGTCTGTGCTTTTGAAGTTCCTGTCATTCTGCTGGTAGCCCCAGGAATCATTTACAGTCATGCACAATTCCCAGTATTTGTCCGCAGGTCTTTGCAGAGGCAATCCCTGCTCTGGCGTGGCATAATCTCCGTAGCCCTGCAGTCTGGAATTGATAATGGCCTTCGGGTTATTGCTCAGAATAATCTCCCTTATCCCGGGCGAATTCCATTTCGCAGCACTTTGCTCCCAGTCGCCATCGAACCAGTAAAGGTCGGGGTTAAAGTTTTTTCCCAGTTCCTTTATCTGGCTGAAGTCGAATGCAAGAAAACGTTTCCACCTTATGCTGTCGGACTGATATCTTTTTTCATTTTTTGTGAAGTTCGGGTAATCGGGATGCGACCAGTCAAGGAGAGAGTAGTATAGCCCCACTTTGATACCGTTCTTCCGAAGTTCGTTACAGAATGGTGTCACGAGGTCCCTGCCCGCCGGTGTTTTTTTGACAACATTCAGGTCGCCTGCCTTAGTATCCCACAGGGCAACACCGTCGTGATGCTTTGATGTCAGCACTGCATACCTGGCCCCTGATTCTTTTATAAGAGACGCCCATTCGGCTGGATTGTATTTTGAAGCAGTGAAGCCTGACAGCTGTTTCATATATTCGGGGTATGAAATATAGCCGTTGTAGAACGACCACGATTCGTCTATCCCGTTCACGGCATAAATTCCCCAGTGAATGAATATTCCCAGCTTTGCATCTTTGAACCACTGCATTCTCTCAGCCTTTCCGGAAGGTGATTCCTGGGCAGAGATGTTCTGAAATAAGGTGACCAGAACAAGTATTACAATAACAATATTTCTTTTATTCATTCTAAAAAGTATTATTATAACCTATTAGTGTGCCTTCGTGTCTCAGTGGCAAGAATAAATGCCACAAAGGCTCTAAGTCACTAAGATTCACAAAGACTAACCAAAAGCATCCTATATTTCTTCCTTTGTGTGCCTTTGTGCCTTCGTGTTTCAGTGGCAAGAATAAATGCCACAAAGACTCTAAGTCACTAAGATTCACAAAGACGAACCAAAAGCATCCTATATTTCTTCCTTTGTGTGCCTTAGTGCCCTTGTGTCTTAGTGGCAAGAAAAATTGCCACAAAGGCACTAAGACGCCAGGTTTCACATAGTTTTCTTCAATTATTATGAGAAGTCAAACCCTGAGATGTAGGCAGGGGAATCAAAGAAAGGTTCCTTTTCCTTTTCAGTGAAGTTAATGAACCTAGTGTAGACCAGCCCGGGTTTTGCATTTAGCATCCGGTTAAGAACACCCATATTCACACCCGTTCTAAGCTTGTCGTATAGCCTGCTCCTGTCGTCGAGCCAGGTAAGACCTGTGAAGTACCCTTCTGCAGCACATACTGATTCAAAAAGATCGGCGAGCTTTTTCTCTTCACCTTCCTGGCAGTAGATTGCATCAAATACAAGGTACCTGAATTCACCTGGATGGAACAACCTCCTGTAGTATGGCATTTTTGGCAGCAGCTTCATCATTGCCCAGCCCCAGATACCCGGCACATCATATATCGTATGAACCCCTGGTATTGCAGAAGCTCCGGCAATTATTTTTCCATTCTCCTTCAATACATAATACCTGTTCCCAAAAAAAGCATATTCAGAGGTATACAGCGAATAATCCTTATAATAACTGTCAAGCAATCTGCGCATTTCATCCTTCTCACCTTCAGCAAGCTTTGAAACATTGTTTTTCAACTCAGGTGAAAACCTCGAAAAAGCAACAGTAAGGAAAGACCTTGTATGCTCATATCCTGCCTGGTGAACAAGGTTCTTCGATCTTTCATTCATGCTTTCGAGGAAGGCGTACATTAGGTGTTTATCACCTTCATTTACATCCTTGATTTCAAGCAGATGAGGTTTACTGAATATGTCAAGTATCTTTTGTTTGACAGAGTCATCCCTGTCGGGCTTAGTGGTTTCTCTCAGTGACAGCCTTTTCCTCCAGCCGGGAGAAAGCTGGAATACGGTCTGAAATGAGAGGTATCTCAGGTATGAAGATGGAAACCTGAACCTTCCCAGCCCTGATTCCCTGTAGCAGGCGCCAATAGTTCCTGTTACCTGGTTTTTCTTGTAAAGGGAGACAAACCGTATGCTGTCGCCGTAAGCATTTATCCTTGGCTCAACATTCTGAAGCGAATACCTCATCCCGCCTTCGGAACCCTGGATAGTATGGTTAAGCAGGTATATAATATCATCATTAGCATGATCAGAGACCCTTACCTCGAGATCCTTGTAATTGAAAACAACCCTTTCGAGCATAGCAGAAGAAAAGTTATTTTGTGTCGAGGCTTCCGAATACGCGCTGGAGCAGTGGCGAAACCCGCGCCGATACTTCCTTCCTTATCTTGTATTCTTCCATTTCAACTTTCATGAACATGCCGTTCAGTGCCTTGTTTGTGAGGTAATCATCGAGGTCTGTGTTCACAGGTTTCAGGCCTCCAATCTTACCTGCAACTGAGTTTGCAAGGCTGTTCCATTTCCCGGTAAGTGTGGTCCAGGAATCCTTTGTGGAAACTCCTGCGATTATCTTTTTCTCTGTCGATGCCTGGATTTTTGGTTTATAAAGAGCATAAAGCTGGCTGTATGTGGTCTTCCTCAGGTATTCGGTAGCCGCATTGTCCTGGCCTCTTAGTATATTGAATGCATCCGTGATTGTCATCTGTGTAATTGAACTTACAAAGATCGGGGCAACTTCTTTTGCAGCATCCTCTGCTGCCCTGTTTATTCTTAGCACAACATCCTCTACCATTTTGCTGCCACCTGGCAGTTTGGAGATGTTGTCTATTATGACCTTAGCCTCATCTGGTAGAAAGATCTTAATTGCCTGGTCGCCGTAATACCCGTTCTCGGCTGCGAGCCTTTGGGCGGCATTCTTTGCTCCGGTAGTCAGTGCCTCCCTGAGTCCGTTCGAAACTTCACCCTCAGTAAGGGGTGCAGGAACGCCTGCTGAATCAAGCATCTTCATCACTTCAGCACAGCCTGGAAGCAGAAAAATTGCGATCACGAGAGCGATTATCCTTGTCCTCATAGTCGGTTTTTTTAAATATATTGCAAGATACAAATTTAAGGTGATGAAAAAGTCTCATATTACCACAGTCGCAGTATTCATTCTTTATTGTTTATGCATGTTTCCCCTTTCCGCACAGGATCCTGGAAATCCAAAAGGATACCTGAGAGGCTACTATAAGACAATAAAAGGGGAAGATTTCGGCTACCATTCGCCCCAGCCAAATGCAACAACCTCTCTGCTTATAAGATCGATGGATAAAGCTGCATACGTGGAATGGGAAACTGAACCTGTTCCTGATAACAAGCCGGCTGGCGAAGTCAGCTTCATAATGCTTGCAGCAATTGATGCAGATACTGTAAACCTGAGGCACTGGGATATCCTTGTTAACGGGAAGAAGGAATTCACAATTACCACCCCTTCCGATTTAATGAAGAGATACTATTCATGGACCGGCCCCGACGGCTATAAACTGGATTTCAGGATAACTATGACCGACCAGTTTGGAGACCTGCACGGTTATATGACACTTACTGCACCAGAAGGTAAATATGAAAAGGGTAAGCCATTGAGATTAAAAGTTGAAGGCGAATCGGCAAACAGCCCCAGGTGGTTCATGGTCTTCAAATATGGAATGAAACCCGAGATTAAACTCATCGAGGAACAGGCTGTTACCAGGGAAGGCGACAGGCAGTACCAGCAGGTGAGGATAGAATATGTATATATGGGTCAGCCGGCTGATGCCGTAATAATTTCCGGGGATATCAAAACGAATATAAAACTGGCTTTTGGCTATAATACAATAAGGGCTAAGCTCCCGGTTGTTACAGCAGTCAAATCTTTCCCCGTAAGCATAAGGCTGAAAAAGAATAACACCCTGCTTGCTTCAAGTGATTTCAATCTTGTCCCTGTTGTACAGAGAACAATTCACCTTCTGCATCATTCGCATGTTGACATTGGATATACACATGTGCAGGACGAGGTAAAACAGATACAGTGGAAGAACCTTGAAAGCGCTGTAAAACTTGCGGCAGAATCAAAAGACTATCCGGCCGATGCAAGGTTCAGGTGGAATTCTGAAGTGATGTGGCCCATAGAGACCTACCTGCGCGAAAACAGCCCTGAAAAGGCAAAGGCAATGCGCGATGCAATATCGAAAGGATGGATAGAGCTTGATGCATTTTATGCAAATACACTTACTGAACTCTGCACATCTGCAGAACTTATAAGGCTTACAGCCGATGCGAGACGAATCGCCGATGAATGCGGTGTCCCTCTCCGGTCTGCAATGATAACTGATATTCCGGGCTGGTCGTGGGGCATAGTACCCGTGCTCGCCCGCAGCGGTGTAAGGTACCTCTCTCTTGGTACCAATTCGGGCGACAGGATAGGCAGCACAATAAAGGACTGGGGCGACAGGCCTTTCTGGTGGGTCTCCCCTTCAGGTGAGGAGAAGGTACTTTGCTGGATTCATGAGAAGGCTTATTCGCTCTTCCACACCGGACTGAAATATGACAATCTTAAATACAGGCTTGACGAGGGCAAGATTTTTGGGTATATGAACGAGCTGTATGAAAAAAAATATCCATACGGTATTGTCACGCTCAGGTACAACATCGGGTCAGATAATGGCCCCACAGATCCTACCCTCAGTGATGCGGTAAAAGCATGGAACGAAAAATACGTTACCCCGAAAGTGAAGATCATGACTGTTACCGAATCATTCTCAGAGTTTGAGAAGGAATACGGCGCAATGATACCTTCGGTTTCCGGTGCTTTCACCGGCTACTGGGAAGATGGAGCGGCGTCATCGGCACTTGAGACAGCGGTTAACAGGAAAGCTGCTTCAATAATAAACAGTGCCGGTACAGTTTTCGTATTAAACGACAACGCAGGTCCTTCGCAGGGCAAGATAACCGAAGCATGGAGAAACGTGCTGCTTTATGACGAACACACATGGGGGTCGTGGAACAGTATAAGTGAACCTGAAAATCCATTCACAATCAGCCAGTGGGAAAGGAAAAAGAAATTTGCCTACGACGCCCTCCGGCAGGGCAATGAACTTATTGAGACTGCAACAGGTAATATTACCCCGGGAGGCACAACAAGGGCAATTGAAGTTATAAATACACACTCATGGACTGTAAGCGATATTGTTACGATTCCTGCATCAATGCATCCGGCTGGTAGTGTAATACGCGACAGCGAAGGCAAGGTTCTTCCCTCGCAAAGGTCGGAAAACGGCGACCTTGTCTTTACAGCAATGGATGTCCCGGCACTCGGATCAAGGATATACACTCTTTCGGGAGATGCACTTAGCGGGCAGGATTTGCCAAAACAGGGGGACCAGGTTGAAAATGAATTTTTCAGGCTTAAGATTGATAATAACGGTTCCGTTGAAAGCCTGTTTTCAAAAAGCAGGAATTTCGAGCTTTCAGACAAGAGCGGAAGAATGGGTCTGAATTCATACATATATGTCCCGGGAAGAATGCCAGACAAAAGGCAGTATTCAGAGTTGTCGGGTTCTGAAATTACAGCCAGCGGACCGGTTTATTCTGAACTGAAGGTAATTTCAAAGGGAAGCGGCAGCCGCGAGATCATAAGCAAATACAGGCTCTATAATGGACTCGATAAAGTCGTCGTTGAAAATATGATCGACAAGGAGAAGACTTATAATCCAGAAGCTTTACTTTTCGGGTTCCCGTTCAGGATCCCACGCGGGGTGATGCATATTGATCTTGGATTTGGCGCATACAGGCCAGAAGCCGACCAGCTTAAAGCTGCCTGCAGGAATTATTTCACCCCTGAAAAATGGGTTGATATTTCAAACCAGGATAACGGAGTTACATGGATTAGCTGCGATGCCCCGCTTATACAGATAGGAGATATAGCCACAGATGCAAACGCATACGGATGGCTATCAGAGATAAAACCTTCGCAGACTATCTTTTCATATAACATGAATAATTACTGGGGAACCAATTACAAAGCCAGCCAGGACGGGAAAGTAACTTTCAGGTATACAATTCATCCCCACGGGATGTATGTTCCGTCTGATGCGGAAAAACTGGCCGCCCAGGAGAGCGAACCACTGTTAGTTGTGGCTGCAGGTGAAAAGAAAAATGAGATTAAGGCTCCTTTTACAATAAAAGACAACGGCATTGTTGTAATCTCTCTTGTTGCTCAACAGGATGGCTACCTTGTTAACCTGTTTAATACGGCAGGAGGCCCTGCTGACCTGGATATTGAATGGAATAAGAAACCATCAGAGGTCTTCTTCAGCGATTTTGACGGGAAACCTGTTTCAGGATTTGTCAACGGAACAGTACTCCCGGCCTGGGCGATAAGAACGATAAGGGTCAGGAAATAAAAGGCAGAAGGGTCTGTGCGATAAACAGGTCTTCAGGGTTTGTAATCTTTATATTCTCCCTGTTACCGTCTACAAGGTTTATCCTGGCACCTGTTTTCTCCACAACAGTCGCGTCGTCAGTGAAAGAGACATCATAAGGCTGGCTGTAAGCCTTTTTCAGGAGCGCGGCATCAAAGACCTGCGGTGTCTGCACCTGTTTTACATTCATCCGGTTTATTGGTTCATTTGAATGGTCCTCTATCAGCCTTAGTGAATCTGCCGGGCTCACTACTGGTATTGCATTGCCTAGTTCCCTGGCTGTCTCGAAACATCTTTTTATTGTATCGGGGTGCACAAGGGGCCTTACACCGTCGTGTATTGCAACAAGCCCGGGTGTGCTGACAAACTCAAGGCCGTGCTTTACTGAATTGAACCTGTGTGTCCCTCCTTTAACAAGGGTATGGGGTATATCGAATGAATATTTCTTCTTCAGGTCTAACCAGAATCTTAACTGGTTCTCGGGAAGCACAGTAATTATCTCAATTGAATTGTCAAACCTGTAGAACCGTTCGATTGTATGCATCAGCACAGGCTTTCCTGCCAGTTCCAGGAACTGCTTGGGTGTCTCCATACCCATTCGCTTCCCGCTTCCCCCTGCAACAATAACAACGTAAAGATTCATATTACTCCTTTGTATATAGGTAGCGTTTAATACTCCTTTTTGGTGTCTTGGCAAACTCTTCCGGGTGTATCCTTACTTTACTGACTGCCATGTAGTCGGGTAACTTTTCATTAACAGATTTTCTTGTTTCATCGAGAACTGAGAGAACCTGTTCTTCACTCAGGTTGGCGTTTTTAATCTGTTCGTAATCAGGGAATATCAGGGCTATCATCTTGTTATCCTCTGATATTACAAGGGACTCTGTAACGAATTTCTCATTATTGAAGAGCGACTCGATCTCTTCAGGGTATATGTTTTTCCCAGACGGGCCAAGGATCATGCTCTTGCTTCTGCCTTTTATGTAAATGTTCCCCTCTTTGTCTATTACCCCGAGGTCGCCTGTATGTAGCCAGCCGTCATTGTCGATTACAGCTTTCGTTGCTTCTTCATTCTTATAATACCCCAGCATAACATTTTCACCCCTGAGGATTATCTCACCAACCTGGTTTTCCTGGTCTGCTGAATCGATCCTTACCTCAAGTGTATCAACGGCCCTGCCTGATGCCCCTAGTTTTGTTGTATTCCATGAAGCATAACTGATAAGGGGTCCGCATTCCGTCATACCGTATCCAACTGTGAACTTCAGCCCGATCTTACGGAAAAACTTCTCGGTATCTGCATTAAAAGCTGCCCCGCCTATTACTATTTCCATGAACCGGCCGCCGAATGAATCATTTAGTTTGCTCCTGATCTTGCTGAAGAGCAACTGGTTCACACCCGGTATTGCCAGGAGTATCTTCATGGCGGGCTTGTTAATTGCAGGAAGTATCTGCTTCTTATAAATCTTCTCTATTACAAGTGGAACAGAAAGTATGAGCCTTGGTTTTATCTCGCCGAAGGCAGCAAGGACTATCTGAGGCGAAGGTGTCTTTGTAAGAATTGTAATATGACATCCGTATGTGAAAGGGAAAAGGAATTCAAAGGCACAGCCATAAGTATGGGCAAGCGGCAGGAATGAGACAACCGGATCGCCTGGTTTAAGTGGCATGTTGTTCTGAGCGAATCGCACATTGGCGGCAAGGCTGTTATGAGAGAGCATTACACCTTTTGAAAATCCTGTTGTACCGGAGGTATAGCTGATAACTGCAAGCTTGTCGTTTGATATCTCTGAAAAACTGATGTGCTCCGGCTTAAGTTCGGTATACTTTTCAGAAAATCTTTTGTCGACTGAAAGATAAAGATCCTTCATCGAAGCATCGCGTGTTGTTATAAGACTGAAGGAATCAAGAGATACAACTGAGCCTATTTCTTTTATCCTGTCGATGTTGAGGGACTCCCATATCTTATCATCAACATAAAGCAGTTTCGAATCTGAATGTTTTATAATGTTTGTCAGATCTTCCGACTTGAAATCGGGGAGTATTGGAACAATAACAGCACCGTACGATACCGTGGCAAGGTAAACAATGCACCAGTTTGCCGAGTTTCTTCCTATCATTGCCACCTTATCTCCTTCACACAGGCCTGCATCGCGATAGAAAATATGAATCTTTATGATCTTTTCGGCAATCTGTTTGTAAGTATAACCCGGTTCCCTGTAGTTTGAAAGAGCTTCAATGTCCCAGTTAAATTTGATGCTCTGTTCTATGTACCTGATCAGACGTTCCTTAATCATACCCTTGATTTTAATTTTCCCTTAATACGAGTTTAAAATACACAGGCTGCCACCTGGTCTACACAAGGTACATCAGCAGCAGGCCCAGTATACAAATAGCATTTATAAGAGTGAAGAAATAATTATAGTTTTCCCTGCGCTTGCTGAATTGTCCGAGTTTCCGTGCAAAGATCCCAATTGTTGGCACAAACAGGACTACCAGGAAAGCGAAAAACTCCACCCCGGGGAAGACTTTTTCAAGCCCGCCTCTCACCAGTGTTGACAGGTAAACGATAACAAGCAGAATAAGAAGGTACAACAGGTAACTTCCTTTCAGCAGAAGCGTTGAAACAGGCCTTCTCTTATGAAGCTGGTGAGGCTTGAGATAGGCATATGCAATTGAAAAGACAATTAAAATAAATACAACCCCCAGAATGTAGCTGAGGATACTTTCGAAATTGGCAACCCCTGTGTTATTATTCATTTTTTAATCCTGATATTCCCTGACTGACCAGATAAGTGAACTGGCCCCAAGAACAGCAGCATTCTGAGTGCTTAGATTTGATTCGAGCAATTTAACCTTCCCCCTGTAAATACTCAGAAGGTTTTGCTCCATGTACTTCTTGGTTGGTTCAAATATCAGGTCTTTGGCAAGGGTAAGGCCACCAAAAAGGAAGATTGCTTCGGGATTTGTATGGGCCACAACATCGGCCAGTTTAAACCCGAGCATCATTCCTGTGTGTTCAAAGGCGTTTATTGCAATCTTGTCACCCTGGAGCGCAGCATCATGGATGATCTTTGCATCCAGTTCATCAAAACTGAGCTTCCTGAGAGGACTTGGCTCGATACTGTCGGCCATAACTTTCAGCAGGGTGCGTTTGAGCCCTGTTGCTGAAGCGTAGGTTTCAATACATCCCTTTTTTCCGCAACCGCAATCGCGGTTCGATTCACCCGGCCGGATTGATGTATGCCCGATTTCTCCGGCAAAACCATCGTGACCATAAACCAGCTTACCATCAACAACAAAGCCGCTGCCAAGTCCGGTTCCGAGGGTGATTACAACAAAGTTTTTCATCCCCCTGGCTCCGCCATATATCATTTCTCCGACAGCAGCTGCATTTGCATCATTTGTAACAACAACAGGAAGAGCGGTGAACTTCGCCAGCTCACCCGAAAGATTCATTATGCCCTTCCAGGGCAGGTCGGCCGGATACTCAATCGTACCTTTATTGATATTGCCCATCGGGGCGCCGATTCCGATCCCGATCAGCTCGGCTTCGTTTTCGACCTTACTGTATACCTCACTTATCTTACTGAAAAGAGCAGAAACAAAGTCACTGAAATCAGGGTAGTGGTTTGTTTTGATCCGGTCCTCAACAAGAATATTTCCTTCCCTGTCTACAAAGCCTAAAACTGTATTTGTGCCACCGATATCAACACCCGCTACTACCTTTTTTCTTTCCATCAGAGTGAATAGTATTATTATAAATGTATACGAAACATTTACAAATGTATCAATAAAATGTCAAAGGAAATGAAACCGGCAGGTATGAAATACCCTAGCTGCCTATAAACTCATTTCCAACCTTCCTTGCACGTACGGGCTTGTCAAGGTCTATACCGAGAGCAATACCTGTCTCAACAAGAAGATTCCATCCTGCTGCAAGCTGAACATATTCGCTGTAAAGTCCGCCGTAAGGAATATGAACCTGCGGGAATATAGTATTTGTGCACGACACAGCAATCACGTCCATCCCTACACCTTTTACAAGGCATTCATTGAATTTCTCAACTTCTTCAGGGAATGGCTCAATCCAGATTACAACCTCATTTTTATCCATTACCTCCTCGATTCCATGAACAGCAAAGGTTCCTTCGAGGTAAGCGGATTTCTTCCTTGTAATCTCATTTGTTTTAAGCGCGAGTTCTTCGGCAACACCATTGTTCCTTCCGGCAAAATATATAACGTCAGCTTTTTTGATCCTGTCGATAATTGCCGGATCAATCTGAAGTGTAAGAGCCTGTTCAATTTTATCACCGGCATCTTTCAGGCCGTTCATCTCCTGGCCTGTAACTGCCCTCATAAGTGAATCATAAAAGAGACCCTGTTCTATAACTGACTTTGTTGCTGCAACTGCATCTTCCTTGCCGCAAGATAGGATATGTGTGTCGTGAACCAGTTCCTGCAGTTTTGTATTGTGATTTGCAGTGAGTCCGAATATTGCATCATGGTTCCTTTTCTTAAGGGTTGAGACAAGCCTAATAACCTCTTTGGTCTGGCCTGAGTTTGAAGCTGCAAATACTGCAAAGTCGCTTAAAGGATATTCGCAGGCCTGGGTGGAACCTTCTGTTATCACAGGAAATGAATTCCCTGTTTTATGAAGGGCAGAGATGGTTCTCTTTGCAGGGAAGATCCTGCTGCTTCCTTCACCTGTCATAAGGAGTCCTTTTTTTGCCTTTATCTTCTTTGCAAAATGTACCACATCTTCATGTTTGAAAGCCCTGACTATTGCAGGAGTTTCCATCATTTCCCTTACAAGGGCAAACCTGTTGTATTTCTGATCTGTTGTATTCATGATATTGCTTTTTGAAAATGATTTCTATTGTTTTTTACCCCCTTTTTATTTCCCCCCAGGGGGGGGCAATTATTTCATTTCTCCTTCCCCCTTGGGGGAAGGCTGGGAAGGGGTTTACTAAATTAATATTATACTTTGCCTTTAACTATAAATTCTGCTAAATCCCTCTGTACCTGGGGCTCTTTCTGGAACCCGCCACCCAGATGCTGCCAGTAGACCTCTGCATAGTCCACACCTGCCATAGCTCCATAGTTCCGGTTTCCCTGCAGTACATAGCCGAAGAAGTCGTCCATCTTGTGCATATGTTTCATCAGGTCGATCTGGGAAATATGGTATTCAAGCATTTTCCTCTTTGTCTCAATAACGCTCGTGACATTCACAAAGAAATGTGGCGGTGTGATTTCTGATCCAAGTGGGTCAGAAAGTGTGAGAGGCGAGGAATGGTAAAGCAGGGGTGTTATTTCAACCGGCTTTTCCTCAACAGGCACTGTATGCAATGATGAAACCATTGCGGCAGCTTCAACTATAAGAGCTGTTGTACGGTGATCTGAATGATAATCTACAGGAAGGTGTGTGAAAATGATCCCGGCATTCACCTTCCTTATAAGGGCTATTGTTTTAAGCCTCATCTCTTTTGTATCATACAGGAACCCGTCTGTTGCTCCAAGTGAATAATACTCGGCATCGAGAACAGCTGCTGCTTTTTTGGCTTCCTCGTATCTTACCCTGGCAGTCTCCTCCATTGTCATGTTGCAACCGCCAAGATCACCCCCGGTCATTGTGGCTATCACAATTTTATAACCCTTGTCCTTCAGCAGTTTGAGTGTCCCTGCATTCCAGGCTTCAGCGTCATCGGGATGAGCATTTATTGAAAGTACTGTCTTATTGAATTCTTTCATAGGATGATCCTGTTTATGCTATTTCTTTACAAAAATCTTTTCAAGTCTTACAAAATCGGGAAGATCACCGGCAAGCGGTGTCATATAGTCGTAGAACTTCTTCGAAACGAAATTGCCTTCTTTGTTGAAGAAATCCTTAGGCATCGGTTTGGCTGCAATTGCAACATCCTTAAGGGGAACCTTGTCGAACTTTACTTTGTAAGGATCGTTCGATATCCTTTTTATGGATACCATGAAACCAGTAATGCCCGATGATGCAAGTTTAACTGCTTCTTTCCCGCACTGGTAAGCCTCATCGAGGTCGCGTTTTACTGCCCTTACGTAGTCGCTCATTATAAGTGATTCGGTTATCTGGAATTCGCCCCTGTAGCCAAATTCCCCGCTTATCATCTTATGAAGGTTCAGCCCTACACTGGCCCCGCCCATTGCGCCAAACTCTGTATTGTTGAACTTGTCTTTTGTTGTCGAAGCGCTTACAGGTGTTCCGTCAGCATACTTAAGCCCTTCACCGCATACAACTGATACCCAACCGTATTTCTTTATACATTTCTCAACATCGGCGAGGAATTTGCCCTGGTCAAAAACAAATTCAGGTGCATAAATAAGGTGAGGTGCATCGTCTTCATTCTTCCTTGCCATTGCTGTTGCGGCAGCCAGCCATCCGGCGTCCCTGCCAATAGTCTGGTAGATCACATACTGGTCAACTTTCTGCATGTCGCGGGCAAGCATCCCGGCCTGCATCACGTTAAGAATATTTGACCTTGCAGCTGAAGGGAAGCCCGGAGTATGATCGGTTCCAAAAAGGTCGTTGTCAACAGTTTTTGGTATTCCTATACCCCTGAGTTCATATTTCTTGTCACGGCAATAGGCTTCAACCCTGTGAATTGTATCCATTGTATCATTTCCGCCTATCATGAAAAAGTACCTGATGTTGTATTTCTTAAGCACTTTCAGTACTGTTTCCAGTTCATTATCCTTCAGCTTATGACGTGATGAGCCGAGTGCAGATGAGGGCGTTTTACGCAGACCTTTTATAACTGCTTCCGGCTGTTTTGTAAGGTTGAAGATCTTCTCCTGCATGAAGCCTTCAATGCCCCAGTGCATCCCATAAACAGCTTCGATATTTTTTGTTTTCATGCTGGCTTCAACAACACCTGCCAGGCTTGAATTAATAACCGAGGTCGGTCCGCCCGACTGTCCGATTATTGCATTTCCTTTTAGATTTTCCATATTGTTTGGGTTATTTTGTTTTTTGATTTTTACTTTGTTCTGAACTCAAAGAACCAAAAGTGTTAATATTTTTTATAATTGCATCGATTGAACTAACGTAAGGTAACAACTAATGCCGGTCAGCCTGAATTCTCAATCCCCTTTAAACAGGGAGCCGGGGTAACAAATGTAAAAAACTAATTTCAGATAACGAGTAGTTCAGAATAAAACGAACCACCTTTCCTGTAAATCTATCTGGTCATGATCTTCTTATCCCTGAGCATCTCTTCTTTCTGGTGCTGCTGGCTCACATCCCATTCCTCGATAATCTCCCAGTCGGTCTTTACTTCAATTTCCTGGTGGAAATATGAAACAGCTTCAGGCTGCCGTTTGTTTTCATACGATCCGGAGGTCCATTTTCCGTCCCCGTTGGTATCGTAAATCACCCTGCATCTGTACTTCCCCCGCTCAAGAAGAGGGAAATCTGCCAGCCCGCTTTTATTTATAAATTTCTGAGTAATTATTCTTTCTTTACTGTCGAGCAGCTGAACTATCATTTGCCCGCTGCCATTCCTGATATCCATTGTAAGGTGGCCGAATGAATTAGGCAATCTGACTGACATTTTGCAGCCGGAAGAATCAGACAAAAATCCGTAAATGTCCCTGAAGCTGCCCTTGTTCGTGATGAGAAGGTACTTGCTCCCTTCCTTCAAATTAGCAGTGAATGTTACTTTTCTTCCTGAAACTGAATCTAAAGTAAGTGAATATGGAAATCTTTTTCTCCCTGTTTCCTTCCCTTTATCCGACTCTTCAAGCTCATAGAAAGCGATTTTGGACGTATCGGGCTTATCAAGAGGTGTGGGAGAAGAGAAGAACATCTTCTCACCAGGTCTGATACCCCCACTGGCGATATTGAAATAGCTTTTAAGAGCAGGTGGTGTACTCTTCTTTGTTTGTCTTGGAAAGGTAAACCGCATTGAGATGGAGTCGGTGCGTGTAATAACCTTTCCTGTGGAATCGGTATAAGGATACGAAATAAGAGTTTTAATTGTATTCCTCCTGTACAGGGAGCTGTCGCGCAGCCAGATAAGCATTGTATCACCTCTCTGATTTTTTTCTACAAGATAGTTTGAAGGAAGTGAATCAATTATGCTGAAGTTAACTTTAAAGGTATCCGTGGGTAAAGAAAAACAGTACCTGAGCTGGTAAGGGAATTTCCTGTCGGTTGACGCAAGATACCTGTTCTTCTTTTCTCCCGGGAACATGTAAAGTTTATGCTCGCCGTAAAAGAAAGGGTAAGCTTTTTGCCGTTTTGCGGTGCCGGTTGTATCCTCTTCGCTACCGGACCTTGTAAGTTTTTTGGGCTTGACTTTAGGAAGAGTATCTTTTACTACTGGCTCAAGCGGGATATAGTTTCTTTCGGAATTCACTGTAACAAGTGAATCAAGAAATGCGAAGGACTCATCCTTCGGATCGTACCTGTTATTACTGTTACTGTCGGCGAGGGCATATAGTTTATAAATGCCCGCCTTAACGTTGTTTATCCTGAAATAGCCATTGGGATCGGCAAGAGTGACGTAATCGGGAAGCATCTTCCTTGGTGCTGAATCCTCCCTGCTTGAATACAGTACAACCAGTACATTTTTCAATGCTTCCAGGTTGAACGCACCAACGACGTTCCCCGTTACAGAAAGAGAATCAAGAACTTTACCTGTTGAAAAAACAAACTGGAAATTTGGTATAGGATTACCCTCATTAAGATCCCTGATTATATCCTGGAAATTAAGTGCATAGGTTGTAGAGTCCTTTAACTTTTCCTTGAATTCAATCAAAAGGGTTTTATTTTTTGTACTTATTTTGGGCTTCAGGCCCATCGGCGGTGAGACCAGAAATTTCTCATTTACCCTGTCAAGTGTAAAATATTCATCGAAGGTTATTTCAACCTTGTCCTTACTGAACATTGTGGACCCGGCGGCAGGTTCGCTTTTCAGAACAACTGGCGGTTCCACATCCCTTGGTCCGCCTGAAGGCATGGATTGTTTTGCACAACCTGCGCCGGCCGAAACAAGGATTAAAAACAAAAGACATCTGAATAATCTGCTCTTCATCTGTGAACTCGCTTCAGCTACAAACTTACACCAAATTTTATAATACTCCTCAGGCATACCGACAGGCAGTCACATTTTAAGGCTGCCTGCGTTGTGGAAGTAATAATTTTCTACCTTTGAAGGATTTAAAATTCTGCATATGCATTTCCTTATTATTCCATGGAACCCCGATCCTGAGATATTCAGGATAGGCAGTTTTGCAATCAGGTGGTATGGTGTCCTTTTTGCTTCATCATTCCTTTTCGGATATTTCATTATGAGAAAAATGATGAGGAATGAGGGACTAAAAGATGAAGTTCTTGACAGGCTCACGATCTACATGGCAATAGGAACCGTGGTTGGCGCCCGTCTGGGACATTGCTTCTTCTACGAACCGCAGTTCTACCTGAGTCATCCCCTCGAGATACTTGCTGTATGGCACGGAGGTCTGGCAAGCCATGGAGCAGGAATAGGGATACTGGTTGCCCTCGGGCTTTTCAGATATTATGAGAAAAGAGGCTATTTCTGGACACTCGACAGGATAGCAATTGTTGTTGCATTATCTGGTTTCCTTATTAGAATGGGCAACCTTATGAATTCTGAGATTTATGGTGTGGAGACCTCCCTGCCATGGGGGTTTGTATTTCTCCGCAACCATGAGGATGTTCCCAAGCACCCGACTCAGATATATGAGGGCCTTGCCTACCTCCTTATTTTCATACTGCTTCGCTGGATGTACTGGAGAAAGAAAGGAAATGTTTACCAGGGCCTTCTAATAAGTATTTTCCTTGTGCTTGTTTTCAGTTCAAGGTTCCTTATAGAATTTGTAAAAGAGGTACAGGTTCCCTTTGAATCCAAACTGGTTCTTAACATGGGACAGTCTCTCAGCATTCCATTTATATTGCTGGGATTTTTGGGGATATGGCTGAGCCTGAAAATCAGGAAGCCGGGTGTGGCTCCCCTGAAATAAGCTACTTCAGCACTATTCCATAGAAGAGGACGTCGAGAATTGCCTTCATCCTCTTGTCTATCTGAACTTCACGTTTCTGCCAGAACAGTGGCACTTCAAGCCCTTTAAGTGTTGTCTGGATAGCCATGGCGGTGTATTCGCTGTTCTCAACGTTGAATACCTTCTTCCTCACTCCGTCATATAGTATGAGCCTGAGGATTGCAATCTCCTCAAGGTCGTATTTCTCCCTTATTTTTTCTATGAATTCAAAATGATCAAGATTCTTGTCGAAAATGGCATTGTAATAATTTGAGAGTTTTTCGAACGCTTTCATCCTCACGAAAACGTAGTTTTCCATCTTCCCTATCGGCGACTCTACGGATTTTATAGCCTTAGTAAGCTCATTTCTAAGGATATTGGCCTCATAAAGCACTACTGCTTCAAATATTTCTTCCTTGCTGCTGAAATAATAATAAATCGAACTTTTCCCCATTTTCAGGGCGCTGGCTATCTCATCCATGGTAGTCTTCCTGAAGCCATACCTGCTGAAAATCTGACCTGCAGTTATTATTATCTTCCTTCTAAACTCGTCTTTATTAACCATATATGAATGATTTTTCGGGCGAATATTTTCAATTATGCAAATATACGACAAATTTTGAAGAAGCCCGTTTTAGAATGTATTGGTCGATTATTCTAAAATGAAATCCTGACAAATTTGTATATGTATTATTTTCATACTTTTGAGAGGAATAGAGCGATATGAGGATAGACGGTAAAAATTACAGGGCCATCTGGTGGGAAGAATCTGAGCCGGCAAGCGTAAAGGTAATTGATCAGAAAAAACTTCCTTTTGCATTCGAGACAAAGGAGCTGATATCAGCAGAGCAGGTTTACAATGCGATACATGATATGACGGTTCGCGGAGCCCCTGTTATTGGTGCTACAGCTGCGTTTGGCATTTATCTTGCCACCTTTAGTATGAATGGGGACTGGCATAAGTATCTCGAGGACACCGGCAGGTATCTAATCTCATGCAGGCCAACTGCCGTCAACCTGGCATGGGCTGTAAACAGGTCATTAAATGCTCTTCGCGGCATAAACGGGAGGGACGAGATAAGGCTGGCCGCCCTTAAAACGGCCCTTGAAATCTGTGAAACAGAGATCAGCAGCTGCAGGTCGATAGGAGAGCATGGTGTAGCGCTTTTAGAAGAGATCAGCCGGAGGAAAGGCGGAGATACCGTGAACATCCTGACGCACTGCAATGCCGGCTGGCTGGCATGCATTGATATTGGAACTGCCACCGCTCCAATATACCTGGCAAGGGACAGGGGAATCAAAGTGCATGTATGGGTTGATGAGACAAGGCCCAGGAACCAGGGTGCCAGGCTCACTGCTTATGAACTCGCTAACGAAAATATCCCGCACACACTCGTAGCTGATAACACAGGCGGCCATCTGATGCAGAGAGGGATGGTTGACATCGTAATCACAGGGAGTGACCGGACATCTTTAAACGGAGATACTGCAAACAAGATCGGGACCTACCTTAAAGCACTGGCTGCAAAGGACAACAATACCCCATTTTATGTTGCTGTTCCTTCTTCTTCAATCGATTTTGCTATCAGCGATGGTATGAGAGAGATCCCGGTAGAGGAGAGAAGTCCTGAGGAGCTTACTGAAATTGAGGGAATTAAGGATGGAAAAATAATATCTGTCAGGATTTGCCCTTATAATACCAAAGCTGTTAATTTTGGATTTGATATCACACCAGCAAGGTTGATCTCGGGACTCATAACCGAAAGAGGCATTTGCATGGCTTCTGAAAAAGAAATATTAACATTGTTCGCTGATAAACTTCAACATAATTATGGAAGGGGTAGTTAAATTTAACTGTCACTGGAGCCAGTCGGGACCAGTAATCCCGGACGAGCAGTTTGAAACAATAAACTACTGGCGCGAAGTATTATTCAACATGGATCTCATAGGTGCTTATGAGAACGGTGTCGGGTTCGGGAATATTAGTATCAGGACAGGCGGAGGAAACCAGTTCATCATAACCGGTTCGGCCACAGGAGAGATACCAGAGCTTGAGCCCGGGCATTATGTGAAAGTCAACTCGTTCAATATCGACGATAATGCTGTTCAGTGTGTGGGACCATTGAAGGCCTCATCTGAATCCCTGACACATGCCGCTATCTATTTATCGGACCCCGGAGCCAATGCAGTTGTTCATGTTCACAGCATTGAACTATGGAACGAGCTTATCTACAAGGTTCCCACCACAAATCCTTCAATGGATTACGGTACGCCAGGGCTTGCAAAGGACATACTGAGGCTCTTCAGGGACTCTGATGTTTTTGAGAAGAGGATCATAATAATGTCGGGCGACAGGGCCGGGATCCTTACCTTCGGTCACGATATGGACGAGGCGGTAGGTGTTCTTATGCAGTACCTGAGGAAGGACTGATGGGCATTTGAAGCAAATCGTGTGATTCTTTTACCTGTTTTTGGATTTTAAGCAACTTATATTTAATATTGCAGTCCGATTTTCCTCCTTCGCCAAGGCTACGGAGGACAAGTAATCAGGGCCCATAGCTCAGCTGGTTAGAGCACCTGACTCATAATCAGGGGGTCGGGGGATCGTGACCCTCTGGGCCCACAAAAAAAGAGTGAGAGCGTGAGCGAGAGCGAGTGCTTTCACTCTTTTTTTCTCACTCTCACTCTCACACTGTGTCCTCCGAATCCGCCAACTGACGGAGAAGGAGGACTCAAGTTATCCATTGCCAGGATTCGGTTAACAACTCAAAGGAAGAAATGTTACAAAATTAACTGGTACAAACAGATACAAATCTGTTTAAATCCCCATAATCATCCCTTCCTGAATAATTTCTTAAAGATTGTACCTTTGTACCTATGAAGTACATCTTCCTGATTGCTGTTTTTAACGCACTATTGTTTATTGTCTTTTTGTTGCAGAAAAGACCCAGATCGCTGCATGATAAAATTTTGATCTGCTGGTTAACATACCTGGGGTTTTTTATTGGCATTTATGCTTTTTATTCTCACGAATTATTTACGCATTATAAATTACTATCCATCAGCCTGATCTCTCTGTTTATGCTGCACGGGCCGTTCTTGTATTTCTATGTTCAGACCCTTGCCTCCAGTAACCAGCGGTTTACCTGGAAACAATTATCCCACTTGCTCCCATTTATTATTTTCAATTTATATATCCTTGTCAGTTCGTTTCAAACTGTCGCCTCAGAAAAGTTAAATATCGAAAGACTGTCAGGGGAATTCAATCCTCCTTTAGTATTCCTTTTCTTTCTTATCCTGACCGCCCTATCAGGTACAATTTATTTTATCCTGACAATCAGACTCTTCAGAAAACTTGATATTAAGATTTTTAATAATTATTCGTATTCGACAGATATTGATTTAAAATGGCTCAGGTGGCTTGTTCTTCTTTTTGGTATAATTTGGACTATCCTGGTAAGTGTTACAATGATCCATCATGTTTTCAAGATGTTTTCGATGGTTTTCTGTACAGATGGATTATTCCTGTCATTATCTGCTTTTGTAATTCTGATTGGCTATTTTGGATTGAAACAAAAGGTAATCTTCTCTAATGATGTTATTGAGGAGTCCAGAGTAAGTTCCAAACCTATGACAAAATATGCCGGTTCCAGACTTACGGAATCTGAAGCGAAACAATATGCTGAAAAACTTTCAAAATATATGAAGTCATCAAAACCATATTTAAATCCAGAACTGACCCTTTCACAATTAGCTGGTGAACTTGGAATTTCAAGTCATTTTCTTTCACAGGTGATAAACGAAAAACTCGAACTTAATTTTTTTGATTTCATTAACGGATATCGTGTTGAAGAATTTAAAGAAAGAACATCCAATCCCAATTACAGCAATTTTTCATTATTAGGAATTGCACTGGAATGTGGTTTTAACTCGAAGTCGGCATTCAACAGGATTTTTAAACAAAAAACAGGACTTACCCCGTCTCAGTTTAAAAAAACCTTGTAATCAGTAGTTTACAACTATTGCTCCTGAACTCAATCCGTCTCATTTTATAAAACAGGTCCTGTTAATCAGGATTTTCAAGTCCTGTCTTATAACTCTGGACGATTCCCCTTTTACCATGATGTAATTTTGAATCGAATTCAATTTAATCAGATTCTTTATTACTAATTTAAATTTTATGATATGAAAACAAATGAAAAGAAAGTTGCTACTGACAACTTAAAAAGTAATCAGAACAGAAGGGCTTCATTACAGAGGCTTCTAGCACCTTCGTTTATTCTTTTAATATTGATTTTTTCAACAAATGTCTCTTTTGCCCATTGCGATACAATGGATGGCCCGTTAATTAAAGATGCAAAGATCGCACTTAACACAAACAATGTGAATTATGTCCTTAAATGGGTACAACCAGAGAATGAGAACGAAATAAAGGAGGTCTTCTCCCTTACGATGAAAGTAAGAAAATTAAGCGCCGACGCCCAGAATCTTGCAGATAAATATTTCTTCGAAACAGTAGTGAGACTTCACAGAAGCGGTGAAGGAGTTCCTTTTACAGGAGTAAAACCATCGGGAACCCCGATAGATGAAAAGGTTCTGGCTGCCGATAAATCAATTGAAAAAGGGAATCTGTCTCCTCTTAAAGATCTTGTTCCCAAAGAAATGCTGCCAGAACTGGAAATGCGGTTTAATAAAGTAATGTCCCTGAAGAATTTTGATGTGAATAATGTATCTGAAGGAAGAGAGTACATTGAGGCTTATGTACAATTCTTCAAGTTCGCTGAAGGTGAAGAAGAGGCCCAGGTTCTCCATGAGTCACATAATTAATATATCACACATTAATATGGATTTGTATAATCACAATTTTGAATTTGTCAAACTATAAATACAAGTAATATGAAAACAGCAATAGAAGACCTGATACATGAGCATAAAGCTATTCAGCATGCCCTGAACATTCTAGAAAAAATGAGTGAACGGATTGAAAATAATGGTGATGCCGATAAATCTGACATCAAAAGTTTTTTGGAATTCTTAAAAGAATTTGCAGATAAGTGCCATCACGGGAAAGAAGAGATTTTTTTATTCCCTGCTTTGGAAAAAGCAGGAATTAAAAAAGAAGGAGGTCCGATTGGAGCGATGTTATTCGACCATACCCGGGGAAGGAATTACATTAAACAGATGCAAAACAGCATTTTGAAGAATCAGGTTGACAGACTTCTTTTTGTAAAGGCTTCCTATGATTACATTAGTCTGATGAGGTCACACATCCAAAAAGAAAATACTGTATTATTTCCTCTCATTGATATCAAACTTTCAGTTTCAGAGCAAAACGATCTGTATGAGAGGTTTGAAAATCATGAAGAAAATGTCATCGGTCAGGGCAGGCATGAGGAGTTGCATAATATCCTTGAAGACTTAGCAATAAAATACCTTAATTTGGATAAATCGGTACATTACTAAAATTTTAAATAGTACATAAAATGAAGACAATATCTTATAAAGAATTGGAAACATCCAAAAATCCACATGGTGTGGAGGCAAAAAAAATTTATGAAAACCAACATGCACAAGTAATTCATATTCTCTTAAATCCAGGAGAAAGATTAAAGAAACATACAACCCCAGTTGATGTATTTTTTTATGTGTTGGAGGGAGAAGGCATTGTTGAAATCGGTGATGAAAAAGAAAAAGTATTTAAGGATATGTTGATAGACAGTCCTAAGAATATTCCACACTGTCTTTACAATGAAGGAAATGAAATTTTTCGGGTTTTAGTAGTAAAAACACCAAACCCAATAAGTAATAAGAAAGTTACATAAAAATTCTAATTGTCCATCCCTAAGCTCCTATTGAAGGTGTCTTTTATGTGCCAAGATTAAGGTGCCAGTTTTGGTGCCAGTATTTCCACCAAATCGGTACAAATCCCTAGAATCTTTTACAATTGTTGTGCAACAACTTAAACTGGTACAAACAGATACAAATCTGTACAAATCTATGGAAACCCTCATAAGAAGCTCATAATCAGGGGGTCGGGGGATAAAAAAGAGCGAGAGTGAGAGCGAGAGCGAGTGCTTTCACTCTTTTTTCTCACTCTCACACTCACACTCACACAGAGCCCTGTTTTATTCCAGTACAACTTTCCCGAACCAAAGAACCTTGCCGGGCTTATCCACCCCAAGATACACTATTGAATTATCGTTGCCGACCTGGAGTATGGGAAACGAATTGTGCATGTAATATTTAGGCTTATTGTTTTCGAGGCCAAACTGCACAAAATCATTTATCTTTCCTGAAACCGGGTCAATCCGGGCCACATTTGGATAAATCAGGGATTTCACGGCTTTATATTTTCCCTCCTGTTCGGTCCTGACCCCATCCACCTCGTAAACCGTCCAGTAAATAGACGCATTCCCGATATTAATAGCCTGTTCGGCGGGTCCGGATTTTGCATATTTATTGTTTTCTTCTCTGTGAACGCCATACTGTGCTTTGAGTTCTCCATTCGGATCGAAATAAAACATGATTACATCCTTATAGGTTTTCACCCTGACCTTGTTGACTGTTTTCCAGTCGTAATTCTGTCCGCAAATAAGGAGCGATCCATCATGATACGTCGTGGCGGTGGTGAAATGAAACTTCTTACCCCGGTAAGAAGGCGACTTTTTCTGGGAAGGGGGTGCCTGCAGTTTTGATTCAAAATCATCCAGGCTAGTGAGAGTGATGTATTCAACATTTCCATTGGTGATCTTGCAAAGTTGGTAGGATTTCCATTTCATGTTTTCAAGGTCGGGAGCTGGACCAAAAGCCGGTTTTGAAATGGTCTGGTCATAAAACTTACCCTCATTTGACGGACCTCCTATGAAGAAACTTTCCCCGGTGGTAAGAGCCTGGTTAATATCCCAGACACTGGCTTTCGCATTCAGTTGAATATTTTCGAGAATTTTGCCGGTGGCATCTACACGCCAATAGGTGTAAATGTTTGGATTCGAGGTTTTTCCACCTGCAGAGGATGGGGCGAAAATAAAGGCAGCGTCGTTTGATGCAATATTTCCCTGGTCGTCGGTGGCTTCAGGGCTGTCCTCCGCAGGAGCTTCACTGTCGTCTCCTTCATCGTCGGTAACATCACCTACCCGGGGAATGAGAATACCGTTCGCCAAAACCTGGGGATGATCGAATTTCCGGGTTTCCGTTACAGTGAATTCCAGATCGTTATTCACCTTTATAAGCGAAAACTCATTTTCAGTTGCGTTTTTACCCTTTGGACGGACAAGGGCAATCACCTCGCCTGTTTCGTCGTTTTCGAATTTGGACAGGAGGGAATATTTGGCACCTGCATCATTTTTCGGTTTAACCTTTTCAAGCAACTTTACCTTCTTGTTATAGCCTCCGAAAAACCAGTTCCATGTATAGTCAATTTGCTTCTTACGAAGAACGAAAGTGCCGGTAAGATTGTTTTCCATCGAGACGCCAATGACGGTGTAGTTGTCGCCTTTGTATCGTTTGTTATGATATACATCAACCTTCTCATCCATTTTAATAAAGTTGTATTCCTTATCGAAATGGTAAATCTGGTATTTAACCTTTGATTTGCTCCCGGTGAGATTTGATGTTTCACGGGTTACGAATGAAAGTATTGTGTTCCCGGTGGCCTGATCGTAATTCACTTCATCGAGATAACCTCTTTTTGCCTGTCCCGTTATCTGGTATGTTTTTTCAAGGGATAATTTCTGAGACCAACCCATGGCCGGAATGATCAATAACAGGAATACTACTGCTCTGCGGAGTTGAATTGTTTTCATGTTTAAGTGTTTTAGGTTAAGTACTTGTTTTTAAATCGTTTTTGCATTTTAATTAACCGATAAGGGTTCATTAACAGCCTTGAAATTCAGGGCCTGTTCTCAAAGGATCTGTCTGGCTGAATAGTTTTAAAGGGTTTTATGGTCTGGCATAGGTAATTGTCTGGTTTTCTGCATAATAATTGACATTTTATCCAACTATTTATAACAAAAAATTATATTTCGATCTTAATTTAGAAAACAGATTACAGGAAAATTTGTTCAGAAAAATTTCATTTACATTCTTCTTTATCGACAGCCCCATATTTTCTTTAATGTGCTGTAAATTAGCACAATATTATTGCCATGCTGTAAGGATCAAAGATGAAGTCCGGGAACCAGTTTACAGAAAACTTATACCTGAGGATTATCCAGGGAATAATGAAGTTGAATTCAATTTACCTGATTTAGACAAAGAGATTGAGAGTGAGTGTAAGAACACAAGGGATCACCTCGCTCTTTTTGATTCGCTACGCTCATCGGACTCACCAAGGTTAACGGGCTATTTTCCTTAGCAATCCGTTAAAAATAAACACGTGAAATGGCATTACACTGTACCAGTAGATCCTTCCCCATAAGCCCAGGGGCCTGAAGGTCGCAGTCTGGTGGAGTACGTTATTTTCATCTATTCTGAATTCCAGTCATGCCTCGCCTGGTAATTTCATCTCTGCATAAAGGAGCAGTCTCCTTCCTGGTTTATCTGCAATAAGAACACGCCAGAAATCAAGCGCTTCACCAGGCGATATGTCATCCTGGTTTTTTCTTCCTCTCCTTAATCCCACTCCACCGAAAAGTTTATCCATAAAGCCACGTATTTCCCAGAGCCAGTTGCCATAATACCACCCGTTTGAGCCCCCTATCGACCAGATCCTTTCAAGTGCCTGGGGAACATCATTTACAGGCATGAACCTGTAATCAAAAAAACATCCGTGAACGGGAACCTCTGCATAGTGAGCCAAACCTGAATTCAGGCTATTTGTTGAAAGGGCATCCTTCCAGCTTGAGGCTACCTGGTTCAGTTCAACTTTTTCAAAGGCCTCCTTTATGGCATCTTCATATGCTACAGGTTCAATTCCAAGAATATCCTTCAGATTATTATCCCGGCAGATCACTTCAACCTTCATGCTGTCGACGAGGTTAAGGGCAAGATTGTATGAGGTTGAAGTGATGAAATATAACCAGTATGAAGATAGTCTTGGTGTCATTACTGGTATTGTGATAATACGTCGTCGCAGTCCCCTGACTTTTGCATAACCCAGCAGCATCTGTTTATATGTAAGGATATCAGGCCCGCCGATATCAAAATTCTTATTGTAGGTTTTTTCATTTAGCAATACACCGGCAAGAATATCAATCACATTCCTTATCGAAATGGGTTGTGAGCGTGTGTTAAGCCATTTTGGTGCCACCATTACAGGAAGCTTCTCAACAAGGTCACGGATTATTTCAAAAGAGGCACTGCCTGAACCGATTATTATACCTGCCCGCAGGGCTGTAAGTGAATAGGTCCCGGTAATGAGTATTTCTTCCACATTCCTTCTGCTTGAAAGATGTTTGGAAAGATTCTCATCATTCAGTATCCCTCCAAGATAGATTACCTGTCTTGCCCTGGTCTCCTGGATCCTGTTCCTGAACTGTATTGCTGATTCAGTTTCCAGTTCCTCAAAATCCCCTTTTGACACAGACATCGAATGAATGAGGTAGTAGGCAGCATCAATATCAGCAGGGATATTCTGCAGGGTTGAGGGCTTTAAAAAATCACATTCAACAACCGACAATGAATCTGATTTATATTTTTGAGTATCTATCCTGGCCTTATCGCGCACACAGCAAACCACATGATGCCCTTTTCCGAGTAGGGCAGGAATCAGTCTCTGTCCGATATAACCGGTAGCACCTGTGACAAGTACTTTCATAAGCAGGATCTGAGATTTCACCTGGTTTTATACGTCATAATATACCAGGCCTATGGTCCATTAAATCTGTAATTTAAACAAATTCAACAGCAATTTTGTTAGAAACCACGGGAAAATTATTGATGCGGGAATAAGCCCGTATAGCTGTTCGTATTCAAGGGAAGCCACAGGCCCGTATTCTCTTCTCGAGATCTGTCTTACCTTGTGCAGTGCGAAAGGCAGGACTTGAGATAACTGAAGGAATATTTAAGCACTTGTGACCCGGGCTAAGGCCGGCAAAAGTTTAGAAGTGCAAGGCTTGGAATTTATTTTACTTTTAAATAGATTTATTAAGAGGCACATCAAAACATAATTGGTATGAATCAAAAAGAACAGATGTTCCCTTCCTGTATTTCTGTTTTTTTGGTAATCATGAATTCCTGTTCACGGCCCCTGCCCTGGCCTGATTCCCCACTGTATAATTTTGAAAATCCTTCACAGGATACAAATCAGTTTGAGAACGGGAAAGTGCACTCAAGGGGATTGTAGGTCATTACGCACTCTATGATGTTGTCGCCTACGAGGATACAACTACCAGGACTGTAATAAGAACCCTTATTGTTTCCTATGGATTTACCGATTTTTACCTCGAAAACGGGAAGCTCACCTGTTCCGGAAAGAAGGAAGGTGGCATATTTATCGACCAAAGAACCCCAGCCTGCTACGAATTGACGGAGATCCTTCAAAGCCTCTTTCAGATAACCCGGACGGAAGGCAAGAGCCTGCGCATAAGATCGTTTTCCGTCTTCCCCTTTACCCTGGCCCACATCAGTTTCCCGTTTTCACTGCTGTCTGTTCCGCCACCGCTTACATATATGAACCTCATCCCCGGATTGGGTCCGGTGGCCCTTGCGAAATTCATTGTTGTGTCATACGTAATACGCCTGTATTCATCCTCCTTCATGCCAAGGCTGCTTACCCCTGCACAAAAAAAACAGGCATCATAGCCCCTAAGTTTTTCATCGTTCTCCTTAAGTGAAAGAAAATCAGGAACAATATATTCTTTCAGCTTTGGATGCTCTGCTCCCGAAGGCTTACGACTTACACTGAGGACTTCCGTTATTTCAGGATTGCCAAGGCATTCGAACAGAACACCCTCGCCCACCATACCTGTTGTACCTGTGATTATGACTTTCATAACTGACTTTATAAGTTATTCAACAACAAAAGTATCCATTTGGTTTTAGAGGTGAGCTAAAGTTTAAATTAAATAATGTACTCATTTCACGGGTGCCGGATTAGTAATTCTTTGTTTACAATTGCGATATTTACTGACTTAACAGATTTAAGATGAGTTTCAACTGCGTAATCTTTGATTTCAACGGGACCCTTTTCTGGGACACGGAGCTTCACAACAGGGCCTGGGATCTGTTTCTTGTTAAACATGATATAAGAATGTCAGACAAGGACAAAGACAGTATGATACATGGCAGGAATAACCAGGAAATACTGAAAATGCTTTTTGGTCAGGATCTTGATACCGGGAAGCAAAACAGGTACATTGTTGAAAAAGAAGGTATCTACCAGGATATGGTGCTCGAAACAGGCCTGGGTCTTGCCCCGGGGGTTGAAGAGTTTCTGGATTTTCTAAAAAGTTCCGGGGTCAGATTCACAATAGCCACTGCATCAGGCATTGAGAATGTCTCCTTTTATTTTGATCATCTTAAACTTTCACGATGGTTTGATTATTCAAAGGTTGTATTTAACAACGGCCTCATTAAAAGCAAACCCGATCCTGAGATCTTTCTAACGGCAATGCGTCTTCTGGATGCAGAACAACGCGGAACAGTGATATTTGAAGATTCTGAAACAGGATTAAAGGCAGCATTGGCAGCAGGCCCTGGCATGGTTATAAGGGTAAATTCATCCGGGGCTGATTCTTACGCCAATGACCTTGAAACAATCTCACATTTCGGTGAGGTAAGAAGAGAAATATTCTGCAGTTATCAATATGATTAACCACAGCTGTTTTTATCTGTTTAATAGATTATCTTTATTACGGACAGAAAAAGCCGGAACCATGAATTTACCGGCAAATATTAATCAATTCAAGTACACTTAAAAATATCTGCAATATGAGCCGCTTAATGATGATCCTCATCGTGCTTATTCCCATAGGGATAAAAAACGTGACTAAATATGAATGGCGCGGAACCGACCGGGCAGGCATATACAATGAAACAGGCCTTATGAAAACCTGGCCTGAATCGGGGCCAAAAGAACTCTGGTCAATAGACAATATCGGTAATGGCTATGTCTCACCTGTGTTTACAGATAAAGAGTTTTATATTACAGGTGAAACAGACACAATATCGATTCTTTATTGTTATAACCTGAAAGGTCAGAAGCAATGGCAGTTAAGCCTTGGCAAGGAATGGATCAAAACAAACCGTGGTTCAAGATCGACACCAACAATTGTAGACGATCTGCTCTACATAGGTACGGGCCTTGGAAACCTCTACTGTGTTGACACTAAAAGCCATAAAATAATCTGGTCAAAGGATTTTGAAAAGGACTTTAATGGGATCATGCCACTGCATGGCCATTCGGAAGCCCCTGCAATAAGCGACAACAAGGTTTTCTGGACCCCGGGAGGAAAGGATTTCAACGTGGTTGCATTGGATCGCTTCACAGGAAAACTCATCTGGTCGAACAAGGGTTTCGGGGAGAGGTCAGGATATAATTCACCGCTGATTATTGAAAGAGGTGGTAAAAAAATCCTCGTGACATTTTCAGCCTATCATATGATGGGGTTGGACGCTGAAACAGGCAGGCTGTTATGGTCAGACGAGCAGACAAGCTTCCCGCCAGCGGATAGAAAACCAGGATATGGTGATACCCACGCAAACACTATTTTATATGAAAATGGGATTATTTATTATGCTGAAGGTGACGGTAACTGCGGGCTTAAGTTTAAACTTTCAGAAGATGGTACAACAATATCAAAGGTCTGGCAAAACAAAGGTTTCGACAGTTATATGGGAGGAATAGTAAAGATCGGCAACTATATCTACGGCTGCGGAACAGTAAAACCCGACCTGAGGGCAATTAATGCTGAAACAGGTGTGCTCAGTGATTCCCTGAGGATAGGAAGCGGAGCGATAATTGCCGCTGATGGGATGTTGTATTATTATAACCAGAAGGGTGATGAGATGCTCCTGTCCTGTGATAAAGGGAAAATATCAAAAGTCAGTTCCTTCAGGATAACAAAAGGGACTGAAGCACATTTTGCCCACCCCGTTATAAACAAAGGCATACTGTACCAGAGGCATGGAAAAGTGCTGATGGCTTTTGATATCCGGAAATAACCCAGTCAGTATATATTTATACAACCCAGGTCATTTTCAAAAAAACGGGGAGAAAAGACAGCTTAAAAAAAATAATAGTTTATTTCTCCCTTTCTGTTTTGTTAAATTATCTCTATATGATGAACATAATCACCGCCATGGCGTTAACCTATAAATAGTTAATAAACGACTTATAAACAAAATGGCAAAGGTATCTATATACCTTAATTTCCAGGGTAATACCGAGGAGGCATTTAATTTCTACAGGAAAGTATTCAGGACAGAGTTTTCTTCTCCCATATTCAGGATGAAAGACATGAAGGCTCCGGAAGGTATGCCCCCGTTGTCGGAATCGGACGGTAACAAAGTGATGAATGTGGCTCTTCCTATACTCGGTGGAACAATTATCCAGGCAACCGATATGCTTGAAAGTCTTGGTCACAAACTCGTTGTCGGAAATAACACAACAATAAATCTTGAGCCGGATACAAAAGAAGAAGCCGACAGGCTTTACGCTGCCCTTTCAGAAGGATCTAAAGAATGTGTAGCTCCACACGATGAATTCTGGGGTTACTGGGGTGTCTGCCTCGACAGGTTCGGCATCAGGTGGATGTTTAACGTCCCGAAGCAAGTCTGAAGGCAGGTCAAAAACCTGTATTCACTGAAGTCTCCATACTGATCATCTCAGTCGGGGTGTTGCGGTTCAGAAC
>JAXLTT010000018.1:0-68125 GCA_046329875.1 Bacteroidales bacterium
GAAAGAGCATATCGCATGAACTCCGATAACTTGATTACCATCATTCTCGCCTTGTCCGGGTCTGTTATTGTAAGTGAACTTACAGAGTTGAGGCTGTTGAAAAGGAAGTGCGGGTTGATCTGCGACCTCAGCATCTTCAGTTCGGTGTCGCGGACAAGTCCTTCAAGACTGACCTCGCGAGTCTTCTTTTCAGCAAGATTTATTGCACTTACTATAAGGTAATATGTAAGTACAACGAGCCCGAAAAGGAAGGTCTGAATAACTATCCTGTATATTGTTGTGGTTGCCCAGTATCCTTCAAAAAGGCCGTCATCAGCCAGGGTTACAGGGATCAGGAGCTTTGCAACGAAGAACCAGCAGACAACTGATATGGCTCCTGTAACTAGGAGGTTTGCAATAAGGATCAGTGTTTTTGAAATGGAGCTGTTAAAGTAGCTCAGGGGGTACCAGAGGAAAAGCGAAAAACTGGCATAAGTGATATAGGAAATCAGAAAATCGGGGATCAGTATTCTTGTGTAATTCCCGTATACAAAGAAAAACAACAGCGACTGGCCCAGACTTAGGAACATCCAGACCAGCCACCATACTATCAGCCTTAACCTGTCTTGAAGAACAGGATGCTTCATATCTCTTGTTTATTTAAAATTCTTTATTTCACCACCGCCGAATACTACGGCTCCTTTAATTACAAGCTGCCTTGTGGTATCGACTGTTCTTCCCGGGGTCAGTCTCCTCGAGTCGCCAAAGCCTCCGAGTACTGGTGTTACCTCAACTTTTACACTCCAGTCTTCAGGAACTATTATTGTTGTTCCGCCGAAGATGCAGGCAACCTCAAGTACGTTAATGCCTGGAGCGAGTTTGGCCTTTGTAAGGTCGATCTCATTTCCGCCAAAAACTGCGGTTACCTTTCCTCCCCTGAAGTTTTCAGACACTATCTGCCTTTCACCACCGCTGAAGATATTTACATAATCTATATAATCATCGCTCGCCTCGGTCACCGACACGCTGTTCCATCCCGATTTCTTTGATACGATGAAAACGATACCGACAATTATAAAGATAGATGGCCAGAACATGTTATACATGTGGAAAGTTTCGCTGAATATTATAGGGATAAGGAAAAATGCACCTACTGCCATTATTATGATCCCCGAAGTCTTGCTTCCCGAAGAGCCTATTGTAATAACGAGACCGATTACAACAAGAAGCATCGGCCAGCTGAAAATAACGCTGTCGATGAAGCCCGAGAAGATCCCGGTGTTCCTCAGTACAAGGAACAGTCCGGCGAGAACAAGTATTATACCTATTATCCCCCTGTTACTGTTAAGATGCCTGTGCTCCCTCATTTCATTTTTCAGGTTACGGCGCTCCTCCCTCATCCGGTGGCGCTCATCTCTGTAGTTATCATTAGTTTCCATAGCGGTAAATTTATTGTTTTTATTTAATTAATCTCCTTTTTTCCCCTGCGTATGAGCGAGGAAACTATAAATGACAGGCCAATCAGGATAATAACACCCGGCCAGTAGAGTGTTTTTACATACTGTGGCAGGTCGTAGTAAACCTGGTCGAGAAGGAACCATGTTCCTCCTGCTATGCACAGGATTCCTCCTGTAAAATTCAGATTAACGAGCAGCAGTACACCAACAAAGATCAGTATGGTCTGCCATGTAAAATAGTTATGAAAGCTTCCAAGGTGAAAAAAGTCGTTTGTTGCTGCCAGAAGTGCCAGGCCAAGAACAATGAAGAAAAGTCCTATGCCTACTCGTGGATGATGTTCTCTGCGTCTCATTTCTTTTCGTTTTTACCTGCAGCAAAAATATGTTTGAACAATAGCGTGTGGTGAGTCCTTTTCGGCGAACGGCGGGTAAATGCCGGTAAATGACGTTTTGAAGCAAGTCGTGTTACTTTTTTGTTCATAATTTTTTTAATTGGCGAAGGATTTATATTTTTGCAGACCAAAATTTTAAAATGATGGCCGGTTTATATGTTATACCGTTAAGCGGTTTAAAGGATGGTCGGCACACTTATAATTTTGAAATAGGGGAATCGTTCTTTGCTCAGTTTGAAGATTCAGAGATTTCAAAGGGGGATCTTACGGCAATAGTGGAGCTTGACAAACACTCCACGCATCTCGACCTGAGGTTTCATATCACAGGATATGTTGAAACAGGTTGCGACAGGTGCCTTGAGATTTACAGGCAGCCGGTTGAAAGTGATAACAGGCTTCTCGTGAAGATTGGAAGCAAGTGGGATGATGAAGATCCGGAAATGATTACGATCCCGACTGATGAACATGAACTCGATTTAATACAGTATCTTTATGAGTTCATTTCGCTTTCGCTTCCGATTCAGCGTATACATCCCGATGACGCGGAAGGCAACAGCACCTGCGACCCCGAGATGATCAGGAAACTGAACGAGCATGCTGCGCCGGGAGACAATGACCCCAGGTGGGATGAATTGAAAAAGTTGATGAATAAAAATTAAATAAGAAGAGAAATGGCACATCCGAAACATAAACACTCGAAGACCAGGAGAGACAAGAGGAGAACTCATTACAAGGCAACTGCTCCTACAACAGCTTCCTGCTCAAACTGCGGATCTCCCGTTCAGTATCACAGGGTATGTCCGGAATGCGGATATTACAGGGGAAAACCTGCTATAGAGAAAAAAGTTTCAGCATAGATCCGTTTAACTAAACGGTAAGAGATGAGAATAGGTCTCGACGTAATGGGCGGCGATTTTGCTCCCGATGCAGTAATTGAGGGAGCTGCCGATTCGCTTTCACACCTTGGAAAGGATGAAAAACTTGTTCTTATCGGAAATGAACAGCATATCCTCGACAAACTCAGGGGTATGTCTGTTGATCCTTCCCGTTTCGAAATAGTAAATACCACACAGGTTATCGAGATGGGCGACCATCCGGCCAAGGCATTCTCACAGAAAAAGAATTCAAGCATTGCCGTTGGATATGGTATGCTTAAAAGCGGGCTGATCGACGGATTTTGCAGCGCCGGCAATACAGGCGCCATGCTCGTCGGAGCCAGTTATACAGTAAATGTGATACCTGGTGTTCTCCGCCCCGCACTCGCCACACTGATACCCTCTGTATCAGGCAAGGCATCAGTGATTCTCGATGTTGGCCTTAACCCCGATACCAAACCCGATGTCCTTCTCCAGTATGGCATACTCGGAAGGATTTTTGCACAGGACGTGCTCGAAATAAGCAATCCCACTGTAGGGCTTCTGAACATCGGTGAAGAGGAAACTAAGGGAACACCTGCAATAAAGTCAGCCTATGAGCTGATGAAAGACAATCCTGCTCTCAATTTCACAGGGAATATTGAGGGTAACCACCTCTATTCCGACAAGATGCCCGATGTAATAGTTTGCGACGGCTTTGTTGGAAATGTAGTACTCAAACAGACCGAAGCATTCCACCATGTCTGCGCTCTCAAGAATATAAGCGATCCGTTCTTCGACCAGCTCGATTTCGAGAATATCGGCGGAACGCCTGTAATCGGGATAAACGCAAACGTTGTTATCGGTCATGGAATATCGAAGCGAAAAGCTATAATGAATATGGTTCTCCAGACAAAGGCAGTTGTTCATGCTGACCTCGCCCAGAGAATCAAAGAAGCTATTTAACAATTATGGGAAAACTGAGGGCTGCTGTTACCGGGATCAATGCCTGGGTCCCTGAATACAGATTAACCAACCATGAACTGTCTACCCTCGTCGATACTTCCGACGAGTGGATAATGCAGAGGGTGGGCATCAAGGAAAGAAGAATTCTTAAAGGAGAAGGTCTCGGAACTTCCGATCTTGGCTACAAAGCCGTCCTTGGACTCCTTGAAAAGACAAACACTTCACCCGACGAGGTGGATCTCCTTGTCTGCGCCACAGTCACTCCCGACATGCTTTTCCCCGCCACGGCAAACATTATCTGTGACAAAGCCGGGATAAAAAACGCATTCAGCTTCGACCTAGGAGCAGCCTGCTCGGGATTTCTGTTTTCCCTGCAGACAGCTGCAACCTATGTTGAATCAGGAAGATATAAGAAAGTTATTGTTGTAGGTGCCGACAAAATGTCATCTATAACTGACTATACAGACCGTACAACATGCCCGCTTTTTGGTGATGCTGCCGCAGCCGTCCTTCTCGAACCAACTACTGATGAGTATGGCATTATGGACCATATCTTCCATGTTGATGGTTCGGGCAGGAAATTCCTTCATCTCAAAGCCGGAGGCTCAGTGAAACCTGCTTCGCATGCAACAGTCGATGCAAGGGAACATTATGTTTACCAGGAAGGACAGGCAGTTTTCAAATTTGCCGTTACCAATATGGCTGATGTTGCAGTCCAGATTATGGAGAAAAATAACCTTACAGCAGATGATGTTGCATGGCTCGTTCCTCACCAGGCCAACCTCAGGATAATCGATGCCACGGGAAGGAGAATGGGTATCTCTCCGGATAAGGTTATGATAAACATTGAAAAGTACGGGAATACAACTGCAGCAACAATTCCACTTGTGCTTTCAGAGTTTGAGCCAAAACTGAAAAAAGGGGACAATCTTATCCTTGCAGCTTTCGGAGGAGGATTCACCTGGGGTTCGATATGGCTCCGCTGGGCTTACGACCAGAAATAATTCCACCCTTTACCGGATTCAACAAAAAAACGTGCAGGTACATTTTATCTGCAATAGTTTTTATATTTGTGAGTTATTATTTCTAAGATTTAACTCCGACAGCCATGGCAAAGTACAATGAGACAGAAAATCCTACAATAAACCTCATAAGTAACGGAACCGATATTACCGGCGATATAAAATCAAACGGCGATATCCGTATCGATGGAACCCTTACAGGTAACCTGAGCACAAAAGGCAAGGTTGTAATTGGTCCGACAGGAAGAATCAAAGGAGAGGTAATCTGCAAAAACTCTGAAGTATCCGGCGTCATCGAGGGTAAAATAAGTGTCGGACAGCTTCTGAATCTTAAAGCCTCGTCAAAAATACTTGGAGACATTGTCACATCGAAGCTTGCAATTGAACCGGGTGCACGTTTTACAGGAAATTGCAATATGACCGATTCAGAAGAAAATGGAGGATCCGTCAATTCAAAAGGACCAGAAAAACCAGGAGAAAAAGCAGGAAAATAACGGACTCAGGAATTTTGCCCGTTATTCCGGCCTTGGCATCCAGATGGGTGTGATAATCTTCATTACCGTCTGGGGCGGTATGAAACTCGATCACCTCCTTCTGCTTAAAACACCAGTCTTTACTATAGTACTGTCATTGCTTGGCGTGTTTGCTGCAATCTATACTGCCATCAGGGATTTTATAAGGTAATGAATGATACGCTGAAATACCTTGCCCTTACCCTGGTTCTCCTGCTGATTATCCTTACTGCAGGAGCCATCCTTGTAAAAAACAGCAGTACCGATTTCACATTCAGCGAATACTTCCTCCTTTCATTTTCAATGGCTTCCATAGCCGCTGCAGTTATTTTAATCTTCATGCGCGGTCAGCATCGCGAAGCAAAGGAAGAAGTAATGTTCACATTTACCGCGATAGGATTGAAATTCGTCCTCGAACTGTTTCTCGCAATGGCATGGTTTCTCATCGCTAAAAAAAGCTCCATCCAATGTGTGATATTGTTTTTTGTACTATATTTAACGTTCTCGATCTTTACGGTCGTTTGTATATTAAAAAGATTGAAAAAGAAATCTTTATAAAGAGATTAAGGATTTGAAAACAATTAAGCTTCTCGGAATTCTTCTGCTCCTTGCCGCTGTATCTGCTTTCAGCACGGTTTCGGCACAGGAAGAGCACCAGGCAGAAAAGAAGGATTCCCTTTCAAAGGAGACCAAGGAGGCAGAATTCGTTCCAAGTGAATTCATTATAGAACATGTATCCGATTCCCACGAATGGCATATTCTTACAAAAAAGAACGGGGAACCTGTTGCTCTTTACCTCCCTGTTATACTCTTCGAGAAAGATAAAGGCATAACATGTTTTTCTTCAAGGAAACTCGCCCATGGTAAGGTTTATAAAGGGTATAAACTCATTGAGGAAGGTGACCTTAAAGGGAAAATTGCCACAGTGAATGCTGCCGGAGAAGCTGATGAGAAAAACCTTCCGCTCGACTTCTCGATTACAAAGGCGATTGTTGGTATGCTCGGGGCAGTTATTATCGGCCTCTTCCTCTTTATTTCAATGGCAAGATCATATAAGAAAACAGGGATAAGCGCACCAAAAGGCATCCAGAGTTTTCTCGAACCTGTAATACTGTTTGTACGTGATGATATAGCAGTTGCAAACCTCGGGGAGCATAAGGCTGAGAAATACATGCCCTACCTCCTTACGGTTTTCTTCTTCATCCTTATAAACAACCTGATGGGACTCATTCCCTTCCCTCCGCCTTTCGGAGCCAGCGTGACAGGCAACGTGAATGTGACCTTTGTACTTGCCCTCTTCACCTTCCTTATTGTTCAGTTCAGCGGAAACAGGGCTTACTGGAAACATGTATTTGCCACACCCGGAGTACCTTACTGGTTGCTTCCCATAATGATAGTCGTTGAGATCATCGGTCTTTTCTCAAAGCCATTCGCCCTCATGATCCGACTTTTTGCAAACATTACTGCAGGGCATATTATAGTACTCAGCCTTGTGTGCCTGATCTTTATTTTCAAATCACTGGCTGTGGCACCGGTTTCAATAGCTTTCGTACTGTTCATGGATTGCCTCGAACTTCTTGTGGCCTTCCTGCAGGCATATATTTTCACACTCCTTACATCGCTGTTCATAAGCATGGCGATGCCGGAGGAACATCATCATTAGACCTTTTATGTATAACTAAATATATTTCAATTATGACAGGAGCAACATTTGCAGCAATAGGAGCAGGACTCGCAGTTATCGGGGCAGGTCTTGGTATCGGTCGTATCGGTGGTTCAGCAATGGAAGCCATTGCACGCCAGCCCGAAGCAACCAACAAGATACAGCTTGCCATGATCATCGCAGCCGCTCTTATAGAAGGAGCAGCACTGTTCGCTATCGTTGTGGCAATGATAGCCAAGTAAAGATTAACGGGGCGCACACGGCGGTTGGCCGCGGCGCCTCATTTTTAAGAAAAACCATAAAAGACAAAATATGATTCTTGCAAACAGTCTTGCATCCCCCGCCATCGGGACAGTGTTCTGGACAACACTGATCTTCGTTCTTTTCTTTCTCATGCTTTCAAAATTCGCATGGAAACCTATCCTGAAGGCAGTAAAGGCAAGGGATGAGATAATAAAAGGATCCCTCGAATCGGCTGAGAAAGCCCGCGAGGATATGAAACGCATGCAGGCCGATAACGAAGCTATCCTTAAAAAGGCACGCGAGGAGAGGGAAAACATCCTCAGGGATGCCAGGGATGTACGCGACAAGCTTATAAATGAGGCGAAGGGAAAAGCCACTGAAGAGGCTGAAAAACTCATTGAAAAAGCCCGTGAAACAATAGAGAGGGAAAAGAACAAAGCCCTGTCTGAAATACACGAGCAGGTAGCCTACCTTTCAATAGAAGTTGCCTCGAAGATTCTCGGGGAGAAGCTGCAGCAGTCAGACCAGCAGAACAAGCTTATTGAAGGGTACCTTAAAGACCTTGAAAAGAACAAAAACTAGGAAACTTTTTAAATGAACGACAGCAAGATATCCGTCAGGTACGCCAGGGCTCTGTTCCAGTCGGCTGTTGAGAAAAAAATCCTCGACAAGGTCTTACAGGATATGATCTTTATTTCCAGCCTCTGCGAAATGGAAGAGGTAAAAGAGGTACTTGTCAGCCCCATAATAGTTCCTTCAAAGAAAAAATCAATTCTCTCGGGTATCCTTGAAAAGAATGTCGAGAAAATAACACTTTCTCTTGTCGACCTGCTTATCCAGAATGGAAGGGAAGATCACCTGCCGGCCGTGGCAAGAGTGTTCAGGGATGAGACACGCAGGCACATGGGTATTACAGAAACCACTCTTGTTACCGCAGTGCCGGTAAATGACAAAATAAGAAAGGAAATAACTGACCTTGTTACCTCTGTTTTCAAAACTAAAGTTGAACTGAAAGAATCTGTTGATAAAGAGATAATAGGGGGATTTATCCTGAGGGTGAATGATAACTATATCGACGCCAGCGTTAAGAACAAACTCAGGATGATTAAGAAAAACCTGTCAGTAAAACCCGCAACAAAAGAATAACAAAAACAATTTGTATTGAAATATGGCAAACATTAAACCAGCAGAAGTCTCAAAGATCCTTAAGCAGCAGCTTGAAGGAGTTCAGACTGGCGTGCAACTGGAAGAGGTTGGCACCGTTCTCCAGGTAGGAGACGGTATCGCCCGTATTTATGGCCTTTCCAATGCCCAGTCAAATGAGCTCATCGAGTTTGAGAACGGGATGGAAGCTATTGTGCTTAACCTCGAGGAAGATAACATCGGCGCCGTATTGCTCGGACCAACCGAAGAGATCAAGGAAGGTGACATAGTAAAAAGAACAGGTCGTATCGCCTCAATAAAGGTTGGCGAAGGACTGCTCGGAAGGGTTATCACCCCAACCGGCCAGCCTGTTGACGGAAAAGGACCCGTAACAGGTGAACTTTATGAAATGCCCTTCGAAAGAAAAGCTCCCGGTGTGATATTCCGCCAGCCTGTTAAACAGCCGCTCCAGACGGGTATCAAATCGATAGACGCGATGATACCAATCGGAAGAGGCCAGAGGGAACTTATAATCGGCGACCGCCAGACTGGTAAGACTGCCATCGCCATCGATACAATTATAAACCAGAGAAGCAACTTCGAGAAGGGCAAACCAGTATATTGCATATATGTTGCCGTTGGCCAGAAAGGATCAACCGTAGCAAACATAGCTTCAATACTCGAATCACACGGCGCCCTCGAATATACTGTAATCGTTGTTGCAACAGCATCCGACCCTGCCGCATCACAGTTCTATGCTCCTTTTGCAGGCGCTGCGATAGGTGAATTTTTCCGCGACACCGGAAGGGATGCACTCATAATCTACGACGACCTTTCGAAACAGGCCGTTTCTTACAGGGAAGTCTCACTTCTGCTCCGTCGTCCTCCCGGGCGCGAAGCATACCCCGGTGACGTTTTCTACCTGCACTCACGACTGCTTGAAAGAGCTGCTAAAGTGATTGAATCAGATGAGGTTGCAAAACAGATGAACGATCTTCCCGCATCAATAAAACATCTTGTAAAAGGTGGCGGATCACTTACTGCACTCCCAATTATCGAAACCCAGGCGGGTGACGTATCGGCATATATCCCTACTAACGTTATTTCAATTACCGACGGTCAGATCTTCCTTGAGTCAGGTTTGTTTAACTCTGGTGTTCGCCCGGCAGTAAACGTTGGTATCTCCGTTTCAAGGGTTGGTGGTAATGCCCAGATCAAGGCAATGAAGAAAATCGCCGGTACCCTAAAGGTCGACCAGGCCCAGTACAGGGAACTTGAAGCATTTGCGAAATTCGGATCTGACCTCGACGCAGCTACCCTTGCAATTCTCGATAAAGGATCAAAGAACGTTGAGATCCTTAAACAGGGACAGTATTCTCCTGTTGCCGTCGAGAAACAGGTCGCTATAATCTATTGCGGTACAAAAGGCCTTCTCAGGGATGTTCCCCTCCATAAGGTAAGGGAATTTGAAAAGGACTTTATTGAATATCTCGAGATGAAGCACAGGAATGTACTGGACACACTCCGCGATGGTAACATTACACAGGAGGTTACCGATACACTCGAGAGAGTTGCGGCAGAAACATCATTGAAATACAGGTAGTAACTGGCAGGAATATAGCTCGTTAATATATAATGGCTAATCTAAAGGCAATACGGACAAGGATCAGCTCCGTCAAATCAACAAGGCAGATAACCTCGGCCATGAAAATGGTGTCGGCTGCCAAGTTGAGAAAGGCACAGGACAGGATTGTAAGGCTGCGGCCATATGCCGACAAGCTGCATGAGATACTTGTCGGGCTGACATCAAGCATGACCGAGTCCGAGGATGAAAACATATACGGACGCATCTCGGAACCTGAAAAAGTTCTTATCGTCGTCATAACCTCAAACAGGGGATTCTGCGGAGGTTTTAACGCCAACGTTATAAGAATGACAAGGAGGATGATGGCCGAGAAGTACCATGCACAGCAAAGCAGGGGTAACCTCTGGTTCATCGCCATAGGGAAAAAGGGATATGACTTCCTCAAGAGCCAGAAAGTGAACATCCTCGAGGAAAACAACCACATCTTTAATGCTCTCACATTCGAGAATGTGTCACTTGTTGCATCGAGGATTATGGAGGCTTTTGCAGAAGGTAAGTTTGACAGGGTTGAACTTGTTTATAACCAGTTCAAGAACGCTGCAGTACAGAACCTTATGACTGAAGTCTTCCTTCCTGTTGAGAATGAGGAAGAGACAAATTCCGGCAACGCGCTTGCAGATTATATCTACGAACCTACAAGGGAGGAGATTGTTAAGGATCTTATCCCCAAATCACTTAAGATACAGTTCTACAAGGCAGTGCTCGATTCCTTTGTCGCAGAACATGGTGCAAGGATGACTGCAATGCATAAGGCTACCGATAATGCGACACAGCTTATCAGGGACCTGACACTCCAGTATAATAAAGCAAGACAGGCTTCTATCACGAACCAGATTCTCGAGGTAGTAAGCGGTGCTGAAGCGCTCAAGGGATAACTACATATGTACAGTCAGTCTGAGCTAAAGGATTTAGTCGATAAGGCTATTGTAAATCTTTCGCTTTCATCGGAAGCTGAGAGACTTACAGATCCCGTTAAATATATTCTTTCAATAGGCGGCAAGAGGCTCAGGCCTGTTCTTGCCCTTATGGCCTGCAACCTGTTCCGCGACAAGATCGATGAGGCAATAATGCCCGCAACCGGGCTGGAGGTTTTTCATAATTTCACCCTCGTTCACGACGACATAATGGACCAGGCCCCGATAAGGAGAGGCCTTGCAACTGTCCATATGAAATGGAATGTTAACCAGGCAATTCTCTCAGGCGATGTTATGGCCTTCGTTGCAAACGAATGTTTTCTCCAGGCCCCACAGGCGTCACTCTCAAAGGTATTCAGGACCTACAATAAAGCGGCAATAGAGGTCTGCATAGGCCAGCAGCTTGATATGGACTTCGAAAAACTCGCAAGGGTGTCTCTTGACGAATACATAAGGATGATAGAGCTTAAAACTGCAGTCCTGCTTGCAGCCTCTGCAAGGATTGGCGCACAGATAGCCGAAGCCCCCGACAGGGATGCCGACCACCTTTATGAGTTTGGAAGAAACCTCGGACTTGCCTTCCAGGTGCAGGACGATCTCCTTGATGCCTACGGTGAAACTGGTGTTTTTGGCAAGACATCGGGAGGAGATATAGTGATAAATAAGAAAACTTTCCTCCTTGTTAAAGCTCTTGAAATGGCAACAGGAAATACACTTAAGTCACTGAACCACCTTCTTGCCCAGAAGGATTTTGACCCTGAGGAAAAAGTGCTGAAGGTAAAGGAGATATACGATTCACTTAATATAAGGCCTGCAACGGAAAAGCTCGCTTCGGATTATATAGAACAGGCACTTGTTAACCTTGAAAAGACAGAGGCTGATCCAAAAAGAAAAAGGGAGCTCACCTCCCTGGCAAACTCCCTTCTCGGCCGGAATAAATAATCAGATAGGTTCTTTACTGTGCCTGATAATGTACTGGAAATTAACAAGTACACCGGCACTTAGCATAAACTGGCTGTAGTGGCTCACAAGGTATTTTGCCTCAATGTTGAGATCAACCTGGTTCGTTAATTTCATGTAAGTACCCAGGCCAAGGTTCAGTCCGAGTGAATTATCCTTCTCCTTATAGGTCTGTGTTATCGGTGCTGTACTTCCGATAGTCTGTACATCTTTCTTCCAGGCCAGGAGGATATCCAATCCGCCCAGACCGTAAAGCTCAAACCTGTCGAGGGAGTTGAATACAAAATGGCCGTTAAGATCAACCATCAGCGTTTTAACTGATACCTTCTGGTCCATGTTTATATCACTCTGTTTCCAGACATGAGGCATGAAGAATGTGACTGAGGGAGCAAGATGGATAGGGAGCTTCAGTTCATATATCCCTTTCAGGAAGATATTGAAATTTCCGCTCTTGTTGTAGTCATAATCCATTTTATGGAAATGATAACCGGTTGTAAATCCGAGTCCTCCGCCAACCTTTGTCAGCTGGGCATTGACTGATGCTGTTGCGATAAGCATCACAAGTGTAAGTAATAGAACTTTTTTCATATTTAAGGGTTTTTGTGAATTGTCGCTCATTGAGATAATAAAGATAAAAAATACATTCTGAACCTGAGCCCCTGTTTGATAAAGAGAGCTAAAAAGATGATGAGGAAATATAATTCTGCCACAAACAGAAAAAACCCAATTGATGAGCCGGGGAAATCAAAATTTATTAAATTTGTATCTTGTCAAAAAATAATTAAAAACTACTGGTTATTATGTCACTCAATACCGGAAAAATAAGTCAGATCATCGGCGCTGTTATCGATGTTACTTTCGAGAAGCAGGGAAGCGAGATGCCTGAAATTTATGATGCTCTTGAAATTAAGAGGGATGACGGTTCCGTGCTTGTTGTGGAAACGCAGCAGCATATAGGTGAGAATACTGTTCGTACTATCGCCATGGATTCAACCGATGGTCTGCGCAGGGGAATGGACGTTGTTGCAACAGGTGCGCCGATTGTGATGCCTATCGGGGAGCAGATTAAAGGGAGGCTTATGAATGTTACCGGTGAAGCAATCGACGGTATTGGCCCGCTTGATAAAAAGGGTGGCTACCCCATTCACAGGATGCCGCCGAAATATGAAGAGCTTACAACCGAAAAAGAGGTGCTCTTCACAGGTATTAAAGTGATAGACCTTATCGAACCTTATTCAAGAGGTGGTAAGATCGGCCTCTTCGGGGGAGCCGGTGTTGGGAAAACGGTAGTTATTCTTGAGCTTATAAATAACATTGCAAAAGCATATTCAGGTCTTTCAGTATTTGCAGGTGTTGGTGAAAGGACAAGGGAAGGAAACGACCTGCTGAGAGATATGATAGAAGCAGGCGTTATTACTTACGGGAAGGAATTCCTCCACAGCATGGAGACAGGAGGATGGGATCTCTCAAAAGTTGATAAGGATGCACTTAAAGAATCAAAGCTTGCCCTGGTGTTCGGCCAGATGAACGAACCCCCGGGAGCACGTGCAAGGGTAGCCCTTTCAGGCCTTTCGGTTGCAGAACATTTCCGCGACGGTGATGGTAAATCAGGCGGCAGGGACATCCTGTTCTTCATGGACAATGTGTTCAGGTTCACTCAGGCAGGCTCTGAAGTTTCTGCTCTTCTTGGCAGGATGCCATCAGCTGTAGGTTACCAGCCAACCCTTGCAACCGAGATGGGTATAATGCAGGAGAGGATCACTTCAACACGCCATGGATCAATTACATCAGTTCAGGCTGTTTACGTGCCTGCTGACGACCTCACAGACCCCGCTCCGGCAACAACTTTTGCACACCTCGATGCAACAACAGTTCTTAGCCGTAAGATTTCTGAACTTGGTATTTATCCTGCAGTGGATCCGCTCGACTCAACATCAAGGATCCTTACACCCGACATCGTCGGACATGATCATTATAACTGCGCACAGCGGGTAAAAGAGATACTCCAGAGATATAACGAACTCCAGGATATTATTGCAATCCTCGGTATGGATGAGCTTTCAGAAGAGGATAAACTTGTGGTTCACAGGGCAAGACGCGTACAGCGCTTCCTTTCACAGCCATTCCACGTTGCTTCACAGTTTACAGGTATTGCAGGTAAATGGGTATCAATAGAGGATACAATCAAAGGCTTCAATATGATTATTGAAGGAAAGGTTGACCAGTATCCCGAAGCTGCCTTTATGTTTGTAGGCACAATTGAGGAGGCTATTGAGAAAGGTGAAAAACTCCTTGCCTCTGCCAAATAATTGAGAATGAAAATAGAGATTATAACTCCGGACGAAAAGATTTTCGAGGGTGAAATAAAATCGGTAAGGGTCCCTGGTCAGAAAGGGTCTTTCCAGGTTTTAAAAGACCACGCACCAATCGTTTCAACGCTCGAGAACGGTCCTGTAATTCTCATCGATCCTGCAGGCGCAGAAAAACGCTTCATTATTAACGGTGGCGTTGTGGAGGTAAAAGCCAACAGGATAATACTCCTCGCCGAGTCGGTCCGTCAAAACACCTGAAATGAAACCGGATGAATTCAGGAAACATGCCCATGCCCTCGTCGACTGGATGGCGGATTACATGGAGCATGTTGAATCCTATCCTGTAAAATCCCAGGTTGCCCCCGGTGATATCTTCAGTAAACTGCCGGACAACCCGCCCCTTGAAGCTGAATCATTCGAAGCTTTTTTTGAGGATTTTGAGAAGATAATAATGCCGGGGATCACCCACTGGCAAAGCCCTAACTTCTTCGCTTATTTCCCTGCAAACACAAGCCCGCCTTCGGTACTTGCAGAGATGCTCACATCAACGCTCGCAGCACAATGCATGATATGGGAGACCTCACCGGCCGCAGCCGAACTCGAGGAAAAAGTGATGAACTGGCTGCGCGATGCTACCGGTCTGCCAGCAGCATTTGAAGGGGTGATACAGGATACCGCCTCAACTGCAACCCTTAGCGCCCTGCTCACGGCAAGAGAAAAAACAACTGGTTTCAGGATAAACGAGGAAGGAGCTTTTAAAAGCAGGATCCTGCGGGTTTATTGCTCTGAACAGACCCATTCATCAGTTGAAAAGGCTGTAAAAATTGCCGGTCTCGGGAGGAAGAATCTTGTTAAGATCCCTGTTCTTGAAGACTATTCTATGGACACCAGAGCATTAGAAAAAGCTGTTGAAGACGACCTTTCAAACGGATACCTCCCCTGCTTTGCAGTCGCATCACTCGGAACCACCGGCACAACATCCATTGATCCGCTGAGCACCATTGGAGAGATCTGCAAAAAGCATAATATATGGCTTCATGTTGATGCCGCCCTCGGCGGAACAGCACTCCTCCTTCCTGAATTAAGGTGGATGATAAAAGGGATTAAAAATGCCGACAGCCTTGTCTTCAACCCCCACAAGTGGATGTTTACAAACTTTGACTGTACTGCATATTTTGTAAAGGATGCAGCAACACTCATACGCACATTTGAAATCCTTCCGGAATACCTTAAAACAAGATCAAGGGGAAAGGTGAATGATTACCGCGACTGGGGCATACCGCTTGGGAGACGCTTCAGGGCGCTGAAACTATGGTGTGTCATAAGGATGTACGGGCTGAACGGCCTCAGGGAAAAGATAAGACTGCACCTTTCACTTGCAAGGTGGCTTGAGACAAGGATAAGGGAAGATAAAGACTTCGAGCTGATGGCCCCTGTAACCCTAAATACAGTTTGTTTCAGGTATCATCCCGCCGGCTGCAGCAATGATGATGCAAACACCCTTAATGAGAAGCTGAATCATATCCTTAATGATTCCGGGAATATCTACCTGACCCATACAAAACTCAGGGGCTGCTATACGCTAAGAATGGTAACTGCCCAGACAAATGTGGAACTGAGGCACGTTGAAAAAGCATGGGAACAAATTAAGGACACAGCCGCGGAATTATAACCTGTGCCCGATCTTCATACCGAATACATCCACACGGAAAAGAAGTTTTAATGCCGGCGCACTTCCCGGGTCCTTCCATGAAGCCTGGACTCCGCTGCTTATCATGAATGGCATCCTGAACAGATAAAAATCAGCCAGGAGTTCAGCCCCGAAAGACCTGAATGATTCATTGTAATCATGAAAATTATTTGTTTTCTCAAGGAAATAGAGATTTCCCTTTCCCTCCGCATAATCAAAAAACATTGTTCCCCTTATCCGTTTCAGGTACACAAGCATTGGAACCGACAAATCGGGATAAACTATCGGGAAGCTGTAATCAGCTGAAAGCATCCTGTAATTGAGAGAAATTATATGTTCATATCCCCTGGGGAGGTCAGATATATTGTAATGAACAAGCATAACCTTCCCCTGGTCCTCATAGTTGAGTCTCAGCCTCAGCCCGTTGTTCCTGAGTATCCCCGGGAGATAAAAGGTAGTTCTCAGAGAAACTATCGAACCATAAATATTCCTGTCAAAAGGATAGGTCATAAATGAAAAATCGAGAACCTGGCCGAACTTTGGCCAGATATCCCTTTCTGAACGTACCAGGGCATTATACAGGTAGATTCGTGGCATCAATTGGAGTTGCCCGTAATCATAGGACTGACTTCCTGATATATAGACGTAGTTATTCTGGTAGGTCGCAGACAGGGATGCCCATACAAACTGGGAATATTTTCCTGTCGAGAAACTCAATGGCAGCGAAACCGAGTTTGTAAAAGCCAGTCCCGGATTAATATATGCCGGGTCTGAAGGTGCCTTATCCCTGTTGTAAATTACTGGTGCGGCACCGTAATCAAGTCTTGACTCGAATACCGGGTACCAGCCCTTCCAGGTAAGCTTGTAGTGCAGGTTGTTCCTCCCCCCTGAATATTCATACCCAGCCTGTGAGATAAGTGAACTGAGGCTGTTCTGTGATAAAAGTGTAAAGCCGGGGCGGATTGAAGTCGGATCAGACTGCACCTGGTCAATGTCGGCATAAACAGGCATCCAGCTGTGCAACCTGAAAAGATGCTCCCATTTCCTGTATCGGCTTACTTCATATTCCTTCTCTTTTCCACCTGGCGTGCTCAAACCTGTCGTATCCATCCTGTTTACTAGGAGTGTGTTCTTTACGATGGCCGGGTTTTTATTTACGGCATCCTTTGGGTCGCTGCTGCAGATCCGGTACCCCGATGCTGTATAGTCAGAGAAAAGAACAGATTTACCTGCCGGTGAAGGGTCGTAAGCCCCGAATAAGGAATTGGTTACCATGGCGGTGGTGCCATCCTTTAATCTCATCATAATATTATCTGTACCACTCTCCGACGATCCGTAAAACAGTGTGTCACCCTCCATAATAGCTGAACCCAGGTCAGCACGACCCTCGGGAAGCAGAACCTTCCATTCTGAACTCCTCGTATCAAGCTGAATTATACCTTCGCCGCCAGTACCCAATGAGACGAAAGTTATCCTTTCACAATCTCCTGACCACGAAGGCCTCTGGGCAAAAACATTGCCGGGAGTATCATAATATCTTTCAACCTCACCGGTTGAAGAGTTTATTATAACAAGCCTGTTCCTGTTTTCAACGCTGATCTCAGCCGCCACAACCTTTTTCCCGTCGGGAGAGAGAGATGCGGCGAGATACCTCTGCCTGTGACTCAGCATCCTTGCAATTCCGCTTTTTATATCGAGTATCCTTATGTCAGAAAATGTCCTGTTTTCCCACCTTGGGTCAGGTCTGTCTTCAACCCACACAATTTTGCCTTTCGCGACCGAAATAAAATACGGCCATGTGGAGCCAGGGGTGAATATATGTTCCTCGCTCCCCCTTGCAGTATTTATAAGTACAAACTCAGGTGGCTTAACCTGGGATGTCTTGATCGCAACGACACTGTCAGCACCAGCCTGAACTGGCGAATAATAACTAACATAGCCTTTTGTGGCAGGAGAATACAGCGGTTTGCCCGGCCTCGATGCAGATACTGCGAGATCTTTCTTCCATGCGGTTCCCAGCGAGTCAAATGCCTGTGAGAATACACCGGCTTTAGTAAGGCCTGTGGTTTTGTTAAGGCTGAAAAGAAACGGATCGATCGTGAAAGGGAGCCTTGCTGTATAACTGAGAGCCCTGTTCCATACATCGTGGCCGTACTTCACTGAAGCCCATGCAGCCACCTGGTAGCCCGACTGGTAGTAGTCAGGTACATGGTCCCTGTATGAACCGAAAATCATCTTGTCGTAGCTGTAAATGCCTTTCCCTGAAGTTGACAGTGCTTTCATTTCCTTCTGGAATGCAGGCGTCCTTCCCCTGCCTGATTGGGAAAGGAACGATTCGGCAAATACCGCATCACCCTCCATGAACCATAATGGTACGAAAATAGCTGCTGCCCCTGTCACCTGTTCTCCGCCGGCAAATGAGAGAATCTTTATTAACCCCTTCCTCAGAGAATACATCTGCATTACATGGGTTGTCTCATGTACAGTAAGCTGTTCCACAGGATCAAGCGGGATTGTATTCTGTTCAGGTGTCGGAAAGATCTCCATACGCCTGGGGGCCCACGACACGTAGCCGTTGGAGAAAGTTGTGTAATTATGGATGATGACCGGGAGTTTAATCTTTATGCCCGGGTATATTGCAGAAAGCCTGTCTGTGGAATTATCAAGGGAGTTAGCAAACTTCTGTGCCTGCGACCTGTAACTTTCAGGAAAGACTAAAGTGAACCGTGGTGTTTTTATTGAAAACCATTTCAATGAGGCGGGATCAGTTCCTGTATCATAATACTGTGCTTTTGATACGGTCAATGTGAGCAGAGAAAACAGGATAGCAGCCCCGCAACGCAGTCTCATCGGTTTTTAATTTGTCAAATTTAACAATATTAGGGCTTATCACTTCCAAATGTAATTATATACATCACCGCTCACCCCGGACATCATTAACTCCGTTGTCCCCTTTTATATTGCGGGAACGAAAAAATAAGTATTTTCGTCAGCTGAACGGGAAGGTCCCTTCAGCTTCAAAAATTGAGTGTTATGAAAAATTACAGGCTGCTGAATAATATCACCGGCTGGGGAGTATTTCTCTTTTCAGCAGTGATATACCTGCTTACGATAGAGCCAACCGCGAGTCTCTGGGACTGCGGCGAATTCATTGCTTCAGGATACAAGCTTGAGATAGGTCACCCCCCGGGAAACCCTGTTTTTATGCTTATGGCAAATTTCTTCACCCACTTTGCATTCGGGAATGTAACTAAGGTGCCTGTGATGGTGAACTCAATGTCGGCCCTTGCCAGTGCATTTACAATACTTTTTCTTTTCTGGACTATAACTCATCTTGCAAAAAGGATATTGATAAAGTCCGACGAGGAATTCACGCCAGGCAGGATCACTGCTGTTATTGCCGCTGGAGTTGTGGGGGCCCTGGCCTACGCCGTTTCTGACTCATTCTGGTTTTCGGCTGTCGAAGGAGAGGTGTATGCAAGCTCTTCATTCTTTACTGCTATAGTCGTATGGGCCATGCTTAAATGGGAGGAGGTTTCAGATGAGGCATACAGCGACCGCTGGATAGTGCTCATTGCATTCCTTACAGGTCTTTCGATAGGTGTTCATCTTCTTAACCTGCTTACAATACCTGCCCTGGCCCTTGTTTATTATTTTAAAAAATACGAGTTCACCTGGAAGGGATTTATTATTTCAACAATAGTTTCATTTGTCATTCTTGGTTTTGTCCTCTTTGGACTTATCCCGGGAATTGTAAGATTCTCTTCAGGGTTTGACATGTTTTTCGTGAACAGCCTCGGGCTGCCGGTCAACAGCGGTGCGATATTCCATATACTCATTGTTGTGGCATTTTTTGTGCTTGCACTCAGGGCTTCGGTTAGGGATGCAAAACAAAACCTGACTGCATTGTTCGCCATACTGGCATTGTTCTTTTCAGGAATATGGATTCTCTCGGATTCGGTATTCCTTAATATACTGATACTCGCAGGCGTGGTTTTTGCAACCTGGTATATTACATCCAGGGACAGGTATGTGCTTAATATAGGTCTTACTTCACTTGCAGTAATTCTCATAGGCTTTTCAGCCAACGCAATTATTTTCATACGGTCGTCGGCTAATACACCGCTAAACGAAAACAACCCATCCAATCCAAATAACTTCCTTTATTTCATAAACAGGGAACAGTACGGGCAAAGGCCGCTGTTCAAGGGCCCTTACTTCAATGCCCCGGTTATAGAGTATAAGGATGGAAAAGCACGCTACAGCCTTGTTAACGGTAAATACAAGATCACAAGTCATGATGTTGAGAGGGTTTATGATGAGAGGTTTGTAACGATATTCCCGAGGATGTGGAGTGATCAGAGCGATCACCAGCAGGCTTACAAGGATTGGTCGGGTATGAAAGGGGTGCCGGTCCAGGTTACGGATCAGAACGGCCAGAAGAAGATAGTGAGGAAACCAACCTTCTTTGAGAACCTTAAGTTCATGTTCTTCTACCAGATCGATTTCATGTATTTCCGCTATTTCATGTGGAACTTCTCGGGAAGGCAGAATGACATCCAGGGTGCCGGAAGCGCTTTCAGCGGAAACTGGATAACAGGGTTGAATTTCATTGATGCAAAACGTGTGGGAACGTCCGACATGCCGGCTGAAATGAAAAATGATCCTTCTAGGAACGTATACTACCTGTTGCCTTTCATTCTTGGTATAGCCGGACTTTCATACCAGTATGCCCGCGATAAGAAGAACTGGTGGATTGTTATGCTTCTTTTCCTTATGACAGGACTTGCAATTATATTCTATCTCAACCAGTATCCAAACCAGCCAAGGGAAAGGGATTATGCTTTCGCAGGCTCATTCTATTTCTTTGCTATCTGGATAGGTCTTGGCGTCCTCCTTCTCTTTGAACTTTTTACAAGGTTCCTTAGTGAAAAAATTGCCGCCCCTGTTGCAGGAGTGATATGCATAGCTGCTGTTCCGCTTATTATGGGTACCCAGAATTATCACGACCACGACCGGTCTGGCAGGTACCTTGCAAGGGATGTGGCAGCCAACTACCTTAATTCATGTGCCCAGAACGCGATACTTTTTACCAACGGGGACAACGATACCTTCCCTTTATGGTACGCTCAGGAAGTTGAAAATGTGAGGACCGACATCAGGGTTTGTAACCTTATGCTCCTGAATACTGACTGGTATATCGACCAGATGAAGAGGAAGACCTATACTTCGGACCCGCTTCCTGTAACTCTCCCTGCAAGTAAATACTGGGACGGTGTGAACAACCAGGTGTTTATTGTAGAGAAAACAAAAGAACCGGTAGATATCAAGACTGTACTCGAATGGATCAACAGCGCCAATCCTGCAACCAAGGTTCAGATCTCAACAAATGAGCTGCTTGATGTTGTCCCGACAAGGACAATAAGGATCCCTGTTGATAAGGAGAAGGTACTGGCGTCAGGCACCGTTAAACCCGAAGAGGCTGATAAAATTGTCCCGTATATCGATATTAAACTCAAGGGGAGTTCAATTATGAAAAGCTCTCTAATAATACTTGATATACTTGCAAACAACGACTGGAAACGGCCTATATATTTTATTACAGGTTACCACAGCGATGCAATGGGTCTCGAGGAGTACTTCCAGCTTGAAGGGATTGCCTACAGGCTTATCCCGATAAAATCCTCAAATAACAGCTGGATAGACTATGGCCGTGTCGATACTGAAATTCTCTACAATAACATGCTGAAGAAGTTTCAGTGGAGAGGTGCAAAGGAAAAGGGCGTGGATATCGATTATAATCACTCCAGGACACTTTTGGTCGTAAAGGCAAGGTACAACTATGCCAGGCTTGCAAAAGCCCTTGTAAACGAAGGAAAGAACGAAAAAGCCCTTGAGGTGCTTAATTATTGCATGGAAACTTTTCCGCTTGACAAAATACCGTTCGACATGTACGTCCCGGAACTGATAGATGCCTATGTGCTTGCCGGGGCTATCGATAAGGCCACTGACCTGTCGAAGAAACTTGTTGATTATTATTCTGCAAGGCTTGATTATTACTTGCGCCAGGAGCCTTCATTAATTGCTTCGGCTGACTATGAGATTCAGACTGCTTTACAGTTTATTTCAAGGACTGCCAACGCGATGAAGGAGGGCAAAATGGATCAGCTTTCGACAGAGTATAATGCAAAAGTCGAAAAGTATTATACAGAATATCTAAGGAAAAGCGGCAAAGGGGGAAGCTAGGAACGGTAAAGGAATCCGGCTTCCTGCCTGAGGTATTTTTCAAGAACACAGTATAGCTTTTCAGGGTATACCGGCTTGAGCACATATTCATTACAACCGGCAATGAGTGCTTCATTCCTTGTCTGCTCGGAGAAATATGCAGTTACCATTATAACCGGGGTCTTTTTCCTTTCGCGGCGGAAGAACCTTACACATTCAATGCCGTTTATAAAAGGAATCAGAAAATCGATTATTACAAGGTCGATCTTTTCATTCGTCGATTCAAGATAACCTATGAAATCCTTGCCATTGTTGAAAATGCGAAGCTTAGCACCGGAGTTTATAAGTAAAGTCTCATAATACCTGACAGATGGAATATCGTCCTCGATGATGATGATGGTTTTTGACTGAAGCTCTAAGTTGTTGAAGCTCAAACTCATTAAGGTGTACGGTTGGGTTTATGTAAATTTACGATAAGATGGTGATGTGCCCGGTGACCATTGTTGCAGTTATTAACAATTTATCAACATAAAATTAAAGACAGTCGTGTCTTAATTTGTTTTCCTTGATTTTTATTTGCAAATTCGTGATATCTAACCGTAATCAAATGTCAGGGAAAATTAATCCATTAAAGGCGTTCCTTATGGCCGGGCTGATGGTTTTAGCCTTAGCGTCATCCAGGGCACAGACAGGTTTCGATAATCCTACAAGGGCTCTTTATATTTTCGACCTTGCGAAGTATGTCGATTTCGGACCGGGCTTCGCCGACTCTTCATCTTTTAAAGTCGGTATGCTGGTTGGAGATTACGACCTCATAAATGAAATGGCAAAGCTTGCGAGAACCCGTACACGCATCCAGGATAAACCTGTTTCCGTTGTAGGATTCAGAAATCTTGACAATATGACGCATGTCCAGGTCCTTTATGTGAACAAGGAGGCTGGCTTTAACCTTGCAAAAGTCAAGGCTAAGATTGCAGGGCAGCATACAATGCTTATTACGGAAGGATATGAATTCCGTGAAGCAATGATGAACTTCATAGTTGTAAATGGCAAGCCCAGGTTTGATGTGAATGAAGATTACCTGAAGCAGGAAGGACTGTCAGTTCCCCAGACACTTCTATTTACAGCGGTTAAAACCAAGGAGGACTGGCAGAATCTTTTCGATATAGCAAGCAAGGAAATTGAAGTCCAGAAAGAGACAATCAGACAGCAGCTCGAAACCATAGAGGTGCAGAAACAGGAGATTCTTAAACAAAAGGCACTGCTCGACAGCCTCGACAGGCAGATTGCAGAAAAGGAAAAAGCTCTCGGTGAAAAACAAAAGGTACTTAATTACCAGGTTGCCCAGATCTCTAAACAGCGCGGTGAGATAACAATACAGAAACAGACAATAGAATCGCAGCAGAAAGCTGTACAGGTACAGCAGGACACGCTGGCTGCACAGAAATCCAAGATCGATTTGCAGCTTGCAATGATCGGCGACCAGCTAAAGAAGATAGGGGAACAGGAAGGGAAAATAAAGATCCAGCTGGCGACTCTCGAGAAGCAGAAGATCATAATCTATTTTGTCATTTTCGCCCTTGTCCTTGCAAGCTTCCTCGCATACTATATCTACAGGGGATACAGGATCAAGAAAGAAGCAAACATAAAGCTCGAGGAGAAGAACCGTACTATTTCAGCCCAGAAGGATGAAATTGAAAAACAAAGGGATATTGCGGCAGCACAACGCGACCAAATAGCCTACCAGAAAAAGCATATCGAGGATTCGATAATGTATGCCAAAAGGATACAAACAGCACTTATACCTTCCCTTGAGCTCTTCGACGACAAGCTCGAGCATTTCGTCCTGTATAAACCACTTGCAATTGTAAGCGGTGACTTTTACTGGGTGACATCAAAGAATAATTACCAGGTGATCATTGCTGCCGACTGTACGGGTCATGGCGTTCCCGGGGCATTCATGAGCATGCTTGGCGTGTCAATGCTTAACGAGATTGTTAACGAAAAGGATATTGTGATGCCAGACCAGATTGCTGAAAGCCTCCGGCAGGGTGTCATTAAATCACTAAAACAGGTTCTTGATGAGGACACCGTGAAGGATGGAATGGACATAGCCGTCTGCACAATAGATTTCTCTAAAAACCTTCTGTACTACGCCGGCGGTAACAACCCGCTGTATCTTGTAAGGGGAGGCGAGCTCACCCATTACAGGCCCGACAAGATGCCGGTTGCAATTCACTATAAGATGCAGCCTTTCACCCTCAATACAATTGAACTGCAGAAAGGCGATGCATTCTATGTATTCTCAGATGGATACTGCGACCAGTTCGGAGGCCCTAATGAGAAGAAATTCATGACTGCCAAACTGAAGGACACACTCGTTCAGATAGCCGGAATGCCAATGATAGAGCAGGGTAAAATGCTCGACAAGGTATTTGAAGACTGGAGAGGAAAGAATCCCCAGGTAGATGATGTGACCCTTATTGGTGTAAGGTATTAGTTACACTCAACTTTCGTTGTAACTGACCCTACTGTTACGTCAGGTATTGCCTCCTGTTTTACAAGGTCAGTACCGCAATATTCAGCAGCGCCGGTCTCGCTTACGTATGACCCGTTATCATAGGTGACATATTTGCAGGTCTTGCAGTTCTGAAGAAGGCTGCAGGCGTTAAACGATACAGCGAAGATCACAAAGGCGGCAGCAATAATGAGTTTCTTTTTCATACGGGTTATATTACATTGCAAATATAATAATTCTATTAATTCGTTCCCTGGCATATTACAGACACAACATTTATTCAGAAGGTTGCATCGGACCTTTTTCACCATTTGAATCGAATTTATCTCATTGATTTCAGCCCCCTCCAGGGGGCGGCCCCGGTTCACCGGGGCGGGGGTCGTTGAATCAACTGGCCAGAATTCTTGTAATGTTCTCAGCCCCCTCCAGGGGGCGGCCCCGGTCCACCGGGGCGGGGGTTGGTGAATTGGTACCGTAAACAATTTCTCTACATGCATTTTGCACCCCTGCCATTCGCCTTGCTCATGGCTGCCCCCTGGAGGGGGCTGAGAATGAAGAATAAAGAAAGATTTGTAATTTTGATATGAGCTGCACTTCGAAGTAATGAAAACCGGAAATATGTTTTTTGGTGCCAGTGCTCAAATATTTGAGACTGCAAATTATTTAAGGAACCATATGACTCATGCAGAACTTGTACTATGGTCCAGGCTTAAAAATCGAAACATTATCAATCAAAAGTTCAGAAGACAACATCCAATTGGCAACTACATCGTGGATTTTTATTGTCATAAACTTAAGCTGATTATCGAAGTCGATGGAGAAATCCATCATGATGAATTGCAAAGAAAATATGATCTTAAACGATCCTCTGAGCTTAATAATCTCGGTCTGATAATTATGAGATTTAATAATAACGAAATCCTGTATAATCTTAGCGAAGTTGTAAAACAGATTCAACTTAAAATTAAAGATCTCAGCCCCCTCCAGGGGGCGGCCCCGGTTCACCGGGGCGGGGGTCGATAAAGCACTGCCCAAAATTAATACATGGACTTCAGCCCCCTACAGGGGGCGGCCCCGGTCCACCGGGTCGGGGGTCGATAAAGCACTGCCCAAAATTAATACATGGACCTCAGCCCCCTCCAGGGGGCGGCCCCGGTTCTCCAGGGCGGGGGTCGATAAAGCACTGCCCAAAATTAATACATGGACTTCAGCCCCCTACAGGGGGCGGCCCCGGTTCACCGGGGCAGGGGTCGATAAAGCACTGCCCAAAATTAATACATAGACTTCAGCCCCCTCCAGGGGGCGGCCCCGGTTCACCGGGGCGGGGGTCATAAATCCTGTTAATTATGTAAAATCCCATATATTTACTAAATTTCTTTCCCGTGATGCAGCACTGCAATAAAAAGGCAGTCATTTGGTCAGGAATGAAAAAATAGAAACATAAAAATTAAACGTCATGGAAGAGTCATTAAGAATGAAAAATCACGTTAAGACCGTGGCAATAATTCAGATTATAAGGAGCTCACTCTGGATCCTGGCTTCAGCAGCCTTAATCATTGTCTTCGGCTTCTTGCTGGGTACAGTGAACGATCCCACAGCAGAAACTGTCTTCAGGATTCTGATCATAACATTGCCTGGTTTCTTCGGACTATTTTCAATTCTTGGCCTTGTTAGCGGGATCGGATTGCTTTCGCATAAGAATTGGGCGAGAATTATTACAATTATAACAACAGGGATGGGTTGTCTTAGTATACCAATAGGAACTCTTGTTGGAGTTTATTCAATATGGGTTCTGATGCAGGATGAAACCATTAAACTCTTCAACAATCAATAATCAGATTTTAGTTTTAATTTTGAAGGTGTCTCAAAAGGACACCTTCTTTGTTTTAAATAATGAACTCATCCCCCGTCCCCTTCTCTCCGCCTGCTGGCGGAAAGAAGGGGTGAGTCGAAAAGCTTAAAAGCCGCTCTTTGCAACGCAGAGAGGGGTATGGGGTGAGTTCATGGCCCGGTGTCTAAAACAGGAGAGTTTATATATAAATAACAACATAACAGGCTATATATGGCAGACGACAACAAGATCATCTTTTCGATGTACAGGGTAAGCAAAGTCTTCCCTCCCCACCGGCAGGTAATCAAAGACATTTCATTATCATTCTTCCTTGGCGCCAAAATAGGCATCATCGGACTTAACGGATCCGGCAAATCGACACTTCTTAAAATTATTGCCGGGGTTGAAAAGGAATTCCAGGGAGAGGTTGTTTTCAGCCCGGGCTACAGCGTTGGCCTGCTTCCCCAGGATCCTCTTATTGACGACACCCGCACTGTACGCGAGATTGTAGAAGAGGGGGTTAAGGAAACCATGGACATCATAAAAGAATACGAGACAATTAACAACAGTTTCGGGGACCCGGAAGTCTATGAGAATCCTGACAAGATGGCGACCCTCATGGAACGCCAGGCCGTGCTCCAGGAAAAGATCGACTACCACGACGGGTGGAACATCGAACATAAGCTTGAGATGGCAATGGATGCCTTACGCTGTCCCGATCCAGGTGCAAAGGTGAGCATCCTCTCCGGTGGAGAACGCCGACGTGTAGCTCTATGCCGCCTGCTGCTCCAGGAACCCGACATTCTGCTCCTGGATGAGCCCACAAACCACCTCGATGCCGAATCGGTACAATGGCTTGAGACCCACCTGAAACAGTATAAGGGAACTGTAATCTGTATTACACACGACAGGTACTTCCTCGATAATGTTGCCGGTTGGATACTTGAACTCGACAGGGGCGAAGGGATACCATGGAAAGGGAACTATTCATCCTGGCTTGAGCAGAAGGCAAAAAGACTTGAAGCCGAGGAAAAAGGAAACGTCAAAAGAAGAAAAATACTCGAGCGCGAACTCGAATGGGTACGCATGTCACCCAAAGCCCGACATGCAAAATCAAAAGCCAGACTTGGTGCGTATGAGAACCTCCTTAACCAGGATGTGAAACAGAAGGAGGAAAAGCTCGAGATCTTCATCCCTAACGGACCACGACTTGGTGATAAGGTCATAAATGCCGTGAAAGTGGCAAAATCCTTCGATGAGAAGCTTCTTTTCGATGAACTGGACTTCACCCTCCCCCCGAACGGGATAGTAGGTGTAATAGGGCCAAACGGAGCTGGAAAGACCACCCTTTTCAGGATGGTAATGAAACAGGAGACACCTACAAAGGGAAGTTTCGAGATAGGCGAAACAGTCGCACTCGGCTATGTTGATCAGTCTCATGCAGATATCGACCCGGCCAAAACAGTATACGAGGTAATCTCAGGCGGACAGCCCGACATCATGGTTGGAAACAGGCTCGTTAATGCAAGAGCTTACGTTGCACGTTTCAATTTCACCGGTGCCGACCAGGAGAAAAAATGCGGCGTGCTTTCAGGTGGAGAAAGAAACAGGCTTCACCTTGCCCTCACACTTAAATCCGGGGCCAATGTCCTTCTGCTCGACGAACCAACGAACGATATCGACGTCAACACACTTCGCGCGCTCGAGGAAGGTCTTGAGAACTTTGCAGGGTGTGCCGTGATAATTTCACACGACCGCTGGTTCCTCGACAGGGTTGCAACCCATATCCTCGCGTTCGAAGGCGATTCAAAGGTTGTATGGTTTGAGGGTACCTATTCCGACTATGAGGAAAACTATAAGAAAAGAGTAAGCAGCTCAACCCCTGTAAGAATAAAATACAGGAAGCTTACAAAATAGTCTTAACTTTGATATTCTTCTGAATTATTATATCTGAAATATTACACAACCTAACATTAAAAAGCCATGGGAATAGCCAGATTATTAGCCTGGTTGCTGCTGCTTTACGGTATAGCAGGACTTGCAATCATGTATCTTTATCCTTCGGGTGATCCCGAAAGAGGAAAAAAAGTCTTCCGACTGCCCTTCTTCAGACCTATATTACTTATCGGCCTGTTCTTTGTTGTCATGTTAAGCCTTATAATTATGATCTCTGCCCAGGAGGTAGGAGTTGTTGTGACTCCGAAAGGTGTCAGGCAGTCTGCACTACATACAGGCTGGCATGTACTTATGCCCTGGAACAATGTTTACAGGATGGACAAAACCGTATGGGTTTATACCTGTGCCCACGCAACAGGGGAAGGTGCCAAACCCAATGCTGATGCCGTATGGGCTCCTACCAAAGATGGTATAAAGATGGGCTTCGATGTATCAGTTTCCTGGCGCATCGATGCCGATATGGCAAGCTGGATCTACAGTAACGTAAGTGAGAACGACGGGGGCGATGAGGGACGCTACCTCTGGCTCGAGGAAAATGTAATCCGCCCGAAGCTCAAATCTGCCCTTGCATTAACAGTCTCAAACTTTACTCCTATTGAAGTTTACAGTACAAAAAGGCAGGATATCCAGGATGAAGTTGCAAAAAGGATAAAAACCGAAATCGGCGCCTTTAAACTGATACTCGAACAGGTCGACCTCAGGGAGGTTTATTACAATTCCGAGTACGAAACCGCTATAAACAATAAGAAGCTTGCCGAGCAGGAAGCACTAAGGCTTATCGAAGTTACAAAACAGCAGGAAGAGCTTAAGAAGCAGGAAGCCATAAAGAAAGATATTGCAATCCTGAAAGCTGAAGGCGAATCAAAAGCCCTCCAGATCAAGGGTCAGTCAATATCAAATAATCCGAAGATCATTGATCTCGAGTGGATCAATAAATGGAACGGGCAGCTGCCAACCTATATGATGGGAAACGGGCAGGGAGTGATTCTCAATCTCCCTACGAAGCAATAACATCAGACTTTAAATATTCGTGTATAAGATCGCATACCTCACGGCTATGCGATCTTGTGTTTGTAACAAGGTCGATGTGGCTCGATTTTTCAATAAGTTTTGCAATGTCGACAGCATCATCATGACTGTGAAAAGTGTCATTCGAGGCACCAATTACAAGGACAGACACGTCAATCTTCTTAGTGGCTTCATTTACGGAATACCCCTGCATTGCAAGAAGGGTTTTTGCCACCCTCCGCGGATGCGTTGCATCCAAGGATCTTGAACTGATCATGTACATCTCGTGATCCTTGTCAGTATCAACCATCGATTTCCTCATATAGAGTTTGAGCAAGGGCTTTATTACAGGGAACAGGGGGTAGAAATATCTTGCAAGCGGCCTGGTAAACCATGGCATCCTGAACTCGGCTGCCGGCTGTATAAGGACAAGCAATGCGGGTTTCTTTTCAAGTCCTGAGGAGAAAAGTTCGATTGATATAGTTGCAGAAAGGGAATATGAAACCAAGATATATTTACCATCCTCAAATTCAATGGCTTTAATCACCCCCGCAATATCAGCAGCCATATCCCTTACTGTAAAACCAGCTTTCGGTGGCAGAACGGCTGATGCCTTCTCCCTTGTTTCAACATAATGCACTATATGACCTTCGCTGAGGTGATATACAACATCGGAAAATGTCTCTATCACTGATGCCAGCCCGGGAAGGAAAAGGACGGGTAAATCATATTTCACTGAAGCCGGCGTGATCACGACATCTTCAAGTTCAGCCCCGTTCTCAAGCTTAACATGGGAAATGCTTATTGAAGCATCCGCAGGGCAGTGCTTCCTGAATCTTTCAAGCCGGTCTTCCTTAACTTTTCCCAATGATCGGGTATTTATTTCAGCCCCTCAAATTGGATGGGGCCAGGCTCAAATATACGATAACCGGCATTTAAAACAATTCTTAACTTTAACCTGCATTCAGTAATCCGGTCCTTAAAATATTGATCTTTGTGTTACTTCGTGCGTACTTTGTGTCCCTTTGTGGTAAAACAAAAGCCTTAACCACAAAGGATCACTAAGGTCAGCACAAAGGATCACAAAGGGATTGAATTAGTTTACGATAATTCTAAAACCAGGCAATATGTCCCAGATAAAAAGCTTTGTGTTTGTTATGCTTATCTCCGCTGCTCTGCCAGATCTCCTTTCCCAGTCAGTTGAAACCGTAGTGCAGACCGGTCATTATGCCCCCGTAACTGCAGTTGCCTACAGTCCCGACGGTAAGTTTATTGCCACAGGTAGCGAAGACAAGACAGTTAAGCTCTGGCGCAGGACAGACGGTAAGGAAATACGAACCTTCCAGGGAAACATCTCCGCAATTTCATCAGTGGAGATAAACAGGCAGGGGAGCTTAATCCTTTCCGTAACAAATAATGGCACACTGACTGTGTGGGACCTGAATACCGGGAAACTGGTCCGCCAGTTCAAACCCGCTGACGACAGGTTCACCTGTGCATCGTTTCACCCCGACGGAGCAAAGATTATTACAGGGACAAGGAAATCTTACATATCGCTATGGGATATCGCATCAGGCACTAAGATTTCAGATATCAAAGCAATTTCAAGGGACCTGAATTACCAGAAGAATTTTGACTACGAGGAGACCGGAAGCATAGCTTATAGTAGCGACGGTAAATATATAATAGCAGGTGTCGCAGATTATACTGCAATACTCTTTGATGCCGCAACAGGTAAGGAGATAAGGAAATACAAGAATGCAAATTCAGAATGCACATCATGTGTAATAAATGCCGTCCTCTCACCCGATAACCGCAATATTTACATTGGCTCGGGCGATTCTGTTAAAGTATTCGATGTGCAATCGGGGAAACTTGTTAAAGCACTGTACGGGCAGGGCGGTACCGCGGAGTCACTTTGTATAAGCGGTGACGGCAAATACCTCGCAGGAGTTGAATATGGTGTCGCCGAACTTTGGGATACCGGTCTCTGGAAAAGAACCCTCGTTAAGGGCGATTATTCTGACCGCAAAGTTCTTTCGGTTGCCCTCAGTCCCGACGGGAAAGAGATGATAGCCGGCAATGAGAAACGCACTGCCGACATTTTTACCACAGCCAAGGGATCTCCTGTTCTGACCTTAAAAGGGTATCTCAACCAGGTTGATGAAAGGATCCTTACCGATTCATACATGTACTGGGCTGCAATGGTGAATGAAGCCAGGCTCAGCCCCGACGGGAAATATATTGCTGTCGGCCGCACGGGGAACAATGCAAAGATCATTGATTTCAAAACAGGCAAGGTCTTCAGGACCCTCAGGGGACATAAAAGCATGGTGATTAGCCTCTCATTCAGCAACGACGGAAGATTTCTAGCCACAGGAGGTCTCGACGGACAGGTTTTTATCTGGGATATTGAAACCGGGAAAGCGGTCCAGGCCTTCAGCTTTCCAGACGAGAAAGAGGCAATCTATTCACTCGACTTCAGTTCTGACGGCAAGATGCTCGCTGCAGCTATCTGGGGAGGATATATTATCATCTGGGATACCTCCACCGGGGAAAGGATAAGGGCGCTCTCACCTCACGACGGCAGAGGCTGCTACCGGGTGAAATTCACGAAAAACGGACTTTATGTTATTACAGTAGGACTTGACATGAAACTGAAGATGACCGAGATCGACACAGGAGATGAGGTCAGGTCATTTATCGGTCATACAGGTGAATCGCTTATTAATTCTGTTAACCTCAACCAGCAGGGCGACAGGTTCATCACCTCCGGTCAGGATGGAACGATCCGTACCTGGGACATTGCGTCCGGACTACAGGTGAGCAGGATAAAGGCCCACCCGGGCGGCGCATACTGTGCGGCTTTCGATCCTTCAGGAAAGTACATTATCTCCGGCGGAGATGATTTTCTCGTGAAGCTCTGGGACGCATCAACGGGGAATCTCGTTTCGGAATATGCAGGGCACAGGGGTGGTGTTGGTGATGTGAATATCACGTCAGATCTTAAATACCTTATCTCGGGGAGTCGTGATGGCTCAATACGAATATGGAATACAGACACTAGAAAAGAGATAGTATCGCTTGTTTTCATTAATGAAAACGACTGGTTCATAAAGAACCCCGAAGGTTATTTTGATGCAACGGAAGGAGCTTACAATTCGATCTCCTTCGTTAAAGGAACCGAGGTTTATAACATCGGGCAGTTCTTTAATGAATTTTATCGTCCCGGTCTTTACGGTGAAGCATTCGGTAATAATCCCTCATTCAGGCAGAATCTAGTCCAGACAGTCGAGAAATTCCCTCCCCCGACAGTGGAGATCGTTCTTCCCGAGGCCGCTGAACCAACTGAAAATGCTTTTACAACAGTGATGGTTAAAGTGACTAACAACGGCGGTGGTGTGAAGGAATTCAAGGTTATGCAGAACGGGAAACGCCAGGAGGTCGATTATTCCGATCTCAAAAGGATGTCGAAGGCAGGACAGTATGCGATGAAGACCTTTGATGTGAATCTTGTACCCGGTAATAACCAGATCTCAGTATCAGCATTCAGTGAAGGTGACATAGAGTCGTCGGCTGCAACAATCGACATTGTCTATAAAGGTCTGCAAAAGAGCTCCGATTGTTATGTACTGAGTATTGGAATTAATAAGTACGATAACGAGGCAATGACCCTCACTTATGCGCGGCCCGATGCACAGGCCTTTGCCGATCTTATGAATTCGAAGACTTCAAAGCTTTTCAATAAGGTACATATTTACACACTCCTCGACAGGGATGCAACAAAGGCAAAGATCCTTTCCACTCTCGATGAGATTACAAAGCTTATGAAGAAGGAAGATGTCTTTGTATGGTTCTATGCCGGGCATGGCAGCATGGTCGATAATGCATTTTATTTCATTACACCTGAAGTTACGGGGATGTACCAGCAGGATAAATTAAAGAATGCACTTTACGTTAAGGATCTGCAGGATAAATTCCGGCTGCTTCCTGCCCTGAAACAGGTTGTATTTATCGACGCCTGCCAGTCGGGGAGTTCAGTCGAGGCTCTGGCAATGCGTGGCGGCGCGGAGGAAAAGGCCCTTGCCCAGCTTTCGAGAAGCTCAGGAATACATGTAATGGCATCATCTGAGAGCCAGCAGCAATCTGCCGAAATTAAAAGCCTGAATCACGGGGTGTTCACATATGTGCTCCTCGAGGCTCTGAATGGAAAAGCCGACGGAGCCCCGGCCGATTCAAAAGTTACTGTATATGAAATTAAATCCTATATCGACGACCAGGTTCCCGACATTTCATATAAACTCATAAGGCACAAACAGTTCCCGAGCACATTCTCAATAGGACACGATTTTCCGCTGGTTATGGAATAGTTTAAGTTAGTATTTATTAACTTTGATATAAGTCAAAGAAAGTCAAGGTCTGTATGAGGATTCTTTTTTTTATGCTGGTTTGCTTCCTGACTGTTAACTGCCTGTCTCAGGATGTTATTGAACCTCTTAACGCAAAAACACATTCTTATTACACTACCGACAGTATCGTCAGAAGGGGAGTTAAGATTATCGATCAGGGACTGAAATTAAACTCCTTGGGCTGTAAGATTATGGAAAATGGGAAGGAAAAATTGTATACTCCGCAGCAGGTTCTGGAATATGGATTTGGAGTTAAGACAGTTTATGTATCAAGGAAAATAACGATTGACAATATTCAACATTCTGTATTCCTCGAACGTATGTACAAAGGTAATTCTCTGAATTTATACAGGCTGACTACAGAAAATGAAAAGATATTTGTCGTGGAAAAGGATCCGGAAAATAATGTTGTGATCATGAAGTCCGGGAGTGAGACGAAAGATTTTAAGCAAACATTGAAAGACCTTGCGGTTAGTTGCCCTAAAGTCATTGGTTTTATCGATTTACTGGCATATAATAAATGGGATATGGTTGAATTTTTTAAAAGGGTTGATAATTGCAGCGACGATCCGATTCCACATCCCGAATTCAGGGTTGTTATGGGTTTCAGCCTTTTAAACCTCGTTCCACCCAAAACAAATCTCTGGAAATTTTTATATGAAGAAGATTTAAAATCTATAATAACGGGTTCATTAGGGATATCTTATGATTATCCCATTGCTGCAGGCAGTTTCTCTTTTCATCCGGAATTAATCTTTTCGTATTTCAGAAAAAAAACTATAAGCACATTTACGGGGGACACATATAAAGCAAAACTTAAAATGGGCTACATAAGTATCCCTATGCTGATACGTTATTACTTCCCTTCCAGCAATCGAGATTATTTTATTAATACAGGATATGTCCAGGTGATTAATATTTCAGATAATCAGACCTATGATCAATTTGGTCTGACTGGATCGTCAGGACAGACAGTCGTTTTGAAAAAGTCAGGGATTATCGGAATAAAGCAGTTTATAGGTGGGCTGTCTTTGGGGGCCGGCAGGAAAATAATCCTTTCCGGCGGTTTTGATCTGTCCCTCGAGATCAGGGGGAACCTGTATTTTCACAGATGGGTTTCCGAATCATATGATGCTTCTCAGATCGGGATTCACTCAGCATTATCTGTAAAATGGAATTAGTCAGATACTATATATATCGATTACTGGATATGAAGAAGGCATTTCTTATCTTCTTCCTGTGTTTCCTAATATTTATTGAGCTTCCAGGTCAGAAAGGCTACCGCCCGGGAATTATTGTTACAAATGATTTTGACACTCTTGTCTGTTTTATTAAAGAACAACAGAATTACCTGAATGCCAGGAGCTGTATTGCAATGAAGCTAGGACAGGATAAACCTGTTGTTTATACGCCATCGGACCTTGTTGCATTCAGGTTTGAGCCAGGGAAATACTATGTTTCAAAAGATGTTACAATTGGGAATGTAACCCAGAAGTTATTCCTTGAATACCTCGTAAATGGGATTGTCAATCTTTATTATCTCCGGGATGAAGCCAATGAAAAGTTCTTCGTTGAGAAGAACGGGCAGCTTACCGAACTTAACAATGATGGGAAGAATATTACTGTAATTGAGAATGAGAACAAGGCTGACGAAAAGATTGTGACCTATTTTAAACCTTCATTTCAGTATATGAGGATGATGACAATACTTTTCCAGGACAGCCCTGAGATTCTTAAAAGGATCAACACTACTCCTTTCAGTTATAAATCTATGATTAACCTTACTGTCGATTACCATAATTCTGTTTGCAAGGACAAAACATGCATAAACTACACCAAAACAACGCGGCAGCATTTTTTCATTGAACCCTGGATCGGATACAGCTTTGAAAAATATTTTATGAAGCAGTCAACAGGGAGTATCGTAAGCACAACCCCGGCAATAGGATTAAATATGAGAATAATGCCTTTTAAGGGATATCTTAACTGGAACTTTCTTTTTGGGTTTAGCTATTTGAAAAGCAGTTTTGATGGAAGTGTTGATGGCAATTTCATTGGCTATTCCGGTCTGTCGAGTATTTGTACCTACAGGATAGAACTGAAATATTCTGCTATCAAAGTCCCTGTTGCAGCGGAATACGTGTTTCCGGTGAAAAAATTCAGACCCTTCATTTCAGTAGGGATTGTCAATATATATATTCCGGACGCCAAACCATATGCGCAGAATCTCGATCACAATGTAGGACCGGAAGATCCGCATTTTACACATTACCATTTTGGAGTTTCAGCGGGGCTTGGAGTAAGATGGGAACTTGAAAACGGGTCATACCTATTCCTGAAAAATGACTTTGAATATAACAGACCCGGGTCAAAATTTGGCTGGTTCTTCGATTTTTCAAGAACATTCTTATCCACCGCCAGCCTTGGTTATGGAATTAAGTTCAGGTAACTAAGTAACTTTATCAGTTTTTAGAAACAACAGAAGTTCAAGGCTGAAGGATATTAAAATGTGAATATCCTTCAAAATTATTTTTTGCCAATTCCAACCATTTTTCTTCTCTTTCGTCTTTATCCCGGATAATGAACATGGACATCTACGATATCAACAGTCAGATCATCCAAAAATGTATGGATGGTGACATAAAGGCCCAGTTCATGCTTTACAGGAACTTTTCAACGGCTATGTACAATATCGCGGTAAGGATAACTGGAAATAAGATGGATGCAGAAGATGTACTGCAGGATTCTTTTGTCACAGCTTTCGAGAAGCTTGGAGAACTGGAAAATCCATCATCATTCCCTTCATGGATAAAAAGGATTGTGATAAACAATTCGATATCCCTTATAAGGAAGAGAAAACTTGTGTTCGAGGATCTTGATGTTAATAATGGGGGGATTGAAAACCCTTCTCCTGAAATAGATGAGGAAATTGACCCGGCAATTGTACATGAGGCTATAAAAATACTTCCCGATGGCGGGAGAACCATACTTGTGCTTTATGCCCTCGAGGGGTACAAACACCGTGAGATATCGGGGATGCTGGGGATAAGTGAATCGACAAGCAAGAGCCAGTACAGCAGGGCGCTCAGCCTGCTCCATAATCACCTTAAAGACAAAGTGTATGAAGATTGAGCTTGAAAAATACCTCGAGAAGAAACGCCCCCTCCTCGATACTGAAACACCCGACAATGAGGCTATATGGGCCGGGATAAAGGGTGGGATGACACGTTCATCGCGTACAGTAAAGCCATCACGAAACATCAGGATGAGGATTATCACCATCGCTGCTTCCGTGTTAATTCTCTTCTCACTGGGTTACCTTACAAAAGACATTGTTGACACAATAGGCAGGAACAAAACTGTAACCCTCAGTGATATCAGTACCGCACTGGGGCAAAAGGAAAACTCCTACAGGTTGCAGGTGTCACTTAAGACGCAGGAGGTTAACAGCCTGACCGGAACTGATAACATGGTTATCAAAGAGCTCTTCGAAGAGATTAATCGTCTCGATGTGGTTTACGATCAGTCGCTTAAAGACCTTAAAGAACTTGGCTACAACGAGAAAATAGTAAATACGATCTTCGACACTTACGAAAAGAAAATACACCTTCTTGAACTGATAATTCTTGAATCAAATAAATCTGTTAGTCATGAAAACAATGGGAAAATCAATCTTTAAGTTTCTACCGGTACTCTTCCTTTTCGTTGCCTGGACAGCAACTGCAAAAGGAGCCCAGATCGAGAAGACCTTCTCGTGGAAGTACCCGGTTACAAAGGCCACCAAAGTGGCATTCAACAACTACAATTGCGACGTGGTGATACATGTCTGGTACAAGCCTGAGACAGAATACCACCTGACTGTTGAGGCAACAGGCAAAACCACCGATGATGAGACACGTTTACTGAAGTATCTCGAAAATATGAACTTCAGTCACACCGATAACCTTGTAAGTTTCAGGAACAATTTCTGGAAGAATCGCAGGAGCATTAACGGTAAGACCACCCTTGAAATCGAAGGGGAAAAGGACATTCAGCTTACCGATTTCAATATGAGCGGCGAACTCTGGATACCGGCAGATAATTTCCTTGAACTGAGCTCGAAATATTCGAGGGTCGACATGGAGAGCTTCAGGGGACAGGCACGCATTGATCTTTACAACGACAACCTGTTTGCAAAGAACATCGAGTCGCCGGTTGAGATCACGGCAAAGTATTCAAATCTTGAGTTTGGTGAACTGAAGGATATTAAAGCTGACCTGTATAACACAGACCTACAGGCTGCAGGAACCGGGAATATCACAATTGTTTCAAAATATTCAAAGTTCGAGGCTGAAAGAGGTGGAAAGCTCGATGCCGACAGTTATAACGACAAGTATTCAATAAACAAAGCCGGGGATGTAAACTTCAATGCAAAGTATTCCGACCTGAGGACAGAAACAGCCGGCAATCTTGTAATGACATGCTATAACGGCGATTTTGAACTGGGCGATATCAAAGATCTGAAACTCGACTCCAAATATGCAAGCTACACTTTTAACACGGCCGTAAACGTCACAATAGCAAGCTCGTATAACGATAAGTTCAGGTTTGAAAAAGTAAATGACATGAAGATCAACGAGTCGAAATACTCAAACTACGAGGCTGGTGAGATTACAGGTGATTTTAAGGAACTTGACGGTTATAATGATAACCTGAGTTTTGAAAGTATTGACCCTGGCTTCAAGGAGTTTTCGATAAACGGAAAATATATGGACATTACAATGGGCTTACCTGAAAAAGGAGAATTTCGTCTCAAGGCAAATATCAAGTATCCCGAGATCGAATTCAACGAGGAGGCACTGAAGACGAAGATAAAGATCCAGGAAAACTCTGAACTTCAGTATGAGGGGATTAAGGGAACCGAGAAAGACGATATGCCGTTGATAACTGTAAACGGTTACAACATAAAGCTCACGCTGAATAATATAGAATAGTTTTTCATTCCTCTTTCCCGCTGTGTCCGTTACGGTAAATTTAAGCCTGGCGGAACAGCGGGAAATTTCATTTTTGACAGGGCCATATTTCAGTAATGCCTTCGTTTGGAGCAAATAACTATTTTTGCCTTTTCGGAATTGTATGAAGAACCCATTTGCCGGAGAGGCAACCGCAGTACTTAAAGTAAAGAATTTCAGGTATTTCCTCTTTTTCAGGATCTGCCTTACAATGGGATCACTGATGATGTCTGTTATCGTCGGGTGGCAGGTTTACGAGATCACAAAGGATGTACTCTGGCTAGGCATGATAGGCCTTTTTGAAGTTATTCCACAGATAAGCATCTCCCTTTTTGCAGGTCCGTTTATTGATCTGTGGGACAGGAGAAAGATAATCAGGCGTACTATCCTGCTGCTTGTTCTGAGTGCAACAATCCTGCTCGTGTACAGTATCTACATCGGTAAACTCTCTGCCTGGCTTGGTGCTTACCCTATCTTTATAACGATAGTTCTTACCGGCCTTGCGCGTGGAATTATAGCGCCATCGCTCGTAGCCCTTCTTGGTCAGATGGTACCCAGGGAACTCTACACAAATGCCGCAACATGGAACAGTGCAACCTGGCAGGCTTCTGCAGTACTGGGCCCTGCAATAGGAGGTATGGTATATGGATTTCTTGGGATTATCCCGGCCTATTCTCTTGTTCTTGCCCTGTTTATCTTGGCATTCTTCATGATAACCTTAGTGAAGACAGAAAAGCATGTTGTTGCTTCCAGTGCAGCCAGGGAAGGAATCTTCCTGAGGATCAGCAGCGGGTTCAGGTTTGTATTTGCAACCCCTGAACTTTTAGGTGCCTTTTCACTCGATATGTTCGCCGTCCTCTTTGGTGGGGCTGTTGCTATGTTACCTGTCTTTGCATCTGATATACTTCATGTAGGTCCCCAGGGACTTGGCATCCTCAGGGCATGCCCCTCGATAGGAGCAACAGTAATGGCCTTTCTTCTTATGTTCAGACCGCCAACAAGGGAAACGGGAAAGATCCTGTTTATAGCAGTTACCGGTTTCGGCCTCTGTATGATAGCCTTTGCACTTTCAAAGAACTTCTTCCTTTCTGCTGCAATTCTAATACTCAGTGGAGGTTTCGATAACGTTAGCGTTGTCATCCGCGGAACCATCCTCCAGCTCTTCACCCCCGACGAAATGCGCGGCAGGGTGGCATCTGTAAACAGTATCTTCATTGGCTCATCAAATGAACTGGGGGCGTTTGAATCGGGGGTTGCCGCAAGGATAATGGGTCTGGTACCTTCAGTGATTTTCGGCGGTGTGATGACACTTCTGATAGTGGGTGTTACGGCAAAATTCAATAAGACTTTAAGAAGTCTTTCACTGAAGGATAAAACGTAGTTCTCCTTTTAAACTATCTTTGTTTTAAGCATTTTAAAGATGGAACTTAAAGTAAGGGAGGTCAGGAGATCAGATAACGAGGTCCTGGCAAAAATAATCCGCGCAGCGTTTTATGAACATAATGCCCCTCAGCAGGGTACTGTATTTTCCGATCCGACAACTGATAACCTTTATGAGCTCTTCAGGGCTGAAGGAGCCTTCCTTCTTGTTGCGGAAACAGACGGTATCATTGATGGCTGCTGCGGGATCTATCCGACACACGGACTCGATAAAGACTGTGCCGAGCTTGTAAAGTTTTACCTGAGGAAAGAATCACGCGGTAAAGGAGTCGGGAGAGAGCTTATGAACCGGTGCCTTGATGAGGCGGGGAAAATGGGGTATAAGAAGATTTATCTCGAGAGCCTTCCCGAATTCGACAGGGCCGTTACAATGTATGAGAAACTAGGATTTAAACGGCTCGATAAGCCAATGGGTGTTTCAGGTCATTGTACCTGCAATATATGGATGCTGAAAGAACTGGATTAAGATACCCCTCTCTATGAATAAACTCAATTTCCTCGGAATCGGACCAAAGATCGCAATCGTACTGTTACCATGGCTGACTGTTTCAATATTCCTGTCGGTTAAATATAAGGCTGTTTTTACTTTCTGCCAGCCGTCGTGCAGCAGCCTTTATTACACAGGTGTTGCTTTGCTGGTACTGGGAATCATTATGTACTTCTCAACAGTGCCTCTTCTCCTGAAAGGACTAAAGGAAACAAGACTTGTGACTACCGGTGCCTACTACCTGTGCTGCAATCCACTCTATGCCGCAATAATCCTGTTTATTATACCCGGGGTCGCATTAATGTTGAATTCCTGGCTCATCCTTACAACAACTCCTGCGGGTTATATAATCTTCAAACTCACAATCAGTAAGGAATATACTGAGATGATATCTTTCTTCGGGGAGGCATACCGTAAATACAGGAATGAAACCCCGGAGTTCTTCCCTTTCCCTGTAAAAAAAATATTCAGTAAGAAATAGTTCATCCCGAAACAATAATGAATTTCATAGGAAACACACCGCTTGTGAGGCTTACCCGTATTTCCGAACCGGGTTGTGCTGATATTTATATTAAGTATGAAGGGACTAATCCGACAGGAAGTATGAAGGACCGGATGGCTTTATCAATGATTGAAGGAGCTGAAAAAAGAGGAGATCTGAAACCTGGAGGGACCGTTGTAGAATACACAGGGGGAAGCACCGGCAGTTCACTTGCAATGGTCTGTGCCGTAAAAGGTTACAGGTCAGTTTTTGTTTCCTCTGATGCGTTTTCACAGGAAAAGCTGCAGACAATGAGGGCCTTCGGCGCAACACTCGAGATCTTCCCCAGCCAGGGTGGAAAAATAACCGCAGCACTTATCGATTCGATGATAGAGAGGGCTAATGAAATTGCAGCGCAACCTGGTTGTTACAGACCCGACCAGTTTAATAACACCGACAACCGGAATGCCTATCACGCAATGGCTAAAGAAACAATCAGCGTTCTGGGTACAGGGATAGACGAGTTCATAATGGGAGTTGGCACAGGGGGTTGTTTTTCAGGTAATGCTGAAGTGTTTAAATCAATGGTCCCTGGGATAAAATGCTTCGCCATAGAGCCGGAAAACGTCCGGACTCTTTCAGGAGGAAATACTGGTGGCTCGCATCGCCTTGAAGGCATAGGGGCCGGCTTTATTCCGTCAATTTGCCGGCTCGACCTCGCCGATGGCATAATCCAGGTTTCTGATGAGGATGCAATAGAAACAGCAAGGAGACTTGCAAGGATTGAAGGAATATTCGGAGGCACCACATCAGGTGCAAATGTATGGGCAGCACTACAGAGAGCCAGGGTAATCGGAAGCGGGAAGAAAATAGTGACCGTGATTTGCGATTCAGGACTCAAATACCTTAACGGAGAACTTTACAGGTGAGTCTTTGTTATAACTGAATGGAAAATTCACGACTTGAAGTTAAAGCTGCACTGCAGGTTCAAAAAACTCCACGGGAGGTCTTTGAAGCAATTGTCGATCCCGCTAAAATGTCAAATTATTTTATCTCGAATGGAAGCGGGAGGCTTGAAGAGGGAAAGGAGATAAAATGGCGTTTCCCCGAATTCGACATGGAATTCCCTGTTAATGTCGGGAAGATAAGAAATAACGAATACGTTTCTTATACCTGGGATGTTGATGGGCAGAAGCTGCTTGTTGAAATGACCCTGAAAGAGATGAAAAACGGTTCGACACTTGTGACTGTCACCGAAAAGGGGATGGACAACACTGAAGCCGGATTAAAGTGGCTGAAGGGTAATACTGAAGGATGGGCAAATTTCCTTGCCTGCCTGAAAGCCTATCTGGAATATGGGATCAACCTGCGGAAGGGAGCCTTCGATTTCCTCGCCGGGTAAAAACCGATGAGCACCACAATACAATACAGGATTACAGTAAAGGGCCGTGTCCAGGGTGTTGGATACCGGTACAGCGCGTTGCGTGAGGCAAAGCTCCTGGGTATAAAAGGTATTGTAAAAAACCTCTCCGACGGGAGCGTTTATATTGAAGCTGAAGGGACCAAGGAGATACTTGATTTATTTACAGCCTGGTGCCGCAAAGGCCCGGGTCTCGGACATGTATCCTCGGTAAATGTTTCTGAGTATCCGGTTGCGGGATATTCAGATTTTCAAATCGTCAGATAATAAATGGCCTTGCAGTTCCTCTGTGTCCCTCTGTGAAACTTCTTCTTAATCTAATAAAATAGCATTAAACAGCATCTTGTATGTCACCGGTACAGAAGCCCTGAAGATCGGGTCGAGTCCGAAAACAACAAGCTGGCCCTTTCCCTTTTTAACCCACACTGCCGCAGGGTGGTTCGAAAGTTTTTCCTCTTTCTCAATATACCCGCTCAGGAGTATATCAGTCTCAGGGAAGCTTGCTATAACCCTCCTGTCGGTATCGAATATCGGCTGGGATGTACTGAAGACCGAGTTCCCGACAAAGAAGCCCGCCGATTTTTCATTCATGCCGGCGTTCAGCAGATTTACTGGCGACAAATTTATTGCAAGCAATGAACCCGGGCAGAAAAGCCCTTCCTTTCCAAGGGTTTCAGCAACATTTTTAAACGGAAGCTGGAACTCTTCTGTCTCTGTCTCACTCAGCTTCATTGAAAGCTGCCCTGTGAACAGGTCAACAGAGCCTCCCCAGCATATTATCTTACCGCCATTGTTCAGGAACTTAAGAATACCTTCAAAACCATCCTTCCCTATTCCTTTTGTAAGCTCGGGAGGATAATCAGTAGGATAGTAATCGGCACCGGCCTTATACTTCCCTTCCATTAGCACCGATTTAGAGTTGTCGGGGAAGATCAGCAGGTCAAATTTATCCGATGGCTTCAGCTTTGCAAAGTCTCCCGGATGAACAACAGTGAAAGGTATCGAGTAAGTGTCAAAAATAAACCTGGTCCAGCCTGCATCCATGTCGTGCATGTTGGTTTCAATAAGCCCTATTCTTGGCATTGCAACAGGTTTTGAAGCTACCTTCACTTCACCTGCAGCTGCTATCGGATCTACTGTCAGTTTATTAATCAGGTCCGCCATTTTTGGTCCCGGCTGAATAATAAAACTTCCTGCAGGGAGGAGCTTATCGCCGATGCTTATAGCTTCGGTTGTCCGGCTGACCTTTAGTCCCATTGCAACTGCACTGAAGGCAGCAAGGTAGCTTTCGTTGTTGTTTGCTGTGAAATACAAAGGGGATGATGAATCTGCCTTCTTTTCCCTTAAGCTGAATGGGAATATCACCGGTTCCAGCACAGTTGCAGGGTCCTGCGAATGGCTGTTTATTTCTAAACATTCAAGGCCCTTCTGCATTGGCAGCGACCACGATGCCACATCATAAGGTTTTATTACTTCACCGTTGGGAACATAACGTCTTGCAGGATAAACCTGTTTTTCCATCACCTCTTTTATGAAAGCCCTGAAAGGCTGGGCAAGTGGCACGACAATATCCCCTTTCCTGTATAACCTGTTCTCAATATTCCTGTCTTCAGCCAGGCGGAAAACCTTTATCCCGTGTTCATCGAGAAGGTTCACAAGGTTTACTAGTTCACCTTTATCGTGCTGTTCTGCCGGCAGGATATAGTAGTAAGGCGGCTGGTTCTTACCGGCACTGACCTCCCGCCTGCATGCATCATTCCTGTTTTTGAGTATCTCACTTTTCTTCTGCGATGAGGTCCTTATTAGCGAATAAGTCGACACTATTTCATACTGAACGATATCGGAAAGCTTCCACCATCCTCCCATCCACGGGTCGGTCATGTTGATGCTTTTCTTATAGTCACCGATACCCTTTCCTATCACATTAAGCTCGCTGAATTCTGTGTATACCGGTGTTGCTGTTCCGCATGAAGCACATTCTGTAAGAAGTGCGATAACATTCTTCCAGATGCAGGTCTCCGTTGATCCTGGCCAGTACATGTCGAACAGGTATTCCTGGCTCACACCCTTCAGACCTGCATTAAGCATGTCTTTTGCCATTCCTGAACCAAAGATCCAGGTCCAGTTCCAGAGTTCCGGGTCAACATTTTCAGAAACAGGGTCGTGTGAAGGCGGGACATAATACCTTGGTCCGTCGGATCCCATCTGGTGTTTTTCGCACATAACCTGCGGAAACCATGTTTTGGCAAATAAAGACTCGATTGCCTTTGTGTCCTGCTGGGAGAGTGTAACAAAATCGCGGTTGTTATCGTGACCGACATATTTGTGATACACTGCGGGCAGGCTGCCACCTTCATATTTAGTTCCCTTGTACTTCTGGTAGTTGTTTACAACCATGTCCATGCCGTCGGGATTATGATTTGGTACGATCATAACAACCACGTCATTCAGCCAGCCGGTCTTCTCAGGGTCTGTCGTTGTAACAAGGTCGTAAGCTGTGAGGGGGGAAGCCTGTGACGGGCCAACCTCATCGGAATGCATTGACAGGGTAAGAAGCAGGAATACCTTTCCTTTCCTTATCATCTCCTCCCGTTCGGCAGGTTTGATATCGGGATTCAGGGCAAGCTGTTCGTTGATTTTCCTGAGGGCATCAAGGTTATTTATGTTCTCCTCGGATGATATAAAAACCGAGTACATCTTCTTACCCATGGGAGAGGTCCCGATCTCAATCATTTTAACTTTCGGGGAAGTTTCATCGAGCTTCTGGAAATATGAAATCAGTTTTTCATAATCGAAAAGCTGCCTGTCGGAACCCGGTTTAAACCCGAAAAAGGATTCAGGGTCTGGTATGGCCTGTGCAGCCAGCCTTGTCTGAAATAAGAGGAAAAGCCCGGTCAGCAGTATAACTGTTCCGAGGAGCTTTGAATTTCTTGTTTCCATATGGGTTTGTTCAATAGTAAATAACCTGTGGAGTTTCTTATTTAATTTTCAGGGTCATATAATTTCTGCCATTCCTGTTTTGCCCAGTCGATCACATCTCCCGTTTTCTGGGTATACACACCCTTGCTGTCGATCCAGCCTTCCCAGTACCTGTATACAGGGTCTTTCCCCTGGACCTGCTTATCTACTACAGAATGGCCCCGCATTGCTATCCTTCCATCGGCGAGTGCCCTTATATACGATACAGTAGGGTTGTTCATCAGGGTATAGTTTCCAAGGGTTTTATCCCATAGTATTTTCCCTTTTTTGTCAATGCAGACAACTCTCTCGCTTCCCCCGCGGTATCTTTTCTCGTCATATGAGAGAAGAAATACGAAGAAGTTTCCGTTTTTATCCTCGACTATACTCTGTGTTTCAATTTCATTGTACTGTGGTCTTATTGCAAGTGACCACTCTTCCATAAGTGTCTTGTCGAGTTTCACTGCCTGCCCGAAGCTGCCAAGGCTGTCGCCGCTCCCTCCGAAAAATGCAACTCCACCGTCTGAGGTAAGGATATACGGGGCACCGTACCCGGTATGCCCGATGAACTTTTCGTGGTAGCTGTATGATCCTACCTTATAGGCACGGAATGCTTTCTCCGCTTCTTTTATGTTTAGCTGTGAAAAGGCGGCAAAACATATAAAAATCAATACAAGGGAAATGACTGTCTTTTTCATGGTATTATCGATATCACTTCAAACTTACTAATTATATTGGAAAGTTCTCACAGGCAGGAAGTCACATGTACGATGATGGGGATGAGAAGGGGGATGGGGAGAATGGGAGAATGGGAGAAAAGGAGAACAGGAGAAAATGGGATGAAGGGAGTATGGGAATAGGAGAATGGGAGAAGTTAGAATTTAGTTTAAGAAGCTACACAGAGTTACACTGAGAAGGCACAGAGGTACACAGAGGTGATTAACCCCAAGCCCCACACCTCATACCTCACAACATTTCCCGAATTCTCTGCTTCCCCGTTTCTCTGCTTCTCCTTTTCTTAATTCTGGCGGCAGGAAATGAAAATATCGTACTCGAAACCGGGAATAATGCTGGACATTTATTGAGGAGTATATCTATTTATTAACTCTAAAAATTCAGGCATTTTTCTGAGTTTGGTCCATTTGGGATCCAGTTCAAGTGTTTTTACTGAGATAACCCCTGGGATAGAAAGGAGATAATTAATCTTATCCAGAGCTTCTTTATTTCTATTGCTCATTACATATACCTCGGCAAGGTTTTCCTCGAAATATACCCCTTTCCAGGCCTCTTTACTGACAGGCATTATTTCTAAAGCTTTATTACTTGCCCATAAGGCTTTGTCAGCTAATCCAAGACCGCCATATGCAATGCCTAGTGAACTATACAGGCGAGGATCATCTCCAGCTTCAGATAGTTTATTCTCAATATAAACCTTTGCTGAATCGTAATATATAGTTGCCATTCGACGATCATTCATCAAATCATAAATAAATGCATAATAAAGGTACTTTGGCCTGAAATAATATTGAGTTTGAAAAACTTTCGCTTTATAATTTGCTAATGTTTTCAGGGCTTTCTCATAGTTGCCTTCGTAAAGGCTGATTCTTAAATCTGTTTCAATCAATAGGGAATCTGAGCCAGTACTTTTATTAAGATTTATTGCACCTTCAATTATCTTTCTTGCTTTCATCAGGTCGCCCTTCCATCTGATGTACATCAGGGCTAATTCGTGATAAGGATAGACCCAATCGGGCTGAACCATTAAGGTTTTGTTATAATATAGTTCAGCTTTTTCATAATCACGAAGAAGATCAAAAGTTTCACCGGTATTGAAAGAAATTCTTGAGGACATGGGATCAATTTCCATACCTTTTAAGAAAAACTCCTTTGCTTTTAACCAGTTACCCTGTCGCCTGTAAACTGAAGCTGCGATATAAATGGCATCAAGGTTTCCAGGCTGGAGTTTAAGTGCAAGATCAATCTGCTTAAGTGCTTCTTCATAATTTAGGTGTCCCACATAATAATATGAGGCATATGCAACGTAAACATCAGGCAGATCCGGATCAATCTTAAATGCTTTGTCTATTGTTTCTTTGCTTCTTTTAATAATCTGTTCATCACGGATTTCGTAGAACCAGTATTGATAAAGCAGGCATATCGCAATCCTTGTATATGCCATTGCAAATTCAGGGTCTGCCTCAACTGCTTTTTCATATAATTTAATTGCTGTTTCATAATCTTGTGAAGCATAACTTTTTGAATAATAGAAGTTGCCGCGGAGGTAAAAGTTGTAAGCCTCGATGTTTTTTGTTGGTTTCTTTTCTATTTCCTTTACCTCTTTTGTCGGGATTATTGTATTTAACTCAACCGCAATTTCTTTTGCTATTTCGCTCTGAAGAGCAAATATCTGGTCAATTGTCATTTCCTTGAGAAATTCATTTGACCATTTTTGTCTGTCATTTTTAACGTCTATAAGTTGAACCCATATTTTTCTTTTATTCCCCACCTTGGCAACACTGCCCTGTATAAGATAGTTTGCATTAAGTTCTTTGCCAATAGTGTAAATAGACTTCTTCGAATCTCTGTACTGCTCGCATGATGTTCTGGACCTTACAGCGAAGCTTTTAACCTTTTGAAGGTTGTTCAGAAGTTCTTCCATAAAGCCGTCGACGAAATGGGTAGTGTCATTACTCAAATCACGAAAAGGTAGAACCGCGATTGTTTTTTCTGGCTGATCTTTTGATTTAAAAAATCGGGGTATGATAAAAATACTCAAAGCAATTACCAGAAAATAAAGTAGTGAAACCTTAAAGGTTGACTTGATTTTCTTCTTTTTGAATACCTTATCATGTTCAACAGGGTTCTCATTAACATTCAGATGACTTGTGGGATTAAGTTTCAATCCTGAGATTATTTCCTTTATCGCGATAGCAACCTTGTTAATCTGGTTTTTATACCTGGTTCCATTCATGTTCTTTCTTTCGTCTTCCCCTGGCGTTAATGGCCGGTTTACTCCTGCTTCTTTATAAATGAATTCTACCCCCCTGATAAATCCTCCAAGTTCTTTTTCTAGCAGCTTTTTATCCTCCGGATCAAGATCATGTATCTGCACAGGGAGAACTCGTGATGCAACGTTTCCCCCTGGTAGTTTTACTTTCAATCCAAACTGGTCTTCTGATGCAAGCTTTATAAATGCCTTAAATTCATGTTCCCATGCAAATGATTTTGGATCACAATAAGTCCGGGATATGATTGGAATGAATATCAGGCATTTTAGTTTTTCTTTCAGGGAGGCATCCACGTCATGGGTCTCAAGAAGGCCGTCATGAGGATTGCTGTCGAAATAAACACTTATTTCTTCTTTGAATGTTGACTCGAGTTCACCTTTGAGGTTATTCACGAATTCAGTAACCCAGCCGTCATGTTTATTGTCTTTCTGGCGGTAGGAAATGAAAATATCGTACTCGAAACCGGGGATAATGCTGGACATCAGGAGGCTTTGTTTTGATAAAGTTAGGAAAGTATTGGATGCTAGGCAAATAAAAATGAGTAGAGGAGTCACTCCCCCCGCATGCCAATCTTTAAAGATGCCTTACAGTAAGTTTGGTGCGATTGCTTCGTCTCCGCCATCTGGCGGATACTCGCAATGACAATAACTAAAGTATCTGGGTTGTACTGGTCATTGCGATCCCGACATCGTCGGGAGAAGCAATCGCTAAAAACTATCCTGGATGTTGTTTTGAAAAAGTCCTGCAGTCTTACATTTCCCCGCTTCCTTTTTCAATTGACCACAACCGTCGCCTTCATCGAAGAATGAAAACTACACACATAAGGATAGGTGCCCTTGGCTGTGAACTGGTAGCTGAAAGTTCCGTTAGGTGCAATCGAACCGCTGTTGAACACACTTGTCACACTCGTTGCAGTATGTGCCATGCCGTCAAAATTTGTCCATGTTACAGTGGTTCCTACCGGTACTGTGATAGTTAATGGAGAAAAATTCATCCCCTGGATCCATACATCATTCGGCCCCTGTGTATGAGGCGTTGAGCAGCCTGTGGATGTTATAAAAAGAATAATAGCAGGTAATATTGCAATTGACGCAATTTTGGGTAAAGAGCTTTTCTTTTTCATGATGATTTGATTTAGACTGATTGTATGTAATAAACACCATGCAAAGATTTTAGTTCGGAAATTCGCTGTTTACTGTCTGTTCATTTTTGTTTAATTTTATTGTCAGTTCTTTTCTGCAAATCACATATTATGACTTTAACTGAACACGATTTTGAAAATGTATATTCCGACCACGAGCGGGCCGAATCGTACGCCAAACTTGAATTCCCGAACACCTATTACCTTGCATACCGCGATCTGCATGAGATAACCGAGCGGCATGTTAACGGGAAAAATGCAATTGATTTTGGCTGCGGCACCGGGCGCTCGACAAGGTTCCTGAAACAGCTCGGATTCGAAGTAACAGGGATAGATATTTCTGCGGATATGCTCGAGATAGCAAGGAGCCTCGACAAAACAGGCAGCTACCTGCAGGTCAGGAATGGTGAATACGAGCGTTTAGGCACGGGTAAATATGACCTTGTTCAGTCGATTTTTACTTTCGATAATATAGCAGGATGGGAAACCCGGACTTCAATCCTGAAAGGGCTTAAAACCCTTCTGAATACTGGTGGAAAAATGATCCTTCTCGATTCTACCCCCGAGTTGTATGTAAATGAATGGGCATCCTTCTCCACTGCTGATTTCCCCGAAAACCGGTCAGCGAAAACAGGCGACATAGTGAAGGATATTATGCTTGATGTCGACGACAGGCGTCCGGTTGAAGATATCTACTGGTCGCTTGACGACTACCACAGGCTGTTTGATATGGCCGGGCTTAATATTGAGGCTTTCTATAAACCTCTTGGAAAAGAGGATGAACCATTTCAGTGGGTATCGGAAACTACAATTGCACCATGGATGATCTTTGTTCTTGGGAAAAAGACCGATTGATCAAAACTTGATACATGAAAAGATTAAATGTTTCATCAGGATCAGCCTATGAAAAGCCGATAGGCTTCTCGAGGGCTGTTCGGATCGGCGATATAATCGCTGTTTCGGGAACCGCACCGCTCGACGCAATGGGAAACACCTGTTGCCCGGGTGACCTATACAACCAGACAAAACGCTGCATTGAAATAATCAGGAAAGCAATCGAGGACTCGGGAGGGCAGATGAAGGATGTGATCCGGACAAGGATCTTCCTGAAAGATATAAGCCGCTGGGAAGAGGCAGCAAGGGCTCATGGGGAATTTTTCTCCGAAATAAGGCCGGCCTGCACCTTTGTTGAGATCAAAGCCCTTATAAAGGATGACTGGCTTGTCGAGATGGAAGCAGATTGTGTTGTAAGCTGAAAAACAGGAGATATGGACCTGAGGAATCTCTCAACAGCCCTGTTTGTAAAAGACATAGAGGCTTCCAAAAGCTTTTACTCCGGTATCCTCGGATTGAAGATAACCCTCGATTTTGGCAAAAACGTGATCTACTCCGGGGGGCTCACCACCTGGGAGATCCGGGAGAAGCATATTATCCCTTCAAAGCTTGGGAGGGAGAATATCTCTGATACAGGGACCAACCGTTTCGAGATCTACTTCGAAACTGAAAATCTTGATGAGGATTTTGAGAACCTTAAGAAGAATGGGGTTAAGTTTTTACACGGGCTTCACGAAGAGCCATGGGGGCAGAGGACAATAAGGTTCTTCGACCCTGATAATCATCTTATAGAGATTGGTGAATCGATGAAAATATTTGTCGGAAGGTTCTATAACGAAGGGTTGTCAGTTGATGAAATAGAAAAGCGCACCTCCGTACCACGCAATGAAATCATAAGATTACTGGAGCTATAAAATAAAAAGAGCGAGTTCCTCGCACTCGCTCTCACTCTCACTCTCACTCTCACTCTCACTCTTTTTTAGTCTTCCCTGTCCGCCCCCTGGCGAAAGCTTATTGATTATACCGGCCGTGTCAGGGGCATTAAGATTTTTTATTAGTTAAGAATCCAATTCCTTAATCAATGCTTTGATCTCCTCGTATGATTCTTTTACTTTCTGTGGAAGGGAGTAGTTTACAAGATTTGATTTAAGACTTGAACCGTTTTTGGATGGTTCAATCCATGCAATGTGCATTACATTAAAAAAGATTTTTTCACCATCAGTATTTGTCAGTTCAATGAAGAGGTTTTTCATATGTTGTCTGTTTTTCAGGTTACAGGAACTTATTTTTCGCAGCACTTATTGCCCCTCACAGCACTACGGGTGCGAGTGGCAAACAAGAGGGCCGATCCGCAAGTAGAAGGACAGGTACACCCATGGCTGAAGCTTTTTAAACATACCAACCGTGTCAGCCGGAGAATTTAAACAGGTTCAGATTTATCATTTTGCCCTGATATAAAGGCTTGTATATCCATCGTTTGGTACGATGGTCAGGGAGTCGCCACTTTGGTATATTCCAACATAGGCATATTTTACACCTGGAAATAAAGAATCAAAATCTAACTCCAGGAAATTCTCATTTTGTGCGATAATCCTGATCTTCCCTTTTTTGTCGCTGTTATATTGAAATAACCCATATTTTATAAACTTAATTGTATGATAATTGCTAGTGTCAAATCCAGTATGAGTTACCGTGTAAACATAATTCCAGGTTCCATAAATGTTTTGATACTGCTCTGTAAAGATCTCGTCCTTGTAGCCTTTTTCACAACCACTTATGAAAATTGCCAGTAAAAAACCAATTATTATTCTTGCTTTCATATGATTGAACTGACAGTTATACAAGTTACAGAGATTTTGGCTATTTCTAAAAAAAATCAATTGACCAGATTGCTATTGTTTCGTGAGGAATACTACGACTAACGACGCGGCGAGTGTGCGCCAGGGCACAAGGCGAAAGTTTAAAGAGGGCCGAGCGTAAAGAAATTGCCTTAATGGCAATTTTAGCGAGGAGCCAGCTTGCAGGGATGTAGTATGTGATCCGTCCACTGGCGGAACCAGTTCGCACGCTGGCGGAAACAACTTACCCATATTGTCCGTGTTAGCCATAGGTTGGATTCGATATCCTTTTTTAATAAAGAGATCCCTTTTCTTGTTTCTTAATCTCCCTGGAAGTCATCTCTTTTTGCATAATGCTTTTCAAATATACTACCTTTGTTTTTCTAATCTCGCTTGCAGGCAAAAGGCTTCCATCCTGGCCTGAGTATTTAATTTGTAGGCTTTCCGCTCTCCCATTTTCTTTAGGTGCAACAACGTATAGTGTCAATGTTTCAGCAGCACTAATTATACCAATTGGTTCACCGGGATAAACTACCTGTCCAAGTTTAAGAAATGTGACTTCAGGATTTAATCCCAGATAGATCGCAATAGTTCCGTCATTTTGCAAAATTTCAAGACTTGAAGACTTAATAAATCTTTCAACTTCTGTTTTATTGTCTTGTAGTGCAATCACTGTCCCTTTCCGTATAGCGTATACGGTATCATTTATGGACATTTTGAATTTGTTGAGATTATAAACGGTAGCCTCTCCTAGTTTTTCTTCCTTAAAACTTACAATTTTCCCTTCACCTATTGGGATGAAATAAGGAAATTCTAAATCGGCCTTATCCGCGGGCAATAGTTTAAAACTGATACCGTAACTGTAATTAATTGATTTAGATTTGTCTTGTACATCAAAGACACAAATACGATTTCTACCATGATAGACCTTTGTATGATACTCAAAGATGTTGGGAGAGAGATTAAGAAGAGCACTAAAATGAATTGTGAAATCATACGTTAGGTAAGATTTATTTATAGCATCAAAAGTGACTCTAGAACTTGATTTCTCTACATCCATAGAGATGGGGGAATTAATTCTACCTCCCAGGGTCATTTCTTCAACTTTTGAATATTGCCCAATAAGCAATTGGTGAGAAATTATTAGAATTAGTAAAGTAGAAGCCGTTGGTAAATGTATTTTTTTCATGTTTGTCATTATTTCGATTAAACTTATGGCTAGCGGCCTGGCGGGGTGCGTTTCACGCACAAGGAAAAAGTTAAAAGAGGGCCGCGCGTAAAGAAATTGCCTTAATGGCAATTTTAGCGAGGAGCCAGCTTGCAGGGGTTGTAGTATGTGATCCGCCCACTGGCGGAGCCTACTAAACATACCGACCGTGTTACAGGCATTTATGTTAAACTTAATTATGAAAGAGATTTTAATATTAAAGAGATGGTCAAAATTAAAAACATAATAGCTGCAACAAACCTATTAATCCTAATAGCCTCCTGAATTCGTAATTTACTTTGAGCTGAGAGTTCATCAATTAGTCTTAGCTTTTGATCGTTCAATCCTCTTCTTTCAAACTTAGTTAGAAGCTCTGTTTTTTTGTCTTCAAGGTTTTTGAATTTTTGAAATAGTTTTTTGTAGATATAGTTATCGAGTAACATTATAAAGACTACAATTGCAATACTCGCAATCCAAAAAATTGGCGGAAGGTCATTGAAATTGATGTTTTGAAGTTTCAATAACACAACTATAAAGGTTATTAAGAGGGAAATAACTATTAAAGAAGTTTTCAAATTGAAATAGGGCCTTTTAGAGAGTTCAATACAGAGATTATCTAATTCCTCTTCAATATTTTCTAGTTTAAATGAATCCTTTAATGATTCAACATCAGTTAAGTTAAAGTGACGGTTCTCTAGTTCTAATCTGGCAAATGGAATAACTTCATCAGGGAGAAAAGAATTTCCAGAATAGATATCGTAAAGTTCCTTTGAGGTTTTTTCTTTTAATATTTCTGTCCAATTGTATTGCATTCGATTAGAAATTTCTGATTAATTGCCTATAACGGCCCGGCTGGGTGTGTGTAGGGCAAAAGGCGAAAGTTTAAAGGCGAAAGTAAAGAAAACTTTATCCCCCAGTCCGCCTGCTGGCGGAGATTATTAATTATACCGTCCGTGTTAGGTAATGTGATTTGTTAATTTATCCTCATGGACTTATTTTTAAAGTCCTCTCTTGTACAATCTATAATTGCTCCGCTAAAAGTCTTTCTGTAGATATGGAATGAGTTTTTAATTTTAAATACTGAATCTCCAATCTCTATTCCGTTTTTCAGATCACTATAATAAACGCTTAAGTCTAGCCTTTCTCCATTACTAAATGTTATAATAGTACTTCCATGATTATCTGAATGTATTCTTTTCTCTATTACTTTACCTGAAAAGGATGACTTGTAGAATTCTAAGTTCGCTTTATGGTTGATATAAAAAGCATACCCAAAGAAACATACTACACTATTAATTATTAATGCAATACAACCATATTTGCGGTATTTATAAGGTAATCCCATTTGTAATTTATCTCAGAACCTAAAGATTCTTTCGCATATTACCTAACGGTTGACGACACAGGGACGTGCGTGGATTTAGGGGCGAAAACCTATCAGATTACAATGTGTTTGTTTACGAGCTGCAACCGCCCAAAACCCGCCCTGTAACCCGCATGCCCGGGGTTGTTTGTTGCAGGGGGTAATTTATTCTGCATCAATATTGAACTCAATATCAACAATTTCATAGATTACTTAATAGTCCGGTTAGCAACTCAAATGATATAATTTCCTGTTTTCATATAATAAGAAGAGACGACTATAAGAGGTCGTCACTTCTTATAATTGAATAAACTCTTATTATTTTTTATTATAATCTTCTACCATCCTGGTGAAAGCCTCTAAAGTATCCATGTGGAAGCTGGATTCAAAGACAGGTCCTTTTACAAAAAGATTTCTAAAACCATATTTGTTTTTAGCGTAATCGGTTAAAACGGTTTTATTATCGCCGAAAAGATTCTTTAAATTTATGGTAGACAAATTTTTCGCCTCCTCTCCTGCTTTTTGGGCAAGAATCTCAAAGTTATTTTCCTGCCATTTGACATAATCAGCATCACTAACCTTCGTCCGGTCAGGTAAGTAGGAAGTAACGATACCCTGGGTATGGTGGTATTTTTTTAAAACGGTTATCTTTCCTTCCGTGGCAACTTCCAGCATCATCTTTCTAGGTATCTGGTCTTGTTTTCTTTTCGCAAAAAGATTGACATATGTCTCCTGTTTGAATTTTTTACCATTTTCAAGTGTAAAACTTTGCAGGTCGTCGGCATCATAAACCACAACCGAGCCTTTGTCTATTTCTTTCCCTGCTTTGTAGGCTTCATACGCTTTCTCGTCAATCAGGTAAACCTTTTTTTGAAAATCCTGGGGGTTCATCATATCAAAATATATGTATCCATTAACAGTATCCCCGTTTTTCATCGTTACCGTACCTTTTTCATATGTCCAAACCGAACTGGGAGTTCTTAACTGAGCTTTAGCATGGTTACATGTCAGGCTAAAAAGCATTACCAGCATGAGTGTAATCGTTGAAATTCTGTTTGTTGCTTTCATAATTTTGATTTTATTAAAATTAGGGTTACTCTCTTAAAAAAATCTTTGCACCGAAGATTTGTAATTGTAGTTTGCAATAAATTTGGGTTGCTTTGCATCTTTCAAGGTTTATTAGTAATATACAAAAAAGCATCTGATTTTCGTAATCAATCCTTATCTTTTTTATCCTTGAATGATTCTTTGTGAAAAAACAATTATTGTACTTTCACTCTGTGGTTTTATGCCCTGCAACGGCCAGGCGGGGGTGCGCGGAGCGCACAAGGCGAAAGTTTAAAGGAGAAAGGCGAAAGTCAAAAGTAAAAAGTAAGAAAAGCAATTGGGCTGATAAATCACTTGCAGTTTCTGTCAAGGTGGCCTTTAGGTCCCCGGCAAAAAGTGTGACAAACAAATGAACTTTATTGTCCATGTTAGCATTCGTTTATTTTAATGTAATGGTTCGATGGAATCTATAATTACTTTCCCAATGTTACCATTCACAAAATAATTTATTTGAATTTTTATTTTGTTTTGTTCTAATCTTGGATCATAATTTATCCAATCTAGTGGCATTTTGTAAATAATATCCTGCATTGTCTTGGCGAACGGAATACTACCATTGTAACTTATTCTCTGAATGTTTATTGAATCGTGGAAAGTTGTTAACTCAAATATTGCATTTGAATTCTGAACAAAAAATGGTTGGCTTTTAACTCTCTTTTCAAAAACTGATTTATAAAAGAGGGACTTAAACCTTTCTAAGCTTCCAAGTTGATCATAACTTTTTAAACCATTGTTATATATCATATTGTTATTTGTGAAATCATATTTACAGGCTATGGAGCCATTTTTAAAATAGTAATTCCATATACCTACTTTTTTGTTGTCAATATATTCTCCAACTGCTGCAGTCCGAATTCCATTTGTGTCAAGAGAAATCTTAATTGGGTCATTTCCTTTCGGCAGGGTTGCTGTTGTATGTTTTTTACCTCCGAAAAGATTTACAATATTATCATTTTCTGAATCTGGAATGTAAAAATATACCCATTTACCAGTCTTCTTGTCATTTTTAAACTCTCCTATTGAAAGCAAAGGATTTGCGACATTCTCTGGATCACAGAATATCCATCCTCCAGTTTTCTTATTATTATCATAGTTTCCGTAAGCTTCAATGGATTTATCGTACATATTCATAGATTCAAAATACTTCAGGTACTGCCCCTGTCTAACATTCTTATCACTCTTTAGTACATAATAAACCTCTCCAAATTGGTCATTCGACCTGATGATTTTTTTCAGTTCTTGAGCTTTCAAACTAGTCGAAATAATTAAGAAACAAAGTAGGATTTTGATTTTCATATTTTAAAAAGATTATGGCTTATACTAATATCTATTAATGCTAAAGGTCCGGCGAGGGCTGAGCGTTAATAAACAGCCCTGGCGGGCTGTTTTAGCGAAGAGCCGGTCTGCAGGGGCGGAGTAAGCGTAACCCGACGAAGCATCCGTGCACAATCCTGATACCCCACGGTAGCGGGGCCACAAAACTGTCCCGGTGCGAGGAGGGTTTGGCATGTGTTTTTGCAGTCATGTTGTGAAGTGTCTTGCCTCTACGTGTATCGCGGTACAATGAGTCTTGGAGTTAGAAATTTGTCCTGGTGTAGATACTTAATTGAAATTACTTGAGGGGCGCCCTATGTCGGAGCGAAGCGGAGATTGGGGCGCGGGGCTCTGTCACGGTGTAGTATTAGTCATAGCAGCAGGAGCAAAAGCAAAAACCATGACAAGCTTATTAAACATACCGACCGTGTTAGCGGGTGACCCTGTTTAAGTTATAAGTTTAATGTTCGTTTTCAGTATTTGAGTCAGGATACTCATCATCAAATATGAATTTTACATTCTTAAATCTAACTATCAATTCTTTCTGCTCAGTAAGTTTTAACTTGTTATTGCCCATGATTATCTTGAGATTTCTAATTGAATCTAATGAATCTGGTAGTCTAATACCCACATTAGCTGTTAAATTCAATTCTTGAAGATTTCTCAACTTAGAGAATGATTCAGGAATGTCCTTAATGTAATTTACTTCCAGATTTAGGATTTTAAGATTTTCTAGCGCTGAAATCTCATCTGGGAGACTATGCAAGTTATTGGTGTTTAATTCGAGTTCCTCTAGTTTTGAAAGGTTGGAGATATAAGGTGGAATTTCGTTAATACGATTATAGGAGAGTTTCAGTTTCTTTAGTGAGGTCAAGGAAAAGATTTCTTTTTGTATCTCAGTCAGAGCATTTCTACCCAAGTCTAGGTATTCGAGATTTAGCAGATTAGTAATTTCTGAGGGTAATTGCTTTGCTAAAGTTGTATCGGATTTACCTCTAGTATCCAATCCGCCAAACAATACCAGCATCGTCAGATTCTTTAATTTACCAATTGAGGAGGGAAGAAATATGTTCATTGTGCAACTGTTGCTATTATCGACAATCAGTTTCTCTAAATATCTGAGGGAGCCAATTTCAGGTGGAAGATCTATTAGGTTTTCAAGACAGTGAATCTCAAGGATTGTCAAGTTCCTGAGTGTGCTAATTTCTGAGGGCAAATGTTTCAGGTTATAATACTTTGAAGTTTCAGTGCTAGGATTCCACTTTGGTGTAATAATAAGATGATAGATTCTGTCTGACAATAATAATGCTGAGTCTAGATCAGTGATTGTTAAAGTATCATCCCCAATCTCTCTGTTAATTGAGGGCTCAATTGCAGGAATAGAATCTATATTTATTACTCCTGACTTTGTTGATGGGGCCCTTGGTGTTTGACTACATCCGATTATTACAACTAATGCAAAGGAATAAACGGCTGATTTCATAGTAGTTAGTTATGATTAACCGCTAACGGCCCGGCGAGGGCTGAGCGTAAATAAATTGCCTGAATGGCAATTTTAGCGAGGAGCCAGCTTGCAGGGGTGGCAATATAAGGTAAAAGTTAAAAGTAAAAAGTCAAAAGTAAAAAGGCAAAAGTAAAAAGTAAGAAAAGCATTCGGGCTGCTAAACCACTTGGGGTATTTGCTCGGCTGGCGTTTACGTCACCGGGGAAAAACCATGACAACTGCGTAAGCCGAAGCTTTCTTGACCACCAAAGCTTTCTTGTCCACCGAAGCTTTAGCGGAGGTGGAAGCGTAGTCGGGGGCGAAGGCTTAGCTTATTAAACATACCGACCGTGTTATAGGCTGCTCTTTTATTTCATACCATTTTTACCAAAGTTTCCGTTTGCTCTTTATTGTCAATTCTTTAATCGTTTTCTTGGTCGTTGAACGTGGTTTTGTTTCTTCTGATTTTAACTGCTGGTCAACAATTTGTATTATCCAAATATCAAAGTCAGCAACGAAGCCATACATTGTATTTTTTATATCGAAATCAATTTGAACGTCAATTGTGTCAATCTTTTCAATTAAATGCGCTGTCAGTTTATGTCTGATTGGAAGATACCATTGAACCACTGGTTTATTGTCCCAACTTGCATAATTCAAAACAAGAATTTCTGCATTTTCAAAGTCCGTTTTGTTCGGTTTGTTTGATTGGTTTATTCGAGTTGTTGCGATTAAATTATGTCCATATTCGTCATTTTTAATTGCTTCTAAAACAACAGCTCCGCCGTAATTTCCGTTTTCAAGTTTAAAAGCCAAACAATCACCTTTTTCAAAAACTGGTTGTCTAATTAGTTTCTTTTTCCTTGATTTTACTTTAGGTATTTCTTTTTGTAAGTCAGCAAGAAAATTGTCAAGAGCTGTTTTACGTTTTTGGATGGTCTTTTCGTCAGCGTCAAGTTGTCTCCAGACTTCAAGGTCTGCGCCTGTTTCAATAACTTTTTTAACTCGGTCTAAAATATCTTTGTCCAATTGTTTACATTCCCATTGTGCTTTTGCCAAAGCAAACCAAAAGTTATTACAGTCTTCCGTATCATTAATTGTTTCTTGATTGTCTGCGATTAACTTTTTTGAAATTTCTCCAACATCAAGTCCACCATTATACAAGTCAAAAAATATCCTGTAAGTATCAGAGTAAGTGTCGTTAGATGATATTGCTGTTCCCCAAGTTCCCATATATTTTGTATTGTCCTGTTTTTTTAGAGTTGCCCATAACGGCCCGGCGAGGGCTGAGCGTTAATAAACAGCCCTGGCGGGCTGTTTTAGCGAAGAGCCGGTCTGCAGGGGCGTAGTAAGCGTAACCCGACGCAAGCACCGGGCAGATCCTGGTTCTTCAGGCAGAAATTGTCCCTGTGCAAGCTTGCCTGCCGTCAGGCAGGGAGGGTTTGGCGTGCGTTTTTGCAGTCATGTTGTGAAGTGTCTTGCCTCTACGTGTATCGCGGTACAATGTTTTTTCGGAGCAGTGAACTTATCCCCATTTACAAAACTTGTTTCAGGCACTGGCGCAGTGTCGCGATGGAATGAATATTGGAGCCAGCAATTAGTCAAGGAGTAGGATCTTTATAGTGTGTAGCTGCGGGAGTCCGGGTGCAGTATTAATAAGGGAACATTAAAGCCAACCGTTATTTTGGAAAAGAAAAAAGGCTAAAAGAAAAAAGAAGGTTCGGGCTGCTAAACCGCGTGTGGTTTTTGTACGGCTGGCGTTTACGTCACCGGGCAAAAACCGTGACAAACAACTTACCTATATTGTCCGTGTTAGCAACAGGGCATTTTATTAGATTCTATTATTGAAACAAATGAATGTAATTATCAAAAATGTAAATTCGCCCTCTCTGTCCACCCGTAATCTCCTTAAGAATTCCAAGTTTTTCAAGATCAACAATTAATTTATAGGCTGACGGTAATGATATTTTTGCAATTTCACCAACCTTTTCAGCATTAACTGATGGTCTTTGATAAAGATAGTTTGTAACCTTTTGAGCATTAGCAGCCCTACTGCCAAGATGCTGAATTTTAAGGTCAATTTGTTTTTGTAATTGCAGAATACTATCAAAAGTGGAAATTCCTTTTTTAGAAGTCTCTATGATTCCAACTAGGAAGAATTTGAACCATTGACTGATGTCATTTTTAATACGTACATTCATTAAATTCTCGTAATAGAGACGTCTGTGTGTTTCCAAGAAATCTGATAAATATAATATGGGTTTTTTAAGGATCCCTTTATTAACTAAGTATAAAGTGATCATTAGTCTTCCTACTCTCCCGTTACCGTCTAAAAATGGGTGAATAGTTTCAAAATGATAATGAATTAGAGCTATTTTAAGAAGCTCTGGAAAGAAAATTTCCTCATTATGAACAAATTTTTCTAGATCCCCCATTAGTTCAGGTACAGACGTATGAACTGGTGGAATAAATGTTGCATCATTTATTGTTGCTCCCCCAATCCAGTTCTGACTTCTCCGAAATTCTCCAGGCTGTCTCTTTTCTCCTCTTACTCCTTGCAATAGAATCTTGTGTGTATCCCTAATTAATCTTGATGAAAAAGGAAGTTCCTCTAAAGCTTTAATTGCAGATTCCATCGCTTGAATATAGTTCTGAACTTCTTCCCAATCATCCCTTTTGTCTAATGGAACATCTTCTTTCTCAAGAAGAGCCTCCTCAATATTGGTTTGTGTTCCTTCAATTTTACTACTTTGAGTTGCTTCTTTTAAAACATGCATACTTATAAACAAATCAATATTTGGGATATAGTTGGAATACATATCCAATCTACCAAGTTCTCGGTCTGCTTTGCTTAATAGTTGTAAAACCTCCATGTTGTCAATAGTCCATTGCCTATTAATGAGAGATGGTTGAAAGCTCTTATATGAGCCTTGATTTATATAAGATCCAGCATTGAAACTTTGCATGAGCCTGTATATTTTAAACAAATATATTCCTTATTTAAGAAAAAGCAAAATATATTAAATAAACAACGCGACTATTTAAGCTATTTAAATATTTCATAAATAATTATTTGTCTATTTAAGGTAGAATCTAGAATCTCCTTGTTGCTAACGGCCCGGCAATATGGGGAGGTTGTGTTGGTTTGAGAATGGAAGCTGTGACCAGAAAGCTTTCTTTGAGGCAGGGTCCTGGCACACAGCTGGAATGAACAAACCATGGCGCACTTTTTGCGAGTCCGGGTACAAATTGGCTGAGTAAACGCGTGCCGAGTTTCAAGGTTGAAAATTGACCACATGCTGTCGGTCATGCAGGTAATAGATCAAAGAAATAAGGAGCGTTCGGGCTGATAAATCACTTGCAGTTTTTGTTAAGGTGGCCTTTAGGTCCCCGGCAAAAAGTGTGACAAACAACTTACCCATATTGTCCGTGTTAGCAGAAGTTATTTTTTCAATTCATATAATCCCTTTTTATCATTCCATACTAAATTATTTTGGTTTTCATTCCAGAAATTCAACCACCAATCAGCATTTTTAGTTCCATTAAATTTCAGATCCCCGAATAATATTTGCAAGTATGCATAGGTATATGTGTCTGGATTACAGAAATTTGCTGGGGAATCCTTGTCTTTTGGCATTTCTTCTAGGTTATATACTTTCTTTAAACAGTTTTTTGTAATTCGTTCTTTAATAGGATTGTCTTGCAGAGAAATAATTAAAGCATGGATTGCACTTAAACTAGTGATTTCTGGAATTTTAGAATTTTTAAATTCGATTGGTTGAAATTCTTCGACTGATTTGTTTGACAAATAGTCCACCCATTTGTTCTTTAGTACTTCAAGCTCCAATTCATTTGATTGAATGGTGACATAACCAAAATTTTTGTTTGTTAAGTTCTGAAGAATTTGATTTGCTCTACCTCCAACTTTGAATAAATCGTTGTCAATTACCAAACCTTTTCCCTCAAATATTATATCACCACTTACTATTCTATCCCATATAATTAATCTACTAGTCCCCTCTAGCTTTGTCTCTTTTAGGTTAATTATCTGATTTGTAAGTTCTTTTAAATAGGTACTATCTTTTGAATAGTTATTTATTGAAGCATTCATGGTTAAAAAAACTGCACTCCAACTTTTGTCATTCAAGTTTTTGGATAAAAGTTCTGAGGGTGTAAGTTTTTGGGCTGCGTCATACATTTCTTTCGTGTAATTCTCTATATTTTGTTGACTCCAAGAAGTCAATAAACGTTGAGAATATGAACAAAAGCAAATAGATGTAGTTAAAATAAAAAAGATTAATTTTTTCATAGACTTAAATTTAATTTCTGCTAACGGCCCGACAATAAAGTAAGTAAGTGTTGGCTGACGAAGGCATCCGGCAACGCGTCCAGGTGCTTTAGCCGGGAATCTATCCCGGTGACAAGGAAGCCACGGCACGCTTTTTGCAAATCCAGGCGCAACTAAATTGAACAGGTTGAGTGTCGCGATACAAACTTTATAAGTGATTAGTTATTTCTCACGATACAGAAAACTGATAAGTGGGCGATGGCGCGGTCCGGGTTTATCACCAGTTACGAATCCTGATAGACGACTGAGAGTCACGCAAAAAGCGTGACGAGCTTATTTACTTTATTGTCCGTGTTGTGGGTAGTGCTTTTTTATAATTCCATATTCATTGCTTTTCTTACTTCTGTTAAAGTTTCAATAGCAACTTCTCTGGCTTGTTTAATACCGTTTCTTAAAATCTCTTTAACAAATGTTTTATCTTCTTCAAGTTGTTTCCTTCTTATCCTAATTTCCTTGAAATGGGAATTCAAGGCTTCAGAAGTGATTTGTTTTAATTTTCCAGCACCTTGATTTCCAATTTCTTTCGCAATATTTTCAGGAGATTGATTCAGGCAAAGGCTACAAAGTCTTAATAAATTAGCAACTTCTGGTCTATTAATTGGGTCATATTCGATTAATCGTTCAGAATCTGTTTTTGCGGATTTAATTAATTTATTAGTCTCATCTTCGGTAGCCTTTATCATAATGCTATTATTTCGACTTTTGCTCATTTTCTGAGTGCCATCCAATCCTAAAATCACAGGGACTTCACTAAGTAATCCAATAGGTTCTCTAAAAACATTTGATTTGAATTTTTTATTAAATCGTTTTGCAATTGTCCTTGTCATTTCTATATGAGGTAATTGGTCTTTACCAACAGGAACCACATTACTTTTACAAAACAATATATCAGCGGCTTGATGAACAGGATAAGTGTACATTCCTGCATTAATAATGTTTTGACATGACGCTGCTATTTCTTCTTTTATGGTTGGGTTTCTGCTAAGTTCTGCATTAGAAACCAAAGATAAAAACGGAATCGTTAATTGATTCAGTTCAGGAATGTGACTATGAGGAAAAATAAATGTTTTGTTTTTTGAAGGGTCTAACCCACATGCTAAATAATCAATCGTAAGTTCAACCACATACTTTGAAATATCTGCAAAAACATCTCTATCAGTTAATACTTGATAATCCGCAATCAAGATATACGTTTCAACGCCAAGTTCTTGCAACCGAACTCGATTCTGTAAAGAACCAAAATAATGTCCAATATGTAAATTCCCTGTTGGTCTATCTCCTGTAAGTACTCTGTGTTTATGTGGGTTTATTTTTAAATCTTTTTCTAACTCATCGCTTCTTTTAATTGAAATTTCATACGATGAATAATTAACGTCATCCTTCATTATATCTGTTTTAATTTTTCACAAAAGTAAAATTTTAATTTGCACGAGCAGCAGATTCTTGCATTCTGTATAACGGCAAAATCGTTATCTTGATAATTTAACGGAAATCTCTCAGTAACAGAGGATTACCCACAACGGCTCGGCAATAAAGTAAGTAAGTGTTGGCTGACGCAGGCATCCGGCAACGCGTCCAGGTACCCGCCGGTAGGCGGGCCGGGAAACTATTCTGTATAACGGCAAAATCGTTATCTTGATAATTTAACGGAAATCTCTCAGTAACAGAGGATTACCCACAACGGCCCCGCGGTATGTGCAGTTGACGGCAGCATCGGGGTGGCGTGTTTTTTGCCAGGGCGTATAGAAAGTAGAAATGTTTATCGTTTTGAAAATCTTAATTGTTTTGCAAAAAACATGACACCATTTGGGCTGGACGGCCAGTTGTGAAATATTCTATCTTATTATAAACTGTCTCTGGCCGACGGCAATGGCACATACCGTCGGTGTTAGCGGTTGGGCAAATATCTGGTAGTTAACCTAAGGATGAAGTATTGGCTTTTTATTGAGAAAAGCCAATAGAATTGATAGTAAGAACAATAGTTGCCCAATAAAGCTAAGAGCATGGTGTGATCTCGTAAAGACAGATATCGAGAAAAGAACTAATCCAATTATACAGAGAACGATCGAAATCTTATAAATGATTATGTACTTAGACATATTATAAAAATCGAGAATTTTCAAATCATCTGGGTTCATTTTATTTAAGTCTCGGAAGTGCCGAAATGAATTGAAGTAATTTCTGTTTTTAAAATTATCTAATGCTAGGTTTTGAACAAAACCTTTATAAAATACATCAGTAGACAAATTATACTCGAATTTTATGGAATAGTGTTTAAATAACTTAAATAATAAACAATTAAGGTAATTGGCTCTTTTGTTTTCAGAGTTGGTCGTTAGTGCATTAGAAATATCTATCAGCATCCATAGTTCTTTCTTAGTTCGGTCGGGATCTTTGAATTCCAATTTTTTAAAATGCTCAAGGTGGCGATCGTAAAAATTCAGCAGCTCTTTATAATCCTCTGAATTTATTTGCAAAAATTCTGTTTCAATCTCTTGAAATGGTTTCATGGAGTGTATTTTTAATATGCCTTACCGCTAACGGCCCGGCGGTATGTTTTAGTAAGCGTAACCCGACGCAAGCACCGGGTCGGACCTGGTTCTTCAGGCAGAAATTGTCCCGGTGCCAGGAGGGTTTGGCATGTGTTTTTGCAGTCATGTTGTGAAGAGGCTTGCCTCTACGTGTATCGCGGTACAATGTGTCTTGGAGTTAGAAATTTATCCTGATATAGATGCTTAATTAAATATACCGGCGGGGCGCCCTATGTCGAAGCGAAGCGGAGATTGGGGCGCGAGGCTTAGTCCCGGTGTAGGATTAGTCTTGGCTGCAGGATTACCAGCAAAAACCATGTCCAAGCTTATTAAACATACCGACCGTGTTATAAGGCGTTTATTAATTCTTCAAGCAAATCAAGCAATGGTCACGATGAACACTTAAGACTGATCCACAGTTTTTGCAGGTCCTTCGAATGGATTCAAAAACAAGAAATTTTTCGATCCCATTTTCTTTGATCATATTCAGATTTTCGATAAAACTAGTGTTATACTTTGTTCTATATCTTTTGTCAAGTTGTTTGACCCTTTGGCATGGATATTTTTCACATTCGTAGCAGAATTTCGATTCTGTTTTCTCTAGATGACTGCACTTCGGGATTATACATTTTTGAATTGAGATAGCTTTATCAGCTGAGTAAACTCGACAGCCAGGACACTTATTCTTTTCTCTAAGATAAGCTATACAAGTCCCACAATTCATTCCGCATGGGGCAATCTGAGATTTGTCAAATTTTACCATAGTTAATATTATTCAGATAGTAATCACGGTAATTATCTAAACGGTCGAAATTTTATGCCTTATAACGGCCCGGCGGTATGTTTTAGTAGGTGTTACCCGACGATGCATCCGGGCACGGTCCTGTTACTTTAGTTACTGAATAGTCCCGGTGCAAGCTTGCCTGCCGTCAGGCAGGGAGGGTATGGCACGTGTTTTTGCTGTCATGTTGAAATGTAGCTTGCCTATACGCGTGTCGGGGTACAATGTGTCTTTCTACAAGTTAATTATCCAGGTGTAGGATCTAAAATCGGAGCCGATGAGCGATCGAGGTATATACCATTCGAAAACTGTCAAGGCAGTAGGAACAAATGCAAAAACCGTGACAAACCTATTAAACATACCGACCGTGTTAGTGGCTGTATTTATTACAATACTCTCTTTTTATTTGTTTGATCCGTTGTATAGTCCGATCGTCAAGATTCGTATTATCTAATCTCTTAATTGCTTCACAAGATTTATCGTAGTCTTTTATTCCAAAATACGCCAAAGCCAAGTTGGCATAAATTGATAATTGTGTTGAATCAAGCGAAAGCGCCTTTAAATAGTCTTTAATTGCATTATTGCTTTTTCCTAATTTATAAAACAACAGTCCACGATTATTGAAGGTGCCAGCCCAGGTACTGTCAATAAGTATCGCCGTGTCTAGTTTTGATACTGCAATCTCAAGTTTATTGATTATAGCATAACATTCTGCCTGATCAAAATATAGTCTAGGATTTTCAGGTTCTAGCTTTATTGCATTCTGATAGATAATTATTGCTGGATAATAGTTTTTTGATTTCCTATACTCAAATGCTTGGACGCTTAGCTCTTCAGTTTCTTTGTATCTAAATTTATATGGCGTTATAATTGAGACTCCTTTCCCAACATTATACCTATCGTGCCATTCTCTCGGAATAAGTTCTCTGGGAGGATTCTCCAAATTCAATCCTAAGACTGGGATTAACAAAAGGGCATATATGATGGTAGTTATAGCAAGTTTTGGGTTGGTAAATCCGGTTGCTTGAAAGAATATGAAAGAACTACAGACAAAAGCAGGAACTAAAACGAATGAAGGATAGTCAGCAAATTTAAAAGATAGATATTTTGAAATAAAGACATAGGATAGAAGTATGATAATTGAGTACTGAATAATTACAATTAATGGTGCTTTTTTCCCAATGACTAAGATTAAGCTGACAGTATAATAGACTGATATAATGAAAAATCCAAAAAACAGTAAGGCATTTGCGTAACTTATGAATAATTGTTTGAAAATAAATCCAAGAAATATTATAATCATGGATAATAGTAGAATTATGAGCTTGATGTACTTCATTTATTGATTGTTTATTCGTAGTAACTTATAGCCACTAACGGCCCGGCAATAAAGGGAGGTTGTGTTACCCGACGCAAGCACCGGGCACGATCTTGGTACTTTAGTTACGGAATAGTCCCGGTGCGAGGAGGGTATGGCACGTGTTTTTGCAGTCATGTTGTAAAGTTTGTGAACATTACGAGTGTCGCGGTTCAAAGTTGATAAATGGATGAGAATTTGTCTCGGTTGCAGTTGACTGGTAAATGAGTACTGGCGCAGTGTCGCGATGCAAACAATATCAAAGCCAGAAAATTGTCAAGTTATACAAAGCTCTATTGCGAGTAGCTGCGGGTATCCGGGTGCAAAGGGCATTACG
>JAXLTT010000019.1:0-57328 GCA_046329875.1 Bacteroidales bacterium
ACAAGCCTGACCGGGGCTATGTCAGCAGCAGATGGCTTTCCGGCGGAGCTTATGTTATATATTTTCTGAACCTGCCAGGCCACGCTGCGGTCGGATATATAAGAAGGAACAGGTCGTGAACCGTTCCTGAGGTCGTGAATAAGAGGAACATACCTGTCGGAGAATGACGGCTCGATTGCAACGCGCTGGTTTTTGCCAGGCACAGCCGGCATTACAACCAGGTCCTTAAGTGTACCGTCTATATGCACGGGAAACCTGAATTTACCATCTGATCCTGCACGGGCATAGGCGAATGTTGATTTCTTTCCAGGTGTGCAGATAAAGACGAGCCTGCTGTCATCATCGGGGTAGGATTCGCCGGGCTGCAGATGCCCGTATACGTACTGGAAGTCTTTTTCCTTTATCCACCTGGGCGAGGCAAATCGGGACGATAGGATCTCCGGCCACCTGATCCAGTTACTGCTAATACCTGATAGAATTGAATCCATTTCAGCTGCCGGGATGTCCCCCAGTCTCCTCCCCTGGAGCCTGTTTAAGAAAGCAGGCCCGAACTCCGAGCCAAAGACCATGTACTGATCAATACCCGGGAATGCTTCACGCGAGGAAACGGCAGAGACAGATACACTGACTTCAGTTATGCCTTTAAGACTTTCAATGCTGCCGGCATCAATATTCACCTGCTCCCTCATTTTATGAGTGACAGTATCAACAAACAGGCGGTCGTTCAGATGAGGTTCGGGTGTGTAGATATACTTCTCATCCACAGGGTCGCCGCGTGAATCGAATATTGTAACCTGGTTTATCCCCGGGATAAGAACAGAGCGGGGTATAGCAATCACTGACTGGTCGGATTTAACAGCCTCCGCGGAAAGAAGGTTTATTACACCATGGGTCGTAACTGCCAGGTAAAGCATTTCCCTGTTGGCGGTTCGGTAGCGCTGCGAACTCCTTACCGATAATTCAGCCCCCTGTTCGGTTCTGTTTATATTTTCAATTTCAGCACCATATGCCATTCTTCTCTGCTTCCTCCAGTCGGATGAAGGTTTTTCATCGAAGGTGAAATCATAGATCTGGCTTCCGGGCTTCTGAGGGGTGAGGACATTGTATACAGCTATTTTCTTCATGAAGCAGTTGAAGGGCATTAAGTTCTTCATCCATGAAGTATAAGCTCTCAGGATATATGTTCCTGTTGAAAGGGTATCCGGTATCACTATTTCGCCTGGTCCCCTGCCTTCACGGAGAAGTATCCTTTTTTGCACAACCGGGCGGTTATCGGCATTCAGAAGTTCAACATAGGCAATACTGCTGGCCGATGACAGTTTCATCGACTGCCTGTCGAAAAGGGTGATGCTGAACCACATATTCTCACCTGCCATGTATTCGGGCCTGTCTGTGTGGACATACAGGTCCTCCATCGGCAGAGTACGGCAGTAATCCTGGAACCTGGTTGTAAGCTGCACTATCCTTTCATCAGCCTGGCCTGAAACAGCCTGGTGAAGCGACAGAAAAGCAATCGCCATGGCGAGTACCCTGAAGCCGGATTTTATTTTGCTAGTAGCTTTCATCATAAATCCAGAAATCAGGTTTAATGTTCGAGCCTCTTACTGTGCAGTCAGCACAGCCCCTTGTCCTTGTAAGTATCATCCATGGCGGATCAGCGAATGAACCGTGGTGTATAAGAAGGGCCCAGTACTTAATGCCATAAAATGGTATACTGGAAATGTCATCCGTATGAGCAGTCGAGTCGGCGCAGTTCTTATACCTGTCAATAATCCCGGCGAAAGAGTCTTTTATATAAATCCGTCTTGTTGCTTTTGCCGATACACAGAAGTAGCCAAGCACTCTCTCTTCGGGGTATGAAATACATTGAATATTGCTTTCAACGGATGAGGGAATTATATCGTACAGGCCACCATTCTGCTCGGTCAGCTTTTTCATCTTTTCCCAGAAATTAAATTCATCCTGGTTGATAGAGTACTGGTTAACAAGTATGCTGTATCTCCACTGGAGCCTGTCGGTCTCATTTGTTATATAGGTCACTTGGTGTTTTGAGATAGAGGATTCGTATATGGCGTCAGTGGTTTTAATATTTATCCGGTTTGATACATTCGTTATCCAGCAGATCGAGTTATCAACCGGCCAGAGTATCCTGTGAAGCCATGTCTCGGTGAAATCCCACCTGTAGAACCTGCATTTGTTTTCAGGATCCTTTGTGTCCACGTAAATCATGCACCCTTCTATCCTCGGATCATTCTTTGTCTCCTCCTGTATCAATGTTTTCTGGTAGTAGAGCGAGTCGATGGGCGGGACGGGCATCATTTCCGATGGGAGTGATTCGTAATTTCTTACAGTCATTCCGAAGGGTCTTGAAATATGCAGTGTATAGGAACGGCCTACTGCTCCGGTGAAAGTTGCAGGATCAGTTACATACGCCCCGGCTTTTGCCTCGTAAAGTGAGAAGATTTGACCCAGATCGTCACTTACAGTTACAATACATCCGGAAAGGGGAGTTGCTTCAGTCTTTTTACCCATGGCTGTTGAAAGGGAAAGTTTTATTGTATCTGCTTCATTCCGGTCTGTGATAAGTCCTTCCACAACTAAGAACTGCGGGCTTTGGGCTACCGGGGGAACAAATTCCCTCACACATCCGGCTGCAAGGATTAGTAAAGCAAGAACCGCCGGGTAAGCAACCTGGTGTATCCGTCCGAAAGTTTTATATGTTCTGTATCCTCGCATATCAGAAATCAAAGCTGAAAGTTATTGTCGGGAAAGCCTGGGCAAATACGGAAATCTTGTATCCCCTTACAAAATCATTAACATTCTTGTAGTAGATTGAGTAAACGTTTTCCCTCCCGAGCAGATTATAAACCGAGAAGGTCCAGTTCGGATGTGCAAGCCTGTGCGATTTCAGGTTACCGCCAATCCTGAAAGAAAGGTCAAGCCTCGAATAATCGGGGATCCTGAAGGCGTTCCTGTCTGAATAATGAACAAGAACATTCCCGAAGAAGAAGTACGTTGATAATGGATCGGTAACAGGGCGGCCGGTGCTCCACGTATAGGTTGATGACATACTGAAACGCCTTGAGAACAGGTAGTTGAAAGTGATTACAAGGTCATTTGGCTTATCGTGATTTGCCGGGAACCATTTCCCCGAATTGATTGCTTCGTCGGGGAATTTACCAAGGCTCTTTACAAAAATTCTGGAGTATGTATAACCGAGTGTGAACCTAAGTTTGCCTTCTGTTTTTTTAAGGGCCAGCTCTATGCCATATGCCCTCCCTTTCATGTTTATGATATCCTTTTCAATATTATCATCCATAATAAGGTTGGTACCACCCTTGAAATCTATCATATTCCTCATGCTCTTGAAATAGATCTCGGCCGATCCTTCCATCCTGCTGTTAAGGAGCATCTGGTAAAAACCTGCCGCAACCTGGTCTCCTGTTTCAGGTTTGAGGTACATGTCGCTCAGCTTCCAGACATCAGATGGAGATATTGATGAGGAATTTGTAAGAAGATGGAGATTCTGCCTTGTCCGGTTATAATTCAGCTTAAGTGAGTTCATCTCCGAAAGTGTGATATTGGCCGACAGGCGTATCTCCGGTCCGAAATATTTTGAGATTATCCTTCCGGCAGAATAATTCAATGTATCTATAATTGAATATTTTGACCTTGATATTGCAGGGTTGTAAACCATAACCGACTGCGGACCGAACGAGAAATAGGAGGAGAGCCTTATCCCTACATTAAGGGAAAGGAAGTCGTTTACCTTGAATTTATCGCCTGCATAAAGAGATGCCTCCATCGCCTGCTCTTTTTCAATCCGCGTGGGAATAACTAGCGAAGAATCGTTATATGGCATGAAGGTTCCCGGGAGAACCTTGTATGCCGTCATGTCGAGGCCGAAATTGAATTCGTTTTTCCCCTGGAACCAGTTTACATCGGCTTTTACACCCGTGCTGTTTATCCTGTGAGAAAGGATAAATGCATCATACATCGACTGGTGACTGGAGATGTTGTACCTGTAATCGCTGTTCGTAACAGAGACTGATGAAAAGAGCCTTGTAGTATAAAAATGCCTCCACGAAAATGACAATATCCTGTTGCTGTAGCTGAAAAGTGTGTCGGAGCTTAACCTGAAAGCATCGCTGCTATAATAAGATGCAAGTTCGAACTTGTTTTTTTCATCAGCATCCCACGTTATCTTCCCGTTCAGGTCGTAGAACCATGCACGGCTTTTACGTATGGCCCTGTCATTTATCAGTTTGAAGATCCAGTTTGAATATGTTGTCCTTGCAGCAGCTATGAATGTCAGTTTGTTTTTGATTATCGGGCCTTCAATAGTAAGGTGGGTGGCAATAGGACTTATACCTGCCGAACCTGCGAACTTCTCCTTGTTCCCGTCCTTCGTTGACACATCGAGTACTGAAGAAATACGGCCCCCGTATTTTGCCGGGATTCCTCCTTTGTAAAGTGTTACATCCTTTATAAGGTCGGAGTTGATTGCTGAAAAGAATCCGAAGAAATGTGATGTATTGTAAACAGGGGCGTTGTAAAGAAGGACAAGGTTCTGGTCTGCAGATCCACCCCTTACATTAAATCCTGTCGCACCTTCACCTACCGTCTGAACCCCTGTCAGCAGGAGGATGTTTCTGATGATATCAGGTTCACCCATTGAAGAAGGCAACAGTTTAAAGGAGGTCATGTTGATCTTCTCAACCCCAACCTCGTACCGTCTCATCGTTACTCTCTTGTCGGCTGACACTACGATTTCTTTAAGAGGGATAAGGCCGGTGCTCATATCAACGTTCAGCTCGCCGGGACCATATACAGTTGCATTTATAGTTCTCTCTTTCATCCCGATGGAAGAAAACCTGACAGGGTAGGCTCCTCTTGGTATAACAATGGAATAAAAACCATAATCGTTGGAGATCGCGCCTGCAGATAGCTTCTGGATATATACAGTAACACCGGCGACAGGTTCCTTCGTGGTTTTGTTTTTCACATAGCCGGAGAGAATGACTTTTCCCGGCAGGTTCTTGTCAGCAGGATTCCCGATCTCAACAGAAATATTACCTGTACCCTGCTGTTCAGGCACCTGGAAAGCATCACCTGCTTTAGGAAGGAAAACATCTTCTGGTCCCTGTTCTGCTTCTGAAACCTTAATTGCATAATTGTCTGTAAGAATAACCTGTCCTCTCGCATTGACATAATAATGGAGTGTCGTTCCGGAGAAGGCTCTTTCAAGAATATCGGAAAGAGGTGTGGTATCACCATAAGGGGCAACCTGTATGTTTGTCACCCACTCCTCCCTATAGTAAAATCTCACAGGTAATATGCTTTCTGCCAGGCCGACGAATTCCCGGAAACTTACAGTGGAAGGGCTTGCCGGAAGTGAGTATTTCACCTGGGCATTTGCCTCAAGGAGAAATACTGAAAAGAACAATATTATAATCAGTCTACTTTTCATCATTTCATCCTGAGAAGACTGTTATAATAGTTCATAACAGGTACAATCGTTTCAGGGGCTTTTATTAAGATCCTGATTTTGTTGTCCCTTATATATTTTAGAACGTTTTCCTTCTGGTTGCCTGTTAATTTGAGTAACTCCTTTCTGCCTGTTACCAGGTATGCTTTTTTGCCAATAACGAAATAGAGTTTCTGTTTTTCATAAAACCTGTCATTGTCGGCCTGCCCGCCCATATGGTAAAGCTCCTTGTAATGCTTCAGGTAGAGCGATGAGATTCCCCTGGCTAATTCTTCTGCATAGCCGCTCAGACCTGAGATGCTGTCGTTAGTAAGGTTTACAAAGTGATATTCCTTATTCTCAGCACTGAAAGAAAAACTGTCGACCATCTCCTTGTTAAGTTCTATCATGCTGCCTACCGAGCTTGGCATGATCAGCTGGTCGTTATAAATATCGTACTTGAATTTTACAGGGGAATATTTTTCTCCAAGGACTGTTACGGATCCTGTAAGAAGATCTTTCGTAACGTAGAACTGGTCATTGGTGACCATATAAAATACATTCAGCCATATCTTCCCGTTACTCAGTCCCTGGTATTCTGTAAGGGAGTCATTTAAGGCCTGGTTTACTGGTTGCTGCTGTCCATAAGCATCACTTATCGCGGCGATAAAGAATAAAGCTGTGAATGAAAAGATAAAACTGAATTTAACTCTGCACATCAGGGATCAGTCTTTGATGCACCTGACTGAATAACCTGATTTTTTGTCGGTTGCCACCCTTGTTACAGAATAGCTGCTGGCTGATAGTGATCGTTCCCAGGCTTTGGTCGTTTCACTCTGGTCGGAGGTCCAGAAATGACCTTCGCTCTGGAGTAGTGCGAAATCGCCTGTTACTGACCTGTATCCTGCCGGCAGGGCTGTGAAACAGCTCATGTTTGTTGCATCAATATTATAAGGTGCGAGCCAGTGTCGGTTGCCATGTTCCTTGAGAGAGCTGGCTGCCACAAGGATTCCTCCAAGGTTGTTCTCAAGGGTAGTCCATTCGGCATCTGTGGGAACATGCCACCCTGTTGGGCAGATATTCCTTGCATCGGTAACAGCATACCAGGTATACAGGTTGCCGTAGCTGATAGCAGTATCTGCGATTCCTTTTGCAAACCAGGTGGAGACAGGGGAGTCGACAGATGTTAGATCACCCGACAGTGTAGGTATGGTTTCACCGTTCCTGAAGAATCTGCTTCTCAGGTTTTTTGCCATCCATCTCTGACCTTTTATGATTACTGTTTCGCTCTCAACCCCATCGTTGTCTGTGACAAGGGGAGGGGTTGTAAAACTGTATGTTTCACCCTGAACTTCAGCTGTTGTGTTGAGGGCGTATGCCTTCACATAATAAAGTGTATTAGGTGTGAAACCTGATACCTGTGCCAGAAAAAGACCCGTATCGGAGCCAAATGTGAATTTCGATCCTGATACTTCAGGATTAGGAACATTATCAATATAAACACCGCAATTGATGAATGACTGTTTGACTTCTGAGCTAGCCCTGCACCCGAGTGTTACTGTTTTTGAGCCTATAAACTGAGGAGAAATGGTTTCGATTGAAGGGACCGGATCACCTTTTTTCTTGCAGCCTGCAACAAGGAATAATGCAGAAATAACAAGGAGGAGATATCTTGCTTTCATTGGTTGAGGTTTTAGGTAAATGAAAACGCGTTTCACTGCATAAAAGTACAAACTGCAGCACTGAATTCAAACAAAATTCATGCCATCACAAATGTGCTCTTCAGCAGATCAGAGGAATTTCTTTACTCTTCTCCAGTAATACCAGGTTTTCGGACCCGATCCATTCCACTGTCGTGCAATCTTTTCAGGGTCGTAAGGTCCGATCTGCATTGCATAATAAAGGAAGATCTTTTCAGATACTGAATAGCTGTAAAGGTCCTTCATCCTGTAATGACTTCCGGTACGTTTGTTGTAATCTTCGAGCCTTACCGGCCGAATCTGGAAGATACCTGTAGCCTGCTCAACAGGATTGTAGGAGCGTGTATCGCCTTTTGTTTCAACCATGGCAATAGCATGGAGAAGTTTCTTATAAGGTTCCACAGGTGCTGAGCAGGTTATTACCAGTGAATTCCGGTTAGGGGCAAAGGCCCTGAAAGAAAACAACAAAAAGAGTGATACTAAAACTAGTTTCTTCAATGTTACCATTGCAGTTTAAACAACAGTTTTCCTGTTTTGTTTAATTAAAGATGAATAGTTGACTCTCCGGCAAAGCTAAAGATCTCAGGTTCTTTTATTTACCCGGCCTGTCTTTCGGAGCTTTTCAGCATTCTGCAATGCCGCATTTCGTATAATGTTTACCTGTATCCAAAAATATTCATTTTCCAGCTCATCGGGGTACTGGTTTGCTATTGAATTATACAATCAAAACCTAATCGCACCACCCCGTCTCCGGCTTCGCCTGAGCCCTTCCCGCATCCCGGCTCCTCTCTAAAATTGCCATTCAGGCAATTTCTTTACGCTCGGCCCCCTTTCCAAAGGAGGGGAAACTAAGAAATTCCACTTTCTCCCTTGTTACCAAGGAGGGGGAACTTAGTAAAAAGACCTACTTCGGTTTTTTCAGATCTTCGATCTCCTTAACCTTAGCTGCGATCTGCCTGTCTTTTTCAGCTATTACCTTTTCGAGGTCGCCGACCTTTGCTTTAAGACCCGAGATTTCACCGTTAAGCTTTTCAATTGTCCTGTTGAGCTCCTCTTTTTCTGCCTCAAGCTTTTTAATAATAGGTGTGAAGTATGACTTCTGGTAGTACCAGGCTGTAAAGAACCCTATTAATGCTGCACCGAGAAGTAAAAGAATTATTTCAATTACTGCACCGGTGACTGATGATGTGATTAGTATAAACTGGGGATTCATATTGTTATTTTTTTATTGTTACCTGTGTTCTCCTGTTATTGGCCCTTTCACTTGAAAGTATCTGGCCTGATGGTGACAGATCTCCCTCCGGCGGGACTATCACAAGCTTTTCAGCGGGGATGCCCTTTTCCACAAGCAGTTTTCTTACAACCTCGGCTCTTTCAGCAGCGAGCTTTGCATTATATTCTGCGGTGCCTATGAAGTCTGTATGCCCGGTGACAGTAAAAATTGTGGCAGGGTATTTTTCCATCCAGGCTTTGAATAGTACAAGGCCGCTGTCGAGTCCGGGTGCAGCTATCATTTTTGTCTTGTCAAAGTCAAAAAAGATCTTCAGGTCCTTCGGCATAGAGGCATAGAAACGGGCGAGGGAATCTGCTTCCCTGTTCTGGTTTTCGGGGGCAGGCTGCACGACAACCACTGGTTTTGTCTGGGGTTTCAGGATGTCGACATACAGCCACATTGAGAAGAAAGACCAGATTACCAAAATTATAAATCCGGTTATTAAGATTCTCATAGCTTGATTGTTTATGTGATTAATATCCAAACGATTCTTTCGCTTTCAGGCATGGTTATACCAAAGTTATGAAACGGCATAACTCAAAGCAAAAAAATTTATAAGAGGGATATTAACCTGCTGCGGGGTAGTTGGGGATAAGCTCGTTCTGCCTGCGGACCGCCTTAAGGAAAGCCCTCAGCGACATCGGCTTGAAGCCCCTCTTCCTGTTAAGTGCAGCGACTTTAAACAGCAGGCTTTGAGCCTTGAAGAATTCCTTATATAAACTGAGAAGCGGCACATTGGGATCCCATGCCTGTATTGCCTCAGCGCCGGCACCATTTATTTCAATTATCCTGAACCCTTTTCCTTCACCAAGCAGGTCGGTTGATTCAAATCTTATGTCGAAACGGCCATAATAGAACTCCGGCATGCTCCTGGCTATTGCGTCGAATCTCTCAGTGAGTTCGGGTGTGATTAGGTAGCCTGCATCCCTGTAAAGACCTCCCACCCTGAGGCTCCCGATAAACGCAAGTCTTATAAGTTCTCCTTCGGCAGCCACATGCTCGAGATCATCGCTTCCAAAGCCAAGATGATTCTCTTTTTCACCAAGATAGAAATCTGCCCTTATCTTAGTCCTCTCGTCTGTATTTATCAACTGCCTGAGAGTCGATTTGCCATCACCAACAACGAAGGGGAAGTATCTTAGAGTTATCGAGTAAATCCTCCCTTTTTCCTCACCCGGTATCCTAACATAGAATACCCCTGCCTCGCCATCGTGCATCACTGGTCTCTGCAGAAGGTAATTCTCACCCTCGGGAAATACTTCAATGTATTTAAGGAGTTGTTCCCTGTCTTCAACAAGCTGAACACCGTACCCGTTCCAGCCTATATCGGGTTTAGCAACAATCGGGAAGCCAAGTGAATTGCTTTCCATCATTGAGAGTGCTTTCTCAAGTTGTTCTGAAGCAGGGATCTCGTTCCTGTGAACTTTTATATAATCCGATACCCATTCTTTCTGATCAGGACCCACCATATCCATAACGGATGACTTTGATTCACCCATGAAGCCTCCTGTTTCTATCATCGGGTTTGAAACTGACGGAAGTGTAAAGCTTCCATAGCGGACCCCAAGTAATAGCCACCTCAGTCCTACAGGAATATATAATATGCTGTTAGGAATTCTCTCTGCAGTGGATACAAGCTTCCTGAGATCCTTAAGCGAAGGCATGCCGCTGAAGACATTTTTCCTCGAGGGCATGTACCTCCTTATCACTTCAAAAAATGAAGGGGGAAGATCTCCCATAGCCTCTTCAGTTGCCTTGCTCCACCTTGACTTTCTTGAATTGCGTACAGTAAGTGCTATAACTATCACAAGGAGCACCGCCCATGCCCAGTAGCCTAGGTGGAAGAGAACTGCCTCACCAAATAAAATAACTATTGTCAGAACTAGTGAACTGTAAACCGCGCCGGCAAGAATAGATACTGTTGTAAATCTCCAGAATGGGATCTTGAACCAGCCACAGGCGACAAAAGTGGGGAAGAGCAGTCCGGGAGTAAGCCTGCAAACAACAAGAACACGCACAAGGTGTTTCTCGAGCCACAGCTTCAGCCTTTCAACCTTCGGGCCGATTATTTTCGATCTGAGCCATTTGTTTGACTGGGCCATCCTTCCGAGGCCATAAATCAGCACATCGCCGCATACGATACCAAGGTAAACCGGGATATATGCATAGAGTAAAGGAAGTGCATGCTCGACCCGGGCAAAACCGGCGGCCAGTATTGCAGCATCCTCGTGGAGGAAGGTAAGGAAGAAGATCACAACGGATTCCCTGATCCATCCCGCTGTATCGGGACTGAAGATATTTAACAGAATATGCTCCACTTTAAAATTGAAGCGGTAAATATATAAGGTTTTATATTTAGTAAGGCACCCAAATAAGTATTTTTACTTACCCGGGTGGTCAGACACAAAAAAACAACTTACTTCTTCACTGCGTAAAGCAGGTTGATAGCCTGGGTGCGCCAGTTGTATCCAAGTGTAAACGGCACGGGCTTTATTGAAGGATTCTCGTAAGCTTTTGCAAGGTCTGTCTCATTTATCCAGGCAAACTCCTTACCGGGTTTCATGTATTTTCCGTAAAGATGTATGTTCCAGATCTTCTGGTCGAAGAACCTGTAAGCGATCCCTGAATCATCCTGGAGTATCGAAACACTCTTATCAAAAACAAAATTCCTTATTGTTGAGAAATCTTTTCCATGCATAAGGAATGATGCTGCTTTAAGGTAACCGTGTGAGGGAGGGAGGGAAGCCAGGTATTTCGAGAAGCCCGGGTTCTTCTTAAGTCCTTCATCGGAGATATCTGTGGAGAAATAATAAACCGACTGAACAAGCCTGCCTGTATCACCGGCAAATTCAATCCTTACACCGTCAGTCACACCTTTCTTTCCCTTCAGGCTGTCGGCGGGCTGGGTTAACCCGTTATGATCGACACCTATATAATTTATTGATACTATATGATAACCTGATCTCTTCAGGAACAGTGATATTACAGGAACGGCACCGTTGACACTGTTCTTTTTAAGTGAACCGATCATATTTCCTGTAATAAAATAGCTTCTCTTGAAGATGTCTTTCAGTGAGTACCATACATCTCCAAGATATTTATCTGTCTGGTCTGTTGTCATCTTGCACAGGTCGGGAAGAAGACCTATCGGTTCAAGACCGATGAGGACATAGCTTTTAGCATTCGGGTAGAATATATTCGCATTGAGAATGTCTGGTCCGCCGAAAGGATAGAACACCGGCATCTCCGATTTTCTTTCAACGAGTTCACTGTCGGCCCATCTTCTCATTTTAAGGAACCTTGCCGTATCAAGTTCAGCAAAGCCGCTGTCCATAGAAAAGGCAAAACGCTTCCAGATTGTAACAGTATCGGCAGCTGCGATGCAACCCGATTTGCCATGCGGGGTACCTGAGATAAATCCCGCCAGGTCATCGGTTATTGTATCATATGCAACCCTGTAAACCACAGGGACTTTAACTTCCTCTACAGGCTTCTTTGGCTGGTTATTGCATGAAGCAAGAACGAGCAGCACAGCTGCAAAAAACGAAAGGTTATTAATTGCCGACATTATTACTTGATTTAATTAGTGCAAAATATATAAGAAGTCCCACAAGGGTTATACCTGCCCCGATAAGTGATTGTACAGGCCTGTTTACAAAGACATAAACCATCATGCACCCTTCAATTAGTATAAAAAACAGGGGAACAAAAGGGTATCCGAAAGTCTGGTAAAGGTCCCCGCCGTTCTTTTTCATTTTCCACCTGAGGATAAAGACCCCGGTGACTGACATTATTGTGAAGAGACTGAGCGTAAAGCCTATAAGTGTCATTATCTGTTCGAAAGTTGATGACCAGATAAGTGCAAGTGATATGAGTGTCAGTAGTATCGTTGCATAGAAAGGTGAACCGTTGCTGTTTTCAGAACCAAGTTTTCTCAGTGGGGAATAATCGTTTGCAATTGCCTGGGTTACCCTTGGACCGAGTATCAGAAGTGAGTTTATTGATGCTATGAGACCAATTGATATCAGTACTGCAACGAATTTTCCGCCTGCGTTGCCGAATATATTTGTTGCTGCGAGGAAGGCGACATCTATTTTACCTTCAAGTTCTGAAAGGGGCACTGCATATAGGAAAGCAAAGTTCAGAAGTGTATAAAGTACCATTACAATCAGGGTGCCAGAAATGAAAATCACAGGAAGGTTTTTTACAGGGTTTTTCACCTGGTGAGTAATATATGCCGCTGAGTTCCATCCCGAATAGGCGAAGGATACATATACGAGTGATATTGCAAAGGCAGGATTGAGTACCTGTTTGAAATCTGAACCTGTTACAGTGAAACTGAAATTTCCATGGTGTCCTTTGTAGAAACCTGCAATGCAAAGTGCAAGTATCAGGATAACATTGATTATTGTTGTTACGAAGTTGAAGTTCGCCCCTGTCTTGAAACTGCTTGAATTGAGAGCTGTAAGCAAAACTATAACGCCGATGGCAGTCACCATAGGTGCAACCGGGATCAGGTTGGAGGCGTATGTGCCGAGGGCAATCGCTGCAATTGCCATTGGTGCCGCGAAACCGATTGTCATTGAAATAAAGCCCGAGAGAAAACCAACCGCCGGGTGGTAGATCTTTGAAAGAAATACATATTCCCCGCCAGATCTTGGTATTCTTGCTGCAAGTTCACCATAGGTAAGTGCACCGCATAATGCAACGAGTCCGCCGGTAATCCATATAAGGAGCAGGGCGAGCACAGAGTGTACACCGGCAGCCTGCAGTCCGAGGCTTGTGTAGACACCCGTACCGATCATGTTTGATACTACAATAGCGATTGCCCTTGAAGGGGAGATGAGCTTTCCTGTTTCCAAAAGTTACATTTTACCGACCGATAAAAGTAGTAAACAAATTCAAATCGGAAAGGGAAAATAGGGGCAGGGAAGATATTTTTGCTATCAGTTGAGTCCTTTCAGGATCTTCAGGGCTTCATCGACATGCTTCTCAGCCTGGACCTGCGAGTTGAAGATGTGTGCCACTTTCCCGTCCTTCCCGGCGATGTAAGTGACCCTGCCCGGAAGAAGTCCGAAGAAATTTGTCGGAACGCCGAACAGTTTCCTTACCCTGTTGCCATTATCACTTAGCAATGTGTAGGACAGCCTGTACTTTTCAGCAAATTTTTTGTGACTTTCAACCGACTGACCCGAGATCCCTATTATAGCCGCATCAGCTTCATTAAAGACTTCAAAAAGGTCGCGGAAATAGCATGCTTCTTTTGTGCATCCGGGGCTGTCGTCCTTTGGATAGAAGAAGATTACAAGTTTCTTTTTCCGTATAACCGATGCGATATCAAACTCTTTACCATCCTGGTCGGGAAGCCTGAATAACGGAATTGTATCGCCAGTTTTTATCTGTGCCATATTACTTATTATTTTTTCAGTTTACGCGGAGGAAGGGGGAAAAATGCACTTGTCTTTTCAATATAATCCCTGTACTGCGGTTTAGTGGTAGAAAGACTTTTTTCGAGCAGTGCCACCCCTGATACCTTTATAATTAGCGCGGTCATTATTAATGATCCGATAGCTGCAATGTAACCGCCTGCTGCTATCGAAAATAATCCGAAAGCCCACCACACTGCCGAATCGCCGAAATAATTAGGGTGACGTGTATATTTCCACAGTCCTGTGTCGAGCACTTTTCCCTTGTTAAGCGGATCAGACCTGAAACTTGTAAGCTGCATATCACCTACGGCTTCAAAAACAAAGCCGGTGATCCACACTGCTATTGCAAGGTAGTCGATTATTCCCGGTGCTTTTTCGGGTGAATAGTACATTGCTCCCAGCAGGGGCAGGGATATTATCCACATCAGCATACCTTGCAGCAGAAACGTCTGGAAGAAACTTATCCACCAGTACCGTTTTTCACCATATTTACTACGGAATTCACGATACCTGAAATCTTCCCCTTTCCCGAGGTTTCTCATTGCCAGGTGCAAAGCCAGTCGTATCCCCCAAACAGATACAAGCAGTATCAGTAATATTTTCCTGTCGCCCGAACCTGCTGTTTTCAGGAAGTAGTATGCGGCAGACAGGACGAACCCGGGGCCCCAGAAAAGGTCGACTATACTTACATTTTTTATAATAACACTGACTATCCAGATAAGGGTCATAAGAACCACAATCACAAGGAGTGCCTGTAACCAGATTTGAAGAAATGTCATAGCTGAATTATTCGTTCATGAATGCAACAGCCGAAGCTCCTACCCCGGCATTGGCCCCGATAACAGGGGAAATATTCATTACACATACAGGCTTTTTGCCTGTGAGGGCTTCCATTTTTCGTGTATACCAGGCCGCAGCATCCGGATTCCCGGCATGCATAACAATATAGTTCCAGACAGGTCTTTCCTTAGTGCTTTTCCTGATCTTCCTGATTATCTTTTCCATATTGGCTTTCGGACTGAAAGCCTTGTCGAGTACAATTGCCTTTCCGGTCTCATCAAGAGAAATCACAGGGTTAATGTGCAGCATCCTGGCTATAAGCCCCTTTGTATATGAGAGTCTTCCTCCCCTTATGAGGTATTTGATCGATTGAACAGTCACAAGTATACGTGTATCCCGTGTCCATTTCTCAGCCAGTGAAACGATATCGTCGTGATCATACCCTTTCTCAATGGCCTGGCCAATCCTGAGTACAAGGAGACCCAGTGATCCGGAGAGACCTTTAGAGTTTATTACCGAGATTTTCTTTCCGAATTCCCTGCTTACCTGCTGCGCGGCCTTCTGGCTTGTATGGTAAGTACCGCTAAGCTTGTCAGACAGGCTAACACTGATTACTGAATCATAATGTGAAGCCAGGTGGGAATATAGATTTACAAATGATTTCTCGTTTATCTGTGAAGATTTCGGGTAGACAGGTGATGACTCCAGCAGCTTATAGAAATGCTCGGGTTTAAGGGTGATCTTATCGAGGTAATGATTATCACCAAAAGTGATATTGATAGGGAGCATATGCACCTGGTACCTGTCGAGGTATTCCTCTGAAAGGTCGCAGGTGGAATCTGTCACCAGCGCTATCCTGAATTTCCTGTGAAAGACCGATTCACTCTGCCTCAGCATGTCATCGGCTTTCTGGAAAGTGATGGTCCCGTGATCCTTCAGCCTGAAAAAGAGATCGGCAGGGTTATTCGTATGAACATGTATCCTCCTCATCTTTTCCGAGCCGGCTGTTACGGCTGAATCACCAAAAGATGTAAGAAGTTTCATAAGATCGGGTTGCTGGATTGTTGTATCCCTGAGGATCGCTTCTGTACAGAACCTGTTTGTTACCTCTTCCGCAATTACCTCTTCCATTTTCGGAAGGGCTACATTTTCGGATTTGGCCATTATCAGCTCCTTCACATTCCTGGTCTGAACCCAGTCGATGATCCCTTCAACGAAGAGGACGAATCCTTTTGCCCCGGCATCAACAACATTATTCTTTGCGAGTATTACAAGCTTTGACTTTGTCTCAGAAAGGGACTTTTTAAGTATCTCGTATGAACTCAGGAGGAGGTGATTGAAGTCGGTGAATTTATCCCAGCTGCTGTAAATATAGTCTGCCCAGTCTTTGATTACTGTAAGCATCGTTCCTTCAACAGGGTTTGCAACCGCCTCGTAAACATACCTTACAGCTTTCTTTGTCCCTTCGGCAAATTCCTTAAGTGTGATAGTCTTTAGTTCGCCTATCTCGAGGCTGAGCCCGTAAAAGAATTGTGCAAAGATTATCCCCGAGTTTCCCCTGGCATTCATAAGGGTTGCCTCTGCAATCCTGTCGGCTGTGATTTTAAATGACCTGTGGGGATGCAGTGATTCGATAACCGCCCTTATAGTTGAAGCAAGATTAGTTCCGGTGTCACCGTCATTAACGGGGAATACATTGATCTTATTAAGCTCAATCTGGTGGGCGATAACTTTCCTGGCACCTGCAATAAATGTATAGTAGAGGCTTCTTCCGTCAAGCTCCAGGAGAGGTTCATTAGCGGTCTTTGTCAGCTCTTCCATAATCTTTGAGAATGCAAAATTACGAATTAAACAATAAAAAACCGTTAAATGTTCACATATAGCATGTTGAACAAAACCTTATAAATCGCAGATTGCCCGTTAAATGGGTTTGAAATTCAATGCAAAAAGATCGGTCAGGAGATGAGCGGCCTTATTATATCCTCCATTTCATCATTTGCTGCTGACATTACTTCCTCGATAAGCCCTCCGTAACTTTTTGAGAGAAGTGATGCATTGATACGGGATATGTAAGTTTTGCCATCCGCCTTTTCATAAACAGAGATACGGCAGGGCATAAATATTGAGACAATCCTCTCATAATCGAGTTCAAGAAGCCTGCCTGAGTGCTTCGGATTACAGGTCTCTATTATTTTTACCGGCAATATTTCCTTCCCCGCGTTCCTTATTGTGTTCTGAAGGTCGTGAATTGCAGGTATCTTCCATCCAGTGGCAGTTAATCCCGAAGACAGTTTGTCGACTGTCTCGGAAAAATTTAAACGGGATACATTCTCAATGATCATGGTGCTGAAAATTTGTTTATTGTCAGTTTTTTCTCGCTGAAAGAATGAAAAGTGGATATTCCTTCATTTTACCTTCGTGTTCCCTCTTAATAACATAAAAGATCTTCCATGAAAGCGGCTCAAAACCGTTGGCAGCAACTATTTTCATCAATTGATCGGGATCGAATCCCTTGTGGCCGTCAAACTCCGGATCACGGAAATGGAATGAACCGTCCTCCGTCATAAGATCGCCTATAAACAGGTGGCCGCCTTTATTCATTATATTGGCAAAATCTTTGAATGTTGAATCGAGATTTTTAACATGATGCATTGTAAGCAGGGTGAATACAGCATCAAAATCTTTAAGTCTGGCAAGAGTATCTGTTTCAGTGATGAGGTATGGCACCATGCCCCTTGCACCGGTTTCGTGTATCTTTTCCTCCAGTACCTCAAGCATCCCTTTTGAGGTATCCGCGAGAACAATTGTGTCGTAAACATCATTAAGGCAGAAGCTGACATTCCCCGTACCACTGCCAAATTCCAGAGCATTAAGATTTTTTCTCTTCCCCTGTATCTTCAATATCTCTTCTGCGAAGGCACCTGCCCTTGCGATCCTGTCCGGGTCTTTATCCCAGTTCTTTGCTTTTTCGTTGAAATCCATAAAAAATTCCGGTCAGTGTTTTGTCTATCTTACACCGACCGAAATTAAAACAAAATTCCGGAATAAAGGTTTAATACATTATAACATATCCGCCTCCGCCGCCGCCCCCGAACCTCGGGTTGACAACATTATTGTATATGGAGCCGAAGGTGTAGGTAAATCCGAAAGATGTGTAAAAATAATATGTTGTCTTCAGTTCGCGCTGGTAAGTAAGTATCTCCTCCAGCGTCGCATCACCTTTGGGAAGGTTTCTCTGGTTGTGAACAAATGAGACACTTCCATACAGGTTGAAATTCAAACCTTTGGCAATTCTCAGCTCAAGCATTGCATCGAATGAAAGATTATTCTGCGACCAGTACTGGAGATAGTTGCTGTATGACATGCTTGTATTTACTGTACCCCATTTTTCAATTACTTCCAGGGAAGCGGAAAGGTTATGCACCGGTAACAGCTCTTTTATCTTGAAATACTGGCTTGTATCATTATAGTGTGCGTAGGTAAGACCTACCGTGTAAAGTAACCTCAGCTGCCTGCGCGTGGACTGTGAGTATGGAAAAACATCATATTCGATACCGGGCAGGGCACTTACCATGTATTTATAGTTTGAGTATTTAGAGGAACTCAGGTTGACAGATCCGCCAACCGACCAGTGATCACTTATACTCTTTACAATAAGCGAATTGAAATATTTGTTGTTCCTTATAGATGTAATCGTTGTATCGGTGTATTCGTACTTTGCTTTGGAATATCTTATACTTCCGGAGAGGTTTATTTTCCAGTCCTTTGTGACACGGTTGGCCGACATGTTGCCCCCAACCGACATCTCACTCGTTGTCTCCTGGCCGTTCAGGTATGTGTTAAGCGAGGTCCTGAAGACCCAGCTGTCCCATTTGTCGGTTGAGACAGTTTCCGAAAGTGGTTTGGTGAATGAGACATTAATGAATTTTGCAATTGGTGTCTTCGCAACATAGCGCATAAGACCCATCTTCAGGATCTTTACCTGGCTTATCCTTGTTGTTTCTTCAGTATCATCTGGAGATGAAGACCATGAAAGAGTGTCTTTCATCCCTTCAAATTCGTGCTGACCCACAAAAAAATAGGAGTATTTAATTCCGCCCGAACCTACCATTTCATAGGTTGAAATGATATATACACCGGCATCCTTGATATCCCTTACATAATTGATATAGGGGATTTCTTTTTTAATATAGTTTGAGGCATCCATAAAGACGTTAAGTGCGTCTTTTCTAAGGGTATCGGAAGCAGCCTGGTCAGTTTGCTGTGAGAAAGCGGAAACATAGCACAGGGTTGCTAAAAAAAAGAAAAATAGTCTTTTCATGTGAGGGGGTTTAGGTTTGCAGAACATTATGGGGTTAAAAATACGCATGTAAAACTGTGAAGACAAATAATTATTGCGTGTTAACACTGAATTAACTTTACCCCCTGCCCCTCAGGGGGGGAATAATTGAAATTAATAATGTCCCCTCGGGGATTCAGTGGTAAAAAAACCGGTCCGGGATTGCCCGGACCGGTCAGTGAAAAATCAGGAATTAAAAATGAGTGAACTTTATGTTCGTTTACTTTGTACCTGTTGCCCTCAGGCCATTCTGTGTCATTACCCAGAACCTTGAGTTCCCATTGTATTCTGAATCATCATAGTAATCACCCCTCCAGCCAAGGAGATTCTCAGATTCGCCTGTAAAGGAGAGCACTGTACCTGTTGGCACAAGCAGCCTTGTCCTTACTTCATCGCCGCTCCATTTCATCTTTGCAGGGAGTGTAAAGTACTCGTCAATCTTCAGGGTGTCATGGGAGAAGCTGTAATTGTAGGGTATGGACTCTGCCCTGATACCTGCTTCATGCCTTGTTGAGGAAGCGGATCTGCGTATAACTTCAATCCTTCCCGTCTCGCTTTCCGAAGGCTCAGCATCAAGCTTTGCGCCGATTGAAATCTGCAGGGAGTCGGTGTTAGCATACACTGAGTATGAGTTATCGGGGAAGGTAATATCACGATCATACTTCAGGCTGCTTACCTTCCTGCCCGTAACCACCCAGATTGTATCGGGCGGATTTTCAATTACAATTGTCGAGCTGACACGCCCTGTTTCTGAAAAATTCAACCCCTGGCCGGCAAGCATCACAAGCAGTGCGGTGAGGGAGATGGCCCATAAAACAAATGCAACAAGACTTACGACACCGTCACGTGACCTGAACCAGAAAATAAGCTTTGTTCCCCAGTAAATAAGTGCAAGCAGCGGAAGCACAACCACTATCGATCCGAGAACACATACCCATGGTGTGAGTGAAGGCTGGATAACGAAATCGAGGAAGTCGGGGAGGTAGAAAAAGTTCACATGAAGGTGTGATGGAAGTATCTGCTGGTTCTTAACAAACAGGGTGAAGAAAAGAACTATAAGAAGGCAGAATCCCGTTACGACGAAAAATACACCAAAAGCAATTGCAAATACCCTGAAAATAATATAGAAAACCCTGCCGATAGCAGAGAAAATGCTGTTTACAACGCCTCTTCCGTTATCATATGAGCTGTACTGAGGGGGAGCCTGGTAAGAAGGTTGTGAAGCCGGCTGTGATACGGGGGATTCGAAATCCTCCGGCTTGCCTATAACCTGTTCCATATCCTTCACATTCTGCAAATTTATTGTCCCGGCAGAGCCCTTGTATGAAGCGAAAATCTCTGCTATCCTGGCTTCAATATCATCGAGCGACTCAATGTCACCATGGGTGTTCTTAAGATTTGCTTCAAGGGCTGTGAGGTATGCTTTCAGTTCATAGTATGCATCCTGGTCTAACTGGAAAAGTGATCCTGCAAGATTTATTTTTACCGATCTGTCCATTATTATTGTATTAATAGTTACTGATTTATTATTTCTTTCTCAGGATCTTAACTGAATCAACCAGTTCATCCCATGAATTGTCAAGCTCATTCAGGTATTTTTCACCTTCCGGTGTGAGCTCATAGTATTTCCTCGGAGGTCCCTGCTGCGACTCTTCCCACCTGTAACTAAGCAGTCCGGAATTCTTGAGCCTTGTTAGGAGGGGGTAAAGAGTTCCTTCAACAACGATAACCTTGCCTTCCTTGAGACCTTTGATTATATCGCTCGCGTAGCAGGAATTGCCCTTCAGCATCGACAGGATACAGTATTCAAGAATTCCTTTACGCATCTGTGCTTTTGTATTTTCAAGATCCATAATCTGCCTGTTTTAAATGTTCATTTTCTTCCTTACCTCATCAACCTCTTTTTTCACGGATTCCCTGATATTCTCAATGTTTACAGGTTCACCCTTCATTTCTATCTTCTGCGCTGTTGTCTTTGCCTCAGGCAAAACTATCCAGAGGATGAGGTAGACCAGAATACCAAGGCCACCGGCCATTGTAAGAACAATAAAAATCGCCCTCATTATCCACGGGTCTATATTCCAGTATGCCCCCATACCGGCACATACGCCGCCAAGCATTCTTTTATCCGGATCCCTGTACATCCTGTGATAACCGGGTGTAGAAAATTTCTCACCGGCTGATGTGTGGGTTCCGCCATCCATCTGTTCGGGATTCCCAAGAATGGAGACAGCCTCCCTGACGTCATCAATTGTTATTACCTGTTTGTATTGAGTTAGCTTCACCCTGAAAAGTTCAGCCATGCGCGTTTCAATGTCAGACAGGATCTCTGATGAACTTTCCTCTCCGGCAAAATGCCTCTCAAGATTATGAAGGTACCTCCTCAGTTCTTCATATGCGTCCTCATCTATATTGAATGAGTAGCCGCCAAGATTAATACTTAATGTAAGTTTCATACTACAGAATATTTTATGATACTATTTAATGCAAGTAACATTTCATTACAAAGATATATAAAAAATAATATACTATGCAATACATAGTAGTGAATTTTTATTCTGCTGATGAAATCTTCAATATATTTACATGTAATAAACACCGATTATGAAAATATATAACTGGGGAATACTTGGCGCAGGCAAGATGTCGGCGAAGTTTACGAAAGGGCTTAAGCTGCTTGAAAATGCAAGATTATATTCTGTAGGATCACAGGACATTGAAAGGGCGAGGAAATTCGCATCCGACAATGGCTATGAAAAGTCCTATGGATCGTACGAGGAATTCGCTTCTGATCCGGGACTTGATATTGTTTACATTGCCACCCCGCATTCTTCCCATTATGAGAATGTACTTCTCTGTCTTAAGTATGGCAAGGCTGTTCTATGTGAAAAAGCCTTTTCTCTGAATGCCCGCGAAGTTAAGGATATGATAAGGCTGGCAAACGAGAAGAAGATCTTCCTTATGGAAGCCCTCTGGCCGCCTTTCCAGCCATTTTACAGGAAGGCAAATGAGATAATATCTTCCGGCTTGCTTGGAAGGATTATCCACATGGACGCATGGTTCTCCTTTCAGCCGCCATTTGATCCGGCCGATAGGAAATTCAATATATCACTCGGGGGAGGTTCTCTTCTCGACATAGGTATTTACCCGGTTATTGATGCCCTTACTTTCATGGGCATACCTGATGAGGTTTCTGCAAAAGCTGCGTTTTCTCCAACCGGAAGCGAAAAAACAATCTGTGCATTATTCAGGTATAACGACGGGAGGCTGGCCTCAATTTACAGCTCATTCGAAACTTCATCGGGTATCGGCAGCAGGCTGCACTGTGAGTATGGTAATATGACTGTAATGCGCGGAAGGGATATGAACCAGACCACAATCCTGGAACTCAACGGGCAGGAACCGCAGGTATTCACATACTCTCCCGAGGCGATGGGATATGACAGGGAGGCAAGGGAGGTCATGCGCTGCCTCGATGAAGGGCTGACTGAAAGTCCTGTTGTACCCCACTCATTCAGTGCCGGACTGATGGAAACGCTAGACCGCATAAGAATTGAGGCAGGGATTGTCTTCCCCGGACGGGACTGAGATAAATAATTTTAAATTTCATGTCTGAAGAAAAAGGCAGGAGCCAGTCAGAGATTGAATATTACAGGAAGAAGTTCTTTCTCAGTCTTCTTGTCCCGGTAATATTTGTTGCAGTACTCTGGCTTGTAAAAATATCGGAGTTGCTTTTCAATGCCGACTTCTCACCGATGGGGATCTACCCCCTTGAGATGAAAGGTATACCCGGGATCTTCCTTTCTCCGTTTGTTCATGAAAACTTCAAACACCTTATAAGCAACTCGATACCATTATTATTTCTTGGAACAGGGCTTTTCTATTTTTATTCAGAAGTTGCGGCAAAAGTATCACTGTGGATCTACCTGTTGACTGGCCTGGCGGTATGGCTTGGGGGTCGCGAAGCCTGGCATATAGGCTCGAGCGGAATTGTTTACGGACTGGCCTCTTTCCTCTTCTTCAGCGGGATAATAAGGAAATACTACAGGCTGGTTGCTCTTTCGCTGCTGGTTGTTTTTATGTATGGATCGATGGTTTGGGGAATGGTTCCCGAACTGTACCGCGAGGTTTCCTGGGAATCGCATATGCTTGGTTTTGCGGTGGGTACAATACTTGCAGTAATATACAGGAAGCAGGGGCCACAGACACCTGTCGTTGAATGGATGGAAGATAATTATGTTGAAGAAGACATCGAAAACGCAGGAGTTGATAACGACGAGACTGTCAGTCAGCCGGAAAATTAAACTTTCAGACTATAAATTAAGCTTAGTATTGATCTACAATTTTGTAATTTGCAGCCTTTCACTGTTAAATGGAACTCTCGGTTATTATAGTGAATTACAGGGGTTGGTCTAAACTCCGGGAATGTCTCAGTTCGCTTCTGAAGGATGACGGGCCCGGGGCAGGTATCGAGATAATTGTCTCCGACAACTGTTCAGCTGATGGAAACCTTGCAGGTTTTTCTGCTGAGTTCCCTTCTGTAAAGTTTGTGGAGAACATTCATAACGGGGGCTTTGCTTACGGGTGCAACAGGGGAGCGGCAGCTGCCAGCGGTTCTTACTTCCTTTTCCTGAATCCGGATACTATAGCTTCAAAGGATTCAGTACACCAACTGCTTGAAAAAGGATCTTCAGCAGCGGCAAATTCACTTTCTTCGTGTTACCAGGTCGACGGGAAGGGGAAGGAGAGTATTGCTTACGGGCGATTCATAACACCCTTCACCCTTACTGGTTCAATGAGACTAATAACAAGATTAGCCGGGGCGCAGGGGACCATGAAGTACACCGGGGATATTATGAAACCCGACTGGGTCTCGGGATCTGTGATGTTTATAAGGCGGGAATACTTTTATGAACTCGGGGGCTTTGACGAGGACTTCTGGATGTATTTCGAGGATATGGACCTGTGCCGAAGAATCAGGAATTCAGGCGGAGAAATACTGTATCACAGGGGGATTTCAATAATTCACAGTCACGGGGGCAGCTCAAGAATCAATGTAAAAACAACGGCCCTTACGAAGACTGAGGTTCTTGTTTCCAAACATCTGTATGTTGCAAAACATTTCTCTGGTGCAGAACGCTTCGTTTCACAGTTTTTTCTTGTTGTGAATAACCTGCTCTGCTACCTTGTTGCCGCTGTCGTTGGTTTGATACTTTTCTTCATCCCGTCGCTGAATGCGCGATCAAGGATATTTGTAAACCTGGTAGCTTACTATGCAGGATCACTTGCCAGGGGAACCTGGAAAAGCAGGCGATCGGTTTCAGCATCACAGGGGATATCTTAAAATTGTTTAAGATAATTAGCATCTGTGTTGCTCGGATAATGCAAATTATTACCTTTAGTGCCAGTATTTGAACCTGATCTAACTAACCTTTTTCATGAATTCTAAACCGGTGGCTGTTGTTACTGGCGCCAGCAGGGGTATAGGCAGGGCCGTTACCCTGGCTCTTGCTAAGGAAGGTTTTGATATTGCAGCCATTGCCCGTTCACTCGACAGCGAAGGAATGGAGACACTTGGTCCCGAAGTCGAAAATATTGGCGCAGCATTTTTTCCCATAGGTCTTGATATTTCGTGCACACTCTGCCATAAGGAGGTTGTTTCAAATATCCTTGAGAGATACGGGCGGGTTGATTTTCTTGTTAACAATGCCGGTGTAGCACCACTTCACAGGGCAGATCTTCTTGAACTTACAGAAGAAAGTTACGACAGGGTTATGAATATTAACCTTAAAGGCCCGGTGTTTTTTGCCCAGAAGATAGCAAGGGAAATGATATGGCTCAGGCAGATGATACAGGACTATAAACCCCGCATAGTATTCATATCTTCTGTGTCTGCAGTAATGTCTTCAATAAACAGGGCGGAATATTGCATTTCCAAAGCGGGGCTTAGCATGGCTTCCCAGGTCTTCGCCGACAGGCTGTCGGAAGATGGCATTCTTGTTTATGAAGTCCGGCCGGGTCTAATCCAGACCGACATGACAGCCAGGGTGAAGGACAAGTACGATAAGATGATAGCAGAGGGTGTAATACCACAAAAACGCTGGGGGCTGCCCGAAGATATAAGTAAAGCAATTGCGTCGCTCGCCAGGGGTGACTGGGACTTCTCAACAGGTGCAATTTTCGAAGCCAGCGGAGGACTCAACATAAGAAGTCTGTAAACCACAGGAATCTGTCTCATAAATCCTTAGTGTCCTTAGTGTTTCCCTTTGAGTCCTTCGTGGTAAAAAAATCCTTTAAACACAAAGTTTCACAAAGTTCGGCACAAAGTATCACAAAGGATAAAATGCCTTTTGTCTGCTTTTGAGACATCCTCTATTTTTATTTAACCTTGATTGAACAAAAGTCCTAATTAAGATGTTTAAGTCTTAAATTTAATTTTTAATAAGATGAAAAACATTTTTTTACTTTTAGTGCTTTTTAGCTTTTCAGCTGCAATTGCTAATGCCCAGGTCAAACTTACAGCCGATACAGAGAAAACAACTCTCAACTGGCTTGGTGAAAAAGTAACCGGTCAGCATACCGGGACTATCAAACTTCAGAGTGGTTCACTTTCACTGAAAGAGAACAAGATCGTTGCAGGTGAATTCGTTATCGACATGGCATCTCTTAAAGATAGCGAAGGAAATACACGGCTTGAAGGTCACCTTAAGTCACCTGATTTTTTTGACGTGGAGAAATTCCCGACAGCAAAACTTGTTCTGAAAAGCAGCGAGTCGTTCGACAAGGGAAGTGCAGTTGTAAAAGGTGAACTCACCATCAAAGGTGTTACAAACCCTATCGAATTCAAAGCTGCAACACAGAAGAAAGATGACGGTAACTGGTATTTTGCCAATATAATTGTTGACAGGACCAAATGGAACATTAAATATGGTTCAGGTTCCTTCTTCGACAACCTTGGTGACAAAACCATTTATGATGAATTCAAACTTAAAGTAGCGCTACTTGTAAAATAACCTTACATACTTTGAAACAGACGGGGCCCAGGCCCCGTTTTTTTTTGCTTCCCCCTGAAAAAATGGAATAATACTGAATTATCGGTTGTCAATTCAGATGTATGTGTAAATTGAATGCCTGAATTTCAATACTAAAGTTTAATTTTATAAATGACTTTTGGATTATAAGTATGATGGTTTATTATTTTGATCTAAGTACCCCCATCCCAGCCTTCCCCCAGGGGGGAAGGAGTACCAATAAAAGCCTTTCCCCCTTGGGGGAAACGGGAAAGGGGGTCATTTGAATCAAATGTAAATGGATGATAATTAACATTATAAATTTTATAGTATATCTATTTTTGCTTCATATTAATCATTGACGATACTCATAATTTTATACTTATTTCCCGCTAAAAAGGGCTCTTTCACCAAATGAATAAAGTAACTGCTGTCCTTCTCTTCATTGTGTTATCAGTATCCGGCCTTGATGGCCAGGTCAGGACTCTCGATTTCTACCTTTCGAAGGGCATGGCCGGCAGTCCGTTAATCAGGGACTTCAATAACCAGCTTGGTTCTGCAGGGCTCGACAGTTTGCTGGTACTCGCCGCAAGGAAACCCTTTGTGGAAGGAAGATCTGTCTTCCAGTATATACCGGTTTACGGGAAATTTGGTTACGATGAAGTTGTTACCGACGGGGGAAATTACCAGGCTATGGCCGGGGTTAGCCAGGATATATTCAGGAAAAAAGCAACAAATAACAAACTGCAGGCAGTTGAACTGAATCGGAAATCGATTGGGAATTCGACAGAGATTACAAAAAATGAACTGACCTGGTTGATAACAAGCCAGTACCTTGCTTCATTTTCAGCATATTCTGACCTGAATTTTAATACTGAATTTCTAAGGCTTCTTGATTCAGAAAATGAAATTGTAAAGAAACTGGCAGCAAAAGGTGTTTACAGGCAGACAGATTACCTTGCACTGCTTCTCGAAACCCAGACACAGGAGATCCTCGTTAAAAGGCTGAAGAGTGACTATGAAAGTTCTGTAAGACAGCTTAACCAGTTATGCGGGATCGATGATTCAGTTTCTGTGATTCTGGAAATACCGCTATTAAAAGCGCCTTCAGCAGCAGGTCTCGCAAGTTCAGCCGGGTACAGGCAATTCGCCATCGACAGCATGAGGATCAGGAATGAAATTACGTCAATAGACCTGAACTACAGGCCAAAGATCAGCTGGTTTGCCGACGCCGGTTTCCTTACACACGATCTAACAGCTTTCTATAACCATTTCGGTTACAGCGCAGGGTTAAGCCTGGTGGTTCCGATATACGACGGCAACCAGAGGTCGCTCGGAAAACGTAAACTTGACATAGAAGAAAATACAAGGAGCGGGTACAGGGATAATTTCATTGTAAAGTACAGGCAGGAGTTGCTTAAACTGCAAGGGGAACTGGAAGCACAAGCAGAGATAACACGCAGCCTCGAAAAACAGCTGGCCACTGCCGGGAGCCTTCTTTCTGCAATGAAAACCGAGCTTGAATCAGGTATTATCCCGATGACTGATTATATATCAGCAATAAAGAATTTTCGCAGCATAAATAAGGCTCTCAGCGACAGCAGGATAATGACGCAACTGCTGACCGGAGAACTGAACTACATTGTTAACAGGTAAAACCACACAAAATATCATGGACAGGATCCAGGTCAGATTTCTTTCAGCAGCAGTGGCTATAGCTGCCTTACTCTCCTCATGCGGGGGCGGAAAGCAGGCAGTGGAGGAAGAGCAAAAAGTTGTAACACCGGTCACTGTAACGGTTCCGGGAAAAGGTACAATTTCAGATGTCGTTGAGATTCCGGCAACGAGCACCTTTCTTTCAAAAAGCATCATAAGGGCCCTTACTACAGGGACCATCGAGAATGTAAAGGTAAAGTACGGCGACAATGTAAGGAACGGAGATCTGCTTTTCATAATGAGAACACGTGAAGCTTCTGTGCTTCGTTCTGCACAAGCTCCTGATTCTTCAATGTCTGTGACAGGCGAGATAAGAGTCTTCAGCTCCGCAAATGGTGTCATTACCGGTGTTGCCCATCACCAGGGGGATTTTGTACAGGAGGGTGATGAACTTGCTACGATATCCGACAGGAACAGTTTTGTTTTTATAATGGACCTTCCTTTTGAGATGAAATACCTTGCTGAACAAGGCAAGGGTTGCAGCCTTGTTTTGAGTGACGGAAAGATATATGCCGGGACTATTGGCGGACAACTGCCGGAGATGGACCAGGAATCTCAGACAATAAAATATTTTATTCGTGCCACTGTCCCGGGCGATCTCCCGGCAAACCTGAATATTAAGGTCAGACTTGTGCGGAGGGAAAGCAGGGATGCAACAATTCTTCCCCGTGAGGCTGTCATTGGCAACGAGACCCAGACCGAATTCTGGGTTATGAAGCTTATGAACGACTCTGTAGCAGTAAAGGTGCCTGTCACAAAGGGGATTGAGGAAGCTTCAGAAATTGAGATCACAGGACCGAAATTCGACAAAACCGACAGGATCATTCTTAAGGGGGCATACGGCCTGCCCGATACGGCTGATATTGTCATCAAGGACTAGCCAATGAAGAATTTTTTCCTCACCTACAAGAACCCTGTCTCGGTTGTAAATGCTGTTATTATTGCCGGGGGAATATTCCTGTATTCACAGATAAAGGTCTCACTCTTTCCTGAGATCACCTTCCCGAAGATAAAAGTAATAGCTGAAAACGGCGAGCAACCGGTCGACCGGATGATGATCACCGTAACAAGACCTCTTGAAGAAGCGATAAAGCAGGTTCCTGACCTCAGGATGATAAGGAGTGCTACAAGCCGGGGATCATGTGAGATATCAGCATTCCTGAACTGGGATGCGGACATAAATCTTAACCAGCAACTGCTCGAGTCGCGCATACAGCAGATAAGAACTGAGCTTCCTCCCGAAGTGGCAATTACGGTTGAGAAGATGAATCCTTCAATACTGCCTGTTCTTGGTTATACAATTGAAAGCGATAAAAGGAGCCCCATTGAACTTAACCTTATTGCCACCTACCAGATCAAGCCATTCCTTTCGCAGATAGAAGGTGTTTCAGAAGTGAGGATCATAGGGGGGAAAACCAAGGAATTCAGGGTGGAACTCGACCAGATGAAGATGAGTTCTGCTTCTGTTACCCCTGACTTGATACGTGACGCCCTGGGCCAGGATTATTTCATATTGTCGAACGGGTTCATGACAGATAACAAGCGTCTTTATCTTACAGTTACTGATGCATCGATTAATGGCATACATGATATTGAACAGGCGGTTATAAGGAACGATGGCTCGCGTATACTGAGGCTTGCCGACCTTGGCAGGGTGATAGTAAGTGAAAAGACAGAATATACAAGGATAAATGCAAACGGACGCCAGGGTTTGCTTGTTGCAATTCTGAAACAACCCGCCGCCAACCTCGTCAACCTATCCGGTATGCTTGAGGCGAAGAAGAAGGAACTGGAAAAGATATTACCACCGGATGTCCGTGTATCCCTTTATTACGACCAGGCTGATTTTGTGAAGAGTGCCGTGCGAAGTGTGAATGACAGCATCTGGATCGGGCTGGTGCTTGCAATTCTTGTTGCAGTACTCTTCCTCAGATCATTCCGTGCAAGTTCAACTATCCTTGTTACAATACCTGTTACACTTCTGCTTACAATAACAGTATTGTATTCACTGGGCTATACCCTTAATATAATGACCCTCGGGGCGGTTGCTGCTGCAATAGGACTCATAATCGATGATGCCGTGGTTGTGGTGGAGCAGATTCACAGGACACACGAGGAATTCCCTGAACGGCCTTCGGGAGAGCTTGTAACACAGGCAATAAGATACCTCATTCCATCAATGACGGGCTCATCACTAAGCACAATAGTGATATTTGTCCCTTTTATGATGCTGCAGGGAGTTGCAGGGGCCTATTTCAGGGTGCTTACAAATACCATGGTGATAACCCTTGTGTGCTCATTCCTTGTTACATGGATCTGCCTTCCGGTTATATATCTTTGGTTCTCAGGGATAAGGAATATGTTCCCGGTAAGGGAAAAAGAGGTGATAAGGCATACAAAACAGAGGGAATGGGTATTATTTTTTATAAAGAGACCGGCAATCAGCCTTGTCTTTATAGTACTGCTCCTTGGTTCGATCTTTTATGTTATCCCAAGGCTTGAAACCGGGTTTCTTCCCGAAATGGATGAAGGTTCCATTGTGCTTGATTATCTCTCACCCCCTGGAACTTCACTCGACGAGACCGACAGGATCTGCAGGGAGGTTGAAAAGATACTTGTCACAATACCTGAAGTGGAGACCTACTCGCGAAGAACCGGTGCGCAGATGGGCTTCTTTATTACAGAGCCGAACAACGGTGATTACCTGATTTCGCTAAGGAAAGACAGGAAGCGGACAACTGAAGAGGTTATTGATGATATAAGGAAAAAGGTAGAGGCCAGCCAGCCTGCACTTACAATTGATTTCGGCCAGGTGATTGGTGATATGATAGGGGATCTCATGGAATCAGTTCAGCCTGTTGAGATCAAGATCTTCGGCACCGGACAGGAGCAGCTTAATAAGCTTGCGGGGGATGTTGCGGCACAGGTTGAGAAAATTGACGGGGTTGAGGATGTGTTTGACGGAATAGTAATTGCCGGACCTTCTGTGGAGGTAGTTCCTGATCAGTCAAAACTTTCAAGGTACGGGATAACACCAGCCTCTTTCCAGTTCCAGCTGCAGACACTAATTGAAGGCACTGTTGTAAACACTGTAAAGGAAAAGGAACAGCTGACCCCTGTCAGACTCATATATCCCAACTCACTTGAAAATAATCTCGACAGGATTAAGAAGAGCCTTATCTTTCTCCCGGGTGGAAAGCTGAAGCCTCTTGAATCGCTTGCAGAGGTTAAGGCGGGCGGCGGAGTGGCAGAGATAAAGCGCGATAATCTTAAATCTGTTGCACTTGTGACTGCGAGGCTGAATGGCCGCGACCTGGGAAGTGCTATGAAAGAGATACAGGAAGCTATAGGTAAGAATATATTCCTCCCGTCTGGTTATAATATCGAATATGGAGGCGCCTATGCCGACCAGCAGAGCTCTTTCAGGGAGCTGCTTGTAATACTGATTCTTTCGAGCCTGCTTGTTTTTGCATTAATGCTGATACTGTTCAGGGAATTCAGGGCAGCCCTTTCAATACTTTTTATTTCCGTTCTTGGTTTATCGGGAAGCCTGATTGCACTTTACCTTACAGCTACACCGTTAAATGTAGGAAGCTATACCGGCCTTATAATGATTGTTGGTATAATAGGGGAGAATGCAATCTTTACCTTCCAGCAGTTTTCCACTAACCGGAAGACAGGCAGTGTTGAAGAATCCCTAGTATTTGCAATTTCAACACGCCTCAGGCCAAAACTCATGACAGCCCTCGGTGCAATTACAGCATTATCACCGCTTGCACTGGGTATAGGATCGGGGGCGCAGATGCACCAGCCACTTGCAATTGCTGTTATTGGTGGTTTTATTGTGGGTTTGCCGCTTCTCCTTGTAGTATTTCCATCACTTCTTCAACTGGTTTATGGCAAGGACAAACGACAGGAATCAGAATCCCTGTGATTGTATTATGTATTTCGTAGATTGACGAAATGTGAGTTTATTCCTGGCGGGAAAGCGACCTGAAAAGGTTGAAAGTATTTTCAGTCATCTGGCCGGAGTTAAAGTTTGTCGAGATTCTGGTCATTGAATCCCTCCCCATTTCTGCTATTTGATGCCTGTTGACAAGGCACCATAAAATCTTTTCAGCAATAGCAGATGATGAAGCTCTCTCCACGAAAAATCCGTTTTTTCCTTCATCTATAAGTTCCCCGATCCCGCCGATCCCTGAAACAATAAGGGGCTTACCGAGGCACATGGCTTCAATAACAGATCTTCCCAGACCTTCAGTTATAGATGGCTGAATATAAACATCACAAATGGCTGTATACGACAGTACCTCTTTTGTGAAGCCCAGTGTCCTGAAATTTTTACTGTACCTGGTATTCTCAATTTGCTTTTTTATAGAGGGTGAATCCATGCCGGGTCCGATCAGAAGGAAGTAAACAGGCAGGTTCGGGGGGAGGTCGTTTGCAGCAGCAATAAGGTATGGTATCCCTTTTATCTTTCTCACATTTGCAACACATGCAACAACGAATCCTTCTGCAGGTATATTCAACTCATCCCTTGAAACTGGTTTTATATTACTGAACCATGATGCTTCATAGCCTTTATAGATCCTTACTGTCTTCCCTTTCATTCTTGAAGGAGCCTGTCTGAGCACATGTTCCTCCACCCCGTTGCTGAGGCAGATCAGTTTATCGATCCTGCTGTTCAGGTATGAAATCCATGAGAAAGGATCATGCCAGTAGAGGCTTATTGAACCCAGGTAGGCAACTATCCTGCATCCTGTTCCCCTTGATGCTATAAGACCGTTAGTAAGCGCCTTCCCGAATGTGAAGTGAAGAATTTCAATCTTTTCCTCCTTTATTATCTTCCTCAACTCCCTGATTACACCAAAGTCAATCTTTCGTTTAATATCAAGGTACTTTACACGGATCCCTGCATCCTCAAGCTCCCTCGATTCGGGTGTCGGGTAGTGAGTCATCACAATAAGATCGGCACCTTTTGCAGCAAGTCCCTTATACAGGCTCCTTTCGGGCAGGGAAGCCGTAAAGCCGTGACAGAGGTTCGTGATTGATAGTATTTTCATATACTGCAAAAAGTCCTTCTTATTAGGGGAAGTAAAATTAAACTATAATCTTGTTTTTAAGTATTGAAATGTGTTTTAAGTAAGAATTTGGTCAGCACGAACTCACCCCCCCGGCCCCCTCTCTAATCCTCAGAGAGGGGGAGTAGGCCGAATTTATTTCATATGAGTTCCCCCTCTTTGCGTCAGCAGAGAGGGGGAGCAAGGGGGTGAGTTCGTGGAACGCCGGTAAGGTGAGTTCCTGGATTTCAGTCCGTATAGATTGCCTCTGCGACTTAATCATATTATGCTCAAAGGTTTGGAAAAGTCGCAAATACTGACAATCTTGTATCATAAATTTATTCATCACATTATGGTAACTGAAGCTGCTGTCAAGGGGAGAACAAGACTTGTTTTTCCAGGATTCATGGTTGCGTTTATTCTTGTAACGAGCCTTTTTTTCCTTTGGGGTTTTGCCCATGGCTGTCTTGATGTACTTAACAAGCATTTCCAGGAGCTTCTTCATATGTCGAAGGCCAAATCTGCACTTGTCCAATTCGCATTTTATGGTGGTTATTTCCTGATGGCACTTCCTGCAGGATTCATAATGCAGAGATTCGGGTACAAGAAAGGCATTATTTTCGGACTGTTGCTCTTTGCAGCAGGTGCCTTCCTCATGCTGCCTGCCACATATATCCAGACTTTCCTCAGCTTTCTCATCTGCCTTTTCATAATAGCAACAGGGCTTACCTGCCTGGAAACTGCCGCTAACCCATATACAACTGTTTTAGGTCCGCCTGAATTTGCAGAGCGGAGGATTAACTTCTCGCAGTCGTTCAACGGTCTAGGCTGGATTGCAGGCCCTCTTGTTGGTGGCATGCTTATATTTTCAGATACAGGCGATGGCAATAAATTCGGTTCTATAGCACTTCCCTACATGCTTATAGGTTCACTCGTTCTGATAGTCGCCCTTCTTTTCTGGATGGTGAAATTTCCTGTTCTCAAGGAAGAGGCCCACGAATCAGCAAACACTGGCAATGATGGCGGAAAACTTAAGGACCTCATGAAACATCCGCACTTTATACTGGCGGTAATTGCACAGTTTCTTTATGTTGCAGCACAGACAGGGGTGAACAGTTTTTTCATTAACTATGTTACCGAGGAAATACCGTCACTTACAAACCAGCAGGCTGCACAAATACTTGGCTTCGGAGGGATGGGATTATTCTGGCTTGGAAGGTTCACAGGAAGTACAGTCCTAATGAGGCTTATTAAGCCAAACAGGCTTCTTGCTTTCTACGCTACAATGAATGTGATTACGATGGCTCTGGTGGTTTCAGGTCTTGGCTGGTTATCAGTTGTAGCACTCTTTTCAACATATTTCTTCATGTCGGTGATGTTCCCGACAATCTTCGCCCTTGGAATTAAGGACCTCGGTCCGCTTACAAAAAAAGGTTCGTCATTCCTTGTGATGGCAATTATGGGCGGAGCATTGATACCTATCCTCATGGGCAGGATAGCCGACGTGTCGGGTAACATGGCAATAGGCTTCCTGGTACCGCTTGTATGCTTTGCGTTCATTGCCTATTATGGTTTCAAAGGGTACAGGGTAAAGAGACAATCAGTTTGACAGTATAACAATATCCCCTTGCTATGAAAAAAGAAAAACCAACCCTGAATTTCTTCCAGATATGGAACATGAGCTTCGGGTTCCTTGGCATCCAGTTCGGTTTTGCCCTTCAGAATGCAAATGTCAGCAGGATTTTTGAGACCCTCGGTGCCCGGGTCGAAAGTATTCCAATACTCTGGCTTGCTGCACCCGTAACCGGGCTCATCATACAACCGATAATAGGTCATATGAGCGACCAGACCTGGAACAGGCTTGGGAGAAGGAGACCTTATTTTCTGACCGGTGCTATACTTGCCTCACTTGCACTGCTTTTCATGCCCCATTCTCCTGTTGTCTGGATAGCTGCAGGTACCCTCTGGATTATGGATGCCTCGATAAATATTTCAATGGAACCGTTCAGGGCTTTCGTTGGTGATATGCTGCCTGCAAGGCAAAGGACAATGGGTTTCGCCATGCAGAGTTTCTTCATCGGAACAGGGGCCATAATCGCTTCCGGCCTTCCATGGTTGCTTACCCACCTTTTCAAGGTTTCAACTGCCGCCAACAGCCACGGTATTCCTCATAATGTTGTACTCTCATTTACAATAGGAGGCGTTGTGTTTTTCCTTGCTGTACTTTATACTGTTCTCTCAACAAAGGAATACCCTCCGGATGAACTTGCAGCATTCAGCGAAGATGAGGCGGAAAATGCTTCACACGGAATTGAAAGTGAAGTTTCCCTTGCAGCGGGCAAGATATTCAGGTCGGCCCTGTTGTGGATATTTGCAGGTCTTGTTATAAGCGCCCTTGTATATTATTTCAGGATGGAACTTGAAGTCTATATTCTCGGGTTCGGCCTTATAGTGTTTGGTGTAATACTGCTGCTTACAGGCTGGCTCACCTCAATGGGTAAGACATCGAATGGTCTTGTTGTTGTGATCAACGATATGTTCCGGATGCCAGGTACCATGATAAGGCTTGCTTTTGTTCAGTTCTTTACCTGGTTCGCCCTCTTTGCAATGTGGATTTATACAACGGCCGGTGTCACAAGTACAAAATACGACATGAAACTCGACAGGCCTGTGTTTGATTCAATGAAAGGGACAATAGAAAACGTCTCAGCACTTCCTGCAGCAGAACAGCCTGCCGGGCTTGCCGATGTGAAAAATGATATGGATCTGTTAGCCAGGAAATTTGACGCAGGGAAGAAAGTTGTCGCAACCATGAGGCTCGTGCAGTTTTTTACCGATGAATCGAAGGAAGCTGTTCTGAAGACCGATCCTTCAGTAAAAGAGAGGATGAATGTAATTAAGGCTGAATACAACAAAGGAGCAGACTGGGTTGGAATGCTTATGGCAGTCTACAATGGCTTTGCCGCAGTAATGGCCTTCCTGCTTATAGGCCTTGCAAGACTCACAAGCAGGAAAACTGTTCATGCAATCAGCCTGCTTATCGGTGGATTGAGCCTTATCTCTTTCCTGTTTATAAAGAATCCTAAACTCCTTATGATATCGGAACTTGGTATCGGGCTTGCGTGGGCAAGCATTCTTGCAATGCCATATGCAATACTTACAGGTTCACTTCCTGCAAAGAAGATGGGAACCTACATGGGAATCTTCAATTTCTTCATTGTGATACCGCAGATTATGGCAGCAAGCATACTGGGATTCATGGTGAAAAGCCTGTTCGGAGGGGAGAGTATCTATGCCCTTGTAACCGGCGGAGTATCGATGTTCATTGCTGCACTTCTTGTATTGTTCGTTCATGATAATGAATAAAAGGATATGATAGTAAAGGCTTGTATTTTTGATCTCGACGGGGTAATTGTTGACACCGCAAGGTATCATTTCCTTGCGTGGAAGAGGATGGCTGAAGGAATGGGGATCAGCTTTACAGAACATGATAATGAAAGGCTTAAGGGGGTCAGCCGGATGGCATCGCTTGAAATAATTATCGAGCTGGGTAACCGTACTGTTCCACAGGCTGAGAAAGAGAGGCTGGCTGCACTGAAGAACAGCTGGTATGTCGATTATATAAGCCGAATGGAGCCCGGAGAAGTCCTCCCCGGTGCGGTTGATTTCCTGACTTCAATAAGGAAGAAAGGTATAAGAACAGCCCTGGGATCGGCAAGCAAAAACACCCCTATGATCCTTGAGAGAACAGGGATATCAGCGCTGTTTGATGCCGTTGCCGATGGTAATAATGTGCAGAAGGCGAAACCTGATCCTGAAGTCTTCCTTAAAGCAGCATCGCTGATTGGCGTGGACCCGGGTAGCTGTGTTGTTTTCGAGGATGCGGCAGCAGGCGTTGAAGCTGCACTGAATGCCGGTATGAAATGTGTCGGGATCGGGAGTGCAGATATACTCTCAAAGGCACATGTTATAATAAAGGGTCTGCATGAAATGACCTATGAAAAACTACTTGAATTTGAAAAATAAGTTCATATGAATAGTCTGTTTAAGAAAGATGAATGGCTCATAATTCAGGATGGATTTAACCCCGACCTGCAGAGGGAAGCCGAGAGTATATTCTCAATCGGCAACGGGTACATGGGGCAGAGAGCCAACTTCGAGGAAAAATATTCAGGTGATACCCTGAGGGGGAGCTACGTTGCCGGGATCTATTATCCCGACAAGACAAGGGTAGGCTGGTGGAAGAACGGTTACCCCGAATACTTTGCAAAAGTTCTGAACTCGCCAAACTGGATCGGAATAGATCTCAGCCTGGATGAGGTTGAAATCGATCTTGCAAAGGTTCCTGTTAAATCTTTCAGACGGGTACTGAACATGAAGGAAGCTTACCTTGAAAGAACCTTTACAGTTCAGCCTGTGAGGGGCAAATCTGCAAAGATCAGTTCCAAACGGTTTGTTAGTATGGCAGAGCCCGACCTCGGCGTTATAAGGTATTCCGTAAAGCCTGATTTCAGGGGTGAGGCTGAGTTTACTGTATATATTGACGCAGATGTAAGGAACCAGGACACAAACTATGGTGAAAAATTCTGGAAGGATATTAATCACTTCGCCGACCTGGGTGAGGGGATACTTACAGCACGTACCCTGAAAACAGATTTCAGTGTCTGTTTCGGGATGAGGTTCACACTTCACAGGAACGGCAAGAAGGTTATACTGAGCCCGGTTGTAATAGACAGGCAGGGTTATGTTGCAAACAGGTTTAAGATAAGTTTTAATCCCGGCGATGAGCTTGTAATATCAAAGTTCGTATCGGTACAGTCAACTCTTAACGTGGCTAAAAGTGACCTTATAGATACTGTCGACAAACGTACATGGTATGCAGTAAGGGCAGGCTTTAACCGCCTGTTCGACAGCCACAGGAAAGAATGGGAGCAGATCTGGTCAACCTCTGATGTAATGATTGAAGGGGACATTGCTGCACAGCAGGGGATCCGTTTCAACATTTTCCAGCTATTCCAGACCTATACCGGTAAAGACGAAAGGCTGAATATAGGACCCAAGGGATTTACAGGTGAAAAATATGGCGGCAGTACATATTGGGATACGGAAGCATATGCGCTTCCATTCTACCTTAAGACCGCCCCGATGAAAGTTGCACGTAACCTGCTTCTTTACCGCTACAAGCACCTGCAGAAAAGTATTGAGAATGGCCGCAAGCTTGGCTTTAAAGATGGTGCTGCTCTCTACCCGATGGTAACAATGAACGGTGAGGAGTGCCATAATGAATGGGAGATAACATTCGAGGAAATTCACAGGAACGGGGCTATCGCTTTTGCAGTATATAACTATGTGAGACATACAGGGGATACAGATTACCTGAAAGATTACGGACTTGAAGTTCTTACAGGCATATCGAGATTCTGGAGCCAGAGGACGACATGGTCAGAAAATCTTGGTAAATATGTAATTCTTGGTGTCACGGGGCCAAATGAGTATGAGAATAATGTAAATAACAACTGGTACACAAACACTATGGCTGTATGGACCCTCTCATACACCCTCGAAAACCTCATCGCCCTGAAAAAGAGCGATCAGAAAGCATTCAGGAAGATAGTTCAGAAAACCTCCCTGAAATTCAGGGAAGAGACAGGCCGCTGGGAAGATATCATAAAGAATATGCATTTCCCGTTCGATGAGAAAAGGAAGGTATTTCTCCAGCAGGACGGTTTCCTTGATAAGGAGCTGATGCCTGCGTCAGCACTGCCGAAACGCGAGAGACCGATTAACCAGCACTGGTCATGGGACAGGATCTTAAGGTCATGTTTTATAAAGCAGGCTGATGTCCTGCAGGGGTTATATTTCCTCGAGGATCAGTATGATACGGAAACAATAAGGAGGAACTTTGATTTTTACGAACCGATGACTGTTCATGAATCTTCACTCTCGGCCTGTGTTCATACAATTGTAGCATCGAGGATCGGGAATATGGATAAGGCTTATGAGCTCTACCTCCGGACGGCCAGGCTTGATCTTGATGATTATAACAGGGAAGTGTGCGACGGCCTTCATATTACTTCAATGGCCGGAACCTGGCTGTCTGTTGTAGAAGGATTTGGGGGGATGAGAATAAAGGACGACAGGGCAAGCCTCAGGCCAATGATCCCGGCAGAATGGAAATCATATACCTTCCATGCAAGGTTCAGGGACAGGCTTTTCTCTGTGAAGGTCAGCCCGAAGAATGTTGAGATAACAAATCTCTCGGGAAGTATCCTGCCGCTTTTTGTATTTGACAAAACTTATGATGTGCCTGGCGGCAAAAGCATCAATGTAAGTATGGCAAAAAAAGGAAAGTAAATTATTATAGCCAATAGAGTTACTATGGAAAGATTATCGTTAGTTATTGCGGGTCTGCTTGTTGTTGCACTCGTCGCATTTTTCGGATGCAGGCAGAAAGCAGAAAAGGAAATAAAACCTTTTGTCTCTGAGGTTGTCCATCCCGAATGGACAAAAGATGCCGTGGTTTACGAGGTAAATGTAAGGCAATTCACACCCGAAGGTACTTTCAGTGCTTTTTCGGCACACCTGCCACGCCTCCAAGAACTCGGCGTTGACATACTCTGGTTCATGCCGATAAACCCTATCGGTGTTAAAAACAGGAAAGAACCGCTTGGAAGCTATTATTCAGTGAAAGACTATATGGATGTCAACCCTGAGTTCGGCAAGCTCGATGACTTCAAAGCAATGGTCGCGAAAGCTCATGAAATGGGTTTTCACGTTATTATGGACTGGGTTCCGAATCATTCCTCGTGGGATAACATACTGACAGTAGATCATCCCGACTGGTATGTGAAGGATTCAACTGGCAGTTTTATTCCACCGATTGGTTTTGACTGGACCGATGTAATACAGTTCGACTGGTCAAAACAGGCACTCCAGGATTATATGCTCGATGCACTTAAATTCTGGGTTAACCTTGGTGTTGACGGCTTCAGGGTCGACCACCCCCACCTGACTCCCCCTGCATTCTGGGAAAGGGTGAGGGAGGAGCTTAATAAGATTCACCCGGTCTTCATGGTTGCCGAGAATGAAGACCAGTATGATTTCATGAAAAAAGGTTTTGATATGAGCTATGCATGGGAACTACATCACCTTACCAACCGTATAGCACAGGGCAAGGACAGTGTATCAGCTTTGGGACGGTATTATAAAAAGGAATGGTCAACATTCCCTCCAAATGTTTACAGGATGGTGTTTCTTGATAACCACGATGAAAATTCATGGAACGGGACAATCAATTCAAGAATGGGGGAGGCACAGAATCCTTTTGCCGTGTTTATTTTCACCACCTATGGAGTGCCACTTCTCTATAACGGACAGGAAGTTTGTCTTTCAAAAAGCCTGAGGTTTTTCCAGCGCGATACAATTAAATGGGACAGCTGCAGCAAGACAGCTTTTTATAAAAACCTTATACGTCTTAAGAAAGAAAACAAGGCGCTCTGGAACGGTGAAGCCGGCGGGAGGATGGACACAATCAGCACAGGTAAAGACAGCAAGGTGTTTGCTTTTGCACGTGTGAAGGATGATAATAAAGTTGTCGTTTTCCTGAATCTCCGGAAGAAAGATGTGAAAATCAAACCGGCACTTGAAAGCTACAGCGGCGAGTACACAGAGTATTTCACAGGGACAAAAGTAAGCCTTCCTCTAATGGATTCACTAAAGCTTGAACCTTACGGGTACCTGGTATTTATAAAATAATATTTTTTGGCTGTAAGAAGGGACTGTCTCATAAGTCCTTTGTGTGCCTTAGTGCTTACCTTTGAGCTCTTCGTGGTAAAAGTAAAACCTCTAACCACAAAGATCACAAAGTTCGGCACAAAGTATCACAAAGGATAAAATGCCTGTAGAAATGCTTTTGAAACAGCCTCTTTTTTGCAATAAATTCATTCTTTTTACACTATAAACAACAAGTTGTGATAATCAGGAATACAGTACTTTTTCTTTTTCTTGCCAGTATCATATTTACACCTGGCTGCAGGGTTCATAAAGAAAAGGAGCTTAGCGAAAAAGATCTTACTGCTGTTCCGGAATGGTCTAAGAATGCGATATGGTATCAGGTCTTTGTCGAGAGATTCAGGAATGGTGATACAACAAACGATCCCACGATTAATGATATGAAGGGAGGGTACCCGGACAGCTACCCGAAAAGCTGGAAAATAACACCATGGGGACACGACTGGTATGCCCGTGAACCATGGCTTGACAGCCTGCCGGCGGGATCTTTCTACTCGAAGATACAGGCACGGCGCTATGGTGGTGACCTCCAGGGGGTGCTCGACGAAATCGAATATATAAGCTCCCTCGGGATTAATGTTGTGTACTTCAATCCGCTGAATGATTCTCCTTCACTTCATAAGTACGATGCAAGAACATACACACATATTGACAGGAATTTCGGTCCCGACCCTGAAGGAGATAAATGGCTTATGGATAATGAGGTTCATGATGACCCGGCTACCTGGCCATGGACCGCAGCCGACAAATTATTCCTGAAGCTTGTTGAAGAGTTCCATAAGAGGGGGATCCGGGTTATTCTTGATTATTCATGGAACCATACAGGAAAGGATTTCTGGGCATTGAATGACATAAGGAAGAATGGAGAGAAATCGAAATTTAAAGACTGGTATAATATCATTCATTTCGATGACCTGTCAACACCCGGGAATGAATTCAAATATAAAGGCTGGGGTGGTGATAATATCTGGATGCCTGTTTTCAAAAAAGACATTATTCCGCCGGATGACAAGGAAATACCTTTTGAAGGAAACCTCCACTCAAAGTCACTTAAGGAATATATTTTCAATGTTACAAAACGCTGGCTCGATCCGGATAATGATGGTGATCCGTCGGATGGTGTCGATGGTTTCAGGCTTGATGTTGCGGCGGAGATTCCGATGGGCTTCTGGAGGGAGTACAGGAAAGTTGTAAGATCAGTCAATCCCGATGCGTACCTGGTCGGAGAGGTGTGGTGGCTCCACTGGCCTGATAAACTTCTCGACCCAGGCCAGTTCATGGGTTCACAGTTTGATGCAATAATGAACTACAGGTGGTTCAGGCTTGCAAGGGGATTTTTCGGACAGGCAGAACCTGTGTTAAATCCATCCGGTTTTGTGAAGATGTTTGAAATGATTAACAGGGGTATAAGCACAGGGAACCAGCAGGCAATGATGAATGTTGTTGCCACACACGATTCACCAAGGCTTTCAACATCGCTCTATAACAAGGGAATGGATAAGTACAACGCCACCCCTGCTGCTGATTCTTTATACCGTATCAATAAACCAGGAAAGGATATAATCGAAGAGCAGAAACTCCTTCTTCTTCACCAGTATACTTTCATCGGATCGCCTCATATCTGGAACGGAGATGAAGTTGGAATGTGGGGAGCGGATGATCCCGACTGCCGCAAGCCAATTGTGTGGGGTGATATTAAATATGAAGATGAGAAAACCGCATATAACCCGGCTTCAAAGAGGATACCCGATAAAGTCATTCCGGACACTGCACTGCTGGCTTATTATAAATCATTAATAAAGATGCGCAGGGCAAATCCCGTGCTTTCAACTGGTGATCTGAAATTCATTGCAGCGGACGATGAAAAGCAGTTACTGGCCTACTCAAGATCTGATGGGAAAAATCTACTCTATGCTGTATTCAACAGGTCCGGGAAGGAACAGGAACTTGAAATTGAGAAGGGCGCATCGGTTAAACTGAAAGAGATATTTCCCTCGGCTGGGAAAAATTACGAAGCTGTCAACGGAAGTTTCAGGATAAAAATAAAGCCTCTCAGTGGGCTGGTCCTGGAGGCTTTGTAATTATGCTTTATTATAAATCTATTCGTTATTGAGATAAGCAAGCATCTCCTGGGCATTCTTATTCTCAGGATCAATCTCCATTGCCATCTTGAAGTATTTCTTTGCCTTCTCGTAATTAAAGTTCTTCATGTATGATCTCCCGAGGTGGTAAAGCGCCGAAACATGCTGTGTTGAATTGTTCAAGAGCTTTTCAAAGTGGACAATTGCCTCGTCGTATTTACCCGATGATTTGAGTGCCACGCCCATGTAATAGTTTGCCATAGCCGTTTCGGGGCAGGTATCAAGAAGCATGCGGTATGCCTCGATACTCTTCTCCTCCTTGCCTAGATGGTAGTAACAGAGCCCAAGCCAGAGGTAGGTCATCGGGACACTTTTACCTGCATCCATGATCCTGTTGAATACATTTACTGCCTCCGTGAAATGAGTTGACCTGTAAAGTGCAACACCCATTTTATAGAGAACATAAGGACTCTCAGGTCTCAGTTTCAGTACCTCTTCATAGCATGAAATTGATTTGTGGAGTTCACCCATTATATAATAGATGTTTGCCAGTTCAAGGAGCACATGAATATTGTCGGGATGGTCTTTCCTGGCATTTTCAAAGCATTTTACAGCCTGTTTAAGATTACCGTCAAGGAGCTGATCCAGTGCCCCGTCGATGCATTCGTGATTAAGATTGGTCATTTGCAGAAAATTAAAACGTGAATATATTATTTTCTTTCCGCAATTGGAATATATTCCTGCTTGCCGAAGACATTCTTGAAGGCCGGCCTGATGATCCTCTTTGCTGAGAATGTAAGCTCCTCAATCCTGTGTGTGCACCAGCCTGATACCCTTCCAATTGCAAACAGTGGTGTATAAAGTTCTTTCGAGATATCGAGGCAGGAATAAACAAAGCCTGAGTAGAAGTCAACGTTTATACATACAACTTTTGTGGATTTCTCACCCTTGAAGATCCTGAATACCTCGGGGGTGATCCTCTCAACCATCTCGTAGAGCTCGAATTCGTCGAGCCTGCCCTTTTCAATAGCCAGTTCCTTTGCCTTTGCCTTAAGTATAGCGGCCCTCGGGTCGGAGATTGTATAAACAGCATGACCGATACCGTAAATCTTTCCTGAATAGTCGTTTGCCTTCTTGTTAAGGATCTTAAGGAGGTGGGCTTTTACTTCCTCTTCATCTTTCCAGTTCTTTACATGGATCTTCATGTTATCCATCATTTCAAGCACCCTTACGTTTGCTCCCCCGTGGAGTGGCCCTTTAAGTGACCCGATTGCGGAGGTTATCGATGAATAGATATCAGTTTCTGAAGAGCTTGTTACCCTGAGTGTGAATGTTGAGTTGTTTCCGCCGCCATGTTCAGCATGAAGAACAAGAAGCAGGTCGAGAAGGTCAGCTTCAAGTTTTGAGAAGCCTTTGCAGTCACCTTTTATCAGGTAAAGGAAGTTCTCAGCTGTAGTCAGTTCAGGCTGTGGGTGCCTTATAGATAGCGTCTTGCCTTTATAAAGGTGCCTCAGTGCCTGGTATGAATAGGCTACGATTGTCGGGAATTTGGCAATCAGGTTCAGCGACTGTTTAATCATGTTCTCGAGTGCAATACTGTCGGGGTGATCGTCGAGTGTATAAAGACCAAGAACAGATCTTGCAAGAATATTAAGTACGTCCTTGCCCTTCATTGAGAGGATCATATCCTTTGTGAAGTCGTCGGGCAGTGCCCTGAGACTTGCCATGTGTTCAGAGAATTGTTTCAGTTCCTCGGCGCTTGGCAGTTTCCCGGTGAGGAGAAGGTATACAGTTTCGTCAAAACCATGACGCTTGTCTTTCTGGAAGCCGGCAGTGATGTCTTCTATGTCGATACCCCTGTAAAGCAGTCTCCCGGGTATAGCAACAACCTTGTCATTTTCTTTTTTATAACCGACAACTTCACCGATCCGGGTAAGGCCCACCAATACGCCTGTACCATCTGCATTTCTTAGTCCGCGTTTTACATCGAACTTCTCAAACAATTCGGTATCGATCTGGCATGCCTGTCTTACCGATGTTTCGAGCTGTGAGAAGAATTCAGTCTCTTTCATACTGATGTATGTGTTAGGGGTTTCTATTTAATGTTTGAAATAATTGCATCGGCAAACTCGGAAGTTTTCAGAAGCTTTGCATTGTCAGTAAGCCTGTGAAAATCGTAAGTTACCATTTTACTCTGAATGGTTTTTTCGAGTCCGTCATAGATCTTCTGTGCCACTTCATCCCATCCCATATATTCAAACATAAGGGCTCCCGAAAGTATAACTGAACCCGGGTTGACTTTATCCTGGTCAGCATATTTTGGAGCTGTGCCGTGGGTAGCTTCGAAGATTGCATGGCCTGTTTCATAATTTATGTTTGCACCCGGTGCAATACCAATACCGCCCACTATGGCAGCCAGTGCATCAGAGATATAATCACCGTTAAGGTTAAGTGTGGCTATTACCGAGTACTCTGCCGGCCTTGTAAGTATCTGCTGCAGGAATGCATCTGCAATAACATCCTTTACAATAATTTTACCTTCAGCCTCGGCTTTTTTCTGTGCCTCGTTTGCTGCAGCCTCACCCTTTTCATCCATTATTTTCTTATGCTGGTTCCAGGTGAATACATCTCCTGCAAATTCTCTTTCGGCAAGGGCATATCCCCATTTCATGAATGCACCTTCGGTATACTTCATAATATTTCCCTTATGAACAAGGGTTACTGAAGGAAGCTTGCGCTTTTTGGCAAAGATGATAGCCTGGCGGATAAGCCTTTCAGATCCTTCCACAGAAACGGGCTTGATTCCTATAGATGCGGTCTCCGGGAACCTTATTGATTTTACACCCATTTCGCCGATGAGGAATTTTTTCAGCTTATCGGCTTCAGGTGTTCCGTTCATATATTCAATGCCGGCATAGATGTCTTCAGTGTTTTCCCTGAAGATATGCATATTGACTTTCTCGGGAGTTTTAACAGGGCTTGGCACACCTGCGAAATATCTTACAGGCCTGTAGCAGGTGTAAAGATCGAGCAACTGCCTGAGGGCAACGTTCAGTGATCTCATGCCGCCGCCGACAGGTGTTGTAAGAGGGCCTTTAATCCCTACGAGGTATTCCCTGAAAGCAACAAGCGTTTCGTCAGGCAGCCAGTTGCCTGTGAGGTTAAATGCTTTTTCGCCTGCAAGAACCTCTTTCCATGCCACCTTTCGCTTGCCCTTATAGCTTTTTTCGACTGCTGCGTCAAATATTCTTACTGATGCCCTCCAGATATCCCTGCCTGTGCCATCGCCTTCAATGAAAGGAATCACCGGTTCATCCGGAACGATGAGCTTGCCATTTGCAATCCTGATCTTTTCTGCCATAGTCTTTTTGTGTTCTTCTTTGTGTAACTTAGTGTCTTAATGTCCTGGTGGCATTTTTTCCCTGCCACAAAGGCACAAAGACACAAAGGCTCACCAAGGTTAATAAATATTAATTACGTTCTTTATTTATTGTTCTTTTCCCTTATCAGGTTCAGTGCACTGCCAGCCCTGAACCATTCAATCTGGATCTCGTTATAGGAGTGTGAAGCCATAATCTGTTCAGACCTTCCGTCGGCGTGGTTGAGGACTACTTTTATTTGTTTCCCGGGAGCCAGTTCTTTCAGTCCTGTAATATCAATCCTGTCAGTCTCTTGTATCTTATCATAATCATTTTTATCGCTGAATGTAAGTGCAAGCACACCCTGCTTCTTCAGGTTTGTCTCGTGGATACGTGCAAAGGATTTTACAAGTACCGCCTTTACATTCAGGAACCTCGGTTCCATTGCGGCGTGTTCACGTGAAGAACCTTCGCCGAAATTTTCCTCCCCGACAACAACTGATCCAAGTCCGGATGCTTTATAGGCTCTTGCGACAGAAGGCACGGAACCATACATCCCGGTAAGCTGGTTAAGGATATTGTTTGTCTGGTCATTGTAGGAGTTCACTGCTCCTATCATATAGTTATTCGAAATATTGTCGAGATGACCACGGTATTTAAGCCAGGTTCCGGCCATTGAGATATGGTCGGTTGTGCATTTGCCTTTGACCCTGATAAGGAGTGGTAAGCCGGTAAAATCATTTCCATCCCACCTGTTGAATGGTTCAAGGGCCTGGAGTCTGTCGGATCCCGGGTTGATCCTTACAACAACACTTTTCCTGTCAGCACTGGGTTTCTGGATGCCATCAACAGATGATCCGAAGCCGCTTGGCGGCAGTTCAAGTCCTTTTGGTTCGGGAAGCTTAATCTTTTCACCATCGGCATTCACAAGGTAGTCGGTGAGGGGATTGAATGTGAGATCCCCTGCGATAGCGAGTGCAGTAACAATTTCCGGAGATGCAACAAAGGCGTGTGTGTTTGGGTTTCCATCAGTCCTTTTGGCGAAATTCCTGTTGAAGGAATGAATGACTGTGTTTACCTCTTTCCTGTCGGCACCTTCGCGGTCCCACTGGCCGATGCATGGCCCGCAGGCATTGGCAAATACTTTACCACCAATCTCTTCGAATGTCGAGAGAAAGCCTTCTTTCTCTGCAATTGATCTTATCTGTTCAGAGCCTGGAGTTATCGTAAATCCGGCTTTGGCTTTCAGCTTCAGCGCAAGTGCATTTTTTGCTATTGAGGCAGCCCTCGAAAGATCTTCATATGATGAGTTTGTGCATGAACCGATAAGACCCACATCCACTTTAACAGGCCAGTTATTCTTTGCAGCCGCCTGTTTCATCCCGGATATTGGTGTTGCAAGGTCGGGTGTGAAAGGTCCGTTTATATACGGTTCAAGTTCCGAGAGGTTTATCTCTATTACCTGGTCGAAATATTTCGAAGGATTCCTGTATACTTCAGGATCACCTGTAAGGTGTTCCTTTAAGCCGTCTGCCATCTCTGCGACATCCTTACGACCTGTTGATGAAAGGTACTCCGACATTGATTTGTCGTAACCGAAAACGGAGCAGGTTGCACCCACCTCGGCTCCCATGTTGCATATTGTTGCTTTCCCTGTGCATGAAAGTGATGTGGCTCCTTCGCCGAAATATTCAATTATGCAGCCTGTGCCACCCTTTACCGTCAGCAGCCCTGCAACTTTCAGAATAACATCTTTTGCAGCGGTCCAGCCGTTAAGCCTGCCAGTGAGTTTTATACCTATAAGTTTCGGGAATTTAAGTTCCCATCCCATTCCCGACATTACGTCAACTGCATCTGCACCGCCTACACCTACGGCAACCATCCCGAGACCTCCCGCATTTACTGTATGGGAGTCTGTGCCTATCATCATACCGCCGGGAAATGCATAGTTCTCAAGTATTATCTGGTGAATGATACCTGCCCCGGGTTTCCAGAAGTCGATCCCGTATCTGTCGCAGATAGTGCTGAGAAAATCATATACCTCCTTGTTTGTTACAACTGCTTCCTTCAGGTCGGTTGATGATCCCAGTTTTGCCATAATCAGGTGATCGCAATGTACCGAAGCCGGTATTGCAGCACTGTCTTTTCCAGCCTGTATAAACTGGAGGAGTGCCATCTGTGCCGTTGCATCCTGCATGGCAACCCTGTCAGGTGCAAATTCCACGTAATCAGTACCTCCCCTGAACCGGCTAATTTTCTCCCTGTCGTAAAGATGGGAGTAAAGAATTTTTTCACTCAGGGTCAGGGGTCGTTTCAGTACCTCCCGTGCTTTCTTGATTTCTGCGGGAAGTCTATTGTAATGCGCCCTTATAAGGTCTGAACTGGATGCCATGGGTAAATGTTCTGTACTTTAAATTTGTAATAAAATTAATCTATTGAAAGGTAAAGATAACCAGGTTCATATCTGAATCTTCTGGGAGTCGGCATTTTCTTTCTTTTTGCCTTTCCCTTCCTCGGGTTCGACAAGATCCTTCTCGAAACGTTCCTTATCAAATCTGAAAGTATTCCCAAGGAATTCCATCAGTTTGCCAGTATCTTCATATGCATTTCCAAGGCAGGTTGAAGCACCTGGTGAAGGTGTGATGTTGAAGATTATCTTATCGCCAAGGATCTTCGCCTCCCCGAGTTCAAGTTTTTTAGTGTTGTTGTTGATTATCTGGGGACGTGTGCCTCCGATCTTCCTTGCAAATTTGATCTCGCTTGTTTTTACGTTAGGAACTATCTTCCTTATCTCCTTCATGAAGGATCTTTTTCCTATCCATGGGAAGTCGTAAACAACATTTTTAAGGAGGTAATTGAAGATTATCTTGTCGGATGAGATCTTAAATATGCTCATTATAGGCCTGAAGCTGAAACCGAATGTTCTCCAGTATTCAAAAAACGTTGAATAGTTGTAACGTTCGAGGAAGAATATTGGCTTTGCTGTCGGTCCGAACCTTGTTATATTTTCATTATGAACTTCAGGATCGCCGTGTACGGCTGCGAAAGGAAGTTTCGGTACCTGTATTGTGTATACCTTGCCATTCAGGACTTTCGGACCGGTATAAAAACTTCCGGCCATTGAGAGTATTGAGAAGTCTTTCCCGTAGCCGAGTGATTTTGCAAGCAGCAGGCTGTGGCTGCCAGCCGTTACAATTACAGCTTTTGCTTCATGCACGCCGTTTGTAGTCTCAACTTTGTACATGTCGCCCTCGCGATGTATTTTTTTGACAAGTGTCGAGAGATAAATTTTCACCTCAGGATTCAGTGCAATTGCATTTTCGGCGAATGAATGGCTGAGTTTCCTGAAATCGACAGTGTAGCCATCTTCAGTTAATAGTGCAAGCAGCTCCTGTTTCGGATCACGACCCTCGACAATCCTCGGTTCAATTTTCCCTATCTCATCTTTTTCTATCATCCTGAGGTTGGGAAAAAGTTCTCCGAAAGGCGGGTACCTTAGTCTAAGGTTATCAACCTGTTCTTTGCCGACGGCGAGCACCATTTTTGGTACTTTTATGAAGATCTTTTCATCACCTTTTGTTGCTTTCTCATGTTCGAGATAAAGCTTAACCATGTCGGCATACCGTTTGACCTTCCTCGCTTTCTCGATAGTATAGTTTGTTTCTATATCACCGAAATGGAGGGTCTGGCTGTTCATTGTAGGAGCACTGTTAACCTTCCCGTAGTTTGAATACTTTTCGATGAGTCCGATATTTTTCACATCGGTGTATTTACAAAGGGTATAAAGCAGTGCTGTACCGCTGACACCTCCTCCGACAATTATGACATCGTGTTTCATTTTCAATAGTTAAGGGGTTATTAATCCGGAACCTTATTTGAGATGAAAAGATTTACGTATCAAAATATCTTCTAAGTAAGTTGCTTTTTAATTCTCACCCTGAACATATAATAAATATCATGTTTCGAACGAATTGCGTTGTTATTTCAATAACACGCCGACCGACCCTCAATGAACAACTTTAGTTAAACAAGAATGAAGTGGTTTTGTTTAACTATTTCACGAAAAAATTAAATATTTTATTGTTCCAACCTGTTTTCTTACGGGAGATCTGCTTTTTCAAAATTGGATACAGGCATAAGCCAGGGAGGCAATTTTAAGCCTGGAAAGCAGATCGGTCATTTTAACCCTGTAAATCTCATGCTTCTTGTGAAATGACCTCCTGATATCATTAAGATAAGCCGGATTTTCTGTCAAGATGTTTCCTGATTCAAATTCAACTGAGAGTTTGAGCATTGAATCGAGGAGAAATTCATTTGATTCTTTCATCATAGAAATGAATTCCTCGTTAAGACTCTTCAGGTTATTTTTATAGAAATACAAATGATCATGGATTAGAAAGAAGTTTCTTATCCATTTTGAAAGGTTCACAACACCGCAAGGTTCCCGTATCCATGAGATTGTACAATCAGTAATTAACTCGAAATACCTGTCCATCTGAATGTCGAGGAAATTGTAATCTCTGTATCCGGGAGGACCTTTCAACCTGCCCTGTGAGATCAGGAATCTCTCATCAGGAGTGTCGTAGTAGGGCATAAGTTTAAGGAAGGTTACAGCCGAATAGCCGTCACCGCAAATGTTCCTAAGGAATAAGAGATTTTTCCTTAATGATTCAAAACTGGTAGAAGGCTGAAACAGTAAAAAACCGTAATCCAGGCCAATTTTTAATTCTTTAAGTGCATTTACACTTCTTAAAACTTCCTCAGCAGTAATATGCTTATTGAGCCTTTTCAATCCCTCGTCTGTGCCATCCTCTATACCTAAAAAAACAAGAAATAAACCGAGGGCTTTTAAGTAGTAGAAGAGCCTGGGATCAATCTCATCAGGGCGGCAGTTGATTTTCCAGAGTATTTTATCTGCAAGTTTTTTCTTAATCAGTGTTTCGCAGAATCTTATGATCCAGTCAGTATCCTTTTTGATATTTACGGGAAAATCATCATCCTGGAATAAAAAGATTGTGCATTTCCTGGATTTATAGAGATAGTTGATCTCGTCTACCACTTTTTCGGGACTTCTGTATCTTTTAGATTTTGTACCATGGTCGCGATAAAACTCTTTCAGGTTACAAAATGAGCAATCATATAGACACCCACGGCTGGCAATAAGAGTGGCAAATTTCCTGTCGAAGACATATTTTTCAAGGGGAGCCCTGCGTGGATAAGGAAGCAGGTCGAGGTCTGTTACAAGCGGGCGCAAAGGGTTTATAGTCAATTGCTTTGCTTGCTTACAGACGATGCTTTTAATATTCTTCCAGTTTTTTCTTTTATACAATGCAATTGCGAGTTCAAGCATAGTATACTCCCCCTCGCTGCGGATTATGGAATCCATTGAAGGTATTAGGTCGAATAACTCCCTGTATCTTACTGTCGCATAGTGACCTCCTGCCGTGAAGTGGCAGTTTATTCCATTCTCTTTAAGATAATTTGCGAGTTCTCCGAATTTATCAATATTGTACTGGTATACAACTGAAAACCCAACAATAGACGGCTTGATCTTTCTGAGGGCAGCAAGAATAGCTTTATTTCCTTTCCTGAAGTCAAGTACCCTGGTTTTGAATCCCTCATTTTCGAGCACCGATGAAAGATATCCTATCCCAAGGTTTTCATATTCTCTGATTACTATAAAGACAACATTAAATCCTTTATTATAGGTCATTGAAGGAAGCACAGTAAAATTAAATATGAGGCGCAGACTGGTAGGCTAATGATAAAACTCAGATGGTTAAACCAATGGCTTTTTTAAAGCTTTTGCCAGGTCATTAATAAGTTCAAATTGGGCAGTGTCGATTGAGTTATTGTATTTGATAAAAGCATCGATGACACCTTGCTTTACCCTGTCATCCTCAAATAGTGAGTTAAGACTTTCCATAATAGCTGGTTCCATAGGATACTCCGTTGGGTGAGGTGGCAGCTTCCCGCCAACATAAGATTCGATAAGGTCAAACTTTCCCATGATTGTGTAATTTTTAATTAAACATTAGTTATATAGTTTCTAAAACAGGTCTGAATCATTCAATTGTTAGTGAAATTTTTTATCCTTTTACTGTAACCTGGCTGCTTAAGTAATGGTTTCCATTCCGGATCAAGGTTCAGAAGCCTGTCGGAGAAATCAGAAGGATTTGACAGGCAGTACACTATTTTTGAAAGAGCTTCTTCGTAATCACCAAATTTCAGATAGATATGGGCAAGGATTAGTTTCATCTGACTTTCGTCGGTCTGGTTGATCTCACCTGCTCTCTTAATTGCAATTGCTGCCTCCTCAAGTGCTTCCTTTTTATTCCCGCCTCCGGCAAGTGCCAGCCCAAGAAATCCATGAAGCATGTAATCTCCGGGATATGATTTCAGTGCAGCCCTTATAAGAGTTGCGGCGCTGTCGTAATACTGCAAAGCATCCTTTTCTCTTGCAAGCTCATTGCTTATTTTAGCCAGGTAGAGATATTTCTGTCCATCAAAAAGGAAATCACCCGGCGAAGATTTACCGGCAATACTTAATGCTTCTTCGTAATTGGCGGAATAAATGTTTACAAGAATCCTCGATTCTATCATCTTGTCACCGGTATTCTCAATTGCCCTGTCTACGAGTTGCCTGACCTCCCTTGTCAGGCCATCCCTTAAAACCAGGGCATCGAAGTAATTCCTGTAGCCTGCGGTCCATTTTGGTGACAGTTCAATTGTCTGTTTCTGGTAATCAATGCTTTTGTCAAATTCGTGAAGGTGTGCATAGGTTGAACCGATGTTAGTCAGGAACAGGGGTTCGCTGATTTTTATTTTATCAAGTCTCGATAGAGTTTCCCTGCACGCATTCCAGTCTCCTGTACGCCTGTAAACGAGGAGCATGTAGAATAATGGCTTATAATTAAAAGGATCCGAAGCGGAGGCATTTTCAAAGTGCTTTAAGGCTGCCTTATAGTCATTTAAACAATAGTAATAATAGAACCCGGTTGCAATACTTATTTCTGTAGATTCTTCAGCTGTGATTTTCCTCGAAAATGTCTTTGCTTTCTCTATATCCTGTTCACATAATCTGATATTCGAAGAATCGAGCTCGCGTAAATAATATCCAAATGACCGTGCAATTGCCCGCTTGGCATATGCCAGTGAAGAAGGATAGCGTTCAATTACCTTGCTATATGATGTAATAGCTGTCTTGAAACTTGCAGTATCAAGAATCTTGTCGCCGTAATTGTAGTAATCCCAGGCATCATTCAGCTTCTTGTTGGCATCAAGATATGTTATATTTTCTGATGGATTCAGGGAAAGGTCCAGATTGAGAAATTTTTCATCTTCTGCAGTCAGTTTAGAACCCATTTTTTGAGCAACAGCCCTTATAATATCGTTCGAGTTCAGCGAGACAGATTCAGTTCTCCAAACTATTGATTTCGTCAACCTGACACTTCCATCCCTTGTGTCTGTAAGCTGGAAGAGAACATCAACTTCCCTGTTCCGTTTAAGGAGAGTCCCTGTAAGGATAAAATCCACACCAAGGTCTTTATGGATATTTGTCAGAGTTTTTTCAGATGACAAATATCTGTCAGCCCAGAACCGGCTTTTCTGGCTCATCGAGCCAATATTGGAAAGTTTCTGGTTCAGTACCAGGTTAAATTCACTTGCAGCCTCTGTCAGCGTTGTATCAGCCTGGTCGGATGATAGTGGAACAAAAAGAACTGATTTTGCCTTGCCTTTTATATTCTCTTTCTGTAAAAGAAAGTAAATGCCCGATAAAGCTAAAATGACTGCAATTGACAGCATTGCGATTTTAAGTGAACGGGCATGTTTCGAAAAATACTGTTTAATCCCCTGAAAAAATCCTTGTTTTTCAGCCGTTCTCACTTCCGGCCGGCTACCTTTTTGTTTTTCCGGGACGGGATTTTTTATTCCCTGCAGAATTCCTGAGATCGCATTTGCAACCTTGTTTATCTGGTCGCGGTAATATGTTTTGTTAAGATTGTCTGCCGGATGTTCTTCCTTCATTCTTAGGGGCCTGTTAACCCCGGGCGATTTGTAAATAAAGTCGACACCCCTGAGCACCCCTCCAAGAAGGGATTCACAAAGCCTTGTATCTTCAGGGTCGAGCTCGTGGATTTTTATTGGCAGCACCCTTGATGCTATATTCCCGTTGGGAAGGTTTACCTTGAGTCCAAACCTGTCCTGCGAAGCAATTTCAACAAAGGCCCTGAATTCGTGTACCCAGGCGAAGGCTTTTGGATCGCAATAGATTCTTGAGATTACCGGGATGAAAATAAGACATTTGAGCTTGTCCCTCAGCGAGGCATCAACATCGTGTGTCTCGAGTAAGCCATCATGGGGGTTTTCATCAAAGTATATAGTAATGTCATCCTTGAATGTTGACTCAAGCTCGGTTCTTAAAGCTTCAACAAACTCTGTCACCCACTTATCACCCTTGTTGTCCCTGAGCCTGTAGCTTATAAAGATGTCGTAACTGTAGCCTTCAATAATGCTTGACATCGTAAAGAATATGACAGACTGAAAAAATCAGAAGCCCCTTTTGCTTCTATCCTTTCCCTTAAAATAAGCCGGAAACTACGTGACTATATCAAAGTTAAGCCTAAAATCAGATACGAGTCAAATTTATTTATTCGCCCCGGAAATGTAGTCATCGTATTTTTTATGACCGGATTTTATATATAGTGATTCATACCTGTTGTCTTTTCTGATTTGCGAGAAAACAGGATCAATCTTTAGCCATGCAAGCTGGTTGCTCCTGTATCGTAACGCTTTTTCAAGCCAGAAAAATGCAGAGTCGGCCTGACCTGTCCCGCTGAAGAACCACCCTGTAAAATAATCGGGGCTGAGGGAGGTGGTCCTGTTACTCATCATCTCTATCCTCCTTATAATAGAAGTTGCCTTGTCCTTCATTCCTGTTTTATAGAGCGACAGTGCGAGGTAAGCCTGGAACCTGGGAGAGTACATCATTGAATCACCTGACTGTATTGAAGCTGTAAGGTATTTTGCCGCAGAGTCGTATTGTGTCATCCAGAGGAAGCAGTCACCAGCATACTTGTATCCTTTTGTACCATAACTGTTTATATAGTCCTTCAGCATTGGGACAGATTTTGATTTATTTACAATTATCTGTGACTGAATAAGCCTGTATTCCTGTTCAGAATTCAGCCTGAATTTCAAGGCTTCGGCAGGACGTCCCATCTTAAGGAGAAATTCAATATACAGTTCATGATACTGTGGATTATTTGGCTCCATTTCAAGAACCTTCCTGAACTCACTCTCAGCCTTTGGATAATTCCAGAGTATCCAGTCGTTGAACAAAGCCATGCCGAGATGACCGATACAATTCTCCGGATCAAGTTCTAGGGCTTTCTCAAGGTATACAGATGCCTCTGTTGCAAGTGTCTGCATTTCACTGCTTCCCCATACTGAACCTTTCAGCAAGGTACAGATACCCGCATAACCATAGGCATCTGCATAGCCGGGATCCAGTTTAATTGATTTCTGGGCAATATCAAGAAGCTGCCCGATGTTCCTGAAATTTCGCGTATTCCAGATTATAAGCCCCGACTGTATCAGTTCGTGAGCCTGACTGTTTGTTGTTGGCAGGCGTGTTATGTTGCTTCTTTCTGTATTTGAAACAAAAGCTTTTACCTGTTCGGCGATTTTTATTGCTATGTCGGCCTGTATTGATATAAGCTCCCTGTAAGGCTGGTCATATTCGTGGTGCCATATAGTATTTTCCTTGTCGGGATCTGTTAGCTGTGCGCTTACTTTAACAAGGTCGCCGACTTTTTTATATGTACCCTCAAGAATAAAGTTCACGTTTAGTTCCTTAGCTATCTCCGAGATTTTTTTGTCACTCTTCCTGTATGCAAGTACGGTGCTGAAAGGGACAACCTTATTGAATGACCTGATTTTATATAAATGGCCTATGATCTCGCTTGTGAGCCCGTCGCAGATGTTATCCTGGTTCTCATCTGTGCTGCTTATGTTATGAAAGGCAAGCACCGCAATGGATTTTTCATTTTCGGAGAGACCGTGTGATCTTCCCCTGCCTATTACCCTGATAAGAATGTCGGTGCCGGCCAGGAGCAGAAGAAGAACTATACAGGCCAGTATCCATTTCCGCAGTTTCCTGCTTTTTACCCGCAGTGCTACAAAGGATTTTACTTTCCTTCCGACAGGCAATAGAAGAGGTCTCCGGGGCGTGGAAGCCTCTGCACCAGAAAGTTGCTGGTGCTTTAACTTTACCCCGTTTATTATTTCCCTTAATGCGTTTGCGACCTTGTTTATCTGGTTCCTGTACTTTGTTTTAGCCAGGTTTTCCTTTTCGTCATCGCCGGGCATCAGCGGCCTGTTCACACCTGGTTCCCTGTAGATAAACTCAACTCCCCTTACAGGTCCTTTCAGTTCCTTTTCGAGGATATCACGATCCTCCGGGTCAAGATCATATATAACAATCGGAAGTACTCTTGATGCAACATTTCCGCCCTGGAGTTTCACCTTCATCCCGAACTGGTCGTTCTGTGACATTTCTATGAATGACCGCAGTTCCCTTTCCCATGCGAAAGATTTAGGATCGCAATAGGTACGGGAGATTATGGGGATAAAGACAATGCATCTCAGCTTATCTTTCAATGATGACTCTACATCATGAGTTTCGAGCAGGCCGTCTAAGGGGTTGATGTCGAAATAAACAGAGATCTCCTCTTTGAAAGTTGATTCGAGCTCCCCTTTAAGGTTATCGACGAACGTACTGACCCAGCCATCATGTTTATTGTCTTTCTGACGGTAGCTAATGAAAATGTCATATTCAAACCCCGGGATCAGGCTGGCCATAGGCAGGGTATCTGATGTGAAAGTTACTAAATAATTAGATGCCAGACAAATAAATATTCTGGAAGAGAACGGAGCAGATCAGCGCGAATCAAAAAAGAAGCGAGTGTGTTCTGTCCCGTAGGGACAAAATATGGTTAGATAAATGATCGTTATATCTGTCTTAAGTCCCGTCAGGGACGTAATTTATTAAATGTCAGGCAGGTATATAAAAACGGGAGGGCATCGTCAGAGGAATAAATAGAAATGGTATCTGAATCCGGATCTGATTATGATTCCTCAGATGTTTTCACCCTTGTTAGCATTGATTATATCGTACCTGACGGCACTCTAATAGCTGATACTATTTTCTTTCTACCATAATAATGTCCCTACGGGACCAATCTCCTGGATTTGATTCCTGATGAAACTATTTCACCCCAGGACTATCAGGATATAAAAGGGACGGTGAGGCAAAAAGGAA
>JAXLTT010000002.1:0-314722 GCA_046329875.1 Bacteroidales bacterium
AATAACATGCTTGAAAAACTGCCAACAGGTGTTGTAATCGTAGACAGTAATCTCAAAATACTTCATTCGAATATCAGCTTTATAAATATTGTTGGTGAAGATGCAAGGGCCATTTCAGATGTAATACCCGGACTGGCTGGAGCCGACCTGAAGACACTGCTGCCTTTCAATATCTATAACATGTTCTCATTCGTGCTTAAGGAGGACCAGCCTGTTGTGAGCAAGGATGTGCATATAGAAGACCGGATGCTAAATATTTCCGTATTCCCTATTAAGAAAAACAAAATGTGCGGTGCAATCCTCAGGGACCTTTATTCCCCTGAAGTCCAAGGTGAAGAGGTTATATCAAGGGTTACCGATGTAATTGACAAGAACCTTGAAATGGTTCAGAAAATAGGATTCCTCCTTGGTGAAGGGGCATCTGAGACTGAACAGATGCTGAATTCAATAGTTGAATCATACCGCAGCAGAAAGAACGGTTTAAAAGACTTGAAGTAAAGCTTGAACAAGGACTTTTACATAGAGGTCAACAGCCAGCAACGGCACTTCGATACAGAGAGGATATCCGGAGATGTATTCCTGTATAAATACATCAAGGAAGAAGACAGGGTAATAACAGTATTATCTGACGGGATGGGTCACGGTGTTAAAGCCAATATACTTGCCACCCTGACCTCCACTATGGCACTTAATTTCACCCGCGAGCATAAGGATTCGGATAAGATAGCCGAGATCATTATGAATACCCTGCCTGTATGCAGTGAGAGGAAGATAAGCTATTCAACATTCACAATAATAGATATAGAAAGCAACGGGAAAACCTCCATACTCAACTACGACAATCCTTCTACAATCATCCTCAGGGGAAACCAGGTAATGGATCCCGACTGGAAGCTTGTAAAACTTGAAAAGGGGCAGAACAGCGGGAAAGTACTGAAGAAATTCACATTCGTCCCGCAAAAGGAAGACAGGATAATTGTCTGCTCTGATGGCGTCACGCAGAGTGGCATGGGTTCAGACTCCTTCCCGTTTGGCTGGGAAAGGGACAATGTCTCCTCATATGCTGCCATGCTTGTTGCCGGAGAAAATTCAATATCGGCCAGCGTTCTTGCAGGAAAGATCGTCACAATGGCCCATAAAAATGACCTTTACAGGGCCAAGGATGATATAAGCTGTGCAGTAATATATTTCCGTGATCCAAGGGAATTGCTGATCTGCACAGGTCCTCCTTATGATAAAGAGAAAGACCAGGAACTGGCTAATCGTGTAAGCAGTTTCAAAGGAAAGGTAATTCTGTGTGGCGGCACAACTGCCGATATCGTTGCACGCCAGCTTAACAGGGCAATTGTTGACGAGCTTATATTCGAAGACCCAGAACTGCCACCGGAAAGTTTTATGCAGGGTATAGACCTTGTCACCGAAGGCATTCTTACACTTCAGAAGGTAAATGAGATCCTTAAAACATACAATAACAGCGTAAAACTGGGCAAGGGACCTGCCGACAAGATTGTAAAGATGCTGATGGAATGTGATGAGATACAGTTTATTGTAGGCACCAGGATCAATATTGCCCACCAGGACCCAAACCTTCCTGTTGATCTTGAGATAAGGAGAACGGTTGTAAAGCGTATAGCCAGGATACTTGAGGAAAAATGGCTTAAGAAGGTGACCCTTGAATATATCTGATAACCCTTTCAAGCAACACAGGTTGTATATCAGGATAAGTGAGTTTTTCAGGCAATGAGTCTGCAACAATAACTTCAGCAATTTCAGTAGTATCCGGCAGGTCATAACTTTGATATCTCGGCGAAAATAAAGTTTCCCGCGGCCGTTCTTCCCGTTTTTCTCTACAGAATACAGGGACACGCGTTTAGATTGCAAACTCCTCGGCTCCTGTCTCTTCATGAAGTTCCCTTGACGCTGCTTCATCGGCGCTTTCGCCATCTTCAATATGCCCTCCGGGTATTTCATATGTATCCCTGTCATGATGCCTGACAAGTATCCATTTGCGCCTGTGACGGGCAACTATAACAGAATAAGTAAGCCTGCAATCGGGAAGAAAATCCTTGCTGTGGAAATCTACTCTGGTCATAAACAAAATTGTAAGAAACGGACAATCTGATATAAACAAAGATCGTAAAAAATAAAACGGTTACACATACAGGAGTGATAAATCTGTATTTTTACATCCAAATTATATACGATGATCCTGCTCCTGGTACTTGTGCTTAGTGAATTCCCCGTTTTTCTTGCCCTCAGGCAACACTATAAGGGTTTTTCCAAAACCAGGTATTACCTGTCGAACATAATCAATGTGATCCTCAGTATTTATCTCTGGATTCTGTACATTGAAGTAAGTTCTTTCAAGGGCCCGTATGATGATCCATCACATGTATGGCTCCTGATGAACCTGAACGGGGCAATTGCTGCAATACTCTTTCCAAGGGTAATTTTTATAATACTCCATTTTACAGGCAAGGCGCTCAGGTACAGGAGAAATACTCACATAAGATTCCTCTCCGACATTGGCCTCATATTCTGGATACTTATGCTTGCAGCTGTTATCGGAGGAAGTGTCACATCGAGATTTCATTACCGCCTTGAAAAGGTTACAGTAAGGGTACCCAACCTTAATCCTGACCTTGACGGGATCACAATTGCGCAGCTCTCCGATATGCATATGATAACCTTTCACAGGCAAAGAGCTGCTCTCGAAAAAGTAATGACCGACATCAATAAACTTAATCCTGATATAATAATCAACTCCGGAGATTTTGTAGAATATGGCTACAGGGAGTACCAGGGTTTTGACACGATACTTGCAAAAGCAACTTCAAAATACGGGAAGTTTGCAGTTCTTGGCAACCATGATATCGGGACCTATTACCCCGGATATAGTGCTGCAGATATAGATACAAATATAAACAGGATATCAGGGCTTATACGTTCATCGGGTTACACCCTCCTGAAGGATGAAAACTGTGTTGTAAAGATTGGAGGAGCCCGCCTTGGTATAGCCGGAACAATAACACGGGGAAGGTACCCGCACATTCAGTATGGTGATTTTCCTAAAACGATCTCAGGATTGGACAGTCTCGATTTCAGGATACTTATCGATCATGATCCCAATCACTGGGAAAAAGCAGTTGCAGGGAAGACAAAAATTGAACTGACTTTATCGGGACATACCCATGGAATGCAGATAGGAATTATTACGAAGAAATTCCGCTGGTCACCCTCGAAATATTTTTATCCTCACTGGAACGGCCTGTATGAGAGTAATGGGCAGTTCCATTATGTAAACCGAGGGCTGGGTGTCATTCATTTTCCTTTCAGGATATTCATGCCTCCCGAGGTAACATTCATCAGGCTTGAGCGGGTCGCAGAATGAAGCAGGAAGGTCTCAGCTACTCAATAAAATTCAGCCGGCGCAGATCTATCGGTATCATAGTATCCCCGAGAGATGGCGTTGTTGTCAGGGCCCCTTACAGGACCCCGGTTTCTGTAATTAACAGCTTCGTTGAATCAAGGTCTGAATGGATAAGGAAACACCTGGAGAGCTATACCAACATGAAGAGTCTCTCAAACGGGACACCAGGGAATGGCCAGAAAATAATGTTCAGGGGAAGAGAATATCTACTGAAGATAATTAATGGCAGGTATAACAGGGTAATTGCCGGGGATGATGAGATATTCATTAGTATTAAGGAAGGAGAGGAAAGCTCAAAGGCCGGGAAACTTCTTGCAGAATGGTACAGAAAAAAAGCAGTAGAGGAAATTACCATCAGGTTTAACGAAATCGTAAAGTCGTATGAAAGTTACGATTTCAGACCAGCTTCTCTTAATATAAGAATAATGAAAAGAAGGTGGGGAAGTTGCAGCAGCAAAGGGCGGATAACACTCAACTCCGAGCTCATTAAACTTGACCAGGGATACCTCGACTATGTTATACTGCATGAGTTATGCCACCTGAAACACCACAACCATGGAACAGGCTTTTACTCCCTGCTTTCTGAAGTATGCCCCGGCTGGAAAGAGAAACGCCGGGGATTAAGGCAGTATCTCACCTGATCATTTTCCTCCAGCAGGAAGGTTTGCAAGCCAAAATTTAAGCATTGATTCATACAGGTGAAGAGTAGTGTTCTCCCGTTCATATATTCCATGACTGCGCATCGGGTATTCAAGCATCTGGAACATTTTATTCTGCCTTATAAGTTCATTTACAAGTACCTCGCAGTTCTGGTAGTGAACATTATCATCACCGGAGCCATGGATAAGGAGCAGGTTCCCTTTCAGATTAGCTGCATGATTGACCGGCGACCCGTCGTAGTAGCCTTCTCTGTTATCATCCGGCAGGCCCATGTAACGTTCCTGGTAAACAGTATCATAGAATTTCTGGTTCGCCACGAATGCTATTGCAATACCTGTCTTATAAAGTTCAGGGTGCCTGAACATGCAATTCAGGGTCATTGATCCTCCACCGCTCCATCCCCAGATACCTATCCTGTCGGGATCCACAAAACTATAGTCAGCTATTATCTTTTTAACGGCTTTTGCATGATCTTCCGGTGCGATAATACCAATCTTCCTGTATATGCACTTACGCCATTCCCTGCCCCTTGGCATTGCTGTTCCCCGGTTGTCGACACTCATTATGAGATAACCCTGCTGTGAAAGGTACTGGTGCCACAGGTCGCCTCCACCGAAGTTGTTCTGCACTGTAGAACTTGCCGGCTCCCCATAAATATTAAAAATAACAGGATACTTTTTAGAAGGGTCAAATCCGGCGGGCTTGATCATCCATCCATACAGTTCTATCCCATCGCCAATGTCGACCTTAAAGAATTCCTTTTTAGAGAACCCTGCTGAAGAATATTTCTTCTTCAGCTCATCATTGTTCTGAAGTATCCTTACCTGTTTATGATCGGGAAGAGAGACAAGATCGGTGGTCACAGGAGTCTGTGCATCCGACCATGTATGTATGGCCCATCCTGCATTTGGCGACAGCTGGTAGCCATGCTGACCGGTCATGTTCTTCGGAGTTATCATCTCAAGTTTTCCCTTACCGTCCATCCTGGTCCTGAAAAGGTATCTTTCTGTAGGGTTATCGGGAGAAGCAATAAAGTACAGGTAATTGTTTTTCACATCAATCTGCTGAATGCTTATAACGTCATATTTCCCGGGGGTCAGGCACAATGTTTGTTTTCCATCCCTTGATATCCTGTAAACCTGCCTCCATCCTCCCCTCTCGCTGTTCCAGGTGAAGAACTTTCCATTATCGAGCCATTCCATATCATCATTTACATCGACCCATGCACTGTCCTTTTCAGTCATGATCAACTTCGCAGCTCCTGTATTGACATTTCCAAGCAGTACAAGATTCGTGTTCTGGAGACGATTAAGCTGCTGGATCATAATCTCTTGAGATGAAGCTGCGAAATCCATGCGCGGAATATAGTAAGAAGCAGGATCTCCATCGAGGTTAATCCAGGTGGTTGTTCCTCCATCGACATTAATAACACCAACCTTCGCCTCCGGATTCTTTGTACCCACCTTGGGGTAAGGAACAGGAATAATTTCGGGATATACTGAATCAAGGTTATTTATCATATAGAAAACACCTGTGCCCTTCGTATTTATCTGCCAGTAAGCTATTTTTGTCCCGTCGGGGCTCCACCTGAATCCGTCGCGGCAATCCAGTTCCTCTTCATATACCCAGTCGAAAGTTCCGTTTATTATATCACCTCCGCCATCATTCGTAAGCTGCTGAACAGTTCCTGAACCAAGATCTTCAACATAGATATTCTGCCTGCACACGTAGGCAACCTTTTTCGCATCGGGTGAGAATTTTGCAAACATCAGTGATGAAGCGGGAAGATTCTTTCCAAGTTTTACAAGCTTCCTGTCATCAAGTCTCAATACCCAGTAGTCTCCCCTTGTATTATATCTCCAGACCCTCTGTGTATTTGTAAAGATCAGCATAGCTTTACCATCGGCCGACCAGGTATAGTTATTAATTCTCAATGGGTTCTTTTCACCTTCGGGTATCAGTTCGGAAGCAGATATGAGTATCTTCCTCGCCCCTGTTGGAGCGTCATATGTCACAAGATCTGAGCCTCTTGCTGTTGTTGATCTCTCGAGGGTAACATACGCGTCACCTTTTTCATTCCACCGGGCAGGTCCGAAGCCGGCGCTGCGGAAGGTCCCCTTTAGAAAGATGTCTTCAAGTGTAAGCTTGTCCTGCTGGGCTGACAATGCAGCAGTAAATAATGTTAAGCACAGTAATATTATTACGAACCTTGAGTTATTCATATCGTATGGATTATTAGATTGTTAATAGTTTGATCAGATATCAAGCTGGTATTCTGACCCTGAAGATGGTATCTCGATATTCCTGAACCCGGCTTCTTTCATCCTTTCGGCATATTTCTTCTGGGTCTCATATTCCCCATGAACCAGGAAAGTCTGCCTGATCGATGAGGGTTCCTGGCATTGCAGGTATTCCAGCATCTCTTTATAATCGCCGTGTCCGCTGTATGATTCTATTTTCTTTATTTCAGCATTAACCGGGTAGACGTTACCATGAATAGATACTTCCTTTGTACCTCCCAGAAGGCGGGCGCCAAGGGTTGCCGGAGCACAATAGCCTACCATCAGAATTGTGTTCTTTTCACTTGCAACATTATTTGCAATATGGTGTTTTATCCTTCCCGCTTCTGCCATACCTGAAGCCGAGATTATCACGCATGGTTTCTTATGGTCGTTCAGTTTCTTTGAATCTTCCTGCCGTGTTATATAGAACAGGCTGTTAAAGCCGAACGGATCAGGATCCTTCATCATAAAATCGTGGATACTTTTGTTGAAGCATTCAGGATGCATCCGGAAGACTGAAGTTGCGTTAACTGCCAGGGGGCTGTCGACGTATATATCAATTTTCGGCAGTGATCCGGCATTATAAAATTTATTGAGTGTATATACAACTTCCTGTGTCCTTCCAACAGAAAAGGCAGGGATAATCAGTTTTCCACCTTTGTCAACACAGGTTTTTATCATAATATCCAGAAGCTCATTCTCTGCCTTCTCATTCTCAGGATGCAGCCTGTCGCCATATGTTGATTCTGTTATAAGAATATCTGATGGCGGAAATGGCATTGGTGGTGCCAGTATCTCGCTGGATCGCCTTCCAATATCTCCAGTATAAGATATCCTTTTGATCTGGCCGTTCTCAATTATCTGTATTGTTGCCACGGCACTTCCAAGCATGTGTCCGCTTGGTGTGAAGCGCACTTTTATGCTATCGTCAATCCTGAACTTCATGTCATTGGGAACACCTATGAACTGGCTCATACAGGCCTGTGCGTCTTTCTGTGTGTAAATGGGGTCTACAGGCTTAAGTCCTTTCTTTATCCTTCTCTTGTTGAAAGTATATGTATCATGCTCCTGGATGAACCCCGAGTCGGCAAGCATTATCGCACAGAGGTCACGCGTTGCACTCGTGCAGATAACTGAGCCCCTGAAGCCGAGCTTGTATATATAAGGGATCAACCCCGAATGATCAATATGTGCATGGGTGAGAATGAGGTAATCAATCTCTGGCGGATTGAAACCCAGCTTCCTGTTGAGAGAATCGGTTTCAAGTCCCTTACCCTGGAACATCCCGCAATCGAGCAGTATTTTCTTCCCGCTGTCTGTAATTATCAGATGCTTGCTCCCGGTCACTTCATGTGCTGCGCCGATAAATTTGATTTTCATATTACTTTTTTTGATTCGTTTTCAGATCCTCACCCCGATAATAGTTACATCATCTATCTGGGCCCCGCCTCCTCTCCACTGGTCAAATTCCTTTTCAATAATGTCTTTCTGTACGCTGAGTGGTTTGTCGCTTATTGAAGTAAGAAGTTTCTTAAGTGAAGAACGTTTGAATTTCGAACCGTCAGGTCCGCCAAACTGGTCTATTATGCCGTCTGAGAAGAGATAAATTATATCGCCTTTTCCGACATTCAGCTCATAATTTGTGAATGATTCCTTTTCACCAACATAAATTCCAATAGGCATCCTGTCGGCTTTGTATTCCTTGAGTTCACCACCCTGGAATATCATCATCGGGTTATAGGCTCCTGCATATTCGAGTGTTTTTCTGTTTTTATGAAGAATGCAGAAAGCTATATCCATTCCATCAGCAGCTTCACCCTCTTTACCTGTCTGGTGCAAAGATGTCTTGATTTTTGATCTCAGGAGGTTCAGAACAGTATTGGCATGAAGGTCTGATTTGTTTGTTATAATTTCATTAAGTGTTGAGATGCCCAGGGTGCTCATGAATGCACCGGGCACGCCATGGCCGGTACAGTCTGCAACTGTAAAGAAATAGTGATTAGCATCTTCGCCTATCCAGAAAAAATCGCCGCTCACAATGTCCCTTGGTCTGAACATTATGAAATGCTCCGCAAAGGCATTATTGAATATCTCATCCATTGGCAGCATTGCCTGCTGTATCCTCCCTGCATATTCTATACTTGAGGTAATCTCCTGTTTTTGTGCCTCTATTTCCGCGGTCCTCTCCTTTACCTTCTCTTCCAGTATATGCTTTTCATGCTGGAGGTGTCGCTCCCTGAATCTTATTACTACCACTACAAGTACACAGGCGAGGATTATAACCATAATCATAAAGAAGCTAGTCTCCACGAATGGCGTTTTTATCGTGAAAGTCTTCTGTATGGGTTCACTCATGTTCCCCCAGATGTCCCTTGCTTTCACCCGTAAAGTATAAGTACCGTGAGGGAGAAGCAGGTTGATTGTGGATCTTGTGGACCATTTAGACCAGCTATCCATCATCCCGTCAACAATATACTGGTATTGTACAGAATTTCTTTTTTGATAGCCAGGGGCTACAATGTCGAAATAAATGTTATTGTCGCCGCTGTCGAACACTATATCAGAAAGACTGAAATAGAGCCCTTTTTCGTTCTGAACACTTTTGACAAACAGATCGAGTGAAGGTTTAATTGCTGCCAGCTTACCTCTTGATATACGGTATAACTGGTTATCGCCCGATATCACCCACAGGTTTTTTTCGTCGGTAAAAATTGAAACTATGTTATCAAAAATCTTAAGAACCGACATGTCATAGGTGGAAATGCTGAACCTGTTTCCTATTGTTGACCATTCACCATCCTGCTTCATCCAGATTGCCCCGGTTTGTGATATAAGGAATTCCGGCCTGGATCCCTGGCGAAAGTTCGCTTTTGGGTATTTCAACAGGGTGTCGTCATCAGCTTTGTAATAGTCGATTCCTGATTCGGTAAATACAAACAAGGTATCATTCACATATTTCACCCTGCACCTCTGCGGATAATCTGTTTTGACATTGTAATACCTGTATACAGGTTTCGGGGACATTGATATTTTAACGGCAAGTTCATCGCTGCCGGCCCAGAGAGTATTGGCTCCGGCAGAAGTAATTGAGTAGAGGGGAGTTGTAAACGACTTATCGGGATAAGTTGCCACCCATCCTCCAGGGCCGTTGGCAACAATAAAATACCCGTCTGCTGCGGCTACATAGAATCTGCCGTCAGCTTCAGACCTGCTTACGAAAAATATATTCCTGTCACCTGCAATAAGCCTTGCCTTGTGATCGGAGACAACATAAAGTCCTTTGCTGGTTGAGGCAAGTATTCCATCAGAAGATGGCAATAGCTGCCTGCATTTTTCGTTAAGCCCTTCAACCTTTTTATATAGGTATTCTATTGATTTAAGGCTGCTGACGGTCCTCCTGACGTACGAAGTTTTTGAACTACTCTGTGATTGTGGCTCCTGCGAAACAGGGGCAGCTGTTTCATCCTTCTGTTGTTCCTGGGTATATCTTTTTCCGAAAATCCTTGTGAATATGCTCTTTTTAGTTTTCCTGTCCTCCTGTGCCGGCTGCAGTTGAAGTGTTCCTGAAGGCTGCTGGACAGGTACCCGGATTCCAGGCTGATCCTGCTTTACATAAACCTCAGTGCTGGAATAGTTTTTTATCTCTGTAAGATAGTATACACCTTCACTTGTAGCAACATACAGTTCATTATTATACCACAGGTTATTAATGAGGTTTCCTTTTAGACCCGGGTAGACTCCCATGTTTGAAATGGGAAGCATCAGTTCAGCCCTGGAAAGACCGTACTGGTGCGACAGCCATAAACCGCTGGTATTATCCGCACCAATTGCAAAAATTTCATCATCAGGAAGTCCGTTAAGATAGTTGACTGTATGCCTGACGACCCCGCTTTTTCTTTCAATAACAAGAGCACCACCATCAAGCGTTGCAAAGGCATACAGGCTGTCAGAAAGTACAATACCTTCCGATAGTATGTTATCCTTCAGGTAACCGTTATCCTTCACCTGGTATGGATAGAATTTAATGCCATCGAATAGTGAAAGAGAACCGTCACCAAGGCCTAACAGTACATAATCCTTATCGTAGGGAAGACCAAAAAGCACTTCTGTATTCTCAAGCAGGTAACCTGTAACTATTGGAAAAAGTGTATCGGCTTCAAGCCGGTAGAGCCCCCTGGAAAGTACGTTTATAAAAATATTCTTGGGTGTTACGAACATCCCGTTGAATGCCAAACCTTCTTTCTGACTGATATGTAACCTGAGCTTTCCGTTGGAGAGATAATGTTCGCTGAGGCTTTTCTCACCACAGAACCAGACCGTGGAATCGGTAAAAACGATTCTCGAGATAATACCAGTCACAACCGAATCTGACTTCAATGACACAAACTTGTATAATCCTTTCTCATCTCTTTTAAGGTATCCGTAGTTATTGTCACCACCAACAAAAACTTTCCTTGCCTGGGAGTTGAACCTGAGTGAATATGGAATTACCGGTATGTTTATCAGGTTAAAATTCTGCCCCTGCCCGTCAAAGGTCAGAATGCCCCTGATGTTTGCAAACATCATTACGTTATTCTCATCCTGGCAAATCGCCCAGCTCTGGTTTTCAATCTCTTTGTTCTCGGAATAATTGGATAAAAGAAGACCGCCATTCTGCCCGTACAGGGAACCTGCAACTAGCAGCAGTTGTACGAGTACAATAATTCTGCGTAAAGGTGGCATTTCGTGGAAATATTTGATTTTTCTTACAGAATGCTAAAATTACAAGAAAAATTTCAATTTGACCCACACAAAACCAGCGGGTACTGTATTATGTAAGATTAAAAACTGTTAAATACCGGTGTGTAAAAAACGATATCTGTTAATTCATAAGGTAAACACCGTTCAGGGCCTTTACTGCCCTGTCGGAAAAGAAGTCCGGCCCCGCAAACACCCTGAAAAGACCACCATCTTCCTTTTCCCTGGTTTTAATAAGGAGGAATTCCTGCTGGTCATTCCTGTTAAAAAGCTCTGAAAATGAGACTGCACAACGGTATCCATCAAAAGCAGCCAGGCATACTATACCGGTTTTAAGGTTGGTCCTGTCAGCTTTATAGTACATGCCCAGGACATCCTTAAGAATATAGCCTTTAAATGGTGATGTGCTGTGAATTCCTTTTCCCCTGCCATAAAAGACAGTATTGTAGGTTACCGGATTAAATTTTTCAAGAGGGGGGTTGACAGCAATTTTTTCTTCCCCGTTGTAAACAGCAAAGTTCTCAGAATAAACAAGGCTCAGTCCCCTGGTTACGTTGAATGAACGAGGGATTGACCTGACTATGATTTTAACTGGGTTTGAAATATTCCTTTCTGTGACCAGGTCAGTTGCGGCGACAATTTTTGATATGGATGGAAGTGGCCAGAGATCCTTCGTTTTGGACGGTACTATCCTGGAAACGCTGTTTGCTATTATTATGCGATGCAGGTTATAGGGATAATATATTTCGCCCCAGCTGAAAACGACTTTATCTCCTTTATCATTTACGACCTCGACATATAGGTCAATAATCGGATTGAATTCCTTTGCATTTGCTTTTTTAAGTACTGCTTGATTCAGTATATCAAAAAGTGAATAGCCATCATAACGATATGCCCCGACAAACTTATCATTTCCCGTGCTGTCAAGGAGGGTCTCTTTGACAATAACCTCATGTACCGGCAGTTTAGCCAGGTCAACACTACCCGGGTTTGCAATTTCTCCTTCGACAGTTATTGCAGGAATCTTCAAAGGAAAAGCTTCAGTATTATCATAAAAATCATTTGTCGCATCAGACGTATCAACAGCATTTGCAGATTGCTTAATGCTTAATTTACCCGTATTGTTTGCGGAGCAGCTTATAAGTAAAACTGACAGTATCGAAAGCAGGATTGTGAAAGTTTTTTTCATAGGGATCAATTCTAAAGTGACTATATGAGTAAAAGTATATTTTACCCTGCAGAACAAACAGGATATTTGTCATTCAGGCAAAAAAGAGGTAGGCTACAAGTATGGCCGCCGTGAAGCCGGCAAGGTCGGCAAGAAGTCCGCAACCTATTGCATAGCGTGTATTTTTTATCCCTACAGATCCGAAGTAAACTGCAATAATGTAGAAGGTTGTATCGGTGGTACCCTGCATTGTACATGAAAGTCTTCCTATGAAGGAATCTGTACCATATGTCTTCATTGCATCAATCATAAGTCCCCTTGCACCGGTACCACTAAGTGGTTTCATGAATGCCACAGGCAATGCTTTTGTAAATTGAGTGTCGATACCTATCCAGGCAAAGAATTTCGCGAGTCCTGAAATTATAAAATCCATTGCCCCTGATGCCCTGAATATGCCTATTGCGACTAGTATTGCTATAAGAAAAGGAATGATTCTTATTGCAGTGTTGAAACCTTCCTTTGCCCCTTCTATAAAAGCATCATATACATTTATCTTCCTTATAAGTCCAAGCAGGATAAATGACATTATTATAAGGATGAGTATGAAATTTGCCGCAAGGGTTGATATGGCTGTTATTTGTTCCTTAGGCAGCGAGCTGAAGTAGAGGATTATTCCTGCTATAATTGCAGTGAGTCCACCAAGATAAGCCAATATGACCCTGTCGAACAGATTTATCTTCTGAATAACTGCCACGCTTATCATACCTGTGAGAGAAGCACAGAAGGTCGAGATCAGAACCGGTATAAAAATGTCGGCAGGGTTTGCCGCGCCAAGCTGGGCCCTGTACACAATAATGCTTACAGGTATTATTGTAATTCCTGCGGCATTTATAACAAGGAACATAATCTGAGCATTTGAGGCAGTGTCCTTCCTGGGGTTTGCTTCCTGCAATTCACCCATTGCCTTAAGACCCATTGGTGTTGCGGCATTATCGAGTCCGAGCATATTAGCCGCAATGTTAAGAGTTATTGAACCGTAAGCAGGATGACCTTTGGGCAGTTCAGGGAAGATCCTCTGGAAGAATGGTCCCATCAGCCTGCCAAGAATATTTACTATTCCTCCCTTTTCCCCGACTTTAAGGAGGCCCATCCAAAGTGTTAAGGCTCCTGTTAGTCCCAGGGAAATCTCGAAACCTGTTTTTGCGTTGGAGAATACAGAATTTACGAGATCATTGAATATCTGTGTATTTCCAGAAAAGATCAGCTGAATCAGTGCGAAGATGAATCCGACAAGAAAAAAACCGATCCAGATATAATTAAGTGCCATCCTGCTTCCGGGTTGCCTTTAAAAGAAAGTGCCAGGATTACTGGCACTTCAGGTTCTTAAGCTGAGCTTTTGAGGCTTCAGTGAATGGTCCATAGACCGAATTTTTAAATGATGCGCAAGCGTCAGCTGTCTTTCCTTTTCCTGCCTGGGCCATTCCCAGCTGGAAATAGAATTTGGCTTTTGCCTCCGGGGTGCCGGTTTCAAGGTCAAGGCCACGCTTAGCATATTCAATTCCTTTATCGTAGTTCTTCTTCTTGTTATAAACATCTGCATAGAAATAGAACAGATCCTTATCGCTGCCATACTTTGCAGCTTTGTCAAGAAGCGCCAGCGCTTCGTCCAATTTCTCTGCCTGATTAGCCTTCGATCCTGCCCTCCTGAAATAGCCAAGTGCAAGGTTTGATGCCAGTTTTACGGCAACCGAATCGTTGTTGGCTTTGACCTTTGTAAGATAGAGGTCGATCGCCTGTTCAAACGAAGCTGAGTTATTCTGGCCTGAGTAAATGAGAGCCTTACTGTAAATAGCCTTTGCATAATCAGGATTAATTGCAAGCACTGAATCAAATGCGAGCAATGCTGATGCCATATCATTGTTGCCGTAGAAAGTAGTGGCCTGGCTATAATAAGCTGATATCAGAACTTTGGTAGCGTCATCTTTCTGACTCTGATTACCATATTTCTGAGCGCATGCAGAGGCTCCTTTTGCAGCAGCCATAATCTCCGGAACCGGTTTTTTCTGGTTCAGTGCACTTACTGCAACCTTAATATACAAAGTTGGCAGAACGGACACAGCCTTTTGTTTTAAATCGGCAGCTGATTCCCCTACCTTGTCGGCAAGTGTGATCACCTCTTCAAACGACTTGATTGCGGCGACCGGGTCTGTCTGGGTTGATTTGGCTCCCTCATTATAGACCTGTATGACAACATTCCTGTCCTGTCCATTTGCAAATGATGTAATCACAACTGATACAACAAGTATCCCTGTAACTTTTCGTAAAAACTTCACTGTCATTTCTGAATTGTTAAAAGGTTAATGATTTTTCTGTCAGCTAAATATAGAAATTAAATTATTTAATCCTTAAAAAATGATAAAATCTATTAAAAAGTTCATGCATGAATTTCAAATTCTGTCATGGAACCTGCGGGAATGTTGTACTTAAATCATACTGTCCGGGCATCCTTGCCGCATGCTTGGAATTGTAAAGTGTTTTGGATAAATTTGTGATACCAACCCTTACACCATGGCAAAATATATAAGAATAGACGTAATACAACGAATCCGCGAGACCGGAATCATCCCTATCTTTTATCACCGCGACCCTGAGCTTTGCAGGGGTGTGATCAAATCATGCTTCGAGGGAGGTTTGAAGATTTTCGAATTCACAAACCGCGGCGATTTTGCCCATGAGCTTTTCAGTGATCTCAATAAATGGGCTGAAAAAGAAGTACCGGGTATGATCCTTGGCGCAGGGTCAATAGTCGATCATGCAACTGCAGCATTATATATCCAGTCTGGAGCCAGCTTCATTGCTTCACCTATAATGAATCCTGAAACAGCAAAAGTGTGCAACCGTCGCAAGATCCTGTGGATACCAGGTTGTGGCTCACTTACTGAAATAGGCCAGGCTGAAGAACTGGGCGCTGAAATTGTAAAGATTTTCCCGGGGCTTGCAGCCGGCGGGCCTGATTTCATCAGGGCAGTCAAAGGTCCTTGCCCATGGACGAGTATAATGCCGACGGGAGGTGTTGAACCCACTATTGAAAATATGGGCGAATGGTTCAGTGCCGGGGCAACCTGCGTAGGCATCGGGTCAAACCTTTTCACAAAAGACCTTGTCACAGGCAAGGACTGGAAAAGACTTTCCAAAAGAATTGCTGCCACAGTCAAGATCGTAAAGATGCTTAAAGGGGCATAGTGCTTAATCATGCAATCGAGGCGCACTTTTTGTCAAATATCCTGCTCAGTCTCCTGGGGCACGATAGAGTTCTATCTCAGAAATTACAGGGCAGGCTTTTGATTTCTCAAAGTTAATACGTATTGCACTTGCTTCAGTTAAGGGGAATTTCCTTATCACATGATTCCCGATTGTGGTTCCTTCAGTTACGTTTATCCATTTACCTCCTGAGAGAGCTTCAACAGTATACTTCTCCACCCTCTGTCCCAGTATAATGTATTCCCTTATTGAAATCCTGTTTACAGGAGTGTCCTTATCTAGGATAATTGTTACAGAAGCCGACCTGACATTATCAGGTGTCGACCAGTAAGTTTCATAATCTCCGTCATTCAGATTCGATGCCCTGAATTTTCTTCCTCTTTCAGATGTGGCCTTGCATTTCCTGCCCTTTGCAAGTTCCGTTTTAAATTCATTTTCCCGTAGTTTCCTGAAAGCCATAAGGGCATCAACATCCTTTTCATTAAGCAGTCCTCTCCTGTCAGGTGGTACGTTCAGAAGGAGATTGCAGTTTCGGCCTATGGATGCATACCACAATTCCATAAGCTTTTCAGGAGTTTTGACAAGGCTATCCTCTGATTCATGCCAGAACCATCCGGGACGGATAGAGACATCTACCTCAGCAGGGACCCAGTATTTTCCGTCAGGATGTCCTTCCCCGAGTATTGAGGCAAAATCGCCGCCGGGGTACATTGTATCCCTGTTCAGGAGGCACCAGTTGGTTGGGCTTCCAAGCCCGCTTTCATTTCCAACCCACCTTATATCCGGGCCAGCGTCACTGAACATGACAGCCCCCGGCTGGAGCTCCCTTACAATGGAATGGGTGTTTGGCCAGTCATAATAGGTCCGGTTGTCTATCCTTCGCATCTCCCTGGCTCCACCATAATAACCGTCACCGCCGTTTGCACCATCGAACCATACTTCGAAAACGTTCCCATATTTTGTAAGAAGTTCCCTCAATTGATTCCTGTAGTAATTGAGGTATTCCGGCTTTGCATAGCTGCTGTTGTTACGGTCCCACGGAGAAAGGTAAATCCCGAGTTTCAGTCCGTATTCCGAACACGCTTCAGCGAGTTCCCTGACAACATCGCCTTTTCCGTCCTTCCATCTTGATGATTTCACTGAATGAGTTGTGTATTCAGAAGGCCACAGGCAAAAGCCATCATGATGCTTTGCCGTGATAATTATTCCTTTCATCCCTGCATCCCTGGCAACTCGAGCCCACTGCCGGCAATCAAGTGATGATGGATTGAAAACATCTTCCGGCTCATCGCCAAGGCCCCATTCCCTGCCTGTGAATGTGTTTACAGTGAAATGGGCGAACATATAATACTCCATCTTATGCCATTCAAGCTGCCTGTCAGATGGAACAGGGCCGAACGGTTCAGGCGCCTTCTGATTAGAACATGAGGCTATGAGGAAAGCCAGTAGCAACGCAGCGGGAAGTATTTTCATAATAGTATTGCAGTTTTATTTTGAAAGGTCCTTTATACGAATGTTCCTGAATCTGACTTCAGAGCCATGACCAAGGAAACCTATATGGCCTGTCTTGTTTTTAAGTCCGGGGTGGTTATTATGATCCATTGTTCCATTATCCCTCGGACCGGCGATATCCCCGTCAACAATCACTGTACCATTAAGGGTGATCCTGATATGCGTCCCAGTTGCAACAACTTCCTCGTAGTTCCATTCTCCAACGGGTTTCTGATATCCCCTTCTTGAAGGTATGACACCATAAACAGATCCATGATACTGGTATGGCTGGAGGTTTGCATAAACAGGAGCTGAATCATCGAGGATCTGAAGTTCCATCCCTACATAGGCTGCATCACCGGTGAGCGGTGCCCTTATCCCAAGCCCGTTATTTGCTGCAGGTGTCAGCTGGAATTCAAACCTGAATATAAAATCGCTGTATTCTCCCGAGGTATAAAGGTTACCAACTTTACCCCTGTCGGGCTTTACAACTATCATTCCATCCTCGGCTGCGTATGCTTCCTTATCTCCCACCCAGTTATCAATGTTTTTTCCGTTAAAGAGCGATTCGAATCCTTCAGCTTTTTCTTCCGCTGTAAGGTTATACTCTTTCTCATTTATCTCCCTCACAAAAATGTCCCTGAATGCGAGCTGGTTACCATGGGCCTGAAGTTCAATCGCACCTTTGGGAAAGATTGGTATTGAACGGTCCCAGTAATTTTCAAGAACAACATTATCAACTGTAAGTTGCCCGTTAAGCCAGACTGATACTTTTTCCCCTATCATCACAATCCTGAAAGTGTTCCAGTCGTCGATTGGATTATCCGCCACCACGAGTGGTTTGCTTGGGTTTTTCTGGTTGTTATAAAGGCCACCTGAACCTACCTGTGCCCCTACTTCAACCCTTGATGTATCCCATATCTGGACCTGTGGTGATCCTCTGAGGTAGATGCCGCTGTCACCTTTCTTTGTGATCTTCCAGTCTACATAAAGTTCAAAATCTCCATATTCCTTTATTGAGCAAAGGTTGTCACCACTTCCTGAGAACCAGATGCAACCATCTTTGACGCTCCAGTTTTCAAGCATCTTCTTGTTTGCTTCGACCTGTTTCTTAGCCAGTTCTGAAGCTTTCATCTTCTGCCTGGCAACCGGATCCTGGACGAGGCCCTGCCATCCTGCAAGATCTGTTCCATTGAACATAGGGTAGAAACCCTGATCCTGGGGCATAGAGGCGAGGTATTTATTTATGAGTTCCCTGTTATAATCACTCTCAGGTCCGGATAATGAAGGAACCGCTTTTGAAAGAATGTCCCTTACCATTGTACCATACATTCCGGCTTTGGAGCCTGATGATGGAAGCGCTATGTACATTATGGCTTTGGCTGCAGCGCTCCTGGTTTCTTCTGATTCCAGGAACTTCGATGTATAGAAAAGTGCCGGGTAGGTGCGTATCTTCCCAAGCTCATCAATAACTGTAATCTTTTTCTCCGGTGTAAGAGCATATGGCATGATCTTCCTGAAAAGAAGAAGCCTCTGATCATCAGTCACCGGGGCTGATTTTACTATATTCACATAACCTGAAAATGCCTGGTCGCCATAGTTCTTGTTGCCTGAACCACAGATTTCATAGAGTGCCGATGCGGCTGACAGATCTTTCCATGTACTAAGTGCCCTGAAGCATACAGATCTCATTTCGACGGAGCCATTTTCAAATTCATTAAGCACTGTTGCAAGAGCCTTTCTGCCGCCGGTGAGTGCAAGAACAGGGATGAGTTTTTCCTTCCCCTTTCCTTTTTCGAGAGAAAGAAGAATCTCATTGGCCCTGCTTTCCGGATCCTTGACCTTGCCGGCAGCATTTGCGATTGCCATCTGTACGGCTGCTGTTTCTGCTGGATCATCTGTTTTAAGAAGAAGGTCTAAAAGCTTGTCTTCATCAGATTGTGAAGCAAGATTTGCAAGCGCGCTGAAAGCAGATGACCGGATATCCTTATTCCCTGAAGATGTATATGGGAATACTACCTGGAAGTACCTGCAACTTCTGCTCCATGCAAGAAGACCGATAATTGAAGCTTTACCTGCATCCGAGGCATCCTTTAATGCAGGAAGAAGCAGAGGAAGAGTCTTATCATCAAGAACTGTTTTCACAGCATTCCCGGCTGCTTCCTGGTCTTCTGTTCCGGTCGATTTCGCAAGGTAATCTATAAGGACTCCAACTGCATCCTGTCCCTCAAGGGCAACAAGCGCTGGAGCTGCCTCTTTTCTTACATTTAAATCCGGATTGGTCAATGCAGCTTTTACAAATCCAGCTGCAGTTGTGTCCTTACGCAGTCCAAGGTTATGAATTATCTCCGGTCGAACTGCCGGCTGAGCCTTTCTGAAATATGATATCAGTATTTTTGTAAGGTCATTATCCTTTATAGAAAGGGAATACATCAGGGCTGCGTTCCTGTAACTCTTATCAGTGCTTGCCAGTGCATCAAGAATATCACTTACAGCATCTTTACCATACATTTTGATCACCAGCTGCAGAGCTTCTGTCTTATATTGAATATTACTTCTGTCGTTGCAGCTCTTCAAAAGAGTCTTACATATCTTATCGGCAGTTTTAAGGTTACCTTTCTCACCAGTGTTAATTGCATATAATAGCAATGCCTCAGTGGCGCCGGAATGTTCCCACCTGTAATTTACACTCCTGGCGGCATCAGTTAAGATTTTATAAGCTTCGGGTGAACCTGAGGCGGCAAGTGCCCTGTAAGCAGCAGCTTTCACATTCATGTCGCCGGAAAGGGCCAGCTTCTGGTACTCAATTACTGCCCTTGATGATTTCCAGTCAGCAAGTATATTAAGTATTGTTGAAGTGCATGGATTTTTTTCATCTTTCAATGCCCCGGCAAGGATTTCCTCTGCATTCTGGCCCCCCACAGCTTTTATAACAGCGATTGCCGGTGCACACAGGTCCCTGTCACCAAGATAGTTTTTCATTGCTTCCACGGATGCTGCTCCACCTGCAACCTGCAGTTGTTTCATGAAAAAATCCTTGACGTTGTAATCCTTAGCTTCTGAAGTATACCCGATACAAAGCTTTTCCCATTTAAGCCTGTCATCACCTTGTTTCATAGAAAGAAATCTCGAATAGCTTTCAATGGCGAAGCGGGCTTTTGTATCATCTCCGCTGCCTGATGGTATCACCTGGTCGCAAATCATTTTTAATCCTGCGTCTCCAAGGGAGAGCATATCATTCATAAGTTTTGCAGTGTACTCATTGTCCCTCGCCGGCATCTGTGCCAGGAGATCTGCCACCCTTGTTGATGTGAGTCGCACATCCTGCGATTTAAGAGGGATGGCTGTGAGAAAAAGAATGAGGATAAGCGGAAGTATTTTAATGTATTTCATTTTGCTTTCTTGTTTTCGGTTTAGATAGTCCATGGTCCTCTCATTGGCTGGTTGATTAACCTGTTGGCGCCTTCATCATCAATAAACTGCTGCTTAACAGGATCGTACTTCAGGTTTCTTCCCAGGCGGAGTGCCACGGTGCCCAGGTTAACAATAGTGCATGAACGGTGACCGTTCGACTCATTCAGCGCAAACTTTTTACGTGTCCTCACAGATTCCGAAAAGGTTGTAACCTGTGGTTCAGGGTCAGGAAGTGAATTTATAAGCTTCTGTATATCCGGTATATCGGACCTGAATCCCCTGTATATTTTTCCGTAAGGCCCTTCTATATAGGCGGCATCCTTATCACGGTTTTCACCGTCAAGGATGATCTTGCAACCGTCGTCGTATGTATAGGTAATGCGTCTCCAGGACCCTACTGCATCGTAATGCTGCTGAGGGGCATCGATCTCAACATAAACCGGGGATGTATTATCCTTTCCTAACATATATTGTACGGGATCGAGGTAATGCTGACCCATATCGCCCAGCCCGCCGCCGTCATAATCCCAGTAACCCCTGAACTTCGCATGGACGCGTTCCGGATTATATGGTTTGTAAGGAGCCGGCCCCAGCCAGAAATCATAATCAAGTTCAGGAGGTACAGGCACCGGGGTGAGGTTATGAAGACCAGACCAGTAGAACTTCCAGTCATAACCTGTAACACCGCTCACAGTGAATTTCAATGGCCATCCGAGTGCGCCGCTTGCTATGAGTTTCTTCAGGGGCATCACTGTAGTGCCAAGTCCGTAGAACTGGTCTTTGAAACGGAACCATGTATTCAGACGGAACATCCTTCCATGGCTGTTCACTGCTTCAACTACCTTAATGCCTTCCCCGATCGTTCTTGTCATGGGTTTCTCGCACCAGATATCCTTGCCTGCCTCAGCAGCCATCTTTGATATAATACCGTGCCAGTGAGGAGGAGTCGCAATATGAACAATATCCACATCAGGATTTGCGAGCAGTTCCCTGAAATCGTGATAACCTTTTACACTGTTCCCCCCTGCAGCTAGGGCCTGCTCAAGATGTTTCTTATCAACATCACAGGCAGCAATAAGGCGGGTTCCCTCGTATTCGATATGCCCCATCCCCATGCCACCGGTCCCGATTATCCCTTTTGTGAGCTGGTCGCTGGGAGCTGTATATCCCTGACCACCCAGGACATGCCTTGGGATAATTGTAAATGCGATTGTTGCTGCTGCAGATTTCCGCAAAAAATCGCGCCTTGCAAATTTCTTCATATTCATGCCTTCAATATTTTGTAGTTTATTATTTAGCTTCTTTAAGCCATGCCACCTTTTGTACAGGGTTATGGTCCATTCCAATAATGTTCCTGTAAAGATCCGGTCTCCTTGCCTCGATGTAACGGTTACCTCCTGCCGATTTTAACTTATCCCTGGTCAGCAGGTAACTTACGTGATCATCATCAAGCTTCCGGCATTCCGCAACTATACCACCAAAAGGATCGATAATCATTGAGCAACCGTTTTTAAGCTGGTCATCGTCCATGCCAACGGGGTTTGAAAAGACAACGTATATACCGTTGTCATAGGCTCTTGAAGGTAGCCATTTCATAAGCCATTCCCTCCCTTTTAAGCCATCAAATTCCTTTCTTAATGAATCCGGATCATTCTTCCTGTTATACCAGAGAGCAGGATCAACAAAGCCTGCACCCGGCCGTGGTGAAGGGGTGCACATTGTAACATGGGGCATAAAGATAATCTCAGCACCCAGGAGTCTTGTTGCCCTTACATTTTCAATAATATTATTATCATAACAAATCAGGATTCCGCATTTCCATCCGTTAATCTCAAATACCGTATAGCTGTTCCCGGCTTTAATATCCGGGTGAATGAAAGGATGCAGTTTCCTGTGTTTTGCTATAATACCATTGCCATCAACACAAACATGGGCTTTGTAAACATCACCTTTCTCATCCTTTTCAAACAGTCCTGAAAGTATTGTTATTTTATGCTTAGCCGCGATTCCGATCAGCCTGCCGGTGGATGGACCAGGTACAGGTTCTGCAATATCACGGAACTCAGAACTGCTTAATTTCCTTGCAAACGAATACCCTGTAACAGAGCATTCATGAAAAGCAACAACAGCAGATCCTTCGGATGCGGCAAGACCTGCGAAATAATCCATCCTGGCAAGGTTAAATTCCTTGTCCCCGCTTTTATTCTCGAACTGAACAGTAGAAATACTTAATCCTTCCATAAGCATTATTTTACGAAAGCCATTACGACAATTGCAATTGAAGATGAATTATTTACAAGGGTAAATTTTCCTGCTGCAGCCGGAATTATGAAGGTCTCGGCATAACTTACAAAAATGCTCCTATTATTTTCGGTTCTGACTTCAATACTCTCACCTTCCACAAGGTTCAGCACAAGGCATTTTCCACCTGTTTGTGAAGTAAACTCAGTAAGAAAGTTGCACCTGTGAACATCATAAAGCTGGTCTTTGTGGGTTTTCAGATGAAACAGGCTCCAGTCTTTTCCCTGAGATATCAGCTTCGGTGCCGGTATCAGTTCTCCAGGCACTCTTTCACCTTTCATTTCAAAATTGAGGTTCTCGAAGGCGCGTTCTATGTTCAGCGTCCTCGGCTTTCCATCGAGGTCAGGTCTTATCCAGTCATACATCTTAAAAGTGAAGATATATGGTGTTGAACTTATTTCAAGAACCAGGTTGTTCCTGCCCGATGCATGAACAGTGCCTGGAGGTATAAGGAAAAGATCATGCTTTTTGGAATTGTGAAGCATAACATAATCCTCTATTCTGACCTCAGTGCCTTTTGATGTACTTTCCTCCAGTATATTCCTGAACTTTTTTCTGTCTATATCGTCCCTGAAACCAAGGTAAACCTTCGAATCCCCGGAGGAGTCGAGTATATAGTAAGCCTCTTCCTGGGTGAATTCCTCTCCGAATTTTTCCCTGGCATATTGTTTTCGGGGATGGCACTGCACCGACAAATTTCCTCCATTGAAAGTATCAAGGAAATCAAATCTTATTGGAAAATCCTTTCCAAATGCATCTGCACAATCGCCAAGCACATCCCTTGAGGCAGCGGCCATCAGGAAATCGAATGAAAACTCAAGCATTAAGCCTGAGCTTTCTATTATAAGGCCATTCTCAGGTGTAATAAGTTCGAAAGACCATGCATAATTTGGCACATCAGTATTTACACCATTTATCTTTGTCTTTATCCAGGAACCGCCCCAGGTGCCGGGCTCGAACCATGGCCTGGCCCTTATCGCAGAATGACTCATTAGTATCAGAGTCTCCCTGAAGACACTGCCATACATCCAGGTTATTTCATCATTTCGCTGGGCATCTGCAAGTACATCAATCCTGTCAATTATATTTTCCTTATGCCTCTTCAGTAATATCCAGTCTGCGAAGTAATTGCGTTTGTATATCGCTTTCTGATCTCTGTTTCCAGTGGAACCTATATTTCCTGTTCGTCCGGCCCTTGAACGGAACTGGACTTCATTCTTTGGAAGATCGAAATACACAAGTAAACCATCCTCCCGGAAAAGAGAAGCGCCTGGACCATAGATTATTGTCCTGCCTGGCTCATTATCTTTGAACGGCTGCTGAACATTGTAAAGGTCCCTGAGACTTAGTGTTGTTCTTGTTCCAAACAGGGGATCACCGCCTCCAAGAAATGGTTCAAGCATACGATCTATCACGGCTGCAGTCTTAAGATAATCAGAAACATCCAGCCATTTGTATGAGAGTTTGAATTCATTGACAAGGATACTGTCAATAGTATCTCTGAGTTCATGAAAAAAAACTCCTGAGAAACCATCCAGAATTACATGTTCATTTTGTGCAATGAGGGTCACAAGTGAATGAATCCCCCTGAATACCTGGTTATCTTCTATATGAAAGGCAGGATATATATCATACATCCCGCTACTGCACTGCGGTTTAACAGCAGGCATCAGAAACTGTGATGTCTTCCTGTATTCCATTTAATAAACCGGACCCGTGTTTCCAGGTTCCCAGGCAATATAAAACTGTAATTTTTCCCTACTTTTTCAGGCAATAAAGAGAAATAGCAAGCAGATAGACGAAGCAGGCAAGCAAAAGTGACATACCTATAGCAATATTGGAAGTGACGTCGCTGAGCCAACCTATCCCGAGAGGTATGAACGCGCCTCCGCAGATAGCCATTATCATAAGTCCCGATATCTCACTGTTCCTGTCAGGATGCTTTTCTACTGCTATTGAGAAAATAAGGGGGAAGATATTTGCGACTGCGAAACCGATTATAAATACAAGTATCCAGGCAACTACCTGCCCGGGTAAAAGCAGGATTGCGACAAGGGCAATAATACCAAGGATCGTTGTCCAGAGGAGGAACTGCCTTGATGATATTTTAGTAAGCAGCAATGCTCCAAGGAAGGTACCGAGCATACGTCCGAAGAAGTATACACTCCTGCCCGATTCAGAAGCTGTCTGTCCTATATTGAAATGTTCTTTAAGGAACTGACCTGAATTTGAGTTGAATCCTACGTCTATACCTACTACTACAAAGATCCCTATAACCATGAGGAGAATGAAACCACTGTTAAGGAGTTTCAGTGTTGTTCCAAGTGTAGCCTTATAGCCTTCCTGCCTTACTTCGTCAACCTTTGTTGTTGCCAGCCAGAGAATTGCCAGTATTGATACTACACCGAAAACAAGGAAAAGCATTTTCCAGTCGTGGGTGAAATTTGATGCGAATACAGTTGCAAGTGGAGCACCGATCATGGATCCTATGGCTTTTACAAACTGCGAAAAACTCAGGAAGCTCGAGGTCCTGTTTGCAGGAACAACATCTACAATAAGCGGGTTTGCAGAAACCTGGACGATTGTGTTCCCGATGCCAAGCATTGCAAAACCAAGCAGAACAGCGGGAAATGTATAAACGAAGAAAGGTATCAGCAAGCCCAGGGCTGTCACTCCCATTCCTATGTTAAGTACCAGTTTCTTACCATACCTCGCCTGCAGTATTCCGACAGGTACAGAAAGTAAAAGGAACCATAAAAATGCGGCTGATGGTATAAGCTGTGCAAGTGTTGCACTCAGGTTCATATCGGCTTTTACCCTGTCCACACCAATCCCTACAAGATCAACGAAGCTCATTACGAAAAAAGCCATGAGCACTGGCAGTATCTGCTTTATATTAAGTTTCTCGGTCATATTATTTCAGTAATTTATTTAAGAATCAATTTTACATAAGTGGAAGTGCGTGCTGCACAGCGCTCCAGAAGTTGTCGTCGAATAAATATGCGCTTCCAAGCAGGGCCGCATCTTCTTTCAGCTCTGAAAGTGTGACTTTGCAGTCGCACTTTTCCTTCTTAAGCTGTTCTTCGAAGATTTTTCCGAAATGGCCGTAGGCATATGAAATATTTCCGCCGATTATGAGAATTTCGGTTTTGAAAGCATTTAAGTAAGGAGCAAGGAATACAGCTAGGTCTTTTCCAAAGGATGAGAACAGGTCGTCAACAACTTTATCAGTTCCTGCAAGTGCAGAAAGTTCCTTTACCCCTTTTAATTCTTTGCCGGTTGCTTCCCTGTAACTTCTTGTAAAAAATCTTGTGGAGAAATAATCGTCAGCGATCCCCTCTTTATAAGGTATGTGATAAACACAGCCAAGCCTTGGTACCTCGTTACCATCTACAACAGGGACCCTGTTATCAATAAATGCTGACCCCAGTCCGGTGCCAAGCGTTATTGTTGCCACCCTTCCGTATCCGCAGCCTTTGCCAAAGCTGGCTTCTCCAACCGCAAAACCGGAGACGTCGTTAATAAACCTTGCCTGGAAGCTATCGGGAACATCGAGACTGCTTAGTATGGCGTCACCAATATTGAATCCATACAGGTTCTCATACTTTGCAACACCCTTTATATAAGAGATACCCTTTACATAGTCAAAAGGGCCAGGCATGGCAAATCCTATTCCTTTCACCGATTTCACATCAACCTTCGAGAGCGATGAGGCTACGGCATCGGACCATACGGAGATTATCTGAAAGGCATGTGCCTGGTTATCAACTTCTCTTTCAATGAGAGTTTCCTTGAGTACCTTTCCGGATGTTATATCAACAGCCGCACAGCTGATATGGCTGCCACCTATATCGGCTCCAATCGCGAGGTTCTGGTTCATAAAATAAATGGTAAAAAAATGTTAAGTATGTATAGTCTTTGCGGACTTGAAAATATTTAAAATTGTTGGCAATCCAAAATTTTTTTAAGTTTATCCCATTAACCCGGCCACATAATACCGGCTGTCATTTCTATTTCACCATAAAATGAGAAAACCCATAATAATTCTTGCCCTGACGATGCTGTCGTTGCTGACAGTAAACGGCCAGGAAGTCATCCCTTCTCCCAGGGAACACTTTGGATTCAATATCGGTGACGATTACACCCTTGCAACCTGGAGCCAGACTGAATCATACTTCAGGAAGCTTGCCTCATCTCCGAGGGCAAAACTTGTTGATATTGGGATTACTGAAGAGGGTCGCCACCAGCTGATGCTGGTTGTATCTTCTCCTGAAAACATAAAGAACCTCGGGCATTACAGGGAGATATCAGAGAAGCTTGCAAGGGCTGAAAACCTCACTGAGGGAGAAGCACGAAAACTGGCTGATGAAGGGAAAGCCGTTGTCTGGATAGATGGTGGCCTTCATGCCACTGAGGTTGTTGGTTCTCATCAGCTAATTGAGATAGCCTGGCAGCTTGTAAGCAGGAACGATAATGAAACCGAAGAAATCCTGAAGAATGTGATTGTCCTGCTAGTTGCTGCAAACCCTGACGGGCAGGAACTTGTATCAACATGGTATATGCGGAACAGCGATCCTTCAAAACGAAAAATGAACATTCCAAGGCTGTATGAGAAATATATCGGGCACGATAACAACAGGGATTTCTTCATGCTTTCGATGAAAGAGACGCAGAACATGAGCCGGCAGCTGTATCTTGAATGGTTCCCACAGGTGCTCTACAACCATCACCAGGCCGGACCTGCGGGAACAGTGCTCGCAGGGCCACCCTACCGCGATCCGTTCAATTACCTCTTCGATCCCCTGCTTGTAACCGGTATAGATGCACTGGGGGCTGCAATGGTCAACAGGCTTAATTCCGAAAACAAGCCAGGCTATACCGAAAGAACAGGTTCATCATTCTCAACCTGGTACAATGGCGGACTAAGGACGACAGCATATTTTCACAACATGATTGGACTGCTTACTGAGATTATCGGCAGCCCCACTCCTTCTTCGATACCCCTGGTACCCGACAGGCTCCTCCCAAACGGTGCAACACCATATCCTGTTGGCCCTCGTGAATGGCGTTTCAGGATGTCGATTGATTATTCGGTATCCCTTGATTATGCAATCCTCGATTATGCAAGCCGCTACAGGAATGAGATTCTTTTCAATATTTACAGGATGGGCAGGAACTCGATTGAGAAAGGCAGTTCTGACCACTGGACATATACACCTTCATTCATTGAAGCAATCAAATCTGCCCCTGCCCAGAAGCGCGATTCAATAATGCATGACCCTGCAAGAAAGGATGCAAGGGTCTATATTATTCCTTCCGACCAGGCTGATTATCCGACTGCAGTCAGGTTCGTCAATGCACTTATTGGCTCGGGAATTAAAGTAATGAAGGCCAGGACTGCATTTACAGTGAAAGGCCATTCATACTCAAAAGGATCCTATATTATAAAAACCAACCAGGCATTCAGACCTCACGTACTCGACATGTTCGAGCCACAGGATCATCCCGAGGACCTGCAATATCCTGGTGGTCCGCCAATACCTCCTTACGACGCTGCCGGATGGACACTCGCCTACCAGATGGGTCTTAAATTTGACAGGTATACTGAAGATGTACCAGGCCCCTTCGATATCCTGCCGTATGGAAAGGAAGAATCCTTCAGCAATCAGGTGAGTCTTAAACAGGCGCATAATGGCTACGAGCTGCGTCCTTCATCTAATAATTCGTTCATAGCCGTAAATGATCTTCTGAAAAAGGGGGTAGTTGTATACAGGATATTAAAAGGTAAGGGAAAGGCTGATACAGTTAACACCGGATCTTTTTATATCCCATGGTCCGAAGGAGGAATAAAACAACTTGAATCGGAAGCTCGCAAATATGGGTTATACCCGGTTGAACTGAAAAGAAAACCTGCAAATATCCAGAAGATTACCCCTGCAAGGATCGCCCTTGTAAACAGGTATGGAGGATCAATGGCTTCAGGATGGATCAGCTGGATACTTGAACAGTACCATTTCAGTTACGAGATGATCTATAACCAGAAAATAGACTCCGGTGAACTAAAAAAGAAATATGATATAATAATCTTCTCATCTGATGTGATTCCGAGGATATGGAGAGCAAGTGATACCCTGCAGAGAACACCCCAGTCCGTGTTGGCTGACATTCCTGAAGAATACAGGTATATGACAGGCAGTTTTTCAAATAACAGGAGTCTTCCGGAACTAAAGAAATTCATTGAAAACGGTGGAACAGCGATCACCATTGGCAACAGCTCGCTTGTTGCATTAAGCCTCGGTGCCCCGGTGAAGAACGCCCTTTTAAAGAAGACGTCCAAAGGTGAGCTTCCCCTGTCAAATTCGGAGTTTTATATTCCGGGAAGCCTTCTTAACGTAAATGTTGATAACAGCGAAATGCCAGGATGGGGTATGCCACGCAACTGCAGTGTTTATTTTGAACAGGATCCGGTATTCAGGGCCGACAGTACAGCCACAACAAAGGTAAGGCCTGTGATGTGGTATCCTGAATCGGGTCAGCTAAAAAGCGGCTGGGCGCTGGGGCAACGATACCTTGATGGTGCAGTTGCTGCATTCTCATACAGCATGGGTTCCGGTATGCTTTACTCTTTCGGCCCTGAGATAACATTCAGGAGCCAGTCGCAGGGTACATTCAGACTTCTCTTCAATGTTTTATACAAAAGTCATGAATGAGTTCACTTTATAAGCCCGGCTGAAATATTTATTTGGGTGTACATTGGGAGTGGCAGCTGATTTTTTTGCACTTCTGATTTTTTTCATGTTATATCTCTTATTAATGGTATACCTTTAATTTCGAAACAGTTTCAAACTCACTCTGACCTACTAACATTTTTCTAATCAAAAAATTAACTACTATGGCCAAAATTACAAAGGAAGATGCTCTTCTTTACCACAGCAGGGGACGCAAAGGAAAAGTTGAGGTCATCCCTACTAAACCGTATTGCACCCAGTATGATCTTAGTTTAGCTTATACTCCCGGTGTTGCTTATCCATGCCTTGAGATACAGAAAAATCCTCACGATGTATACCAGTTTACAGCAAAAGGGAACCTTGTAGCTGTTATTTCGAATGGAACAGCTGTTCTCGGACTTGGTGATATAGGGGCGATGGCAGGAAAACCTGTTATGGAGGGAAAAGGATTGCTTTTCAAAGTTTTTGCCGATATCGATGTATTTGATATAGAGATTGATGAGAAAGACCCCGGGAAGCTTATAGAAATCTGTGCCAAGATCGCTCCCACTTTCGGGGGCATTAACCTCGAGGACATCAAGGCACCTGAGTGCTTTGAAGTTGAAGAAAAACTGAAAGAAATGCTTGATATACCGGTCTTTCATGATGACCAGCATGGAACTGCAATCATATCAGCCGCCGGACTTCTCAATGCGCTTGAAATAAACGGGAAGAAGATAAACGACATTAAAATTGTTGTAAACGGTGCAGGTGCTGCCGCTATTTCATGTACAAAGCTTTACGTTGCCCTTGGCGCCAGGAAGGAAAATATAATAATGGTCGACAGCAAGGGGGTTATTAATTCGAAGAGAACAGACCTCAACAAGTATAAAAAACTTTTTGTCACCGACAGGAATATAAACACACTCGAGGAGGCTGTTGCAGGATCTGACGTCTTTCTTGGCCTTTCAGTGGCCAACGTGATGTCGAAGGCTATGCTTGCTTCAATGGCTCCTGATCCTATAGTATTCGCAATGGCGAATCCCAACCCGGAGATTTCATATGAGGACGCCTTTGCCACCAGGACCGACCTGATATTTGCCACAGGAAGGTCGGATTATCCTAACCAGATTAACAATGTTCTTGGCTTCCCTTATATATTCCGCGGTGCTCTTGATGTAAGCTCATCTGTTATAAATGAGGAAATGAAGCTAGCTGCCTCGCTTGCACTTGCTGAACTTGCAAAAGAGCCTGTTCCTTCTGATGTGTTAAAAGCATATAACCTGGAACAGCTCAATTTCGGAAGGGAGTATATTATTCCCAAGCCACTCGACCCAAGACTTATCTCAAGGGTTGCTCCGGCTGTTGCAAAAGCGGCAATGGACTCGGGAGTAGCAAAATTCCCTATAAGCGACTGGGATGCTTACAGGAAGGTTCTCGACAAACGTCTGAGCGAACATATTGCTTCAATAGCACAATCTGCTTGCCTCTAGAAGGCTGAAGGAAAAAGGCGAAAGGAGAAAGGCGAAAGTATTCTGACTTTTGCCTTTTTACTTTTGCCTTTTACCTTTTACCTGCCACCCCTGCAACCTGGCTCCTCACTAAAATTGCCATTCAGGCAATTTTTTAACGTTCGGCCCTCTTTTACCTTTTTACTTACTACAGGCCCTGTCGTTGTTTATTGCGTTCGAGGATATTCCTTGTGATCTTCCTGTGAAACATATCGGTAATTAGCTCTGCCGTCTCGGTGATTGAGAATGAGGTCCTGTTTATTGTTGCATCGAATAGGTAATCTATAGTGAGTGGTTTTTTATCGAGGAAGGTCTGTATCAGGTTGAATCTCTTCTCGTCTGTATCAACAACAAATTCCTCGGCGGTTTCGATATCCATATTCTTTTTCTTCATTACATTTTCAACGCGCCAGTAGAAAGGTGCCACAAGCCTGATATGGAGTGAATCCTTTATATCCTGGGCAATTGATACGCCCCCTCTTCCGACAACAACAATATGACCCTCCTTGCACATTGCAAGAACGACGTCCTTAATTGCCTTCTTTACCCTCAGGTCGCTGACGAAATTGCCTGAGAAAGCCATGATCATCTCCGACATGTTCGAAAGCTCTATCCCTTTATAGAAGTTTTCAACCCTTTCAGGAGCCGTATCAAGTTCCTTTGCAATATTGTATATGATGTCTTTATCAACCCACTTCCATTTATTTGTCGAATATTTCCGGTTAAGGTTATCAACAACATTTTCGGCAACCTGGCGTGCATCACAGCCTGTCAGGCGGGATATAGTAATAACAGGGCCCTCTTCAGCCTTGGGCTTGTTGATCATGGATTCCCTGTATCTGCTGTCAAAATAGTCAAATATCTTCTTCATGACTTTTGATTTTAAATGATGTGGGTCAGGACAGAATGCCGGTGAAATAATCTTATCAGAACCTGATATTCAATTACATATCCCGTTCAATGACGGCTGGCAGATCGGAAGCATTAATTAAAAATGCTAATCCATATTTTCCTGATATAAGTTACGACAAATTTCGGAATGCCGGAAATTTATTTATGGTCATACTGCCTGAAAATTTCACCGGGTGAACAGGGCAATTCACCCATTTTGCATGGCCGGTCATATATAATTTTTCAGGTTTTCTGGCATTTTCTTTTATCTTTACGATACACAAACCAGAAGTGATAAATTTAAAATAAAAGGATATGGCAAACTCAATTCTTTCAAGACCTGAACTACTATGGTTCCTTATAGGTCTGGTCTTATTTGTCCTTGAGCTGATAGCCCCGGGTTTTATAATTTTCTTTTTTGGATTCGGTGCATGGGTAACAGCTCTTGTATGTCTTATAGCCCATCCGGGTACTAACCTGCAGATAATAATATTTGCGATAACTTCTATCCTTTCTCTCATAGCTTTGAGGAGAATGCTGCAGAAGAAGTTTTTCTATGGTCACAGTGAAGCCCATGAATCGGTTGAGGATGAATTCACCGGGAAGACTGGAATAGCAATGAATGATTTCGGACCGAAGGTAAGAGGAAAGGTGGAATTCAAAGGTACAACCTGGAACGCCGAATCAGAATCGGTTATAAAGGAAGGTGAGTCGGTTATTATTATTGAAAAGAACAATTTCAACCTTATTGTAGAACCCAAAAAATAAAAAAATGTCAGCATCAAGTACAACTCTAATTCTGCTTGGTATAATCCTCCTCGGATTTATACTGATTGTATCGATGGTGAAGATTGTCCCGCAAAGGACAGCCATCATCGTTGAAAGGCTTGGAAAATACAAGGCGACCTATATTGCCGGCTTCCAGATCATCATTCCGTTCATCGACAAGGTAAGATACAGGCATACCCTGAAGGAGCAGGCGATTGACGTGGCACCACAGATCTGTATTACCAAGGATAATATTGCGGTTGAGGTGGACGGTATCCTTTACCTCCAGGTCCTCGACCCGCAAAAAGCATCTTATGGTATTGATAATTACAAATTTGCATCCATCCAGATGGCACAGACAACAATGAGAAGTGTTATCGGTAAGCTTGAACTTGATAAAACATTCGAGGAACGCGAAGCCATAAACACTGCAATTGTTGACGCTGTTGATAAAGCCAGTGAACCTTGGGGTGTAAAAGTCACAAGGTACGAGGTAAAGAATATTTCACCTCCGCAGAGCATCAGGGATGCAATGGAAAAACAAATGAGGGCTGAAAGGGAGAAGAGAGCTATTATAGCCGAATCTGAAGGTACAAAACAGGCTAAGATTAACGTCGCAGAAGGTGATAAGCAGGAACTCATCAAAAAATCTGAAGGTGAGATGCAGAGGCGTATTAACGAAGCAGCTGGTAGGGCTTCCGAGATAGAACAGGTTGCCAAAGCTACTGCAAATGGCCTCAGGGCAATATCCTCTGCAATTTCAGAAGAAAACGGTCTGAATGCTGTTAACCTGAGAATTGCCGAACAATACCTTACAGGTTTTGCAAACCTCGCCAAACAGAATAACACAATAATCCTTCCGACAAACCTTACTGATGTTGCAGGTGTTGTAGCAACAGCCACCTCAATGTTCAATGAGCTGAAGGATAAACAGAAAAAATAACAATTATCCTGCATAAAAAGAAGGGTCATTCCATGGAATGACCCTTCTTCATTTATGCGGTTTAAAATCCGGCCTACATGCCTTCGTGTTCTGTCCTGCGGATTATCTCATTCTGGAGATCTTCACCAAGATCATTGAAATAATCACTGTACCCTGCAACCCTGACAATGAGGTCCCTGTATTTTTCGGGGTGCCTCTGGGCTTCCCGTAAGGTATCGGCATTTACAACATTAAACTGTATATGATGTCCGTCAAGGCTGAAATAGCTCCTTATAAGGGCGGTAAGATTTGAGTAGCTGCTCTCATCATTAAAAAATGAGGGAGAAAATTTCTGGTTGAGAAGGGTACCTCCTGTTCTCAGGTGATCAATCTTTGCAGCCGAACGTATTACAGATGTAGGACCATTATGGTCGACGCCCTGGAATGGTGATATTCCCTCCGACAAAGGAAGACCTGCCTTCCTGCCATCAGGGGTTGCACCTACAACACTTCCGAAATAAACATGGGATGTTGTTGGCAGCATATTTATCCTGTGACAACCGCCTCGAGATACAGGCCTGCCATTAACTGCATCATAAAAGGTCTCGAAAACAAATACGGCATTCCTGTCAGCATAATCATCGTCATTTCCATATTTGGGAGTACTGTAGATAAAATCATGCTGCATTTTTTCGTTGCTGCTGAAATTATCCTCAAGAGCTGACAGAACTTCGTCCCATTTGTAATTCTGGTTATCGTAAATATTATACCTGACAGAAGTAAGGATATCTGTCAGACTGCCGAGACCAACGCCCTGGATATATGTAGTGTTGTACCTGGCACCTCCATTGTTATAGTCCTTCCCTTTTGCAATGCAATCTTCGATAAGAAGTGACAGGAAAGGAACAGGGAGGTGAACAGAGAAAGTCTTTTCGATAAGCATATTACCCCTTATCTTGATATCTATAAGGTAATTAAGCTGTGCCTTATAAGCCTCAAGAAGTTCTTCGAATGTCTTATGATCCCCGGCCCGGCCTGTTCTTAACCCTACCTGGGTACCGGTCCTCCTGTCGAAACCATCATTTATTGTAAGTTCAAATACCTTGGTGAGGTTGAAGTACCCTGAAAGCCAGTAGCATTCAGTTCCGAAAGCCCCGGTTTCAACACAGCCTGAAGCTCCGCCATTCCGTGCATCTATTATATTCTTTCCCTGCCTGAGCAGTTCCTGGATTATTGCATCGGTATTAAATACAGATGGCTGGCCAAAGCCGGTCTTTATAATGTCGAGTGCCTTATGTATGAACCTGTCCGGCGATTTCCTGCTGACCTGGACCATAGAACTTGGCTGGAGTATTCTCATCTCCCTTATAACGTCAAGTAGTATATAAGTCATCGGATTTACAGCGTCACTTCCGTCCGGCTTAACTCCGCCGAGATTTATGAGGCAGAAATCTGTAAAAGTATTGCTCTCCTGTGCCGTTACTCCCATTTTCGGGGGTGAAGGGTGGTTATTGAATTTCACCCAGAAACAGCATAGCAGTTCAAATATCTCATCCTCAGAGGCTGATCCTGATTCAATATCTTTTACGTATAGCGGGTACAGGTGCTGATCGAGCCTGCCAGGGTTAAAGGAATCCCATGGGTTCAGTTCAGTAACAACGCCAAGGTGGATGAACCAGTAATGCTGAAGCAGTTCGTGTACGGTCTGGGGGGCATTTGCCGGGACACGCCGGCATACTTCTGCCATTTCAAGCAATTCCTTCTTTCTTGCTTCATCCTTTTCGACAGAAGCCAGCCCGGTTAGTTTCTCCGCATGCCTTTCCGCGTACATTATCATGGCGTCACATGCAATATCCATACCTTTGAGCTCCTCGAGCTTTTCATAGGCTTCAGGATCATTAAAGAAATCAAGTTTTTCCCTTGCATCCTTTATCTCCTCCTTAAGCTGCCTGAACCCTGTCCGGAAAACCTTATATCCGGCGACAGTATGACCAGGCGCTCTTTGCTCCTGGAACTCTGTAAAGACACCTGCCTTATAGGCGTTCAGCCATTCAGGCGACATAAGGTCCATTATTCGGTCGCGGTTGCTTTTGCCTTTCCAGAAAGGGATTATCTCTTTCTCATATACTTCTTTTACCTGGCTGCTTACCTTGAAACTTACTTTTGGCCTTGAATCGAGTATCTCAAGATCTTTAATTGTATGAAGACATATCTCGGGATATGTAGGGGTCGCTTTTGGAGCAGGGCCCCTCTCGCCAACAATAAGTTCCCCTTCATTTATGCAGATCTCCTTGTTCTTAAGAAGGTATTCGAAAGCTAATGCTCGTTTAACGGGAGCAGAGAGTTCCCTTGCCTCCGCACTGCTGTAAAACCTTGTCATGAGGACTGCCCTTTCAGCGGTCAGTGTTTCTACAGCATCAAGGCTTTGTCTCCTTAGCCTGGCAACCCTTTCTGTAACTTTGTAATTACTCATATTAAATATCTTTTTCAGTTAAATCAATTATCATCCCCCGATCTTCACCTTCAAACCGGCACATGTAAAAAAATCGCTTATATATTTCATCTTTTCAGGACCGGGTGGCTTTGTGCCTTTCATCCTGTCTTCCCTGTTGAATCTTACATATTTTGAAGCTCCTGTTCTGTGGAATGGTAAAAGATTCAGCCGGCTTACCTTATCACCGCAATACAATTTTATAATACCTGTAAATCTTTCAAGGGATTCATCGTCATCATTTACCCCCGGAACAACCGGAATCCTTAATATCAGCTCACTGCTGCTAACGGCTATTGTCTTCAGATTCTGGTATATCAGGTTTGTCCCAACCCCTGTATACTGAAGGTGCTTTTCATCAAGCGGATGCTTAAGGTCAAAAAGAAACATATCTGTATATGGCAGTACAGGTTTCAGGATCTCTGCAGGAAAGTGTCCTGAGGTATCAACTGCAGTATGTATTCCTTCTTTCTTGCATGCTTTAAGGGCTGAAAGAAGGAAGTCAGGCTGCATGAACGGCTCTCCTCCCGAAAATGTCACCCCACCTCCCGATCTCTCCATGAATATCCTTTCACGTTCAAGAATTCTGAGAATATCATCTACCGTGTAGTATTTTCCTGCAATTACCTTTTCGCTGAATTCCCTGTCTCCCACCCTGTTTGTCTGCATAACAGTCTCCTGTTCCGGCAGGATGCCTTCAGGGTTATGGCACCACCAGCACGACAGCGGGCAGCCTTTCATAAAAACAGTTACCCTGATGCCCGGACCATCGTGTACAGAATACCTTCTTATATTAAAAATCAGACCTTTCACAAACTTAAAATGAGATTAAAACAAATGGATGAATAGCCCGGGAAAGCCGGGCCGGTGATTCTCAGAAACTGTAGAACATCAGGCATTCATACAGCCTTCTGCCCAGGCGGCGCATCATGAAAGAATATCTGAGCTTAAGAAGCATTGTCAATAAATATGACGCAAGTTATAAAATATTAGTTTATATGCAATGCCGCAGAACTTCAACAGATATAAAACATTAACAATACATTAACAATATTCCATGCATCAAAAACCTGAAATCTGCGTCTATAGTATGGATATAAGATTAAACGAATTATCCATAAAATTCTACATATGGCCGTTCTGGCCGATTCTACGATCAGGTTTTAGTTAATTCAGGAAGGGACCGCCAGGTCTCTATCCTGGTTTATGGGGACCTGTGATTTCAGGATGCAATTAAAAGAGAACTACGAAATACAAGGCATAAACGAATTTATTTGATTTTGCTGTATCTTTGGTTAATGTTAAGGGAAAAGGAATGAAAATCCGCTACCTCCTGGCTATTGTGCCACTATTCTTATTAGTCTCCCCGAAAGCTTCCTGTGAAAGTTCACCCGAAGTTATAAAAGGTGTGCTGGATCTCAGGAACGAGAAGCTTGGGGAAAAATTCATGCTGACCCTTAATGGTGAATGGGAATTTTACTGGATGAAAAAACTCTATCCCAATGATTTTCAGAAGGGAAGTTCAATTATCCCTGACTGTTATGGGAAGGTTCCATCATACTGGACAGATTACCTGATAAACGGAAAGCATCCATCGAACTACGGCTATGCAACTTACAGGGTCACAATCATCCTGCCACATGGCCTGAAGAAAAGGATTGGATTATCAGTTCCCGTCTTTGATTCATCGTTCGATCTCTGGATAGACGGCTCTCTTTATGAATCAAACGGCATCCCTGGGAAGACTAAGGAGGAGACAACTCCCGGTTATAAACCCACACTTACCGTTTACACAAACAAAGGGGACACAGTTTCATTACTTATAAATGTTTCAAATTTCGACCACAGGCGCGGGGGATTCTGGCTCCCAATGATTTTCGGAGACTTCAGAAGTGTCCAGAAAGCACAGGCAAATAAATGGGCAGGTGCATGGGCCAGCACCGGAATCCTGTTTGGCTTCGCACTTTTCTTCGCAATTTTCTTTTTACTGTATCCGAAAGACAAAATTATCGGATTCTTCAGCCTTGCCCTGTTCGGAATGGCGATGAGGCCGCTATTCACTTCTTCATTCCTTATTTACGACTTCGTCAATATAAACTGGACCTGGACAGTGAGGCTAGAATACCTATGTCTATATATCCTGATGTTCGGATGGTCATGGTTTATCAATTCCCTGTACCCGTCGAAGATAATCAGGTATGTAACCATTACAGTCACTGCGATTTTTATTGCAGCATTCATCTTTACACTTATCGTTCCTGTAAGCATATTCGCCTACGCCATACTCCCGTACTATCCTGCAATGATTATATATTCAGGCTACCTGATACTGATGTCGTTTATAGGAATGATAAAGGGGAAAAGGATAGATATTGCATATTTCGCTGCGTCACTTATTCTTGCTGGAGGCGCATTGCATGACATTGTTGTTTCGCTCGGGAAAGGAAATACCCCGATAGGTTACATACTGTCATTCGTAGTAGTGATTTTCATCTTTATCCAGGCAATACTGCTCCTTTACAAATGGGTTAAGTCATTTTATGAAAAAGAGAGACTACAGGTGCAACTCGAATTTATGAATAAGAACCTGGAGGAAATGATAAACAGCAGGACAAGGGAGTTGCAGGCCAGAACAGAGGAAATCGAAAAACAGAATACAAAGATCGCCCTTCAGAACAAGCAGCTTTCAGAAACCATACAGCTAAAAAACAAGATTTTCTCAGTTATCTCGCACGACCTCAGGAGCCCTGTTGTCAATATCCTTTATATGCTGAACCTGCTGAAGGAAAAAGAGTACAAGGAAAAATATGACACATTTGCAAACTCAAGCATACAGTATGCTCAGATGGTTATCAACCTGCTTGAAAATATGCTTGTATGGGGAAGAGGACAGGAAGAGAAGATAAAATATGCACCGGAAACCCACGACCTGTCATCAATCATACTTACAAACATGAGCATCTTCAAGGAGAGCTCCGACAGGAAAGAGATATCGGTGAATTTTACCCAGAAAGGAAATTCATTTGCTTATTTTGACAAGGATCTCCTTGATATAGTCATCCGCAACCTCATATCAAACGCAATAAAATATACGAACCGTGGAGGTCGTATAAGTATCCTGGTAAAGGATAACTCTTCAGATAATGATAGTGTTATGGTTAAGGTATGTGATAACGGGATAGGAATACCACCCGCAAAGCAGAAATACCTTTTCACTTCCACTGAGATGGAGAGCACGCCGGGAACTGAAAATGAGAAAGGGACCGGGCTTGGGCTAAAACTTTGTTATGAACTGATTGTAATTAATAAGGGAATCCTCACAATTGAAAGCAAGGAAGGTGAAGGGTCCTGCTTTATAATAACACTTCCGAAAGACAGGGATTCACAAAAATCCTGACAGGTTATTCATTCGTTGATAAGATCCGAAAGCCGTTTCCTGTCTGTTATCTCTATTGATTTTCCCTCAGCCCTGATGATACCCTGTTGCTCCAGTTCACCCAGCGCCCTGGCGATGGATGGCCTGGCCACCCCAAAAAAATCCGCAAGATCACTCTGGGTCCTGTCAAGCCTTGCGCGGTTACTTCCTTCAAGGGGAAGATTCAGAATATACTGTGCAAGTTTTCCCCTTATAGTTTTAAAATTCAGAAACTTGATCTTTTCAGAAAGGAATTGCGACCTGCTTGAGATCATATCCAGGAAATTTGCAAGAAGCCTTAAATCGGACATAAGAAGCTTCAGGAAATCCGGCTTTTCAATCGACAATATCTCAGTCTCAGTTATCGCCACAACATTTACGGGGTACATATTAGATCTCCCGAATATGAAAGCTGGGGCAAGGGCACCAGGCGAAGGAATGTCCTCAATTTTTATTACCCTCCCCGCATAATCTACCATCTCCCCTTTGACTGTACCCTTAACAACAATATTCATCGACAGCACCTCCTCGCCGCTCTGGGCAACCAGGGACCCCTGCCTGTATTTCTTTGTCCTGTAAGGAACCGATGTAAACAGTTCCTGTATTGCCCCACCGGAGAGTCCCCGGGTAAGCGGCGAACCACATAGTAAATCCCAGTCCATAGATTTTTTCTCAAATGTAACATTTGTTACATAATATTTACTTCTCGATAATGATCTTTGCCGTGAAAACTTAATAACAGGAAAATGAAAAGAGATATTTTAAAAATAGATGAAGAGTTGTGTAATGGCTGTGGTCAGTGTGTGCCAAACTGCCATGAAGGTGCGCTTCAGGTAATTGACGGAAAAGTAAGACTCGTAAGTGAACTTATGTGCGACGGCCTGGGCGCCTGCATAGGTCATTGCCCCGAGGGTGCGATCACGATAGAAAAACGTGAGGCTGAACCTTATGATGAAGTAAAAGTAATGGAGCAGATGAAAAACAAGGGAAAGAATACAATAATTGCCCATCTTAAACATCTTAAGGAACATGGTGAGACAGGCTACCTCAAAGAAGGCGTTGCTTACCTGTTATCGCAGAAAGAAACACTGTCTTTCAATCTCGATGATGTTCTTTCAGAAGTCCACAATCATGGAAAGAAAATATCCGGCCCATCTCCAGTCGTAATGCAGCCTCAACACTCACACTCACACTCACACTCACACTCCTCTTCCGGATGCCCGGGTTCAAGGGCAATTGTAATTGAAAGGGAAGACAGCACGGCAATTAAATCCGAAGGAACCGTATCTGCGCTAAGGCAATGGCCTGTCCAGATGCACCTAATAAATCCGGGTGCATCCTATTTCAGGAATTCAGACCTGCTCGTAGCAGCGGATTGTGTCGCATATAGCACCGGGGGGTTTCACGACAGGTTCCTAAAAGGAAGGTCACTTGTAATTGCATGCCCCAAACTTGACCACGGTCTGGATATTTATGTTGAGAAACTCAAAGCACTAATCGAAACTGCTCTTGTGAATACAATTACGGTGATGATAATGGAAGTTCCATGCTGCGGGGGTTTACTGCAGATGGTAAAAAATGCTGCAGCATCAGCTTCAAGGAAAGTACCGGTAAAACTTATGATAGTGTCTGTCTCCGGTGATATTATAAGGGAAGAATGGGTCTGATAAAAGGCAAAAGTAAAAAGGTAAAAGTAAAAAGTAGAAGAAAGAGTGGACGAAGTATTTTATAACTAATTGCTGGTGCGGAGGAAGCGGTTATTCAGGTCCTTTATTGAGCCAAGGCTTTCCATAAGATCGGGCAGGTAATCTGTCTGCCCGATAAAGGTCCATAAATAGGCTACTATTGAATAGATCCTTCCTGTTGAAAAGTTATCGACGTCGACACATATAAAGAGGACAACAATGAAGATAATAACAAGCAATATCTTAACCGTTGTATAGCTGAAAGAGTTCCACCTGGCAATCCTGGTTTTTGGCCCGATCATATTATGGTAAAACTCATGGATATTCGATGAGTCTTTCCCTTCAACTGCTTTATATAACTCCTCCTGGTTATCATGAATATCTTTCTGAAGCTTTGCCACCATCTTCCTGCTCCTGTTATTTATGATACCCACAGGCACGACAACAGCAAGGCAGACGACACCTATCCTGTAATCGTAGAAAAACAAGGCAATAACGGCACCTGCAGATGCAGATAACTGCCAGAGCGCCATTGGCAGCCTGTCCTTGAAAAAATCAACATACTCCTTTACAAGTTCAGCTCTTACCAGCATACGTGAATTCTTATCGCCCCTGGACCTGGATTCATCAATGATCCTTGTAGCAACATCTGCATGCATCCTGGAATAAACGCTACCTGAATACAGCCTGTGCAGAGCCCCTCCTACAACATTAACCAGATAAACAATTATCCAGATCAGAAGAGGAATAATGTAATCGACCTCAGTATGATCGTAGAAATGATCAATCAGTGCGTCCAAAAGCTTACCAAAGAATGTAGGTTCAATGATCCATGCGACATTCTCAATGAGAACGAAGACAAGGATCATACCTATGCTGATCCTGTATTTTGAAAGAATTTGTTTAACAGGCATTCTTTAAAAAGAAAGAAAGACTAAATTATAAAAAGTTTCACAGATAAAGCCTGACCCGGATTATATGAATACTTTTAAATTCACATGCAGGCGTTACGGCAGGCTTTTATTAATTAAATTTATGAAAATTAAGACGATATGAAAAAACTGGCTTTAATCGCAATGATCTTCATCCTGGCTGCCTGCACCGACAGGAAGACCAGCGATGTTTATCGCTATTACTGGGGTAAAAAAGACGGGTTTAATGTCTGGATCATCGATGGAAACAGGGTCAGGGAAAAAATATACAACGAGTTTCTTTATGGTGGCAATGAACAGAGGTACATCTTCAACCCTGTTGGTGAAATATGGATTGATAATGCAATATCCTGTGAGGAATTTGACCTTACTCTTGCCCATGAACTTAATGAACGTCACCTGATGGCAAGGTTTGGCTGGACCTATGAAATGGCTCACGATTCATCATTGATGCTTGAACAGGTGATGAGGCATAACGATAAGCTCCTGTGCAGGCAGCACGAGGATTCTCTTCCAAAGGTTTCAGTGCTTGATTCTTACAATATAAAAGAGATAAAAAACGGACCCGACAGTGTCATGCTCAAGAGTATTTACAGGGTACCTCTTGGCAAACGTGATGGCATAAGCATCTGGATCGTAGATGGTTATAATGTCAGGACCTATATTTATCCCGATTTTGGTTTTAGCGGGAATGATCTTGCATATCATTTCATACCACCAAAGGAAATCTGGATAGACGGCCAGGTATCGTGCGAGGAAACAAACTATTCTATTGAGACTGAGCTTACCGAGAGGAAGCTTATGGAGCAGGGCAAATCCTACAGCGATGCCTATGAAGCCGCAATCCAGATCACAACCTCAAAAAGGGTTGAAATGGAAAGATATACAAGGACACATCCGACAATTACAATTCCTGATTCACTGGCAAGAGATGCAGGGGTTAAGGACCCTGCAGAAAGGGAAACTGAGCCATGGCAGTTGATCAGGTAACATTAGAAGTTCAGATAAGATTGAACCCCAGTTCCTTTAGTGTATTTCGCATTCCCTTGTTCCCTCCCGTTAGTTTAACAGAATAGGAACTGAATTCTCGTCTTAAAGGATAAGAACCTCTTTGTTTTTCAAAATCCGATGGGGAAAATCTCAGTCGCGTATCGTCTGACATTATATCGTATGAAGCCTTAACAGCCTGCCTTATAATACTCTCAGAATCGCCTGTCTTTGAATTGATTTCAATAACATTTTCAACCGGAACAGGAATATTCTCCGGATACCAGTTACTTAAAGGCAGGCTGAAAAATGAAGCAAGTTCATTTATAATCATCGCTGTCCCATTTGCCTTTCCATCAGTTGAATAACCTGCAATATGTGGTGTGGCGATGAAGCAGCGATTCATCAGTTCACGATCTATATCAGGTTCATTTTCCCATACATCAAGCACAGCTCCTGCGAGTTTTCCCTTAATCAGGGCGCTCTTTAATGCATTGGCATCAACAACCTCACCCCGTGATGAATTGAGCAGCCATGCATCTTTCTTGATTCTCCTTATGCTTTTTTCATTAATAAGATGGTAAGTCTTATCCTGACCGACAACCTTAAGCGGAACATGCAGTGTAATAATATCAGAATCAGACAGAACAGTATCGAGGGAGGTGAAACCCTCTCCCTCTTGCCTTTCCCTTGGAGGGTCATTCAGCAGAACACGCATTCCGAGCAGTGATGCTGCTTTTGCAATCTTACTTCCTACATTCCCCACTCCTACTACACCTATTGTCTTTTCACTGAGCTTGAACCTGAATTCCTGTGAAAGGCTTAGAAGTGCAGCAAGTATATACTGCTGCACGGAAGAAGAATTGCATCCGGGGGCAGATTTCCAGGTGATCCCGTTTTCATTGCACCAGGCTGTATCAATATGATCAAACCCGATCGTTGCCGTACCAATAAACTTAATTCCAGAACCTTTAAGCAGCTCACGTGTGCACTTTGTACGGGTCCTTACAATAAGTGCATCGGCTTTTGCAATATCCTTAGGTGAAATTGCTTCACCGGGAAGAAGGGTCACTTCAGCATACTTATCCAGTACTCCTGACAGGAAGGGTATTTTATTATCAGCGACAACTCTCAGCATGCACTGTATTTATTAAATCGTGGAACAGGACATTTAAGTTCAGCGTTCGGGGAAGACAATACGGTGAAGAAGATAACCGCTGTATGCCCCGCCGAATGTAACAAGCAGCACTATAAGCATAAGAACATCACCGGTACGGTTTATTGCAGCAACAGGTATCCACAATCCGGTCAACAATGCCCAAAGCCATGGTGACTGCGGGGTTATAAATCCTGCAAGAGCCGAGGCGAGATAAAGCATAGCCACGGTAATCCCTGTATCGTCCCATCCTGGTCTTGCGTCAATCCAGGCAATCAACATCCCTGTTAACATTGATAAGAATGCAGTAAGCCAGAATTTAAGGCTGAGTTTCTGATAAATCGACATTATAATTATGCTTTGTACAAATAAAATGAAAAAACCAGTGTTACTATAATAACGGAATGATTATCGGGTCACAGATCTTAATTTACTGCCTCTTCCGCCTTTCTCCTGTTCTTTCGCATGCCCTGTGCATCGCCTTCTGATTCACATATCCTGCTTAATCCAAGGTAGCCTAATGAAGTATATTCCCTTCCTACAACCCCATATCTTTCAATTTTTGAGAGCCCGCTTTCATAAAGCTCCCTGGCTTTCTTAAGATTGTGATATTTCTTTTCCTGGATCAGACCTTCAAGGACCTCAGCCTGACCAGACATATAAGGGTTTGTCACCTTCTGATTAAAGGAGTTGTAGAGTTTCTCACCATCGTCGTACCTTGATGACAATACAAGGTTTTTCATATACATCACGCTGAATGAGTAATTCCTTGGGTAGAGCTCGCTTAGGTTTTTAATATAACTGATTGCTGCCGGAAAATTCTTTTCAAAATTACTGTAAATGAAAGTAAGGAACGAGTATGAATCTGCCTTCAGGAAGATTGATTTTTTTGCTGAAATCTCTATTTCACTTAGTCCTTCTTTTATGTTGCCCCGTGGAAATAATGCAGCAAGTGGCTTGTAAATAGGATGCACTTCCGGGTATTTTTCCCTGTAATATTTATACAAGCCGGTGAAAAAATAAAAATCCGGGCTTACAGAAGTATAGTCAAAGCACCTGCGCATATGCCTGTAAGTACTTGGCGCGATCGAGATTACTTTCCTCGATTGATCATTGTCTGTATAGTAAAGGAGAAGCATTCCACGGGCTGAAATATTTATAAGAAGTATCTCCGCTTTAATATCCTCATTTTTCGAGTCTTCACAATTCTTTATACAGTTGTCAAGTAGTTTTTCAAATGCATCTCCTTCATTTGTGTCGGGTCTCAGGGGATAGTTCTCCCAGTATACTATAACTGCCTGGTAAAGCTGGTTAACGGGATGCCCGGGATAGAGCCTGCTAAGTTCGGCAGCTGCCTTGTGAGCCTCGGCAAAGTGAAAATTATATGTATTATCCACGCCCTGCCTTATAATCCTCGAAGCAACGGAATCGCGGAGGATCTGTGCTTTCAGCTGGCCCGGGATCATAAAAAGAAGGCCCATAATAATTACGAGAGAATTAAACTTCAGGCCCTTACGGCTGCCTGCCTGCATTAATTTACTACGCTTATTAAATCCCAGAATATTCACTTCTTCCCCTTATATATAAAATTGAAGCTGCCGGACAAATCAGGTCGCGGAGAATTTCCTTAATTCCGCTATAAGTCTCTGGACCGGCAATCCCATTACATTAAAATATGACCCTTCAATCCTTGAGTTTCCGACAATTCCGATCCACTCCTGTATACCATATGCTCCAGCCTTGTCGAATGGTTTGTATTTATCTATATAGAACCTTATTTCGTCATCTGAAAGCCACGAGAAGTATACAAGGGTTGTTTCTGAAAAAGTAACTTCCTTCTTTGAACTTAACAGGGTCACGCCTGTGATTACATCGTGGCTATTACCTGAAATTGTACGGATTATTTCAAGTGCTTCCTGCCCGTCAGAAGGTTTATCGAGAACCTTACCGTTGCACCAGACGATTGTGTCTGCTGTAATAACAATTTCGTTATCCTTAAGACCATCTTCCCTGAACATTTCAGCCTTTGCGGCTGACAGGTATTCAGCTATTTCCCTGCCGTTAAGTCCGGGCGGATAAGTTTCGTCATGATCATGGTACCTCACTGTAAAATCAATTCCTGCTTCCCTCAGCAGTTGTTGTCTTCGCGGAGAACGCGAAGCCAGGATGTATTTTGTACTTTCAGGCAGGCCAGTGATCATTTCAGACAAGATTGTAAGTCACCATTATCTTAACAAGCACTGAATACATTATGCCGTTAAGCATTATTATTTTCATAAGGCGGCTTGCACTGTGAAGCTGTTTCCTGCTTGTACTTACAATCACCTGGTATATTACAAAGAGCAGCGGAAGTACTATTGCCAGGAGCATGTATGCAAGTGTAATATAATCTCTTAAACTGTAGAACCAGACGCCACCAAGCATCCCAAGTGTCACAATAATAAGGCACACAGTTACTATTTTGCTTGTCATAATTCCAATTACTATAGGAACTGTGTTTCTGCCGTAGGCAACATCACCTTCATAATCTTCAATATCCTTAATCAGTTCCCTAATAAGTGTTGTAATAAAGGCGAAAACCGAAAAACCTCCAACCCACCAGAATGTTAGTTTTATATCCGGAATCTTCACTGCATTCATAGCATAATACCTGAATAGGTGAGCATCTTCGTAAACAACAACAAGAAGAGGTACCATGGCTGTAAGAACCGCTACAATAACATTCCCTATAAGGAACTGGCGCTTATAGCTGGCAGAATAAAAATACAGCAGGCCTGAAACAATAAGGAAAAGGAATCCCATCCATAAATACCCGGCACTCCAGGAAACATAGAAACCTGCAGCAACTCCTGCAACATTGAGTATATTATGCCACATCATTGCCTGTTTGCGCGGTATTGCAGTTCCAACAATCACCTCACCACGGTTGATCAGGTCAGTTTTAACATCAAAATAATCATTTATCACATAACCGCCTGCAGCAATGAGAACAGTAGCCAGGACAAGGATAATAAAATCCAGATCGGTCATCTTCAGCGACATCAGGGTTTCCTTACCACCGTTTGCATATAGCTGGGCAATCATCCTAGACAACACTGACTGAAGTACAGCATAGCGCATCAGGCACATTGTGAGAATGATGATCAGAAGATTTTGCCAGCGTACAAGTTTCAGAAATGATTTCATAAGCTACCAGGTGAATGCGTCAGTATCCATCCATTTATTGTGAAGCCTCATTACTTGTTCAATTACATCCCGGACACACCCTTCTCCCCCTTTCCTGTCGGAAATATACAAAGATATCTGCTTGATCTCACTATCTGCATCGGAAGGGCACACCGGAATACCTGCGATTTTCATAACCTCATAATCCGGGATATCATCTCCCATATACAGAACATCCTTACTTTCAAGATGATGTTTTTCGAGAAAGGTTTTGAAGTGCTCGGATTTTTTCCTGCTGTTAATGTAAATATCCTTTATCCCCAGGCCGTTGAGTCTCTTAACATAATCCTTTGAGCGGCTGCCCGAAATTACAGCCACATAATATCCTTTCTTTACAGCTAGCTGGAGGGCATACCCATCGCGAAGGTTAACTGTGCGGTTGGGAAGGCTGAATGAGTTAAGGCTTATTGTCTGCATTGAAAGCACACCGTCGATATCAAAGACAAATGCTTTCACTGCGGCTAGTTTTTCTTTGAAATTACTCATTCTCCTTCGCTTTATAATATTTCATTATTTCTTCTGAGAGGTGGCTGTAAATACCCTGTAATTCCGGGGAGAAAGATAGCAAATTCAAATGCTTTTCGATCGTATTGAGATCATGTCTTACAGCCGGCCCGGTTTGAGATTTACCCGGTCCCATATCAATAGCTTTGTTAATGACCTCATTTATGAGAGGATAAAAAAGGTCAAGGCTGAAACCCTGGCGCCTGGCTATTGTTTCCCCCGATGTAAGCATAAAATTGGTGAAGTTGGAAACAAAAACAGCTGCCAAATGAATCATTTGCCTGTTCGCTGTATCGAGCTCGGTTGGGCGGCAGTTTATAGATTCAGCCAGGCTGAAGAGAGCCTTCAGCGTTTCATTGCTGTCAGCTTCAATAAGTACCGGGATCTCCTTAAAAGATACAACCCTGCCTTCCGTGAAAGTCTGGAGCGGATAAAAGACACCATGTCTTCTTACAGATGGAGGGAAGAGCTCCTGCCCGTAAGATCCTGCTGTATGCACTACTATAGTGTTGCTGTTACAGGTAACTGATGAGAGAACACCGGACAGTTCACGATCCGGAACAGCCACTACTATTATATTCGTACTATCCGGGAACTGAAGTTTATCAGACCATGATGCTCCGTAAAGGGAAGCTAGAGCAGTTCCTTTATCCCTGTTTGGTGAAACAATATAATCAATGTGGTGACCTTTCCGATTTAGCTCAGCAGAGAGGGCAGAAGCAACTTTTCCTGCACCAGCAAAAGAAATGCTGAACTTTTCCATAGAAAGTTATTTTTTCCCGTAACTATCCTCCTTAAGGCTCGTTACTTCTACCTGGTATACAGGGGAAAGATAGGGATAGTTAGCTGCTTGCATAAGGTAGTTACATTCGTAGTAACATTTACCGGAGAGTAGCAGGTATTCTTTTGTGTTAAGCTTTTGAAGACTGTCCATCCACTGGGATGGATTGCAGAAATAATAAGTTGAATTTGCACTGTAAATTGTGTAGAAGATAGCGGTATTCATTTGTGCATTATAAGTAACCATTACCTGTGCATCCGTGAGGGTAATGACAGTGTCTTTACCACAACCGCATTTAGCCTGTTTCTTGCATCCGCCGAAACTTACAAGAAGGATGAATATTATCGCCCCTGCAATAGCTTTTACTGATATAATATTTTTCATTTTACTGGCTCCTTCTTTCATAAACGCTGCAAATTAATCAATTATTTGGTTGATCTCAAAAAAAAGAGGCCGCCAATACAATACTGGCGGCCTCCAACTGAAATTATAATTACGCTTGTGCTGTAGGGCCTCCGAAATTCAGTGGCATAACCGGTCCTGATCCCTTTACCTCCTTTATCACGCCGTTTACCGCCTCATACTTTGCAATATTGTCTTCAAGTGCTGCGGCAAGCCTTTTGGCATGTTCCGGGGTAAGAATTATCCTCGACTTCACCTGGGCCTTTGGTATTCCCGGCATGATCCTTATGAAGTCTATAACAAATTCAGATGCTGAGTGAGTGATCACGGCAAGGTTTGAATAGGTACCCTGTGCGACCTCTTCGTTCAGCTCTATATTTATCTGGTTTGAATTCTTCGGATCAGACATGGCTATCACTTTATTACTTTTCAGCTTCAGTTTCGCTCATCTGCTCCTCTCCTACCATATTCTCATATTCTTCGAGTGAGCCGACAATGATACTGTTATATTCACGGCTTCCTGTACCGGCAGGTATCAGGTGGCCTACGATAACGTTCTCCTTAAGACCTTCAAGTTTATCAACCTTACCGAGGATTGCTGCCTCATTAAGTACTTTTGTGGTCTCCTGGAATGATGCTGCCGAGAAGAAGCTGTTTGTCTGGAGAGCTGCCCTTGTAATACCCTGCAGAACCTGGCTTGAGGTTGCAGGAATAGCATCCCTCGAATCAACAACTTTAAGGTCACGGCGCTTGAGAAGTGAATTCTCATCACGGAGTTTACGTGAGGTAATGATCATACCCGGTTTAAGGGTCTGTGAATCACCAGCGTCAATAACTACCTTTTTACCATAGATCCAGTCGTTCTCATCCATGAACTCAAGTTTGTCAACAACCTGGCGTTCAAGGAATTTTGTGTCACCCGGATCAATTATCTCAACCTTACGCATCATCTGGCGCACGATTATCTCAAAGTGCTTATCATTGATCTTCACACCCTGCAGACGGTACACCTCCTGGATCTCGTTAACAATATATTCCTGTACTTTTGTAGGACCTTTGATTGCAAGAATATCAGAAGGAGTAATAGCCCCGTCTGAAAGTGCTGTACCGGCTCTTACATAATCATTCTCCTGTACAAGAATCTGTTTTGAAAGCGGAACAAGGTATTTCTTCATCTCGCCTGTTTTCGACTTGATTGTTATTTCCCTGTTACCTCTCTTTATTTTACCGAATGTAACCTCACCGTCAATCTCGGAAACGATAGCCGGGTTGGACGGGTTACGTGCTTCGAACAATTCAGTCACCCTTGGCAGACCACCGGTGATGTCACCAGATTTACCAACTGCGCGCGGGATCTTGGCAAGGATATCACCTGCTTCAACAACCTTATTAAGGTCTGTAACAAGGTGTGATCCAACAGGAAGGTTATACGACCTGATCTCATTGCCGTCTTTTCCAAGTATCCTGATAGCCGGGTTCTTTGTTTTATCACGGCTCTCAATAATTACTTTCTCCTTGAAGCCTGTCTGTTCATCAGACTCTTCACGGAAAGTAACACCTTCTATAAGGTAGTCGAAACCGATCTTACCGCCTACTTCAGAAATGATAACAGCGTTAAACGGATCCCATTCACAGATAAGTGTTCCCTTTTCAATCTCCTGTCCGGGTTTAACATAAAGTTTTGAACCGTAAGGAATTGTATGGGTTGTGAGTGATATACCTGTCTTCTTGTCAATTATCCTGAGTTCAGCAAGACGTCCGATTACTATGTCGATCTTTCCTTTATCCGGATCTTTCTTAGGAACAGTCCTGAGTTCTTCTATCTCAGCAATACCGCTGTAACGAGCAACAAGGCTCGATTCGGTTGTAATGTTGGAAGCGGTACCCCCTACGTGGAAGGTACGGAGAGTAAGCTGCGTACCAGGTTCACCGATACTCTGTGCAGCGATAACGCCGGTAGCTTCGCCCCTCTGGACCATCTGGCCTGTTGCGAGGTTACGCCCGTAACATTTTGCGCAAACACCTTTTTTCGATTCGCAGGTAAGCACCGAACGGATCTCAACCTGTTCGATCGGCGATTCGTCGATTATCTTGGCGAGGTCTTCAGTAAGCTCCTGGCCTGATTCAACAATAAGGTCGCCTGTAAGAGGATGGAATACATCATGTACAGTTGTACGTCCGAGTATCCTTTCATACAGTGTTTCAACAACTTCCTCATTCTTCTTGATTGCTGTGGCAACAAGACCCCTGAGTGTACCGCAGTCCTCTTCATTTATAATGACATCCTGTGAGACGTCAACCAGACGACGGGTAAGATAACCTGCGTCGGCTGTTTTAAGAGCTGTATCGGCAAGACCCTTACGGGCACCGTGTGTTGAAATAAAGTATTCAAGAACCGAAAGACCTTCCTTGAAGTTTGAAAGGATCGGGTTTTCGATAATCTCTGAGCCTGTTGAGCCTGACTTCTGAGGTTTTGCCATAAGGCCCCTCATACCTGAGAGCTGGCGGATCTGTTCTTTTGATCCCCTGGCGCCAGAGTCAAGCATCATATAAACTGAGTTGAAGCCATGCTTGTCATTTGAAAGCTGCTTCATAAGGCTCTGTGTCAGACGAGCGTTAACATGTGTCCAGATGTCAATGATCTGGTTGTAACGTTCGTTATTAGTTATGAAACCCATGCTGTAGTTATTGAGCACTTCTTCAACCTGCTCATAACCCTCGGTTACAAATTTTGTTTTCTCTTCAGGAATTATAACATCATCAAGGTTGAATGACAGCCCGCCTTTGAACGCTGAGATGAACCCAAGGTTTTTAATAGCATCGAGGAAGTCGGCAGTTTTTGCCGTTCCTGCCATCTTGAGAACCCTTCCGATGATATCCCTGAGGGATTTCTTTGTAAGAATTTCATTTATATAACCAACTTCTTCGGGAACAACTTCATTAAATATTACTCTACCTACAGTTGTTTCGATAAGATGGTTAACATACTCACCATTTACACGGTCATTAACTTTTACTTTTATAACTGCGTGAAGATCTACTCTTCCTTCATTATAAGCTATGTTAACCTCCTCAGGTGAATAGAATATTGAACCGTCACCAGGTACCTTATCATCATCCGAGGCTTTTCTTCCCTTTGTAAGATAATAAAGTCCGAGAACCATGTCCTGTGAAGGAACAGTGATCGGCGCCCCGTTTGCCGGGTTAAGAATATTATGTGAAGCCAGCATAAGTATCTGGGCTTCAAGTACTGCTGCGTTGCCAAGAGGGAGGTGAACAGCCATCTGGTCACCGTCGAAGTCGGCGTTAAAAGCTGTACATACGAGCGGGTGAAGCTGGATAGCCTTTCCTTCAATAAGCTTGGGCTGGAATGCCTGTATACCAAGACGGTGAAGTGTCGGGGCCCTGTTCAGAAGAACCGGGTGTCCTTTAAGAACATTCTCAAGGATGTCCCAGACAACAGGATCTTTCCTGTCGACAATTTTCTTTGCAGATTTAACTGTTTTTACAATACCACGCTCTATAAGTTTCCTTATTACGAATGGTTTGTAAAGTTCTGCTGCCATGTCTTTCGGCAGACCGCATTCGTGCAGGTTAAGTTCAGGACCTACGACGATAACGGAACGTGCAGAATAGTCAACCCTCTTACCAAGGAGGTTCTGACGGAAACGTCCCTGCTTACCTTTAAGACTGTCGCTAAGGGATTTCAACGGACGGTTTGCGTCTGTTTTTACAGCGTTTGCCTTCCTTGAGTTGTCGAACAGTGAGTCGACAGCTTCCTGGAGCATACGCTTCTCATTGCGAAGGATTACCTCAGGAGCTTTGATCTCGATAAGTCTCTTTAACCTGTTGTTTCTTATAATAACCCTCCTGTAGAGGTCGTTAAGGTCGCTTGTTGCAAACCTTCCGCCATCGAGGGGAACAAGAGGCCTCAGTTCGGGCGGGATAACAGGTACTACCTTTATCACCATCCATTCCGGCCTGTTAACATGCTTCGATTCCCTGAAAGCTTCAACAACCTGGAGGCGTTTGAGAGCTTCATTCTTTCTCTGCTGTGATGTTTCAGTGTTGGCCCTGTGACGAAGTGAATATGAAAGCTCGTCGAGGTCGATACGGTTCAGGAGCTTATGAAGTGCTTCCGCACCCATGTCTGCAACGAACTTATCGGGATGCCCGTCTTCAAGGTACTGGTTCTCTTTTGGCAGAGATTCGATTATCTCGAGATATTCTTCTTCTGTAAGGAAATCGAGATATTTAACACCATCAGCTGCCTTGATACCCGGGTTGATAACCACGTATCTTTCATAATAAATTATTGAGTCGAGCTTCTTGGTCGGCAAACCGAGAAGGTAGCCGATCTTGTTAGGAAGGGACCTGAAATACCAGATGTGGGCAACCGGAACGACAAGAGAGATATGACCCATCCTTTCACGGCGGACTTTCTTCTCGGTAACCTCAACACCGCAACGGTCGCAAACGATACCTTTATAACGTATCCTTTTGTACTTTCCGCAGTGGCATTCATAATCTTTCACCGGACCGAAGATCCTTTCGCAGAATAAACCATCGCGCTCAGGCTTGTAGGTACGGTAATTGATTGTTTCCGGCTTCAGAACCTCGCCACTTGAACGGTCGAGGATCTCTTCAGGAGAGGCAAGACCTATTGAGATCTTGGAGTAACTTGTTTTTGCTTTGTTATCTCTTCTGAATGACATATGCTGTTTTTTATTTATTCAGTAATTACGATTTAAAAACTCTCATCAGTCGAGGATCACACTCAGACCAAGACCTCTCAGTTCATGTAAAAGAACATTGAGTGATTCGGGAATTCCCGGCATTGGCATCGGTTCGCCTTTAACGATCGATTCATACGCCTTGGCTCTGCCGACAACATCATCAGACTTGATCGTGAGTATTTCCTGGAGAATGAGCAGCACCGAATGCTTCAAGTGCCCAGACCTCCATTTCACCAAATCTCTGGCCCCCGAACTGTGCCTACCACCAAGCGGCTGCTGGGTAATAAGTGAGTAAGGACCGATAGACCTGGCATGCATCTTATCGTCAACCATGTGACCAAGCTTGAGCATATATATGATCCCGACAGTTGCAGGCTGGTCGAATCTTTCACCTGTTCCACCGTCATAGAGGTAAGTCTTGCCATATTTTGGAAGACCTGCCTTATCGGTATACTCGGTTATCTGGTTAACTGTAGCACCGTCGAAGATAGGTGTTGCAAATTTAACCCCAAGTTTCTGTCCTGCCCATGCGAGTACTGTCTCGTAGATCTGACCAAGGTTCATCCTTGAAGGCACACCAAGCGGGTTGAGAACGATGTCGACTGGGGTTCCGTCCTCGAGGAACGGCATATCCTCAGCGCGTACGATCTTGGCAACAATACCTTTGTTACCATGACGTCCTGCCATCTTATCTCCTACCCTTACCTTACGCTTCTTGGCGATATAGACTTTTGCAAGTCTTACAATACCTGCTGGCAGTTCGTCGCCGATTGTGATATTGTATTTCTTGCGCTTATAGATACCGTCAATCTCCTTGTACTTGATTATATAGTTGTGGAGAAGCTGTTTGATACTGTCGTTCTTCTTCTTATCAGTGGTCCATTTGTTCGGGTTGATATTCAGAAAATCGACTTCCTGCAGCTGCTTAAGTGTAAACTTGCTTCCTTTCGGGATCACATCAACGTTCAGGTAGTCTTTAACACCCTGTGAAGTTTTACCGTTCACAAGTATGAAAAGTTTATCCACAAGGCGTGCCTTGAGCTCATCTACGCTGCGGTTAAATTCAGTTTCGATTTTATCAAGAAGCGGTTTCTCGACAGCCTTGGCTTTCCTGTCTTTGATAGCCCTTGTAAAGAGTTTCTTATCAATTACAACGCCTTCGAGCGACGGACCAGCTTTCAGAGATGCATCTTTTACATCACCGGCTTTGTCACCGAAGATAGCCCTCAGGAGTTTCTCTTCAGGAGAAGGATCAGATTCACCTTTAGGTGTGATCTTACCTATAAGAATATCACCCGGCCTGATATGGGCGCCGATCCTTATAAGACCGTTCTCGTCGAGGTTCCTTGTTGCTTCCTCGCTTACGTTCGGAATATCCGATGTAAGTTCCTCGAGACCGCGTTTTGTATCCCTTACTTCAAGAAGGTATTCATCAATATGAACTGAGGTGAACATATCTTCCTGGACAACTTTTTCAGAGATAACTATAGCATCTTCAAAGTTGTAACCTTTCCATGGCATGAATGCCACTTTGAGGTTTCTTCCAAGTGCGAGTTCACCGCCCTTTGTACCGTAACCTTCAGTGAGTACCTGTCCTTTCTTAACCTTTTCACCCTTCCTTACAACAGGAACGATGTTTATACAGGTGTTCTGGTTGGTTTTCTTGTACTTGGGAAGTATATAACGTTTGATATCGTCATCGAAGCTGACGAATTTCTCCTCGTCGGTACGTGTATACCTTATTACTATTTCGTTTGCGTCAACAAATTCAACAACACCGTCACCTTCAGCAACATAAAGAATACGGCTGTCCCTGATCACCTGTCCTTCAAGTCCTGTACCCACAATTGGTGATTCAGGATTGATAAGGGGAACGGCCTGGCGCATCATGTTTGAACCCATAAGGGCTCTGTTTGCGTCGTCGTGCTCAAGGAAGGGGATTAGTGAAGCTGCTATTGAAGCAATCTGGTTTGGAGCAACGTCCATAAGGTCGACATTTGTCGGTTCCTCGTTTGGATAGTCGGCTTCATACCTGCACTTAACCCTTGATTCGGCAAATTTGCCATCTTTCTGGAGCGGGGCATTTGCCTGGGCTATTTTCTTTTCTTCTTCTTCCTCGGCGCTGAGCCATACAACTCCGTCTTTACCGAAATCAACTGCACCATCATCAACCTTCCTGTAAGGAGTTTCTATAAATCCGAGGTCGTTGATCTTCGCATACACACAGAGTGAGGAAATAAGACCGATGTTAGGTCCTTCAGGTGTTTCTATCGGGCAGAGACGTCCGTAATGTGTATAGTGAACGTCGCGCACTTCGAAGCCTGCTCTTTCCCTTGAGAGACCACCAGGACCGAGGGCTGACATACGGCGTTTGTGTGTCATCTCGGCCAGAGGGTTGGTCTGGTCCATGAACTGTGAGAGCTGGTTTGTACCGAAGAATGAATTTATTACAGATGAAAGGGTTTTTGAATTGATAAGGTCAACCGGGGTAAACACCTCGTTATCCCTTACGTTCATCCTTTCACGTATTGTCCTGGCCATCCTGGCAAGACCTACACCGAACTGTGCGTAAAGCTGTTCACCAACTGTACGAACTCTCCTGTTGCTCAGGTGGTCGATATCGTCGATATCAGTTTTTGAGTTAATAAGTTCGATAAGGTAGCCGATGATCTTAATTATATCCTCTTTTGTAAGGATCTTAACATTAGGATCGGTATTAAGGCCGAGTTTCTTATTGATCCTGTAGCGTCCAACTTCACCGAGGTCATACCTCTTGTCGGAGAAGAAGAGCTTGTCGATCACGTCCCTTGCAGTTGCCTCGTCGGGCGGCTCTGCATTCCTGAGCTGGCGGTAGATATAGATAACCGCTTCCTTCTCGGAGTTGCAGGGATCTTTCTGCAGGGTGTTATATATTATTGCATAATCCGAAAGGCTGATATCTTCCTTGTGAAGGAGGATGGTTTTGGCGCCTGAATCGACAATAAGGTCGACATGTTCGGATTCAATCACTGTTTCCCTGTCAAGAATGACTTCATTACGTTCAATGGATACTACTTCACCGGTATCCTCGTCAACGAAGTCTTCAACCCATGTTTTAAGAACCCTTGCAGCAAGTTTTCTTCCTGTAAGTTTCTTCACATTGGTTTTTGACACTTTGTGCTCTTCGGCGAGGTTGAAGATCTCGAGGATCTCCTTGTCACTCTCGAAGCCGATAGCTCTCAGAAGTGTTGTCACCGGGAGTTTCTTCTTCCTGTCGATGTAGGCGTACATCACGTTATTGATGTCGGTTGCGAACTCAATCCACGATCCTTTGAAAGGAATAATCCTTGCGGAATAGAGTTTAGTACCGTTTGCGTGAACGCTCTGACCGAAGAAAACGCCTGGTGAACGGTGCAGCTGTGAGACAACTACTCTTTCAGCACCGTTTATTACGAAGGTACCTCTTTCTGTCATGTAAGGTACTGTACCAAGATATACGTCCTGGATAACTGTATCAAAGTCCTCGTGTTCAGGATCAGTGCAATACAGTTTCAGTTTAGCTTTCAGTGGTACGCTGAAAGTAAGACCACGTTCAATACATTCCTCGATTGTATAGCGTGGCGGGTCGATAGAATAATCAAGAAATTCTAGAACGAAATTGTTTCTTGTATCCGTTATCAGGAAATTTTCATTGAAGACCTTGAAAAGTCCCTCTTTCTTCCTGTTCTCCGGAGTTGTTCCGAGCTGGAAAAACTCGCAGAAAGACTTCAATTGAACTTCCAGAAAATCAGGATAATCAAGCTGATCCTTCCTGGATGCAAAACTTATTCTTTCGTTATTTTTTGAAGACATTTACTATAGGATTAAGTGAACTTATAATTAAATAGATAAAAAGGCTTAGTCCCGGAAAATTCCGGAACTAAACCTATAACCCGGTATCAGGTATAACTTATTTAAGTTCAACTTCAGCTCCTGCTTCTACTAACTGATTTTTAATTGCTTCAGCTTCGTCTTTTGTAACACCTTCCTTAACGGGAGCCGGGGCAGCGTCAACTACTGCTTTAGCTTCTTTAAGACCAAGGCCGGTGATGTCTTTCACCAGTTTAACGATCTGGAGTTTCTGACCGCCTGCGTTCTTAAGGATCACGTCGAATTTTGATTTCTCTTCAGCTGCTGGTGCTGCTGCTCCTGCTGCGGGGCCTGCTACTGCTACTGCTGCTGCTGCGGGTTCGATGCCATACTCATCTTTAAGTATTTTGGCAAGTTCGCTAACTTCCTTAACTGTTAAGCTGACCAGTTCTTCTGCAAATTTCTTAAGATCTGCCATTTTTATTGATTTTAGAATTGATTATACTTTATTATTCTTCTTTTTTTGACAGTGTTTCGAGAACACCATGTAATTTATTACCACCAGACTGCAGAGCGGAGATAACGTTCTTGGCGGGTGACTGCAGAAGCAGGATAACGTCGCCGATGAGTTCGTTCTTTGTTTTGATGGAAACAAGTGCATCGAGCATATTGTCGCCAACATAGATAGACTCCTGAACGTAAGCGCCCTTCAGAACAGGCTTATCATGTCCTTTACGGAATTCCTTAATAAGTTTAGCAGGAACGTTTCCGGAGTTTGTGAACATGATGGACGTAGTACCATTAAGAACTGGGAACAGTTCTTCAAAGTTACCTTCAGTCTGCTGGAGAGCTCTCTTGAGGAGTGTGTTTTTAACAACAACAAGTTTTATGTCTTGTTCAAAGCACTTTCTCCTTAGATCGCTTGTATCAGCAGCATTAAGCTGAGCAATATCAGTCAGATAAAAGTGGTCGTATTCCTTTAATTTCTGAGTGAGGCTGTCGATGATCGCATTTTTTTCTTCACGTCTCATAATTCCTTCGAGTTTTAATTGTTATTCATCCAGACCTTTAGGATCGATCTTAATACCCATGCTCATAGTGCTTGAGAGGAAAATACTTTTGATGTAGGTTCCTTTAGCAGCAGCGGGTTTAAGTTTATTTACCATTGAGATAAACTCCCTGGCATTATCAACGATCTTCTGGGGCTCGAATGAGACCTTTCCGATAGAGGCATGAATGATTCCGCTTTTGTCTACTTTGAAATCAATCTTCCCCTGCTTCACCTCTTTGACAGCCTTACCGATTTCCATGGTTACAGTACCACTTTTCGGGTTTGGCATAAGTCCGCGAGGACCGAGTATTCTACCAAGCTGACCGACCTTACCCATTACGGATGGCATGGTTATGATAACATCCACATCGGTCCAGCCTGCTTTGATCTTGTCGACATAGTCGTCGAGACCTACGAAGTCGGCACCGGCTTCTGTTGCTTCAGCAACCTTATCGGGAGTACAAAGCACGAGAACTCTCGTTGATTTGCCTGTTCCGTGAGGAAGTGAGACAACGCCACGAACCATCTGGTTCGATTTACGTGGATCTATACCTAACCTTACATCCAATCTATGGAAGCATCGAACTTTGTTTTGGTGATATCCTTAACAAGTTGTGATGCCTCAGTCAACGTGTAAAGCTTGTTCCTGTCGAGTTTCTCAGCGGCAAGCTTCTGATTTTTGGTAAGTTTAGTCATTTTTGATTCAATTAAATTTTATCAGGGAATTCCCCTTGACGGTAATCCCCATGCTTCTTGCAGTACCAGCTACCATTCTCATAGCGGATTCAAGAGTAAAACAGTTCAGGTCTTCCATTTTTTCTTTGGCAATGGCCTTAACCTGGTCCCAGGTAACTTGTGCAACCTTCTCCCTGTTGGGTTCGGCTGAACCTTTCTTTGATCTTGAAACTTCAAGAAGCTGAACAGCAACCGGAGGTGTTTTTGTAACGAAGTCAAATGTTTTGTCAGCGTATACAGTGATAACAACCGGTATAACTTTTCCAGCTTTGTCCTGGGTCCTGGCATTGAACTGCTTACAGAAATCCATGATGTTCACACCTTTTGATCCCAGTGCGGGACCTACAGGTGGGGACGGGTTGGCTCCTCCGCCACGAATCTGTAACTTGATAATTCCAGCAACTTCTTTTGCCATAATTTTAAATTTGCTTATTTATTGCGAGTACATGACAGCTATTCAGGAAGCATTATGAATATTACAGCTGTCAATATCTTTATTTAGTTTTCCTTCTCTACCTGCATAAAACTAAGCTCAAGTGGTGTTTTTCTACCAAAGATTTTAACCATTACCTTAAGCTTTTTCTTCTCCTCGTTAACCTCTTCGATAATACCAGTAAAGCTGTTGAACGGGCCGTCGATGACCTTAACTGATTCGCCGACAAAGAATGGAACATTTATTTCCTCGTCGCTTGCATTCAGTTCATCAACCTTACCGAGTATCCTGTTTATTTCCGATTTCCTGAGGGGAACAGGTTCTCCGTCGTGTGATCCAAGGAACCCGAGTACGTTGGGTATATTCCTTAAAAGGTGAGGTACCTCACCAACAAGTGTGGCTTCAACAAGAACATAGCCGGGAAAGAAAGTTCTTTCCTTGCTGATTTTCTTTCCGGAGCGTATCTGGTAAACCTTTTCGGTGGGAATAAGAACCTGTGAGACAAGATCCTGAAGTTTAAGTCGTGCAACTTCATTATCTATGTACTCCTTTACCTTCTTTTCTTTCCCGCCGATGGCCCGAAGCACATACCACTTCTTTACATTCTCAGTCATCGGAATTTCTTTCCTTGTTAGTACAATAAACTGTAAATTAACTGCATTATCCTGCTGAATGAAAAGTCCATTGCAGCAACGATAAGAGCAAGAATCAGGGTAGCCACCATAACGAGTGTGGCGCTGTTCTGCAGTTCGCTCCATGTAGGCCACGTAACCTTATGAATAAGCTCAGTATAGGCCTCCTGGAAGTATGTTTTAATTTTCATTTTTACTGTTATAATTATCGCACGGGAGGAGAGACTCGAACTCCCGACACCTGGTTTTGGAGACCAGTGCTCTACCAACTGAGCTACACCCGTGTAATTTGTAGAAACGCGTTTAACCGCGTTTCTACATTACATTATACTGTATCTTATTCGAGTATCCCTGTTACAGCGCCGGCACCTACGGTTCTGCCACCTTCACGGATAGCGAAACGAAGACCAACGTTGATAGCTACTGGGTAGATAAGGTCGACTGTGATAGTTACGTTATCACCAGGCATAACCATTTCTGTTCCCTCCGGAAGAGTGATCTCACCGGTAATATCAAGTGTCCTGATATAGAACTGAGGACGATATTTATTATGGAATGGAGTATGACGTCCACCTTCTTCTTTCTTAAGAACATAAACCTCAGCTTTGATCTTGGTATGCGGGGTAATTGAACCCGGCTTTGCAAGAACCATACCTCTTTTGATCTCTTTCTTGTCAACACCGCGGAGGAGAAGACCTACGTTGTCACCAGCTTCACCCCTGTCGAGGATCTTACGGAACATTTCAACACCGGTACATACTGTACGCTTCTTAGCAGCGCCAAGACCGATCATTTCAAGTTCGTCACCAGTAAGAACAACTCCGGTTTCAATACGACCGGTTGCAACTGTACCACGACCTGTGATTGAGAACACGTCTTCAACCGGCATCAGGAATGGTTTTTCGTTTTCACGCGGAGGAATAGGAATATATGCATCAACATGCTGCATAAGTTCAACAACTTTATCTTCCCATTTTGCTTCACCGTGCATTGCACCGAGAGCTGAACCGCGAACAACAGGAGCGTTGTCACCGTCGAATTTGTAGAAGTTCAGAAGGTCACGTACTTCCATCTCAACAAGGTCAAGAAGTTCTTCATCCTCAACAAGGTCAACCTTGTTCATGAAAACGAGGATTTTCGGAACGTTCACCTGGTGAGCAAGAAGGATATGTTCACGTGTCTGCGGCATGGGACCATCAGTTGCAGCAACAACAAGAATAGCTCCGTCCATCTGGGCAGCACCAGTAACCATGTTTTTGATATAGTCGGCGTGGCCAGGGCAGTCAACGTGGGCATAGTGACGATTTTCTGTCTGATACTCAACGTGAGCGGTGTTAATGGTAATACCTCTTTCTTTTTCTTCAGGAGCATTGTCGATTGAATCAAAATCCCTGACCTCAGAAAGACCTTTTTTTGCAAGGACCATTGTGATAGCGGCGGTAAGAGTCGTTTTTCCATGGTCAACGTGACCAATTGTACCAATATTCACATGGGGTTTCACCCTTTCAAATTTTCTTTTGCCATAACTACAAGCGTATTAAATTTGGTTTATCTATATCTGTTTTCTTTTAATAATTTCAGTTGAGCCGGAGAGGGAATTGAACCCCTGACCCTTCCTTACCAAGGAAGTGCTCTACCCCTGAGCTACTCTGGCATCAAAATTGAGCGGGAGACGGAGCTCGAATCCGCGACCCTCAGCTTGGAAGGCTGATGCTCTACCAACTGAGCTACTCCCGCCTTTTATTGCCCGAAAGAGACCGTACATTTTTTACAATAAAACCTGTAACGGTTAACACTGTTTTTTGTGGGGAGAGCAGGATTCGAACCTACGAAGGAATTCTCCAGCAGATTTACAGTCTGCCCCAGTTGGCCACTTTGGTATCTCCCCAAAAAACAGAGTTTTCTCTTAAGACACACATTTACAATATCTTCAAGAGCCGATGAAGGGATTCGAACCCCCGACCTGCAGATTACAAATCAGCTGCTCTGGCCAACTGAGCTACATCGGCATTTTAAAGAACGTCCCGACCGGGCATATTTCACCCTTAAAAATCGGTTTGCAAATGTATGAATTTAAATTATTAATTAACAAATTAATTTTAAATATTTTTACTAACAGGTTTCCTATACCCCTTTCATCTTTTCTTTATGCCTGGTAATCTGCTTTTTAAGCGCATCAATTGCCTGGTCAGTCGACTCTTCAAATGACTTACTCTGTTTCCTTGCAAAAAGAGGCCCTTTCGGATATTCCAGCTTGATTTCCGTGATCTTGTTTTCACGCTCCTGGTCATTGTCAAGCCTGAGGTATACCTCGGCACTTACAATGGCTTCGCCGTACTGTGTCAGTTTAGTGAGTTTCTGATGTACAAAATCGATCAGTTTTTTGTCGGCGTCAAACCTCACAGAATGAATCTGAATGTTCATATCTACCTCCTGTTTTTAGTTATGCTCTTGGATGAGCCTGTTTGTAAACTTTCTTAAGCTTCTCAAATGTATTGTGAGTATATACCTGCGTTGCAGAGAGATTCGCATGTCCCAGCAACTCCTTTATTGAATTGAGATCAGCACCATGATTAAGCATATGCGTCGCAAAGGTATGACGCAATACATGGGGACTTCTCTTTTCAATCGTAGTTACCATCGAGAGGTATCTCTTTACAACAGTATAAACAAATTTATCATAAAGCTGTTTTCCCGAACCTGTAAGAAAAAACCATGGTTCCTCCCCTGCCCCGGGCACCGTGCTTCTAAGTTCAAGGTACTGCTTAAGCCCTGGCCTGAATGAATCAATCAAAGGAATTATTCTCTGCTTGTTCCTCTTACCGGTCACCTTTATCAGTCCTTCATTAATATCAACATCCTCCACCCTCAGCCCTATCAGCTCAGCCCTTCGTATCCCCGTGAGATAAAACATCTCAATGAGGGTCCGGTCCCTCACCCCGTTGAAGTCAGTCCCGAATTCAACCTTGTCGAGAAGGGTGTCAAGCGAATCTTCCCCTACAAACACAGGGAGAGTCTTCTTCCTTTTCGGCAATACAACTTTATCCATTGGATTGTTTGAAACGATCCCTTCCTTACGCATCCACCTGAAGTAGATCCTCAGGCTCGATATCTTCCTGTGAACAGACACGGCACTCATCCCGCCGTTCATGAGGCTTACTATCCATGCCCTCACCTCAGCAGATGAAATATCCTGTTCCCGGGCTGAATGCTCAATAGTGCCAAGAAAAGCACTGAACTGCCCCAGATCGTTTCGGTATGAAAGGATTGTATGTTTGGAATACCGCTTTTCTACAAGCAGATACTGTAGGAACGATTCCAGATGTTCCATAAAGGAACCCGAAGTTAAGATTATAAATATGTAAGAAACAGCGGCGACTACTCTTCGCTCTGCTGCATCTTCTGAACGTACATAGCCTTCTTGATCTCTTCCCTGCGGCGCACTGAAGGCTTCGTATAAGCCTGACGTGAACGTAATTCACGAATCACACCCGTCTTTTCAAATTTACGCTTGAACTTTTTTAAAGCTCTTTCAATGTTTTCGCCCTCTTTGATCGGTACAATAATCATAATCTCTGTTTCTGTTTTTAATCGAGGCGCAAATTTAAGAACATTAAAATTCTTTTCAAAACTTTTAAGGCGATAATTTATTCATATACCCTGTTTTTAACTGATTTTTTGATTTTGATACCCTGAGAATTACAGTTTTTTCCACCTATTAAATTTAATCTTTTTCAATTAAAAGAACAAATTAAATCAACATAATCCTGGTTGAGAAAATATGTCTCCCCAGGTGGGCTGAAAACCAGGTATTGATTCCAATCCTTTGTGCGCCTTTGTGCCCTGGAGTCTTGGTGGCAAAAAACTTAGCCACTAAGGCACGAAGTCACTAAGTTTCATTAAGCCAGACAAATAATAACCTCTTCAATCCATGTTAATATATACTTCTTTCCAGAGATCAATCTACAGACTGAAAAGGTACTGCAGCTTCACAAAATACTGGTAACCGGTTGTTGTAAATGCATAATCAGGCCGGTCATAATCAGTATAGTCCCTTGTCATACCTGCACAAAACATTGTGAAGGCATTGAACCTGTAACTGACGAGCGGGTAAACACTGAACCCCTTGCTGAACGTATTATATTCACATATATTCCTGAGGAAGAGTTTTTTAGTAAACTGAAAGGATGTAATGTTCCTTATAATATGACCGTCGTAAAACTTATCGCCCGACTGAAGGTCCCTAAGCTTCGCTGCCGACCAGCTGAATGAAAGTTTAAGCCTCGAGAACGGTTCCAGTTCCAGCTCTGAGGTAATATCATATCCCTTACCCAAAGTAGGATCATCTGACCTGTAGATAAACCTTCCTGTCTGAACAAACAGGCCTGCTGAAATACCCTTAACGGGAGTTGTCTGGAAATTAATCATCCCCCTGTTTACCCCAGTGAAAAGATGGTTCCTGAAACGCTCATTATTAGACACCAGGTAGGAATAGCTTATAAATGTCTGGCCTATCAAATTCACCGCCGCCCCAGGCTGAAAAACAAAGCCCTTATACACTCTGTCGAAATTGTAGCTGAGCTGGAACATCGATGTAAGCCTGACATTCTGAATATATTTCTTATTAATATGGAAAGTATACCTGTGCTGCATGTAGCTCTGTTTGCTGTTCACTTCAGGAAACATACCGTTATAGGTCTGGTAGGTGGGAGAAAAATTATTCTGCACCAGCGAGAAAGTATAGTTTCTTCCTGCCCTTGTGAGCGCAAGATGTATTCCCGTTCCAATATATTTTTCGCCATTGAAAGCAGCATCATGACCGGTTGAACCAAGCTCCCTGGCATAATTGAAAAGTGTTGTATCATTCAGCTCTCTCGTTGAACTAAGGAAGAGTTCACCCGACCAGTACCAGTTCTTCCAGAATTTGAAATTCCAGTCGAGGCCACCCACATAGTTATGTGCATCCTTGATGTTCCTGGTTAGCAGGAGCCCACCGAAGAAATTCTCATTGCCCAGGTCGTACCTTATCCTCCCGACACCTGCATAGGAATCGAGAGTTGAGGTTACAGTGTTACTCTCTTCTTCCCCTGGCACTGTTACTGCCGTATTCCTGTCATTTGCAAGAAGAGCAAGATAAGATAGCTTTCCGGCCTTGCCGTTTATCTTACCGGCGTATAATGGATCATTAATTGTCCTTGAATAATACATAGGGGTCTGAACAAGGTCCATTCCCGACATAAAGAACGGTCTCTTCTCCGGGTAATAAAGTGCGAATGTTGTGTTGACGCTGATCTGTCCTGCATCCGATTCAATCTGGCTGAAATCGGGGTTAATAACCGCATTTATCATTGTATTCGGTCCCGGGGCAAAATCGATACCACCACCCACCCTGGCTTTAATGCTGGCAGCTTTAAGAGGTGATTCAGGATCTGAAACATCCTGCCTGCTGCCTGTCTGCTGGATCATAGTATAAGGAAGAATCCCCAATGATTTTCCGGGAGTTATGCCTTTGATACCCTCAAGGATGCCACCCTGGGCGAGATAGCTTGGATTATTCCTGTCATAAGGTGTCCATGTAAGCATGTACCTGTTGTTCCTGGGAACATTCCTCAGAAAGGATATGGTCCACTTCTGCTCATCTGCAGAAGAGAATGAGAGAGAGCGGAATGGAATCACCATCTCGGCACACCAGCCATCAGCATTTTTGGATGCGGCAGAAATCCAGACCATATCATAGGAAACATCTTCAGATCCTCCCATCATAAGAAGGTCACCCTGGATGCCAAACGGGTTTACAGCTAATTCAAATCCCCTCTGGTAGTCGTTGTATGTATCAATAGTAACAATTACATAATCATCATTAAACATCTTATCGCGGTCAGTAAGGTTAGCCCTGATGCTATTTGGTAAGGTATCCTGGCATCTGAAACCAATATAAAGGTTTTCGTTGTCGAACATCACCATGGCTTCTGTTCTTAACTTTGCCGGTGTGTTTTCGCCTGGTCGCATTTCATAATTCAGCGATACTGGCATAGCCTTAATCCACTGCGGATCATCAAGCTTTCCGGTTATTTTAATTGGCTTTTCGACTCTCACTGCCGTTATGTGGGGCTTGAGAGTATCGGCCCTGTTTATCGTTGCAGCATTTGATAACAACGATAGCAACAGTCCTGCAATCAGTAGGTTGAATCTTTTGATTTTCATGGCTCTTAATAGTTGGAGGAGTACTGTCCGGTCTCCCCCGGGTTATTCTGCAAATAACGGAAAATAGTTTCTTAATCAGAAATAAGAATTGTTAATGCAGGGTTAAAGCAGCCATCATATTCTGTTAATTTTTAATCGATTTATACAGGCCTCAGTGAGAGGGCTTTACTATTATGAAATAAGGACTTATCCTTTCCGCTTTCGCTGAATCAAGTATCCCGTTTCTTACAAGCTGACCAATACTGTCAATGTGACCGGCCAGGCTCCGGAATTTGAGAATCGACTGCACCTCGTATCGCGTAAGGTAAGGATGCCTGGCAAGTGCCTTATAACCAGCAGTGTTCAGGTCAGTCTTCCTTACACTGTCGCTCTTAACCATAATAAGAGGTTCAATCCTGATCATGATTGAATCAGACATTCCATAGACTTCTGAAAGTTGACTTTTATTACAATATCCACCAAGCAGTTTACGATACCTGATTATCCTGGAAGCAAGCACCGGTCCTATTGCCGGAAGTCGCTCCAGTTCAGCCGAATCGCAGCTGTTGAGGTCAGTTATGATTATCTTATAAGCAGCCTTCCTGCTTTCCTCTCTTTCCTGGTGTTTCCCCCTACTGGCAGAAAATGTTGTTGTATCAATACATATATACGGAAGCAGCTTAGCTAATAATACTGTGTCGAATCCATAAATCCTCGACAGGTCTGATCCACTTTTAAAATTGCCCCCTTTATTCCTGTAATTCAAAATCATTTTAACCTGCCTTTCAGGAATCCCCAGCAATTTCAGCTGTTCACCGCCAGCCTTATTGGGGTCAAATCTGAATAAAGTGAAATTGTTGCTTTCCCTGTGTCCTGAAACAGGCGGTTCGGATTCCACGACAAGAGGTTCGGAACTAATTATTTTTACAGGTCCGGGAGTAAAAAGTATCCTTCCCAGGATAAGAAGCGATACCAGGACCATAAGAATAAAAGAGGCCCTTTTTTCACTTCTCCTGAAACCCGCCTTTTCGAGAAGTTTCTTAAAATATAACGACATTAAATTTACAGCGCGACTGTCTGCAAATTAGTCAAAAAAAACAGTGAAGTCAAGAGAAGTCCCTGTAAAACAGAAAGTATCAGAACGGATAACCAATGGCTATAACAAGGGCAAGATCTTCGTGAAGGTTGAAGCGGCGGTTAAAAAGCCAGCTTTCAGACCCGGAATATCTCGGGTCTCTCAGTTTTAAACCAAGATCACCCCTGAGGATTACGAATGAAAGGTCGAAACGAAGACCAAGACCCGTTCCAACAGCAATATCATTGTAAAACTTATTAAACCTGAACTGGGCACCCGGCCTGTCGGCATCTTTCTTGATTGCCCAAATATTCCCGGCATCCACGAAGGTAGCTCCTTCAAGTATGCTGAATAGTTTAAATCGGTACTCAAGGTTGGTCTCAAGCTTTATATCACCTGTCTGGTTAGTGTAAACAGAACTAGAAGGAACATATGAGCCCGGACCCAGCGACCTTACCTGCCATCCCCTTATACCGTTTGCCCCGCCTTCGAAATACTGCTTTTCAAAAGGCATGGCTGAAGAGTTCTTATATGGAATACCGACACCAATAAAAGCCCTGTAGACAAAAGAACTTACTTCATTTATAATACGGTTGTAACGGACATCAATATCAGACTTGAAAAACTGTGCGAAGGGCTGGCCGAAAAGTGTATAGTAACTGGTAAGGGTATCTGTGTGTAAATCGGCATTTGTCAGTTTCATAAGGGCACCAAGAAGGTTTCCTGAAGTCTCGGCTGTTGCATGAATCACCCAGTAGTCCTTTGATTTTTTCAGCTTCTGGTTTGTGAATACATAGCTGTATGCCGCGCCTGCGATTAGCACATCCTTGTAACTGTTTATAAGGTAATTTGAATTCTGGATGACCCTGGTATAGTAATTACGATCTATTTCAGGGATCTTAACCATGTTCATCTGTATCGGGTTTACCAGGTGTGAACTGTAAGGTCCTGCCTTCCACTGGTAGCCCATTGAAGCATTTGCGATTGTACGTGTATAAACAGGCAGGTGCTGGTAGTTAAACGCGACCTGTATTGTTGTCATCGGGTTATACTTCTTTATGAAATTTTCGCTTTCGAGGAAAGGGATAAAGAATTTAGGCAGCCTTAAAGAAGATTCAACACCCAATTCCCTGGTTGTCCTTCGCACCCCGGCCGAATCCTTTGAAAATGTCTCATAAGCACCTTTCAATTTCATATTGAACTGTTCAGCACCACGGAAGAGATTCTTGTTCTGATAGATAAAGTTAAGCGCCCCGCCAAGGTTACCTCCGGAGTTTGTTCCCTCAAGCTCAACCGAGAAGGACTGCCTGCTCATTGGTGTAAGCTGTATAACGCAATCGAGCTGGCTATATCCTTTAGCTGCCGAATCGGGAAGTTCCCCGTAAATTATGTTTGCCAGCCTGTAGGTCCTGAGTGCCATAAGCCTGTTATGGCTTACTTCTGTGTTGCTTACATTGAATATGGTTCCCGGCTTTAAATAAAGTGAATGAATTATAACATCATATTTGACTGATGTTCGTTTCTGGTTTGAAATAAAATAATATCCTTCGTAAAAAGTGGTATCAAGAGTCTTCTGGTACTCATCGCCTCCAGCCAGCACGTCTCGCGGAATATAATCGGGATATATAAAAATATTCCTTATCCTGTATTGCCTGTATGGCAGTGGCACCTGGCTGTTGCCTGGTCCGGGTCTGTGATAGCTTCTAACCTGGTAGTCAACTTTTACCTGCCTGTTTCCGATTGTACTGTCGACGCGGTAGTTTATATTTTCACCGGAGAAATTGTAGAAACCCTGGTCCCTGACAAATCTTTCAACCCTGCTCCTCTCCGACTGCAGTATATCCTGGTCGTATGGCTTACCGCGGATAATAGCACAGTTCGTGGTATCCATGTAAACCAGCTTTGCAACAACCGTGTCCTCGATCTGGTATGAAATATCCTTTATTGTATACGGACGGTTCAGGTCGATATTGAAATAAACCTTGGTTTTCCTGTTTGCTATCTCAATAGTCTCCATAACCGAACCGTCAAAATAGCCCTTTGAAGAAAGGTAGGCTTTAATCTGTTCCTTCGATTTGGTAGTGGCATATGGGTCGAAGATAACCGGTTCCTCACCGATCTTCCTGAGCCAGTTATTGAAACCATTGTTCTTATCGATTTTTGAGAGGTTATAGAGCCCAAGGTGAAACCTTGCACCAAAGATCCGCTTGTTCGGTTTCTGTTTGATGTAGGGATCAACATCTTCTTTCTTGACACTTTCCCTGTTGATCTTCACAAAGTTAAAATCGAGGAGTGTTTCACCTTCCGGGACATACTTGGTAGGGTTGCATGAAAAAAGGAACATTACTATCACAGGCATAAACAGGATATGCAGCAACCGAAGTCTTCCTTTATTTTCCGGAGAATGTCCCAAAAGCCCGCCGTATAATGATATACACAAATATATCAATATAATTCAAAGATGAAAAGCTCAGAAACATCAGCCACACCGGTGAAACGCATATTAAAAAGGACGCACAGATGAATGTAATTAGAAAATGAGGATTAGATTTGTATACGAATATATAACTGCCTGATGCTTAGTAAAGGAAAAATCAAGCTCCTGCTATCACTTCAGAAGAGGAAGAACCGTGAAGATGAGCGGCTTTTCATTATCGAAGGCGATAAAATTGTAAGGGAAGTTCTATCCTCTGGTCTTAAAGTAATCTCCCTTATTGCAAAACCTGAATTCATAAACGGGCTGACAAATGATCAGCTCGCAAGCTGCACCGAGGTCGTTCCCGTTAGCTACGAGGAACTGAAGAAGGTTTCATCTCTCACAACCCCGCACAATGCCATGGTTGTTGTTGCAATGGAGGAAAATACATCACCGGCTCTTCCAGCTGACGGGGAATACTTTGTTGCACTCGATTTCATCCAGGACCCGGGCAACCTGGGTACCATTATAAGAGCTGCTGCCTGGTTCGGAATCCGCAGTGTAATATGTTCGGATAATTGTGTAGATGTTTATAACCCGAAGGTAATACAGGCAACAATGGGGGCATTTCTGAGTGTTACAGTCAGGTATACTCCATTGAAAGATTACCTGTCCCTGTGTTCCAGCAATGGTATAAGGATTTATGGTACTCTTCTTGAGGGTAATTCATTATATGATGTTTCACCGGAGAAAAGGGGAATAATACTGATTGGCAATGAATCAAAAGGAATTTCCGGGGAATTGCTTCCGTTTGTCAGCGACCGGGTAACAATTCCGTCATTTTCGATTTCAGGTAAAGGCATTGAATCACTGAATGCCGGAATGGCGACCTCGATTGTCCTATCCGAGTTTGCGAGGAAGAACACAGAGTGAAAATTCAGAAATAATAAGTGAAACTTTAAACAAGCAGAAATATGTCACAAAATGAAGCACAAACAGTAAATAATGGTAATCCATTTCTTCAGAATCATCCGGCGCTGATAAGGATATGGCACTGGCTTACCTTTATCCTGATAACACTTTCAATTGTTACTGTCCTGCTGAATGCCACACTTCTGAATCCCTCAAGAAATGCAAAGCCCGTACAGGCCCAGCTAAAGGACCAGGGCATCACTATCGACGACAGGCAGGCATTCTTCCTTGCCCACCATTTCGACGACCAGTTATGGGACCTTCATAAATACCTTGGTATTTCAATTGCATTGCTGCTGTTATTCAGGATAGCAGGTGAGTTAACACTGCCTGCAGGTGAAAGGGCGACAGCAAAGATGAAATCAGCGCTTGCAAGGTACAGGGAGGATAAAGAAAACAGGGATCTGTACAGGCATTACCTGGCTGTAAGGATTACATATTCATTGTTTTACCTGTTAATCATAATCATGGCAGTTACTGGCCTGATGCTCGCTTTCGGAAGAAATCTTGGTATTTCAAGGGAACTGAATCACAGCATCAAGGAATTTCACGGGGCTTGCCAGTGGGCTGTTTATGCCTTTGTTCTTATACACATCGCCGGGGTAATATCAGCAGACCTGGGAAAGGCAAAAGGAGTTGTTTCAGGGATGATAAACGGCAATAAATAACCAAAGTGGAATAAGAGATCATTAAAGATTGTCTATTCATAAAAAAATGATCCATGAAAAAACTTACAGTATTTACCGCATTAATGCTCCTGGCATCAGCCAGCTTCATATTTAGCCAGCCCAGGACTTCAGAATACAAAATCTCAAGGATCTTCCACCTGACAGGTGACGATGGATGGGATTATCTTTCGGTTGATAACCCTGGTAACAGGCTTTTTGTATCTCATGGAACGAGGGTAAATGTTGTTGACCTGAAAACAGGAGAAGAAAAGGCAGTAATATATGGGACCAATGGTGTGCATGGAATAGCCGTTGCAAATGATCTTAACAAGGCTTTCATATCATGTGGAAGGGATTCTTCGGTAAAGATAGTTGATCTTAAGACACTTAAAGATATAGCCACTGTACAGGTAACGGGAAAAAATCCTGATGCGATACTATATGACGAGTATTCCAGGCAGGTATTTGTTTTCAATGGTCGCACTGCTAACGCGACTGTTATCAGTGCAAAAGACAATAAAGTGAAGGGAAGCATAATGCTTTCAGGAAAACCAGAATTTCCCCAGTCGGATGGAAAAGGCAGGATCTATGTTAATATTGAAGACAAGAGTGAAATTGCTGTTATAAACGCAAAGACACTGAAGGTTGAAAGAACCTGGTCGATTGCCCCGGGTGAAGAGCCCAGCGGACTAGCACTTGATAACGAAAACAACAGGCTTTTTTCAGTTTGCGGTAACAAGCTTATGGTCGTAAGTGACCTTGTTGCCGGTAAAGTGATCACAACCGTACCTATTGGAGACGGGTGTGATGGTGTTGCTTTTGACGCAGTTACAAAAAGGATTTATGCTTCAAACGGTGAAGGAACACTTACTGTGATAAGGCAGGAAAGTGCAGACCGTTACAGCGTTGCCGAAAACCTGCCCACCAAGGCGGGTGCAAGGACAATAACAATTGACAGACTTACACACAAAATTTATATCTCAGTCGCCGACAGGATAGAGGGAACCAGGAATATGAAAAAAGATTCATTTACCGTTCTCGAGATCGAGCCGGCCAGGTAAACCTGCAATTGCCTCGGCAACCCTGATACCATCAACAGCAGAAGAGACTATTCCACCTGAATACCCTGAACCCTCACCGCAGGGGTAGAGCCCTTTAACACTTTTATGTTCAAGTGTCATTTCGTTTCTTGGAATCCGGACAGGTGATGATGTTCTTGATTCTACTGCAGTTACTATGGCTTCATTTGTGAGATATCCTTTCATCAATTCACCGAACTGCCTGAATCCCGCTCTAAGCCTTTCACTTATGAAGGGTGGCAGCCACTGATGAACTGGGGAAGATACTATACCGGGAAAATATGAGGAACGCGGCAAGGTCGGTGAAAATGTTCCGTTAACAAAATCTGTGAGCCTTTGCGCCGGGGCAACCTGAGTTTTGCCTCCCGCATCCCATGAACTTGCTTCAAGTTCTTCCTGCATTTTAATACCGGCTATTTCGCCACTGCTTTTATATTTATTTATATAGTCTTCAACCCTTATCTCAACTACTATCCCGGAGTTTGCATATGGGGAGTTTCTTCCGCTAGGTGACATTCCATTTACAACTACCTCTCCTGGTGATGTTGCTGATGGCACTATGAATCCACCGGGGCACATGCAAAAAGAGTAAACTCCTCTCCCGTCAACCTGCCTTACAAGATTGTAAGAAGCAGCGGGAAGATATTCACCGCGACTGCTGCCATGGTACTGTATCCTGTCAATAAGCTCCTGTGGATGCTCAACCCTTACACCGGCGGCAAATGACTTGGCTTCAAGTTCCACCTTGCTTCTGAATAGCAATTCATAAATATCCCGCGAGGAATGACCTGTTGCCAGTATCACCCTGTCAGAGAAAAATGTTTCGCCGTCAGAAGTTTTTACACCTTTAACAATATTACTTTCAATAATAAGGTCTGATACCCTCTTACCGAAAAGTATTAATCCGCCGGCGTCAATTATTGACCCCCGTATTCCGGCAATGATACCCGGAAGTTTGTCCGTGCCAAGATGAGGATGAGCTTCATAAAGTATGTTCCTATTCGCACCATGCAGGCAAAGCAGCTGTAATACGCGGGTATTGTCTCCCCTCTTTTTTGATCTTGTATAGAGTTTCCCGTCTGAAAAGGTACCGGCGCCACCTTCTCCAAAGCAGTAATTGCTGTCGGGATCTACTATATGCTCCCTGCTGATCATTGCAATATCCCGTTTCCTGGAGGAGACATCCTTACCCCTCTCTAGTATGACTGGCCTTAAACCAAGTTCTATCAGCCTTAGTGCAGCAAAAAGACCTGCAGGGCCTGCGCCAATTATAATAACTTCCTTAGCCGCCGTAACATCCCTGGCTTCAAAAGGGGCAATAGCTTCTGAAAGAGTTTCATCGCCTGTTGCGATCTCAACATTCAGGTTTACCCTTATGTTCTTCTTACGCGCATCAACTGATTTCCTGATTATACGGAGTGCACTTATTTCGGATTGATCCACTTTTGCCAATGATGCAGCCGCCCTGATAATTTTCTTCTCATCGGCAGAATCCTGTGGAGAAAGATTTAGCTGAACCTGTTTACGCATCTCATTCGAAGTGGAAGGCGATGATCCATATCTGGGATCTCATCTTTTCAATTGACCTTACATAGGCCGGTTTAAGATTCGAAGTGTCGTGGGCAAGTACGTCATTTATGCCTGTCGAGACCTTCAGTTCAACCGATAGTTTAAAATAAGGGAGGTAGAAATCGAGACCGGGACCAAACTCATAATAAAGATCTGGTCTCTTGAGTCTCAGGTAAACCGGCTTTTCAGCGTCATATTCTTTTTTCCCGGCAAGGTCGTACCTGAAATTAAGCCCGCCTATAAGGTAGGGTCTCACATTATTCAGCCTGACTCCCTTTAGCTTCAGCAGCAGCGGAAATTCAAGGAAGGAAGATTCTAGTCTCTGTTGCTCATTGAATAAAACCTTCTCCTTATAAAACCTGATATTTCTCTGTCCGAAAGAGACACCCGGAAGGAACCTTATATCGAAAAAGCTCGTTGGACGAAGGTCTGTGACAATCTGTATGTTGATACCGGGATTCAATACTGACACTGAAGGATACAATGAATCTGCAGCAAGGTTTGACTGGGAAGGTGTTATAAGGAAGTCCATGGTATTAAAACCTATGCTGAATCCGAAATGAAGCAGTTTATCATCGTACCATGATACGTTTTTTGGCCTTTGCTTCTGCCCGAAAAGTGAAACACTCACTGTGGCAGTAAGCAATAAAACTATTATAATGGTTCTTTTCAAATTCAAATCAGGTTTCCTGTGAAGGATTTTAATACAATATAATAAACTGTATCCATTTCATATTATTGCGCTACCGGTTTCCTTCCGGTATATATGCTTGCAATACCACCGGAAAGCCTCACCTGTGAAGTCTCGGCAAAGCCGGCTTCCTTAAGCAGGGCAAGGAATTGTTCGTTATCCGGGAAACTCATTACCGATTCTGGAAGATAGTTGTAAGCGTTACTGTCTTTTGAAAAAAATTTTCCGAAGAAGGGCAGTATCTTCCTGAAATAGAAATTATAAACCTGCCTGAATGGAAAGACTGATGGCTTTGAAAATTCAAGTACCATGATAACGCCACCCTTCCTTGTCACCCTGTTCATCTCTTTGAGCCCTTTAAGAGGATCACTGAAATTCCTTACACCGAAAGCGACCATACACGCATCAAAGGAAGAGTCAGGAAATTCTATGTTCTCAGAATCTCCGCTTAAAAGCTCTATCCTTTTTTCAAGTCCTTTTTCAAGTATCTTTTTGCGACCTATTGAAAGCATATTCCCGGAGATATCAATCCCGGTAACTTTTTCCGGCCCAAGCCTGAGAGATGCAATAGCAAGGTCACCTGTTCCCGTAGCGACATCAAGAATACTTGACGGTTTGATTCTTTTACCGATTGCCCTGATTGCCCTCCTCCTCCAGAACCTGTCGGTGCCGAAGGAAAGAAAATGATTCAGGAAATCATACCTCCATGCTATTGAATCAAACATGGATTCAACCTTTTCCCTTTTTTCGTTTTTACTTATCCCTGCCACTTTAATCCTGATATTTTCAGACGCAAAGATAAAATTAATTTCCAGTGACACTTTTTAAAGAATATGTGTTTATGGAGCTGATCCTTTTACATGATATTTCATAATTTTGAACAAAGCAATTTCATATGAATAAAATAATAATGGTAACCGGTGCAACTTCCGGTTTTGGCAGGGCAATAGCGAAGAAATTTGCCGGTAATGGCTACGATGTGATAATAACCGGCAGGCGTAAGGAAAGGCTTGACGATCTTGAGAGCGAGCTTGGAAAGATAAAAGGCATACGTTGCCTCAGCCTTAATTTTGATGTTCGTAAACGTTTCGAGGTTGAGGACACAATAAGGGAACTTCCCGCTGTCTGGAAAAACATTGACATTCTTGTAAACAATGCAGGCCTTGCTGTTGGTTTAAGTCATATTGATAACGGCGATATCGATGACTGGGACAGGATGATTGACACAAACGTAAAAGGACTTTTGTATGTGAGCAGGGCTGTGATTCCCGGGATGGTGGAGAGAAACTCGGGTTATATATTTAATATCTCGTCGATAGCAGGAAAGGAAGAATACGAAAATGGTAACGTATATTGTGCCTCAAAGCACGCCGTTGACTCATTGTCAAGATCAATGAGGATTGACCTGGTAAGCCACAATATCAAAGTCACAAATATTGCTCCGGGGATGGCTGAAACAGAATTCTCCCTCGTAAGGTTCAAGGGTGATAAGGAAAGGGCAAAAGGGGTTTACAAAGGGATCGAGAGCATGACAGCAGAAGATATTGCAGATGTGATTTTCTACTGCGCCTCAATGCCTCCTCATGTCTGCCTGAATGACATTGTAATAACACCAACCCAGCAGGCAAACGCAATTTATAATCACAGAAAGCAATAAAAACATCATCCATTAATAATTGACTTACTGATACATAATAGTTCATAATAAAACGAACCGACCATTTTTATAAAATAGTCGGTTTTTTCTTGCACAGTTCCTAAATTGGTTTTAATTTTGCCGTGTAATTGTTTTGAAATGGAGAAGATTCTGAACGGAAATGATGAAATGAGGAACCATATTATAATGGTTGCCTCAAAAATATTTGCCCATTTCGGTTTCAGGAAAGCCACGATGGATGAAATTGCTTCTGCAACCAGGAAAGGGAAGTCATCCATATATTATTATTTCAGCAGTAAGGAGGAAATTTTCAAGGCCGTTGTCGAAAAGGAAGCCCTGGAACTTAAAAACGAACTTGAGAGGGAAATACAGAAGTATGACAACCCTCCCGATCAGCTTAAAGCATATATCCTGACAAGGATGAAGAAGTTGAAAAAGGTAACCAACTTCTATTCTGCACTAAAAAGTGATTACCTGAGCCATCTTGAATTCATTGAAAGGATCCGTAAGAAATTCGATGAAGAAGAAATTGCCTTTGTCAAAACCATTCTGCAGGGTGGAATCGACAGTGGCAGGTTTGCCATTGAAAATCCTGAACTAAGCGCAATAGCTATTGTAACGGCAATGAAAGGACTTGAAATACCTCTTTTAATAAACAACGAAAAAGGCGACATCACGGAAAGACTTGATAATCTTATCCAGTTTCTTTTCTACGGCCTTATCAAACGCTAATTTTTTTTGACAATGTTTCGACCGTTTTACTCTTTTAGTCTATTAGTCTATCATTCTAATAAATAACAAATGAAGAAAATATTTTTACTGTCTTTTTCCCTGATTATAATCTCTGGTGCAATCGCTGCCCAGACAGGGAAAGGTTATAGTCTTGAAGATTGCAGGCAGCTTGCACTTAAGCATAACCAGAAACTTAAAATTGCAGATGAGCAGGTACAAGCTTCGGAGGAGCTGAGGAAAGCTGCATTCACGCAATACCTCCCCTCTTTCTCAATAAATGGGACCTACACCGGGATGACAAAGGAATTCCAGCTTCTCAAGCAGGATATGTTCCTGCCTGTCGTTCCCTACAATGCAATAGATGCATCAACAGGCAAATTAAGCAGTGCGGCTTTAAGCACCCCATCGATAGCTGCCTCAACTTTTGTAATTAACCCTGCCACAGGCAAAGTTGTCACAGATGCATCTGGAAACCCTGTATTCAGGAATTACAGCTACCTGCCTGCTTCCGAAACCATGATGGATTTCAGAAACATCTTCATGCTCAATGCAGGGTTTACCCAGCCTGTCTTCCTTGGCGGAAAGATCTACCAGCTTAACAGGATAGCAAAAGCCAATGAATCAATTGCAAATAATAACAAGGATATAGCAAGCGATGATCTGCTGTTCACTGTCGAGGATGATTACTGGAGGGTTATATCACTTGAAGAAAAGGTTAAGCTATGCCAGGATTACAAATCAATGCTTGAAAAGCTTTTATATGACCTGCAGAATTATAGAAAAGAAGGTATTATTTCTGAGAATGATCTGCTGAGGGCTAAAGTAAGGCTTACCGAAGTCGACCTGATGCTGCTGAAAGCCAGTAACGGCCTGGAGCTTTCAAAAATGGTACTCTGCCAGCTTACAGGACTTGACTACAACAACTCGCCTGTTTTTGCCGATCCTGAAGCTCTGGATATCCAGGATATTTCAATTGACTCACTTCCCGGTTTCAAACCGGAGAACCGGCCCGAGATAAGGATACTTAACAATGGAATTGAAATAGCAGATGCTTCTGTTGGTATTATGAAATCGAGATTTCTGCCGAATATCGCACTCAGTGCCGGATATATCGCAATGAATCCTGACCTGTACAAAGGGTTTACAAAAGAATTCGGATCAGATTTTACGGTTGGTATAGTATGCAATATCCCAATATTCCACTTTGGGGAAAAGGCAAGAACTCTTAATGCTGCAAAGCATGAAAGAAATGCAGCACGCCTGAAACTGGAGGAGACAAGCGAACTGATAACGCTGCAGGTCCGACAGTCAGAATTCAGGTATACCGAATCGGCACGAAAAACAAGTCTTGCCCTTCTGAGTCTCGGTCAGGCTAAGGAAAACCTGCGTGTAACAAATGACAATTTTGCCGAAGGCAGGCTAAAGACAACTGATATCCTTGAAGCCCAGGCTGCATGGCAGAAAGCAGTTTCAGAACTCATAGATGCAAAAGCAGAGCAGCACACTGCCCTCAGCAACCTTAAGAAAGTTAAAGGAATTCACTAACAGTTTTATTAAATAAAAATGAAAAATTTATTCAGAGCACTATTTCTTGCCATTTTACTAAGTTCCTGTGCGTCAACAGTACAGACTGACAAAACGGCAATAATAAACAGGGTCACAGAAGTAAAGGTTGTAAAATCTGAACTTACAAGACACGCCCGGAAGCTGAACTTTACGGGAACTGTTTATGCAGATAAGGAGGCTAACCTTGGCTCAGCCCTGCCAGGAAGGGTTGAAAAAGAGTATTTCGCAGAGGGAAGCAGGGTGAACAAGGGAGATCTTCTGGTAAGCATGTCGGGAGAAATGCTGGCCCAGGCAAGTCTTGAAAACAGCACTCTTGAAAAAGACTACCAGAGGGTCTCCAGGCTGATTGAGAAAGGAAGCATAACACAACAGGAATTTGATCATATCAAATCACTTTATGAAGCTTCCTGCTCACGGCTTGAAATGATCAGGCGTAATTCTGAGATCACAGCACTATTTTCCGGAACAGTTGTGGAATACCTTGTAAAAGAAGGCGAAAACTATCTTTTTAACTTCAATTTTGATCCGGGTTACTCAAGAACATCAGGAATAGTAAGGCTGATGAAACTTGATCCTGTTGTTGTCGAAACTGAAGTTAATGAAAAGGAACTTTCAGGGATAAAGACAGGCTACAGGGCAGAAATAACTTTTGACGCTCTTCCCGACACAATATTATACGGAAGGGTTACCAGCATCTCACCGATGCTCTCGTCAATAACTCATACTTCCCTTGTTAAAATAAGCATTGCCAATCCAGTTGGAATGCTGAAACCGGGAATGTATGCAAAAGCTTCGATTATACTTCCCGAAATCAACAGCGTCAGTATCCCTTTGAATGCAATAAACCGGCAGCCAGGGACAGGCGATGATTATGTTTATGTGGTAAGGGACGGGAAAGCCAGGAAAGTGAAAATTAAAACTGTCTGGACGGAAGGTGCCACAGCCGGTATCAGGGACCTTGAACCTGGAGAAACTGTTGTAACTGCCGGAAGGGAAAAACTGACAGATGGTTCAGATATTAAAATAACGTTATAAGAATTACCAGATGAAACTTCCAGAACTATCTGTAAAGCGACCTGTTGCAACTGCAATGGTCTTTCTTGCAGTATTATTATTCGGCCTTGTTGCACTAAGAAAACTTGCCCTGGATATTATGCCGGAACTAGAACTTCCGACACTGACAGTAATAACAGTCTACCCGGGGGCTTCAGCAACTGAAGTTGAAAAACAGGTAAGCAAGGTTCTTGAATCGGTTCTTGCCGGGGCAGAAAACCTGAAGGATATTCATTCCTCATCTCGCGAGAACGTATCCTTCGTATCACTGCAGTATAACTGGGGTGCAGATATTACATCTGCTGCGAATAATGCCAGGGACCTTATGGAACTGACAAAAAGCAAACTTCCCGAAAATGCAAGAAACCCGGTTATATTCAAGGTTAACAGCTCAATGATGCCGGTTCTTATATATAGTATCACGGCAGCCCAGAATTACAATGGTCTTGATAAGATAATAGATGAGAAAATATCTTCCCCGCTGCGTAAAGTTAAGGGAGTTGGTTCTGTAATGTCTCTCGGTCAGCCAGTAAGGGAAATAAAAGTAAACATTGACCCTTCAAGACTTAAGAGCTATAATCTATCACTCAGCCAGGTCTCTGCAATAGTAAAAGCTGAGAACATAAGCATACCCGGGGGAAATATAATGGCCGGTAACCAGGATTACGCACTCAGGATACCAGGTGAAATCGGCACTGTTGAACAGCTTGGAAATGTGCCTGTAACTAATATGCTGGGAAAACTTGTCAGGTTAAAGGATATCTCTACAATCGTCGATGGCTTCAGCGAAAGTGACGAATACGCAAGAACATCCTCAGGACTCGGCGCTGCAATAATGATTCAGAAACAATCAGGAGAGAACTCCCTTCAGGTTATTGAAAATGTAAAGAAAAAGATGGCCGAACTCATGCCTGGTCTTCCTCCGGATGTTAAAGTGGACCAGATACTGACGCAGGAAGAGATTGTAAGACAGTCTGTAAGCAATCTCACCGAAACGATCTGGTGGGCTCTCCTATTCGTAATACTTGTTGTAATTGCCTTCCTCAGGGACTGGAAAAGCAGTCTTATTATCTTTCTTACAGTACCCTTTTCACTTATCACTGCCTTTATAGTGATGTATGCTATTGGCTGGACTATAAACATCTTCTCACTTCTTTCACTTGTCATAGCAATAGGAATGGTTGTCGATGATGCTATTGTTGTCCTTGAGAATATCAGCAGGCATATTGAAAGAGGAAGTACTCCGGCCAGGGCAGCAGTTGAAGCAACAGCTGAAATGGGTCTTGCAATCACCGCATCAACTCTTACAACTGTTATAGTCTTCGTCCCTTTGATCTTTGTTGGCGGCATTGTAGGCATTCTTTTCAAACAGCTGGCGCTCCTCACTTCAGTAACCCTGCTTGCATCACTGATCACAGCACTGAGTCTTACACCAATGGTATCCTCACTAATGCTGAAAAGCGAAGCAGGAAGGGATGAAAGGAAGAGAGGAAGACTTTTTGAGGCCAGTGAGAAACTGTTCAGATCAGTTGAATCGGCTTATAAAAATCTTCTTAAAAAGGCGGTCAATAACAAGAAAACTGTAATTGCACTATTCATAATTATCCTTCTTGCAGCACTTTTTACAGGCAGCACCCTCGAATCAGATTACATCCCGAATTTTGATGCAGGCGACCTTGTGGTTGTATTTAAAACAGATATAGCAAGCAGCTCAGCTGAGACAGACAGGGTTGCAACAAGAGTTATGGAGATAATGAAAAAGGATGTTCCAGAAATGGCACAGGGAACCCTCGTTTCAATTTCAGGTCAAACAAAAGACGGATTGCTCACTTCAGTAGGATTTTCAGAAGGGAAAAATGTAGGAACTGTAATGTGCCATCTCAGCCTTCCTGATAAACGGAAAAGGTCGGCATCTGAAATAGGCCAGGCACTCAGAAAAGATCTCGCTGAGGTGCCAGAAATTTCCAAATTCCATGTTAGTGCCGGAAATATCCTTGAATCCGCAATACTCGGAAACAAGAAACCTGTTGAAGTTACAATAAGCGGAATGGATCTTGACCGGATGAACCTGCTTGCTGATGAGATTAAATCGAAGCTTGAGAAAATTAATGGAATGATTGATGTTGAAGCTGCATCAGATAATGAAAAGCAGGACTACGAAGTCATAATCGACAGGAATAAGGCCTCCCAGGCAGGACTCAACAGTGCACTGATAGCTTTACAGGTCAGGCAAAGCATATATGGAACTGAAGGTGGTTCAATGACCGAAAACGGGGATGATTATGATATACGTATCAGGTACGACTCACTAAGCAGGACGGGTATAGAGAAGATAGGTGATATCTCCCTCACAAGCCTCCTGGGAAAACAGCTTAAACTTTCGGATGTAGCTGATATCAGGCAGGGACATGGCCCTCTTGAAATTGAACGCCAGTCACAGCAGCGCGTAGTTTTTGTCAAAGCCGATCTGAAAGACATGTCACTTGGAAAGGCAAAGGAGATTACATCCCAGATAATATCCGGATTAAATATCCCCGATGATATTGATATAAAACTTGAAGGGCAGGTTAGTTCACAGAACGAATCATTCTCCGACCTGTATGTCGTCCTTGTGCTGGGAATAATACTTGTTTACATGGTGATGGCTGCACAATTCGAATCATTCAAGAATCCGTTCATTATCATGCTTGCACTACCCTTTACCCTTATTGGTGTTGTACTTGCGTTCAAACTTACATCCACAACCCTGAGCGTGACAACATTCATAGGAATAATAATGCTTGTGGGTATAGCCGTAAAGAACGGGATTATACTGGTTGATTATACAAACCAGCTGATATCCAGGGGTTATAGCCTTAATGAAGCCATCGGGGAAGCCGGAAGGTCAAGGCTCAGACCAGTTCTGATGACGTCCTTCACAGCAATATTTGCCATGATTCCGATGGCTGTCAGCAGGGGGATGGGACGCGAGATGTTCTCGCCCATGGGGATTACAATAATCGGAGGTCTGCTTGTCTCAACTCTTATAACCCTGGTACTGGTACCGGTACTTTATGCAATTTTCAACAAAAACAGGATTAAAGAACAGGAAGCCATGCTTCCGGAACAAAATATTAATAATTAAAACTATGAAATCAAGAATCATTTTTTCAGTAATCGCGGTTATGTTACTCTTTGCCACAGTAACTACGTCAGGCCAGGTATCTTTTGGTGTAAAGGCTGGTGGCATCCTGTCAACACAGGTACAAAATGGAGTATTATGGAATAACGCCGGCCTGAGGCAAAGTTTTCATGCAGGTGTTTATTCCGAACTTAAATGTTCAAACACCGTCTCAGTGGTAGCGGAATTAAAATTCCAGGCCAAGGGCACTTCCTATGACTACAGGAGCGGTGGAACATCATATAAAGTAATACGCAGGTATGATTATGTCAATATCCCTGTCGTACTTAAAGCAGGCACATCGGAAGGACTTCCTGAATCCTACAGAATATACGGATATGCAGGTCCGTATGTTGGAATACAGGTTTATTCAAAAGATGCTTTCAGGAACGCTCATCCGGAAGATCTAACTGCAATTACAGACAGTTCATCTTCACCTGACTTAGGTCTTATAGTAGGCGCCGGAATTTCCAAAAAGCTAATGAATAACCATGAGATTTTCTTTGAGGCAGCCTACGAAGCAGGAATGATAAAGATTGATAACCAGGATACTGAAAAAAGAAATAAGTCTGTTGAAGCCAGCATAGGATTTACGTTTTAGGTTTGAAAAAACAAACTTTCTCAACTGGCATTCAATGCAGGGGCCCCTCGTGGGCCCCTTTTGTATTAAAAAATGTACTTTTGAAATTCAAAATATCCGGAATTTTTAAAAGTAAAAAAGGCAACTGATTATGTACACATACAATTCTTTACTTTATTTTACAAGACAGGCATTCATGAAAATGGGATGCAGCTCCGGCGACGCACAGGTAATTGCAGAGGTATTCCTGGCAGCTGAAACAAGGGGCCATGCCTCACATGGCATGCTCAGGTTAAAGGATTATTACGAACTATGGAAAGCCGGGAGAATCAATCCCGCCCCGGATATCAAGATAGTTCATGAAACTCCCAGTACTGCTGTTATTGACGGAGACAACTGTGTAGGTATGGTAGCTGCAAGGAAATCGATGGATATTGCTATCCGTAAGGCGTCGGTCGCAGGCACCGGTTGGGTTGCAACAAGGAATTCAAATCATTTCGGAATAGCGGGGTACTACGCAATGCTTGCTCTCAAACATGATATGATAGGCATCTGTCTCACAAATGCAAACCCTCTCGTTGCTCCTACCTTTTCAGTATCAAGGATGATGGGTACAAACCCGATAGCAGTTGCTATCCCGGCTGCCAAGAATCCTCCCTTTGTGGCTGACTTCGCAACAACACCAATCGCCAGGGGTAAACTTGCCGTGGCTGAGAAGAAAGGGGAAAAGGTGGCGTTCGGATTCGTACAGGATAAGGACGGTAATCCTTCGGATGACCCTACAATACTGAAGAGCGGAGGATCGATGCTGACACTTGGCGGAGACAGGCTGCATGGCAGTCACAAGGGATATTGCCTTGCCGCCATAGTTGATATATTCTCAGCCGTATTCAGCGGAGCCAACTTTGGTCCCTTTGTGCCTCCAAGTGTTGCCTACCTCCCGCTCCTCGACCAGAAAACAGGCGAAGGAACAGGTCACTTCTTTGGTGCCATGAGGATCGATGCTTTCCAGCCGGCTTCGCAATTCAAATCAAAAATGGACGAATGGATAGATACTTTCAGATCGGCTAAACCCGCAGAAGGCCAGGAAAAAGTTCTAATCCCGGGAGACCCGGAACGCGAAGCAGAGGAACGCACAATGAAAGAAGGAATAAGCCTTGTTCCGGCAGTTGAGAAGGATCTTATTGATATTGCCAAAAAACTCGATCTGAAGTTCTGATACGGAATCAAATATCTTGTTTCTCTGCTACTTCAGGAAACCCTGGTCCCGGAGCACCTGTAAGAGCATCACTGAAAAATGCTCATTATCAGCTTTTTTATACCTTACATCCGTGAATACCTGGGCAAGCGTTTCTTTATTGTTTTCTTTTACAAATTTTACAGAATCACTCCTCGATTCTTTTTCAAGGTAATACCTGTCAATATCCGGGGCGGAGTAGTTATGATAGTATTCCTCATGCACAACTGCATCAAGAGGAAGCCTGTCTGGCTGTTCAGGTAGTCCGTCGGGCCACCCTATTGTGATAGTGGCAACCGGAACCACACCTGCAGGTAACTGCAACACCTCTATTATCTTATGTGCCATATAAGTTACAGTACCCAGGTAGCAAATCCCCAGACCTTTTTCCTCTGCTGCAATACAGACTGTCTGGGCAACGATAACCGCATCAATGGCGGCGTTCACAAATGAAAGAAAATTGTCATACCCCGGTTCTGCGTTCCTCTGCCGGCACCAGGTGCTGAACCTGTTGAAATCGGCGCAGAAAGTCAAGGTCACAGGCGCCTCTGCAATCATTTTCTGGTTAAAGTGAAGAGGCAGCAATTTCTGTTTCATGTCCGGGTCGCGGGTAACAATTATGCTGTATGCCTGCATGTTACCTGTATTTGAACTCCTTGTACCTTTCAGAAGCAGCTCATTCAGCAGGTCATCGCTTATTCCTTCAGATGTATACTTCCTGATAGTTCTCCTTTCGAGCAAACTGTCCATTTCAGATGAATTTAATATCTGCAAAATAACGAAAATCCCTTTTCAGGAAAGGCATGATAATGTCATAAAGAGACCCGTAAGAAGCTACAATCCTAAAAACGCTTTGTGAAAGCGTGACAATAGGGAATCTTGCCGTTTTTGAAATAATAATCCTGGTGGTAGTCCTCAGCATCATAGAATTCGGAGGCAGCCGTTACTTTTGTTGTAGTGCGGTAGCCCTTGTCGTTAAGTATCTTCAGCAGCTTTTCAGCTATAGCTTTCTGGTTTTCATTAAGGTAAAATATTTCCGACCTGTACTGGTCACCAAGGTCCGGGCCCTGCCCTCCCGACTGTGTAGGGTCGTGGATTTCAAGGAAGAGCTTCAGAAGCTTTTCATAAGTTGTTTTGGCCGGGTTATAGATGATCTTTACAGCCTCGGCATGCCCGGTCCTGCCGGTGCAAACTTCACGGTATGAAGGATTCTTCACAAATCCTCCAGTATAACCTGAGGTGACAGACAGCACCCCTTCAGCTTTCTGAAGGAAATACTCTACACCCCAGAAGCAACCGCCTGCGAATATTGCAGTCGCATACCTTCCCGGGTCAAGTTTTACCGGTACGAAGTCGAGCGAAACTGAGTTGACACAATGCCGGGTGTTTTTTGAAGTAAACCCCTCCCCTGTAAAAACATGTCCCAGGTGAGCCCCGCATGAGCTGCACACTATTTCGGTTCTCAGCCCGTCAATATCCGGGTGACGAGTAACAGCCCCTTTTACCTCTTCATCAAATGACGGCCATCCGCAGCCTGCATCGAATTTTGAATCGGAGTAATAAAGGGCTGAACCGCATTGCCTGCAGATGTAGGTTCCCTTGCCGGTAAATTTCTCAAAACGGCCGGTGAAAGGACGTTCCGTCGCTTTCTTTAAGATCACAATAGCCTCATCTTTTGAAAGGCTGTTATATGCTGGTTTCTCCTGCGATAAAAGTTCACTGCTCATAGTTATAATTAAAAATGTCAGTAAGTATATTATTTGTGTTTTCATCTTTATAATCATTCATAGAATAAACAATTTTCGACTTAAATGGTTTATAGATAAACTGTAATAATCAGTGCTTATATAACGTTTTTATAGCGGCTGACCTTAACGCTGAATTATTTTTACAAATATTGGACCGGCCGTATTGGAATCGTAATATTATTTTTGGCACGGAGATTGTTTTTATTGAGAAATATTTATTTTTGTGAATAATTAATAATGATTCTGTATGAAAAAGTTCGCTGTCATCATTGTTGTTTTACTCGTGGCTGTTTTAGTACTCGGATCCTGCAACAAGCAGACCTGCCCGGCATACAGCAAGGCCGATGCCAACAAGACTGAGCACGCAGGCTGAGACAGCCCATCCTCAGGTTCCCCAATCTTATAAGTAAGCATTAAATGAAAAAGCTGCTTATAACAGCGGTGCTTGTTTTTACATGGTGTTCTATCCGCGGACAGGGGGACATTAATGATCAACAGAAAATTTTCTTTCGCAATGAAAGGACCCTTGCAATAATCTTAAATACCGACGGTTACGGTATAAGCTACAGGCAGGGTAAAAGAATCGACTTTCTCAATAAAAGAATAATTGATTTCGATGCTGGTACTTTCAAAGATCCCAAGGAAGTAAAACTCACCAACCAGTCATACACATCCCCCGGATCATTCGTTTACGGAAAAAAGAATTTTGTAATGTACTTACGCGGCGGCTTCGGTCATCAGCGTGAACTTTACAAAAAAGCAGACCTTGGAGGAGTGGCAATCAGGTATTTTTATTCAGGTGGTGCGGTTATAAGTATGTACAAGCCTATATATTACAGGATACTTGATCCATCGAATAACTACAACATGATAGAGGAAAAGATGGATGTTAATAAGCTTGACCCTTCGATGATCTACGGGAAAGCTTCATTTTTCAAAGGCTTTGATGAATTAAGATTTATTCCCGGTATATATGCCAAGGGAGGGTTCAATTTTGAATACAGCAAGGAAGATAAACTGATCCATGCGATAGAAATCGGGGCCCAGGTCAATATTTTCGCAAAGGATATTCCAATAATGGACAACGAATCGAACAAGGCGATCTACCTTTCCCTCTTCGCCAGCTACAGGTTTGGGGTTGTCCTGGATCCCACGAATCCGGATGCCAATACAGTTGAAAGTCTGTTCAGAAGAAAAAAACAATAAGCTGTTTTGGAGCTTGGGTGTAATCGTTTTTTTCTTAATTTTGTGAGTTTAGTATTATTAACCAAATAAGAGTATAGTTATGTCAAAAATTAAGGTTGGAATCAACGGCTTCGGAAGGATCGGAAGATTGGCCTTCAGAGCTGCTTTAAAAAGAAATGATATAGAAATTGTAGGTATCAACGACCTTCTTGAAGTCGATTATATTGCCTACATGCTGAAGTATGATACTGTTCACGGTGGATTTGATGGTAAGGTTGAGGTTAAAGACGGTAAACTCGTTGTTGATGGTCATGCAATAAGGGTTACAGCCGAGAAAGAACCTGCAAGCCTTAAATGGAATGAAGTTGGTGCTGAGTATGTAATCGAATCAACAGGCCTTTTCCTCACAAAGGAAACAGCAATGGGTCATATCACAGCCGGTGCAAAACGTGTTATAATGTCAGCTCCTTCAAAAGACGACACTCCAATGTTCGTATATGGTGTAAACCATAACAAATATAAAGCTGACCTGCAGATCGTTTCGAATGCATCATGCACAACAAACTGCCTTGCACCCGTGGCAAAAGTCCTCAATGACAATTTCGTTATTGTTGAAGGTCTTATGACAACAGTTCATGCCACAACAGCCACACAGAAAACAGTAGACGGTCCTTCCAAGAAAGACTGGAGAGGCGGCCGCGCTGCAGCAGGTAACATTATTCCTTCATCAACAGGAGCTGCAAAAGCTGTTACAAAGGTTATTCCAGAACTGAAAGGCAAACTTACAGGTATGGCTTTCAGGGTTCCGACACTCAACGTATCTGTTGTTGACCTTACATGCAGAATTGAGAAGGCTGCAACTTACGAGGATATCAAGAATGCTATGAAATCAGCTTCAGAAGGTGCACTCAAGGGTGTTCTTGGCTATACTGAAGATGAAGTTGTTTCAAGCGATTTCAATGGCGATCCGCGTACATCAATCTTCGATGCAAAAGCAGGTATTGCTCTCAATGACAACTTTGTTAAACTGGTTGCATGGTACGACAATGAGTGGGGTTATTCATGCAAACTCCTCGATATGATTGCTCATATGAATACAGTTAAATAAGTAACTGTATCCAGTTTAAAGAAGATTTTTTTCTAATACCTGATTTATTACCCCCTGCCCCCCAAGGGGGGTAATCAGATCAATGAAAATAAAAAGTCCCCCATGGGGGATTTAGGGGTAAAAAAAGAAGAGGGTGCTTTTAAGACACCCTCTTCAGTTTTTATATTGTTTGATTCGGATCAGATTATCATATCAATTACAAGAGGTATTCCTGCTGTATCCCTGTAATGTTCCCCCAGTTCAAGCATTGCCTCATCATCTTCCTCATAAAGCCATTTTATAACTACCTTCTTTCCGTTTGAAGTGTAGGAAGTTAGTTTCTTCAGTATTTCGTAAAGGTATTTTGACGAACCGCTGTTTATGTATTCGAGCTGGATGTTTACATTAAGTGCAGGGTTCTTTTCAAAATGAGAAGTGATCCATTCATCAAGTCTCCTGAATATAAGTTCAGGGTTTTCCGGTATTGACCTGCCGGTGATCTCAAGAATATTGGTATCTAAAAAATATACAATACCCGGACAATTCTTTAACTCTTCCTGAATTACTAACTTTTCCATATGCACTTGTTTATTCGTATCTCAAAGCTTCTATCGGATCGATATTTGCAGCTTTTACTGCAGGGGCATAACCAGAAACAACTCCAACTACGAAACAGACAACTATCCCTACAAAAACCCAGCCCCACGGGATAACAAAACTTGAACTCAACATCGAAGATACTGCATTTCCAATCAAAATCCCCAGAATTATTCCAAAAATTCCACCAAGCTGACCAATCATTATTGATTCAAAAAGGAACTGGTATTTGATTGTAACAGGTTTTGCGCCTATCGCTTTCCTGGTTCCTATCTCCCTCGTTCTTTCGGTTACAGATACAAGCATTATATTCATTAACCCCACCGCGGCCCCGAACAAGGTTATAATTCCAATAATTGTTGCAGCAAGAGTAACATACCTAATATTCTTTAAAAGCATCTCAACTATGTTATCACTTTTGGAGATATTGAAATCCGATTCATCCCTGGGGTTAAGGTTCCTTATCTTCCTGAAAACACTTTCAGCCTCCCCTGCAACAACATCAAGGTTAACCTCCTTCATAGGCATTACGGTGATGTTGAATGTCATATTCGGACGCGAGAAATACTGCCTTGCAACGGTTACCGGCATAAAACAGACATTGTCGCCGTTCATCATGCTTGAACCTTTACTCTTCAATAGCCCCACAACAACAAGCTTCATCCCGGCTACTGATATTTCTTTCCCCACCGGGTCGATTCCTGTCGGGAAAAGCTTCTTATAAATCTCGGTCCCTATAAGAACAAGGTGCCTGGTCATCTGAACTTCATCAGCAGTAAAATTTCTCCCCTTATCAATTTCATAACCCGATACGGCGAGATAATTCTCATCAACGCCATTCAGGTCAACATTGGGATTTGTCTTTTCAGAACCATATTTTACTGTGGCAAGCCCGGTTGCATCACAGGATATCGAAACATAAACAGGTTCATTAAACATCTCCTTGAATTGCTCGGCTTCCTTATAAGTTATCCTCGAGAAATTCCTTTGCCTCTGCCTGTCATTGCCCACATGTATATTCATCGCCCTCGATGTGATAGTGAATGAATTGGCCCCCATCATTGTAAACTGGTTTGTGAGCGAGGTCTTAATCGCATCTATTGCCGTAAGGATACCAATGAGTGCCATGATTCCGAATGCGATAATACAGATCGTTAAGATGGCACGCACTTTATTCGACCTTATAGCTCTCGAAGAGATCCTTAGGTTCTCCCGTAAAATACTGAATTTCATTACTTATTGACTATTGCTGATACTGTCCGTAAAAAAAATAAAATTACACTTTTTTTCGGTTCGTGAAACTGTCACTTTTATTTAAAATAATTAAACTTTTAGTTGTATAACTAAATTATTCGTTATATCTTTGATAAGAAAAGATAATCAGATATGAGAGAATTAACGAGGGCAGAAGAACAGGTAATGCAGGTTCTGTGGAAGATAGAGAAGGGCTTTGTGAAAGACATACTCGATCATTTCAACAACCCGAAACCTGCATATAATACAGTGAGTACTATTGTACGTATTCTCCAGGAGAAGGGATTTGTAGGCCACAAGGCTTATGGAAGGACCCACGAATACTTTCCCCTTGTTTCGAAGGATGAATACTCAAGGTCGCATATAAGGACCTTTGTAAAGGATTACTTCTCCAATTCCTTTGAGAGCATGGTCAGTTTCTTCGCAAAAGAAAAAGGAATATCGCTTAAGGAAATGGAAGAAATAATGAAAATCATGGAAGACGAAATCAGGAATCAAAAAAACATAAAATGAATCCTCTCTTAATTTACATGTTCAAATCTGGTATCTACCTTGCAGGCTTTTACCTGGTTTATTTTTTGTTTCTAAGCAAGGATGCAAGCTACTCAAGGAACAGGGCTTTCATACTGGGCGCACTTATTATCTCATCGGTTCTTCCCCTGTTTAAGGTAAGCTTCCCTGGCTCAGGGGCAGGTGACTATATCGGGAAAACATTTTCAGGACTTCTGCCTGATAACTTGAGTATCGCAGGCAATGAAGTCACAACTGCATCCCCGCGACCAGGTCTTGCCGGGATAATCTCTGCAATTTACCTGTCGGGACTTGTTCTGTTCGGCCTGAAGCTGCTCTTTGACCTGGCAAAACTTGTGATAATGATCTCAGCAAATAGAAATCAAAGCGGGAGGCTTATAAGGTTCAGCAAAATCAATACAGCTGGATTTTCCGCATTCGGATTCATCTTCATAAACGAAAACCTGCCGCCTGAGGACTTTCAGCAGGTTTACAGGCATGAATGCAATCATCTCAGGCAAAAGCACTTTTATGATATACTCTTAATTGAAATACTCACTGTTCTTCAGTGGTTCAACCCTGTAATTCACCTAGTGAATATCTCATTAAGGTCAATTCATGAGTACCAGGCCGACAGGATGTGCCTTGATTCAGGATCAACAGTCACTGGTTACCAGAAATTACTGTTCGGACAGTTATTAAAGAGTCATTCATTTCTCGCTTCAAATACATTTTCAAATCCCTCACTGCTTAAAAAAAGGATGATTATGATGACAAAAAAGACCTCCCGCCGACTTGCAGATCTTAAGGTTTTGATAGCAATACCAGTGATCCTGCTTGTAATGTTCGCTGTTGCGGCATGCAGCGCGACAAAACGTGTTTCGTACAAAATGGAGACAGTTAATATGCCTCCACCTTCAGAAGATGTTTTCGTAGTTGTCGAAGAGATGCCTGTGTATCCAGGTGGAGATAAAGCCCTTATGGAATTTATCAATTCAAACATTCAGTATCCTAAAGAGGCAAAGGAAAAGAACATACAGGGCAGGGTGATCTGCAGGTTTTGTGTACGCTACGATGGCACAGTTGACAGGGTGGCTGTCCTAAAAAGCGTTGATCCGTCTATTGATGCTGAAGCCATAAGGGTACTTAAGCTTATGAACAACTGGACCCCGGGCAAACAGGGTGGAAAACCGGTAAGCGTCTGGTATTCTGTCCCTGTTACCTTTGAGCTTAAATAGTCTGCTGCATAAACATGATCCTTGAAAAAAGAGGTTGTTTTAAAACAATCTCTTTTTTTTGTTAGGGGTTTATTTTCCTAATTTTGCCATGCAAATCAGATTATAATGGATCTTCGTGACAGGATAGAGGCTTTCTCAATACTCGGTGAAATTTTAGTCAGCACAGCTGAGGGCAAAACACCAGGCAAAGGCTCGGTACTGGATCTTCTTGCCGAAGAGATGTGGAAACAAAACGGCTGGTTCACACCGGGGAATGTAAGAATGGCCATGGCGGAAACCGGCAGGATGCTGACAAGGGAGAAGCTTTCTGAATGGACCGGAAGATACAACATCCCTGAAAACACTTCACCTTACACAGTTGCCATAGTAATGGCAGGTAACATACCACTTGTAGGATTCCACGACTTTCTCTGCACACTGATTTCAGGAAACAAAGCCCTCGTAAAAACAAGTTCAAAAGATCCCCTGCTTATAAAAGAAATTGGTGAGATATTGTTTTCAATTAACCCGTTGTTCAGGGATTATATTTCATATACAGACAGCACCCTTGCCGGTTTCGATGCGGTTATAGCCACAGGAAGTGATAACACGGCAAGGTACTTTGAGGAATATTTCGGGAAATATTACAATATAATAAGAGGTAACAGGAACAGTGTTGCTGTAATAGATGGAACAGAAACAGACGAAGAATTAAAACTGCTGGGAAGGGATGTCTTTTCATATTTTGGCCTGGGCTGCAGGAATGTTTCAAAACTGCTTGTGCCTGCAGGATATTCATTCGACAGGATTATATCATCATGGGAAAACTATTCGGGCAATGCCGGGAATTCAAAATATGCAAACAACCTCGATTACAATAAGGCAATTTATATGGTAAACAGGGATCGGTTTGTCGATGCAGGTTTTGTTCTTATAAAACCTGACCCGGCACTTGCATCACCTGTAGGTGTAGTATACTATGAAAATTATAAAACTGAAAACGAGGTTGCTGCATATCTGAGTCAGAACTCCGGGAGTATCCAGTGTATTATTGGCAGAAATCATATTCCTTATGGCGAGGCTCAGTCGCCACAACTATGGGATTATGCAGACAATTACGACACCCTGGAATTTCTCCTAAAAAAAAACACCTCAGGAATATTGTAAAATAAAAAATACTATATTGCACCGGTTGAATTAATACACTTTATGGTCTATAAATTTGTTGTGCTATCGGATGAGGATGAATCATTTGTCAGGGAGTTTGAGTTTCTTGACAGCCATAACCTTCTCGATTTTCATAACCTGATTCAGGAAGAACTGGAATTCGACAAATCGCAAATGGCGTCATTTTACCTGGCAACTGATAACTGGGAGAAAGAAGAGGAATTTACACTCTTTGATATGGGTACCGGGTCATCAACAATGGAAGATGCTTTGCTGGAGGATGTAATTTTCCGTAAAAACCAGAAACTCCTTTATGTTTTTGATTTTTTCAATGAGAGGGCTCTCTTCGTTGAATACACAGGTGAAACAAAGGAAATAGACGGAAGGGAATATCCTCAGTGCACAAACTCAAAAGGTGTTCCGCCAAAACAGGTTGTCTTCGGCGCCACAACCCGAAAAAACTTCAGCAATATAGTTGTTGCTGACGACGAGGAAGAGGATGTTGAGCCTGAAGTTGATGAACTGTTCTTCAATGGCGAAGATGAGGAAAACCTTGGTGAATTCGACAACATCGACACCATGAGCGAGGAAGACGAATAGTCTTGCGCGCCACATTTTCATGCATAAGACTTTACTGGTATTGCTAGGTCCGACAGGCTCGGGTAAAACCGATGTTTCAATCGTTCTTGCAAGGCATTTCAACACTGAGATCATATCTTCTGATTCCCGCCAGTTCTTTCATGAAATACCGGTTGGTACTTCCGCCCCTGCACCTGAACAGCTAAATTCAGTAAGACACCATTTCATAGGCAATCTTTCACTTACGGATTATTACAGTGCAAGCAGGTTTGAATCTGAAGTACTAAGCCTCCTTGATAAGCTTTTCCTTGATAATGATATTGTAATTATGTCTGGCGGATCAGGTATGTACATTGATGCTGTCTGCAATGGTATAGATGATATCCCGGATGTTGAACCGGCGATAAGGGAGAAGTACATAAAGATGCACAGGGATCAAGGAGTGGAAAGCCTGAGAAACGCCCTTAAAATCCTCGATCCTGAACATTACAGCAAGGTTGACCTGAAGAATTATAAAAGAATCATAAGGGCACTCGAAATTTGCGAAACAACCGGCAAGCCGTACTCTTCATTCATGACTTCTGTAAAGAGAGAACGTAAGTTCAGAATTATAAAGATCGGACTTGAAAGACCACGTGAGGAACTGTTTTCAAGAATAAACCACAGGGTTGACCATATGCTTGAGAACGGTCTTGAGGAAGAGGCACGTAAATACTACAGCCTGAGAAAGCTTAATTCACTAAACACTGTGGGTTACAAGGAGTTTTTTGAATACTTCGACGGTAAGATATCACGCGAAAAAGCTATTGAACTAATTAAACGTGATACGAGGAGGTATGCTAAACGGCAGTTAACCTGGTGGGCAAAAGATAAAACTATCAAATGGTTTAATCCGGAAAACCCGTATCAGATAATATCTTATATAACAGACTGTATCAATAACTGAGTTATTTCTTTATACCTGCACCTTCCGCCTTCCGCCTTCTGCCTTCCGCCTTCCGACTTCTGCCTTCCGCCTTCCGCCTATTTAGCCAGCTTCTTCAGCCTTGTTATTGTTTCATCAGGATTATCAGAACTGAATATCGCATTACCGGCTACAAGTACATCAACACCTGCTTTTATGAGTTTCGATGCATTCTTTGTATCCACTCCTCCGTCAACCTGGATAAGTACTCCATGCCCTGCCCTGTCGATCATCTTTCTCAGTTCAACTACTTTATTATAGCAGTCCATTATAAAAGCCTGTCCGCCGAAACCAGGGTTGACTGTCATTATAAGAACCATATCAATATATGGCAGGATATTTTTAAGAAGCATCACCGGGGTGTGGGGGTTAACTGCAACGCTGGCTTTCATGCCTAGTGACCTGATCTCTGTTACTGTTCTCTGCAGATGAGTACATGCTTCATAATGAACAGTAAGTATGTCTGCACCAGCATCCCTGAATGCACCCAGGTACCTGTCGGGATCTACTATCATAAGGTGTACATCTAGTGGTTTTGCCGAATGTTTCTTAACGCTTTTCACAACAGGAATGCCGAAAGAAATATTCGGGACAAACATACCGTCCATAATATCAAGATGGATCCAGTCGGCAAGACTCTTGTTGACCATTTTAATTTCTTTCTCGAGATTACCGAGATCTGCAGTCAGAATGGAAGGTGAAACCAGATGTCCCATACCAGGTTGGTTTTGTTAGTAGGTGTAAAGTTGAAAAAAAAGGCTGAAAAAACCTCATCCGAGGTATGTTTTAAGAATACGGCAACGGGTGGTGTACTGTATTCTTTTGATAGCTTTTTCCTTTATCTGCCTGACCCTCTCACGTGTGAGCCCGAGTTCCTCCCCTATCTCCTCCAGTGTAAAAGGGTGTTTCATTGTAATACCGAAATAAAGCTTAAGCACTTTTGCTTCCCTCGGAGATAAGGTACTGAGCGCCCTTTCAATTTCGTAGGCAAGTGATTCGTTTATAAGGTTCCTGTCGGGACTCGGAGCATCGTTACTCTGAAGGACATCGTACATAGTGTTATCTTCCTCCGAACTTATAGGGGCATCCATGCTGACTGTTCTTCCATTTGTCTTGAGTGCCTCCTTCACCTCTTCGGGGGCCATTTCGAGCATGTCTGCTATTTCCTGTGAGGAAGGTTCCCGCTCATATTCCTGTTCAAGCCTTGAGAATGCACGGTTTATCCTGTTGATTGATCCTATCTTATTTACGGGCAGCCTAACAATACGTGCCTGTTCAGCGAGTGCCTGGAGTATTGCCTGCCTGATCCACCATACTGCATAACTTATGAATTTAAAACCGCGTGTTTCATCAAAACGCTGAGCTGCCTTCATAAGGCCGAGGTTTCCTTCATTAATAAGATCCGGAAGGCTCATTCCCTGGTTCTGGTACTGTTTGGCAACGGAAACAACAAACCTGAGATTTGCTTTAACCAGTTTAGCCAGGGCATCCCTGTCGCCCGACCTGATACGCCTCGCAAGAACAACTTCATCCTCGGGTGTGATAAGTTCTACCTTTCCAATCTCCTGAAGATACTTATCAAGTGAAGGTGTGTCACGATTAGTAACCTGTTTGGTAATTTTTAGCTGGCGCATGTGGAGGCCGGTATTAAGGTTTTTTCGGGACTACGGCAACGATACAATTATAATAAAAAAAATGCTCTTCATCAACATATTGCATTAATTTATTTTTTGATTATGTTGATATTTTTATTAAATTGCACCTTTATTGTTCATTCTGAATATCAGGCTGTTAAGTTAGGCTGATTTTTCCCGGTTCAATTTTATAGGTTTTGCTTTGTTATTTATTGTCATTTTTATTTAATATTGCACCGGTTTTTGGATGGTAAAAACTGTTTAGCATTTCGTCGGGCCAGCAATCTTCTGTCCCGGGTCTCCGCAAACAATCATTTTTTTCGAATCACTATTTAAATTATTATGTACGACATTCTTGAATTAAGCAAAATGCTGGTTCCCGAATTAAGGGAGATAGCAAAACAACTTAATGTAAAAAAAGCTGAAACGCTTAAGAAGCAGGACCTTATTTATAAGATACTCGATCAGCAGGCAATAGATGCCACTGATAATAAAGAAAATTTCAGGAAGGATAATCCTTCACAGCCAAATCATAATCAGCAGCAGGACATGGCACAGAGGCGTGGCAAACGTCCACGTTTCGTAAAGCAGGGAGGAAACAACTTCAAGGAATCGGTTATCTCCGTTTCACCTGATGATCTTTCACGCCCCGAGACCAAACCACGTGAATGGCATGAACAGCAGAGGAAGAATGAATCACAGCAGGAAGAAAAACCAGATTTCTTCAAGAAACCGCAAAACCAGCCTGAAAGAAGCGAACCTTCATGGAGAAATGAACAGCGTCAGCCTGACAGGAACACCAGGTTTGAAAGGGAAGAAAGACCTTCATTCCAGAAAACTGAACAGCCTGTCACAGAAGATAAGAAACCAGAACCGTTGTTTGAACCACTATTACCAGTAGAGAATACAGAAATAATGGATGAAGAAATAAAAACTCCGGCACCTGAAGCAACTCCTGCCGACATCATCAGCGATCGTCCGGTACAGGAGGCTATTGTTGAACCTGCTCCCCACCCTGTTGTTGAAAGGGAGGAAAGAAGGGAAAGACCTTACGATTTCGAAGGGATAATCTTCAATACAGGTGTGCTTGAAATTATGCCTGACGGTTATGGATTCCTCAGGTCGGCCGACTACAATTACCTGAACTCACCGGATGATATATATGTATCACAGTCACAGATAAAACTTTTCGGCCTTAAAACCGGTGATACAATTAAAGGTTCCATACGTCCGCCTAAAGAAGGTGAGAAATATTTCCCGCTTATTAAGGTTGAAGAGATCAACGGCAGGAGCCCCGACTTTATAAGGGACAGGGTTCCTTTTGATTTTCTCACCCCGCTCTTTCCTAACGAGAAATTCACACTCTGCACACCGGGTGAAGGTTCTCTCTCGGTAAGGGTTATTGATATGTTCGCACCTATTGGAAAAGGTCAGCGTGGTCTTATAGTTGCCCAGCCCAAAACCGGTAAAACAATTTTACTCCAGGAAATTGCAAATGCAATTGCTAAATATCATCCTGAAGTTTACCTGATGATCCTTCTAGTCGATGAAAGACCCGAAGAGGTAACAGACATGGCAAGAAATGTGAACGCTGAGGTTATTGCTTCAACATTTGACGAACCTGCCGAGCGTCATTGCAGGGTAGCAAATATAGTTCTTGAAAAAGCCAAGAGACTTGTTGAATGCGGTCATGATGTTGTCATCCTTCTTGATTCAATAACACGCCTTGCAAGGGCATTCAACACTACTGCCCCGGCATCAGGAAAGGTTCTTTCCGGTGGTGTTGATTCAAATGCACTCCATAAACCAAAGAGGTTCTTCGGAGCAGCAAGGAACATCGAGAATGGCGGATCACTTACAATTATTGCAACAGCTCTTACAGATACCGGATCAAAGATGGACGATGTGATCTTTGAAGAATTCAAGGGTACAGGTAATATGGAACTTCAGCTCGACAGGAAACTGGCAAACAGGAGGATATTCCCTGCAATTGACATACCGGCATCAAGCACAAGAAGGGAGGATCTCCTGCTTAATAAGAGCATTATGCAGAAAATATGGGTTCTCCGTAACTTCCTCAGCGATATGAATGCTGTTGAGGCAATGGAATTCCTTCGCGACAGGCTTGCTCAGACCAAGTCGAACGAAGAGTTTCTTGTATCAATGAACGGAAGCTAGTCTTAATCATTGAATTTCAAACACTTGCATGATTTTTAAAGAATCTGCAAAATTCTTGATTTTCGGGGGTAAATAATTGATAAAACCTCAGGAAAAATTCTTACTTTTGCCGATTCTGATGAGACAAGACAAACATTTAATTTAAATATCAAATATCAAAATGGGAACAAAAAAATTCATAACATGTGACGGCAACCAGGCTGCGTCGCATGTGGCATATATGTTCAGCGAAGTCGCTTGCATATATCCTATTACACCCTCCTCCACTATGGCGGAATATGTTGATGAATGGGCCGCAAACGGTCTTAAGAACATGTTCGGTGAAGAGGTAAAGGTTGTTGAAATGCAGTCGGAAGCCGGTGCTGCAGGTGCTGTTCATGGTGCCCTCCAGGCAGGTGCACTCTGCACAACTTTCACAGCATCACAGGGCTTGCTCCTTATGATCCCCAATATGTACAAAATGGCCGGAGAACTTCTCCCGGCAGTATTCCATGTAAGCGCAAGAACTGTTGCAGCTCACGCACTTTCAATATTCGGCGACCATAGCGATATTTATGCAACCCGCCAGACCGGGTTTGCAATGCTTGCAAGCGGAAGCGTACAGGAGATAATGGATCTTTCAGCAGTTGCCCATCTTACAGCAATAAAATCAAGGATTCCTTTCCTCCACTTCTTCGATGGATTCCGCTCTTCAGCTGAAGTACAGAAGATTGAGGTTGTTGAAATGGAAGACATAATGAAGCTTGTAGACTGGAAGGCTCTCGAGAATTTCAGGTACAATGCCCTCAACCCTGAGCATCCTGTAACAAGGGGAACTGCACAGAACCCCGACATTTTCTTCCAGGCAAAAGAAGCTGTAAACAAATTCTATGAGCCGGTTGCAGATATAGTTGCCGACTACATGAAAGAAATTACAAAGATCACAGGCCGCGAATACAAGCCTTTCACATACTATGGTGACCCAAATGCTGAGAATATTATAGTTGCAATGGGTTCTATCACAGACACTACGAAAGAGACAATAGATTACCTTGCAGAGAGAGGTGAAAAAGCCGGACTTATAAGTGTTCATCTATACAGGCCGTTCTCAGCTAAATATTTCTTCGATGTTCTTCCTAAATCAGTTAAGAAAATAACTGTACTCGACAGGACAAAAGAGCCGGGCGCAAATGGTGAGCCGCTTTATCTCGATGTAAAAGAGATGTTCTACGACAGGGCAGAAAGACCGGTAATAATTGGTGGCCGTTATGGTCTGAGCTCAAAAGATACAACACCTGCACAGGTGCTTTCAGTATTTCAGAACATGAAGCTGAAGGAACCTAAGAATCAGTTTACAGTAGGTATCGTTGACGATGTTACATTCAAGTCACTTCCTGTACTTCCTGAGATCAATGTATGCTGCACAGGTACCTATTCAGCCAAATTCTATGGCCTTGGTTCAGATGGTACAGTTGGTGCAAACAAAAACTCCATTAAGATCATCGGCGACACGACAGATAAATACTGCCAGGCATACTTCGCATACGATTCAAAGAAATCAGGTGGTATTACAACATCACATCTCCGCTTCGGTGACAAACCGATAAGGTCGCCTTATCTTGTTAACCAGCCGGATTTTGTTGCATGCCACGTTCCTTCATACCTTGAAAAATATGACATGCTTAAGGGCATGGTGAAAAAAGGCACCTTCCTCCTGAACTCAATCTGGGATGTTGAAGAGACCAAGAAAAGACTTCCTGACCATATGAAAAAATACATGGCAGAGAACAAGATCAACTTCTACATTATCAACGCTACACAGATTGCAGAAGAGCTTGGACTCGGAACCAGGACAAACACTATAATGCAGGCAGCTTTCTTCAAAGTATCGGGCGTGATCCCATACGAGAAGGCAGAAAAAGAGATGAAGAAGGCAATTGACAAAACCTATGGTAAAAAAGGTGAAAAGGTTGTCAAGATGAACCATGATGCTATCGACAGGGGTAGTGCAGTTACAAAAGTCGAGATACCTGCAGAATGGGCAACAATAACAGTTACTCCGAAACACGACGAAAGAAACATACCTGATTTCATCCGCAATGTGATGGAACCGATCAACAGCCTTAAAGGTGATGATCTTCCTGTAAGCGCATTTGCAGGACGCGAAGATGGTACTTTCCCTGCCGGAACAAGTGCATACGAAAAAAGAGGTATTGCAGTGAATGTTCCTGAATGGCAGTCAGAGAATTGCATCCAGTGCAACCAGTGTTCATATGTATGTCCTCACGCTGCTATACGTCCTTTCCTTCTTACAGAAGAAGAGGCCGCCAATGCTCCTGCAGGAACTGTTACAATCCAGGGTATACCGGGTGCGCTCAAGGCTTACAGGTACAGGATTCAGCTAAGTGTTTATGACTGTACTGGCTGCAGCAACTGTGCTGATGTATGCCCGGGCAATAAAGGGAACAAGGCTCTTGTAATGAAGCCTCTCGAAACACAGCTCGAACAGGCTGACCGCTGGACCTACATGCATGAGAAAGTTGGTTATAAGGATAACGTTGTAGACAAATTCGTAAACGTTAAGAACAGCCAGTTCTCCCAGCCACTCTTTGAATTCTCAGGCGCTTGCGCAGGTTGCGGTGAGACACCTTATATCAAGACTATCACACAGCTCTTCGGCGACAGGATGATTGTTGCAAATGCAACAGGTTGTTCATCAATCTATGGCGGATCAGCTCCATCAACACCATATACAGCTAATAAGAAAGGACACGGACCAGCATGGGCAAACTCACTGTTTGAAGACAATGCTGAATATGGTTACGGTCTGACACTTGGTGCAACAAAACTCAGGGAAAGACTTGCACTCAGGATGAAAACTGCAATTGAAAAAGGTACAGTAGCAGGTGAAACAAAAGCAGCATTCGAGGAATGGCTTGGAGCTATGAACAACGCTGAACTTTCAAGGCTTGCTTCAGCCAAGGTTGTTGAAGCTTGTGAGAAAGACAAGTCAGAAGTTGCAAAAGAGGTTCTCAGTCTCAAACAGTACCTTGTTAAAAAATCACATTGGATCTTCGGTGGTGACGGATGGGCATACGATATCGGTTATGGTGGTCTTGACCATGTTCTTGCTTCAGGTGAAGATGTAAATATCCTTGTACTCGATACAGAGGTTTACTCAAATACCGGTGGCCAGGCATCAAAATCAACACCTGCAGGTGCAGTAGCAAAATTTGCTGCATCAGGTAAGAAAATACGTAAGAAAGACCTTGGAATGATGGCAATCAGTTACGGTTATGTATATGTTGCGCAGGTATCAATGGGTGCCAGCAACTCCCAGTACCTGAAAGCTATCAAGGAAGCTGAAGCTTACCCCGGGCCATCACTTATTATTGCTTACTCACCATGTATCAACCATGGTCTCAGGGAAGGTATGGGCAAGTCGCAGGAACAGATGGACAATGCTGTAAAATCGGGATACTGGCACCTTTACAGGTACAACCCGCTTCTTGAGAATGAAGGCAAGAATCCGTTCACACTTGACTCTAAGGAACCAGACTGGACAAAATTCCAGGAATTCCTTAACTCTGAAGTAAGGTACACCTCACTTATCAAATCATTCCCGAAAGAAGCTGAGATGCTCTTCAAAGCAGCTGAGGAGAATGCTAAATGGAGGTATAAGTCGTACCAGAGAATGGCCGCAACACAACAGTAATATACTGAAAGATAAAAAAAGGGTGCTTGCAGGCACCCTTTTTTGTTTCTAAATTTGCAGCGGAAAATGGGACGCATAATTGCTATAGACTATGGTAAGAAACGGACAGGGCTTGCTGTGACAGACCCTCTCCGCATCATAGCTTCACCACTTGAAACTGTTTCTACAGGCGAACTGGAGAACTGGCTAAGAAATTATATAGAAAAGGAGGATGTCGAAGAGATTGTGATTGGCTATCCCGTTACCCTGAACAATGAACCCAGTGACGCTGTTAAATATATAGAACCCTTTATTAAAAGGATAAACAAACTTTACCCCGGCCTGCCTGTAATTAAGATTGATGAGAGGTTCACATCAAAGATGGCATTCAGGACAATGATTGACGGAGGGGTAAAGAAAAAAGACAGGAGAGACAAAGGTATGGTGGACAGGATAAGCGCTTCAATTCTCCTGCAGACATACCTTGAGAAGAAGGCATTTTTGAATGATAAGGAAACAAAAAAATGATATACCCGATTGTTGTATACGGACACCCCGTACTTAAGAAAGTAGCTGTTGATATCGAAAAGGATCACCCCGATCTGCAGCAGTTCATTGCCGACATGTTCGAAACCATGTATAATGCCGACGGACTCGGCCTTGCCGCCCCGCAGGTCGGAAAATCAATAAGGCTGTTTGTTATCGATGGTGAACCTGTTGCTGAAGATGATCCTTCTTTCAAAAATTTTAAGAAGGTTTTCATTAATGCACACATAGTCGAGAGAAGCGGTGAAGAGGTTGCAATGAACGAAGGCTGCCTGAGTATTCCTAACATAAGGGAGGAAGTGAAAAGGGAATCACATATACGTATTGAATATTACGACGAGAACTGGGTATTTCATGATGAAGTTTATGAAGGCTACCCGGCCCGCGTTATCCAGCACGAATATGATCATCTCGACGGAAAACTGTTTGTTGAGAAAATCAATCCGCTTAAAAAGCAGCTTATAAAAGGTAAACTTGCCGATATTTCAAAAGGCAAATTCGAGGCTGATTACCGGACAATTGTCTATACCCCCAGGAAGCGTTAGGACTCCCGGACTTTACAATTAATAGAATAAATAACGTAAAGGGTACTTTAAGTACTTTTTCGTAATTTTATTCTGTCTCTTTGTAAAATCTTGTGCTAAACAGGGAAATACCGTTTCTCCCTATCTTTATTTCGCTTTGTATAGGTGTGATCTCCGGCAGGTACCTGCAACCCGGGGAAACTGTCATCATTATATCCTCAGTTGTTGTTCCAGTCTTTTTCCTGTTCTCATTCATAAGAAGAAGCAGGCTGTCGGATCCCCTCTTCGCATTTTCATTCATATGTACCCTGTGCCTTTCGGGGATGCTGCTTTACAGGTCGGAAAGGAACAAGCTGCCCTTATTCAGCGGGAGAAGGATACTTTCAGGCATAATTACAGACTATCCTGAAGAGAGAAAAAACTCAATAAGAGTACAGGTGCATCTTGTTTCAGACCTTACTGGCACTGAACCTTTAAGGACTTCAGGATCTATAGTGCTTACAAGCCTTAAGGAACCTGCATTAGCTGCCTTTCTTCCCGGCGACAGAGTAATCTTCAGTTGCAGTCCTGAAGAAATAAAGAATATGGGTAATCCATATGAATTCGATTTTAAATATTACATGGAATCCCGCGGGACCAGATACCAGGCTTTCATAGGCTCAAAGGACCTGATATTTGTAAGACATCCGCCCAGGAACAGTCTCAGGACTCTTCCAGTTATAATAAGAAAGAAAATAATATCTATGTTCAGAACCTGTGGTGTGAGTGAAGAGAGGCTGCCTCTCGTTGCGGCAATCACACTAGGCGAAAAAAGCAATCTCGACCCTGAACAAAAGCAGTATTTCATTAAGGCAGGTATAATGCATATTATGGCTGTCTCCGGGCTTCATGCAGTAATTCTTAGTTATTTTATCTTCAGCATCCTTTTCTTCCTGAAGGGGAAAAATAATATCCTGAGAGTCATAATCACTATATTGATTCTGTGGCTATTCGCATTCATTACAGGAATGTCACCTTCAGTAGTCAGGGCGGTACTGATGTTCTCATTTCTGCAGGCTGGCAAACTCCTTAAAAGGCCTGTAAATTCACTTAACTCAGTACTGGCTTCAGCAACAGTACTCCTGCTGCTGAGGCCTTCGGTCATTTTTGATGCCGGTTTCCTCCTTTCTTATTCTGCTGTGATTTTCATTATTGCATTCTATAATGATATCTACAGGATCTTCACCTTAAAGAACAAAATTGCTGATCTGCTCTGGCAGTCGGCAGCAGTTACAATTGCAGCCCAGGCCGGTACCCTTCCTCTTACAATAATGCTATTCAACAGGTTTCCTGTACTTTTTCTCTTTACAAATATCATTATAGTACCAGTCTCTTCCCTGCTTATTATCGCTGGCTGCATAATTCCTGTAAGCTGCCATATTCCTGTTATTCGTGAACTGTCAGGATTTATTCTCGATAAGCTTACCTGGCTGACAGCAGTTCTTACTGAGAAGGCAGCCTCCATCCCCTTTTCTTCAATTGATAATATTGGTCTGTCAGTACCTGAATGTATTGCACTTACTGTATTCATCACACTGCTTTTTATATTCCTTTTAAAGGAGAAAAGCAGGGTAAAAATGCTGCATGTCCTCTCGTCCCTCCTATTATTCATTTTACTTGCAACAGTTAGAAATGTAAGCACATCGCTTACAAGTGAACTTGTTGTATACAATACCCCGGGTTTCAGTACCATAGGAATCCGGACAGGTAAAAGACTGATTATTTATTCGGATTCTGACACAATGCCAAAACCTGTTGTAAGGCATGTTTCTGCACTAGGTCTTCATCCGGAAATAAAAATCATTGATGATCAGCCAGTGCTTATAAGGATAAAGAAGAGACTTATTCTAATAAATGGCAATCAATTCTATTTGCCCCTTGCCGACAGCCTTACATTAAACATAGTTACATCTGAAAAACCGGTTAAAAGCCAGGCCGGCAAATGGAGTGACAATGGATCAACTGTGATCCTGACAAGAGGTCTCGTGCCGCTCCGGAGGGGTGCAGATAGTGCAAAAGTTTTCAAAGACAGGGTGTGGATGGTTAAGAAGAGTGGGGCTTATTGCATGAGACTGTGATTGTTAATAAAGAATTGTAATAAAAAAGTTGAGTATTACACTATTTATATATTTCTTTGCATGTTTTTTCACTAAAACATTTATGAGAATCATAATTGCCGGGGCCGGTGAGGTTGGAACGCATCTTGCAAAGATGCTCTCGAATGAAAACCACGAAATTCTTCTTATTGATTCCGAGGAAAACAGGCTTAAGCCTATTGACTCTTCGTTAGATGTGCTGACCTATCATGGAACGGCCACTTCGGTGCATCTTCTTCAGAATGCAATGAAAAAGAAGACCGATCTTTTTATTGCAGTGACACATTCTGAAAACACGAATATCACCTCTGCTATACTGGCCAAAAGGCTGGGTGCCCTTAAAACAATAGCAAGAATCGACAATCTTGAATACCTGGAGCATGCAAACGAGGAGTTTTTCATGTCTCTTGGCATCGATTCACTCATATATCCCGAGCTGATTGCAGCAAGGGAGGTACTTGGACTCCTGCATGAAACAGGGACCACCGAGTTCATGGAATTCTCAGGTGGCAAACTTGCGATGTATGTTCAGAAGCTTGATGAAAAAGCCCCTATTATTAATAAGAGCCTCGAAGAAATTGCAGTAAAAGGGAAGGCAGATAAATACAGGGCCGTTGCTATTAAAAGAGGAGACCAGACAATAATACCAAGAGGTGATGAGCAGTTTATGCTTGGCGACCTTGTTTTTGTAATTTCAACTCATGAAGGGATAAGCGAGATGATGCGCACTTCGGGCAAGGAGAACTTTGAAGCCAAAAGCATCATGATAGTTGGCGGCAGCAGGATTGGGAAACACGTTGCTTTGTATATGCAGAAATCCTCCGAGGTCAAGCTGATTGATTCAAGTATTGAGAGGTGCGAGGCGCTTGCCGAGATACTTGAGAATACACTTATTATAAACGGCGACTGCAGGAACGCTGAGCTTCTACTGAGGGAAGGTATTACAAAGATGGACTGTTTCATTGCTGTAACGGGCAATTCAGAGACAAACATCCTTTCATGCCTCCTCGCAAAGAGGATGGGCGTTAAGAAGACAATTGCAGAGGTTGAGAACATGGAATATATCAACCTTGCTGAAAACATAGGCATTGATACAATTATAAATAAAAAGATATCTGCTGCCAGCAGGATCTTCCGTCACACAACAAATCCGAATGTAACCCAGGTTAAATACCTGACCGGTGCTGATGCCGAGGTTATAGAATTCAATGTACCGGCAAATGCAAAGATCACAAAAGGGACGCTGAGGAGCATGGATTTCCCTGAAGATGCAATCGTAGGGGGCGGAACACGTGACGGCGAACCATTTATTGCAACAGGAGACACAATTATCAAAGTGAACGACAAGGTTGTGGTTTTCACCCTCCCGTCGGCCTATGATAAGCTTTCCAGATTCTTTTCCTGATCTGTTATGATCAATTATAAGGTTATAGCCAGGGTATTAAGTATCCTGCTTATTATTGAGGGGGCGATGATGCTTTTCACCGCCTTGATTTCAGGCATTTACCAGGATCATATAACAAGTTCATTTCTCTGGTCGGCGCTCATCACGCTTATAGCCGGTGCAATGGCCTTTACCCCTTTGAAGGAGGAAGATAAGATAGCCGGAAGCAGGGAAGGCCATATAATAGTTGCATCAATCTGGATAGTGTTCGCACTGTTCGGAACCCTGCCGTTTCTGATCAGCGGATCGATAAAAAACTTCACAGACGCTTTCTTTGAATCAATGTCAGGTTTCACAACCACAGGTGCAACAATCCTGACAGACATTGACTCAATTCCCAAAGGACTGCTATTCTGGAGAAGCCTGACCCAGTGGGTCGGGGCAATGGGGGTAATAATACTGTCGTTATATGTTGTACCTGTACTCAAGGACATAAACATACAGCTGTCTACAACCGAATTTTCAGGTCAGCATACTGATAAAATTTACCCGCGGGCAGCAGATACAGTAAAAAGACTTGTGGCACTTTTCGTTATCCTGACACTTGCTGAAATATTGCTTCTTAATGCTGCTGGTATGACGTTTTTTGATTCTGTCTGCCAGTCATTCAGTACGCTGTCAACCGGTGGCTTTTCAACTCATAACAACAGTTTATCAGTTTACTCCTCCCCTTACATAAAGATCATTCTTACGATATTCATGTTCCTTGCAGGCACCAATATGTCATTCATATATTTCGGTGCAAAAAGGTATTTCGGAAAGATTTTCTATAACAGTGAGTTCCTTGTTTATATGTCGATCTGTATAATCTTCAGTGTGATTATTTCAGCATCCCTGTATTTCAGTGGCATTTTCAATCCTTTGAATGCGGCAATAAACGGGACCTTCCAGGTTGTGTCGGTAATAACAACAACTGGATTTTACACAAGCGACTACAGCCTGTGGGGAAATTTTGTTGTCCTCCTTATTTTTCTCCTTATGTTCACAGGCGGCACAACAGGGTCGGCAAGCAGTGGCATTAAAATGACAAGGATAATGATAATGACAAGGAATAACAGGATGGAGCTTCGGAGGCTTGTACATCCGAATGCCTATATTCCTGTCAGGCTCAATAAAAAGATAGTCCCGCAGGGCATTGTTTACAATGTGCTTGTATTTATAATGCTTTATTTCTTAATAACCTGCGCCAGTGCAGTTATCATATCCCTTATGGGTTATGATATAATAACCTCATTCGGAACGGCTGTCGCGATGCTTGGAAATATAGGACCTGGCATGGGTTCACTTGGGCCCTTTTCTAATTACTCAATGGTTCCTGTTGCCGGCAAATGGTTTTTCAGCGGCCTGATGCTGCTGGGAAGGCTGGAGATAATGACAATAATGATTCTTTTCGCAAGAAGCTTTTATAGAAAATAAATCAGAGTTCGAGTTCGCCGAGGCCCTGGCGTATTATTGTGAACTGGTCGCCGGTGCAGTCTACAACAGTTGATGCTTCATTCCTTCCATAGCCTCCGTCAACAACAATATCCGCAAAATCACGGTATTTCTCATGTATGAGTTCAGGATCGGTTGTATATTCAATTATCTCATCCTGGTCGTGCACAGAAGCAGTTATAACGGGCCGGCCAAGCTCCCTTACTATCTCAAGAATAATATTGCTGTCGGGGATCCTGATCCCTACAGTCCTTTTCTTGTTCTTGAATATCCTTGGTATCTGGCTGTTTGCCTGTACGATAAACGTGAATGGCCCCGGCAGGTTCCTTTTCAGCAGTTTGAATAGGTTATTGTCATGGATTATAGTGTAATCCGACAGCTGGCTCATATCATGGAAAATCAGCGACAGATCGGGGTTGCGGGGATCTGTTCCCTTTATCCTTGCAATCTTTTCAATTGCTTTGTTTGCAAGGATATCACAGCCCATTGCATATACGGTATCTGTCGGATAGATTATTATGCCACCCTGTTCGAGTACTTCAACCACTTTCCTGATCTGTCGTGGATTCGGGTTCTCCGGGTATATTTTAAGTAACATTGCCCCAGGCTATAGAAATGTTATAAAAAAAAGGGTAAGCTACTTATATCGCACCGCTTCAACCGCCTACCCTTGCTACCTTCCGATCCTGGGGGAGTTCAGCAGGAGCTGGTCGTATAAGACTTACCCGGTGCAAAAATAGCACTTTTTCTGTTTGTTTCAAAATAAATAATAACGCTGTTCAAAGGCTCATTTACCTTATTTTCGGCTATATTTGCTTGTTTTTTGAAATAACCCTAACCTAAATTCTATAAAAAATGGATGAGAAAGTATCTGTCTGGAAAGCAAACCTCACAAATGGTTTGATACTGGGTCTTACAGGTGTTGTTTACACCCTGCTTATGTACTTCATGGACCAGACTTTCAACAAGGGAATCGGGTATGCCTTTATGCTCGTCCTGGCATTCGTCCTGTATTTCCTTATCAAATCATACAGGGATTCCTACCTTCACGGCTATATAACATACGGTCATTCACTTGGAGCAGGAGTCGTCATATTCCTTTATTATTCTGTTATCACGGCGATCTTCACATACATACTGTATAAATTCATTGACACTGGTCTTGTAAACAAGCAGCTTGAACTGGTCGAAGAAACACTTGTAAAGCGTAATGTACCGCAGCAGGCTATTGACAGCGGAATGGCGCTCCAGCGTAAAATAATGGTTCCGGAATTCATTGCACCTATGAGCATTATCGGGAATATGTTCTTCGGAACAATTGTTTCGCTGATTGTAAGCATTTTCACAAGGAAAGAAGGTAATCCGCTCGTTGACGCACCAAGCAACTAATCCCTGATTATCCCTGATGGACCTCTCAGTCGTAATCCCGGTATATAACGAGGAAGAATCGCTGCCTGAACTTTCAGGCTGGATTGAGAAGGTATGTTTATCCTCCTCCATCTCCTTTGAAATAATCTTCGTGGATGATGGCAGCAGCGATTCATCATGGAAGGTCATATCCGGGCTAGCCGGCAGCAAATCTTTTATAAAAGGGGTAAGATTCCGGAGGAACTACGGAAAGGCAGCCGCCCTTCATACAGGTTTCGCCCAGGCCTCTGGTGAGGTTGTGATAACAATGGACAGCGACCTCCAGGATAGTCCGGATGAGATACCCGGTTTAGTGAAGATGATACGTGAAGACGGCTTTGATCTGGTATCGGGATGGAAGAAAAAAAGGTATGATCCGTTCATAAAACGGACAACAAGCAAACTGTATAACGGCACTGCCAGGTGGGCATCAGGTATAAAACTGCACGACTTCAACTGCGGGCTTAAAGCCTACAGGAGTGAGGTTGTGAAGAGCATAGAGGTTCACGGTGAAATGCACAGGTATATCCCGATGCTTGCAAAACAGGCCGGGTTCAGGAAGATAGGTAAAGCGTTGTTGTTCACCAGGCAAGAAATACGGCGTAAATTCAAATATGGCCTCGACAGGTTTATAAAGGGCTACCTCGACCTTCTGACAATCAGTTTTATTACAAAATACGGGAAGAGCCCGATGCACCTCTTCGGATCACTCGGTACCCTGATGTTCCTTATAGGTTTTCTTACTGCAGGATTTCTTGGCGGGAGAAAACTCTGGTATGTATATCATAACCTCAGGGCGCCTCTTATTACTGAGAGCCCTTGGTTCTATATCTCACTTACTGTTATGGTTATCGGGACCCTGCTTTTCCTCACCGGCTTCCTTGGTGAGCTTATTAACAGGAATTCCCCTGAAAGGAATAACTACCTCGAAAAGGAAAGAGCAGGTTTCTGATAAGACCTCATTTCAACTCCCTTGTTGCCCTGTTGTAATCTTCAGGTATTCCTATATCAATAAAATACCCGTCTGAAATGAAACCGTTCAGAACGGCGCTTTCAGTGTGCTTCTCGAGTATATCTTTCTCGAAGGAGAACTTGATGCCAGGTGATACCCCGCCCAGCCATTTTTTATTTACAAGGTAAATACCCCCGTTAATAAGTCCTTCACTGCAGTACTTCTTCTCGTTGAAAGAAACTATCCTCGAATTGGTTATCGAAACGCTGCCGTAACGATCAAAATCCTTCATCTGTTTAAGGGCAACAAGAACATCAGGTTTTTCCGCACTGAATTGATCTTCCATTCCTTCAAAGTCGACATTGAAGTAGGTATCGCCGTTCAGAACGAAAAAGTTGTCTGACAATATAATTTTTGATGCGAGAAGTATTGCCCCGCCGGTTCCTAGTGGTTCTTTTTCCACGGAATAATCAATCTCCATCATCGCGAAACTGTAGCCATAATAACTTTCAATAGGGGCCGAAAGGAACCCGGTTGCGAGGATAATCCTGTCAAACCCGTCCTGCGAAAGCATTTGAAGCACATATGACAGGAAGGGTTTGCCGTTAACAGGGGCCATGGCTTTAGGGGTTTGCCCTGTGACATCCCTCAGCCGTGTTCCCAGTCCGCCAGCAAGTATAACCGCCTCCTTCATTTTATTTTCAGATTGTCCAGGTTTCGAGTCCGCACCTTGTAAATTCATATCTTCTTGGGTGACCTCCGAACTGTTCCAGCGCTTTAAGTACATTGTACCTTGTATTCCCGGGGCAGTAGAAAAACATGAATCCGCCCCCTCCGGCACCGCTTATCTTCCCTCCTGTTGCCCCTGCTTTTCTTGCAGCTTCATAGATTTTGTCGATCTGGGAGTTTGTAATGCCAGATGCCATTTGTTTTTTGAACATCCATGACTCATGAAGCAGCTCTCCCATCATGTCGAGTTCCCCTTTCAGAATAGCTTCTTTCATCCTGATAGCAAGTTCCTTTATCCTGTGCATTGCTTCCACAGGCTTTTCATTTCCCTTCTTAACGTTCTCCTGCTGGGCTTCAATAATCTCCGAGGATATCCTGCTTGTCTTTGTGTAATACAGGACTATATTATTTGAAAGCTCATTGAGCACCTGCTCCTTTATCCTTAATGGATTAACAATAACCTTCCCGTTATCATAAAATTCCATAAAGTTCACACCCCCGAATGTTGCAGCATACTGATCCTGTTTCCCACCTGCCATCCCGAGGTCGTTCCTTTCAATATCATAGGCCAGCCTTGCAAGGTCATATTCACCGAGAGGCAGTTTGAACCATTCAGCAAATGCGCCGGTAACAGCAGTTACAAGTGTTGAGGAAGTACCGAGTCCGGAGCCTGCAGGTGCATCAACAAAAGTGGTTATATTGAAGGCTGAAGCAGGAAGATTATAATCCCTGATGATACGGTTATAAACTCCTTTTATCAGGTCGAGTGTCCCGTCAATATCAAGCTTTTTCGCCTTTTTATAATCTGCAATTATCTCCTTATCGACTGACCTGACCCGAATAGTATTCCCACTCACAGGTTCAATTGTAGCATAAGCGTACAGGTTAACTGTGGCATTAAGAACGGCACCTCCATGAAGGTCTGAATATGGAGACACGTCTGTCCCGCCGCCAGCGAGACCAAGTCTTAAAGGGGCTTTGCTTCTTATAATCATACAGATATCTTTTTATATACTTCCAGGACTGCAGCTGTCATCCTGTCCCATGAATACTTCTTTTTCTCCTCTCTTATGTTTGAAGCGAATTCTTTACCCCTGCCGTTTTCAATGAAGTCAGACATCGCTTCGGCAATTGCTTCCGGGACTGGTTCCACTACATAACCGCACCGGCCGTGGGGAACTATTTCCCGTAGTCCGCCGACATCAGTTACGATCATTGGTTTCCCGAAATGATATGCAATCTGGGTCACCCCGCTCTGGGTTGCATTCCTGTAGGGTTGAACAACAAGGTCTGCCAGGCTGAAAAAAAGAGTCACTTCATCATCATTAATAAACCTGTTGAAGAAGATTACCTCATTTCCGAGATTAAGTTCTGATACAAGGTCATGATATGGTTTTTCGTCTTCATAAAATTCTCCGGCGACCAGCAGCTTCAGGTTTTTGCTTCGGAACCTGTTATCGGCGAATGCCCTTATAAGCAGGTCGAGTCCTTTATAGGCACGTATAAAACCGAAAAAGAGCAGCCAGGTGGCATCACCTTTCAGACCGAGTCTTTCCAAAGCCTGCTCACGGCTCACAGTACTGCCGAAGTTGTCAAAGAGTGGATGTGGATTCAGAAGTGCCGGCACATCTTTACGGAAAAGCGCCAGGTCGCCAAGAACAGATGCTGACATTGCTATCGCCCCGTCGATTGAGGAAGTAAAGTATCTTGTAAGCAGCTTGTCACCCGGGCGTTTCTCATGAGGTACAACATTATCAAGGATGCAGATCACCCTGGAGTTAGCTGACCGGGCTATCCTTGCTATTGTACCAAAGCATGGTGCCATGAAAGGTAGCCAGTACTTGAATATGATAAGGTCTGGTTTTAACCTTTTAATCTTCCGTCCCACTGATATCCAGTTGAACGGGTTTACCGAATTAACACATCTTTCAATCTTAAGACCTAGGGGTGCAGGACCATCAAGAAACTGGCTTTTGCCAGGGAAAAGGAAGCCCGGGTACTGCACTGTGAATGTCAGTATCGTAACATCATGACCTTCTGAAATAAACTGTCTTGCAAGACGCTCGTTATAGGCAGCGAGTCCTCCCCTGTAAGGATATGCAGTTCCGACTATCACTATCTTCATGATGTAAAAATAAAAAACTCTGTGGATCTCGGATTCATCTAAACCCTTCTCAGGACATCTATTTTTAATATACACAGAGTTCGGTTCTGAAAAGATTTCAGATAGTTTGGTTTTATAATCTTTTTACCCCCTTTTGTATTTTCCCCCGGAAGGAGCGAACAGAAATTGCCCAGTGGGCAATTTCCGCGAACTTGCCAGCTTGTCGCGATGGCCTCCCGGCATCCTGGCTCCTCTCTAAAATTGCCATTTAGGCAATTTTTTAACGCTCGGCCCTCCCCCATGGGGGAAGGCCGGGATGGGGGTCAGAATGTTAGAAAAAGCTATTTCTTCTGCTCGTATTTAGCGCTGAATCTCCTGTTAAGCTGTTTGAATTTATTGTCGAGGTTTACATTCCTTCCGCATATAAACTCGTACTCAATATTGTTTGTCTTCATATCGAGGATATCGCCGGTGGAGACAACAATATTTGCATCCTTACCCTTTTCCAGAGAACCTGTAACATCATCAATGCCAAGTATTTTTGCAGTATTTAGTGTAACAGACTGAAGCGCTTCTTCTGCTGTCAGGCCGTAGGCCGAGGCTTCCCCGGCTGCAAAAGCCAGGTTTGGATATGCAGGGGGAGCGTAGCTCAGGCCGGTAAGTATTCCTTCATGGGTGAAAAGAGCAGGAAGTTTGAACGGCAGTCGTACATCGCTCCACTCTGTTGATGGCAGGCTCAGAGGATTTGAAAGAATTACAGGGATATTATTTTCCTTAAGAAAGTCCTTAACATTCCATGCAGCCTCACCCGCACCTGCAAGTACGATCTTTTTAACACCAAACCGTTTTGCAAAAGTGACAGATGAGATTATTCCTTTTTGGTTCTGGGCGGTGATAAACAAAATCTTAGACCCGTCGAACAGTCCTCTCATGGCCTCAAGTCTCAGGTTAACATTTTCAGGTTTTTCAACCGCACAATATGCCACGGCATCCGTAAAAATCTTTTCAAGCTGTTCAATGTTTTTGTCATAAGCTGCGTTTTGCGAGGCTGCAAACTGGGCAAAATAAGCAGAAGACCTGCCGCCAAATCCTCCTTTGCGTGGCCAGCCCATCACAAGGCCATTGTCCATCCTGTATGCAGCATCCTCCCAGTTCCATGCATCAAGCTGTACTACACTCACCATACCTGGTAACAGGGTACCCTGGGGAACGATCTGAGCAAGAACAACCCCGTTCGATCTTACAACTGGTATAACATGTGAATCTGTATTATAGGCTGCAATTGCCCTTACATTCGGATTAAGATCACCGAGTTCGCGGGTATCAACAGTTACTTCGACTGCACCTATCTCCGAAAGTCCGAGAGTTGTATTAGGCAGGATAAGACCGGGATATACCTGCTTTCCTTTCACGTCAATTATCTCATATAGTGAGCGGTCTGAGTTGAAGTCAGCTGACTTCCCGACAAAGGTCAGTTTGCCATTTTCAAAAGCCACGATCCCGTTTTCTATAACCAGCCCGGTACCTGTATGGATAGTCCCTCCTGTAAGAAGGACCGGCTTTTTCTGTGCAGGTGCAACAACCGGGTTTTGAGAAACTGCCCTGTACGGTAAGCAGAACAGGATCAAAATCAGTATGTATATAACTCTTCTCATCGTCTTGGTAAATTAGCTGTGTTTGATGCAGGTGTTGCAGATTCCTTAAGAATATTCGAAACAATCCTGTTTCTCTCTTCGTCCATGGATGTTTTAAGCCTGGCGTCTCTCTCCTCATCGAAGTAGAATGTGCCGTCAACCATTGTCTTTAAAGCTCTCGAATATACAGAGAGAGGATTACCGCTCCACAGTACAAGGTCTGCATCCTTTCCTGTTTTAATACTTCCCATCCTGTTTTCAAGGTGGAGTGCCTTAGCAGGGTTAAGTGTAACAAGTTTCCACGCGTCGGCTTCAGGTATGTTTCCATACTTCATTATCTTGGCTGCTTCCTGGTTAAGCCTCCTGCCCATTTCACCATCATCAGAGTTTAAGCAGACAAGGACTCCCTGTCCAAGAAGCATCGATGCATTATAAGCAATTGCCTCGTATACTTCATACTTGTAATCCCACCAGTCGGCGAATACCGAAGCTACTGTACCGTGCTCCTTTATTTTATCCGCTACCTTATATCCTTCGTTGCAATGGATGAGTGTATTAACTTCTATGCCAAATGAATGCGCAAGTTCAAGCATCATAACGATCTCCGACTGTACATAAGCATGACAAACTATGAAACTCCGTTTTTCAAGAACATCAACAATCGGGTCAAGCTCCAGGTCCCTGCGTGGCGGTATCTTTCCAATCCTGTCGGCAGGTTTCAGTGCATTCCAATCATTCCAGCGTTTCCTGTAATCAACAGCCCTCTGGTATGCATCTTTTATAATCTGTTCCACACCCATCCTGCTGTTTGGATACCTGTTAGTTGTCTGTTTAACGTTTTCGCCCAGGGCATGCTTAAGGAAACCGACCTGGTTATCAATCTTAAGTTCGTCTGCCGATTTGCCCCAGCGGTATTTAATAAGTACAGACTGCCCGCCGATTGGATCTGCGGATCCGTGAAGGGTCTGAATCGCTGTTACACCACCTGAAAGCTGCCTGTATATTGTTATGTCTTCGGGGTCGATTACATCACTGCAACGCACCTCTGATGCAATAGCCTGGCTATACTCATTCACATCATCAAGTGCGACATGTGAATGTTCATCTATGATACCGGATGTCAGGTAAAGGCCTGTTGCATCAATTACCTTTATGCCAGGGGCAGACAGGTCCTTGCCGACTGCTGCGATTTTGCCTTTCCTGACAAGAACATCCCATCCACTGACATTTCCTTCCTTCTCATTTGTCCATACAGTTGCATTCCTGAAAAGCACATCTTCCTGGGATGGAACTTCTGTGCTCCCGTAAGCTGCAAATGGATAAATTACCTTTCCAGGTTCAATTACAGGTGCCTGTTGTTTTTTTGCCTTTTCCGGTTCCATGGTGCTGCTCTTGTATTCAGCGTTCCAGCTGAACCATTTTCCAGCATCGGTCTGTCCCCTGCCCTCCATATCCTTATCTTTAAAAAAGCCCGATAACCTGAACCGGGTCTTTAACCTTTCAAAATTCAGTGAAACGAGTTCTTTATCAAGAGCAAAAACAGCACCTTTTATTTCAGTGGAATCAAGCACAAGTTTTATAGTTGGTTTATCGAAGGTTCCAGACAACACCATCTTATATGAAACAGTATCTATTTTAAGTGTGTATGTTCCCCTGACATCCTTTGTACGGATATCGACAAACCTGTAAGGGTTACCCTGCACCCAGTTCTCATATATAACACAGTCGTCAGAAAAGATATTCCCTGATGTTATAAGGAAGTTTGCTATTATATTCTTCCTGATTGAACCGACAAGATCAGATGATCCGGTCATTGAAGCGGGAATGTATGTAAGAGCTTTAAGTGCTTCCTTCTCCGGAAGTCCGTCTTTAACAGCTTTCCTAAGGTTTGCAAGGAATGACGACCTCTGCTTAAGATCTGAAGATGTGATTGCAAATGTCACTCCCGCTTTTGAGAGCATCGAAAGATTATATGGTGCAAGTTCCCAATGCTTAAGTGTTTCATAGCCAACTGTCATTGCATCATAAGGGTCCTTTACATCCGGGGCTTCAGGGTAGTTAAGTGGAATAATAAGGCTGTTTCCACCCTTCTTAATTGCTTCAAGATTCTGGTACTCATCACCACTGCCTTTTATAATATAATTAAGGCCAAACTCCTTGCCTATTTTATCAGCCCTTGGCACTTCAAGCTTGTTTGACACCTCGAATACCTGTGGCAGGGAAAGATTTGCGACATATGCTTCAATGCCGTCATCGTGAAAATACCCTGCGGGCAGTTGTTTGTACCATTGAGCATCATAATTGAGCTGCCTCAGGAGGGCTATCCCCCCGAAACCCGATGCCGGGTAAAGGTCAGTTGAACGCCCTTTGGAAAATGAGTAGTTCGTTGTTGCCTTGTTTTTTATGAGGAGTGTATTCGATTTTCCATCGCCCGTCGTTACCAGCGCTGAAGTGCCACGTGCAAGACCGTCAGCCCTGAAAGTGACAACAGCACCGAAACCTGCCTGGCGATATTCGGCAGAGACCTTACTGTCGGGAATAAACTCTGTCGAAACATCATAGGATGAATTAACTCCGTCGTTCCAGTAATCCGCGATACGCCCTTCCTGTGACTGCTGCGTCACCTGCCTTCCCATCGGTCCACCCGGGAATGTTGATTCGGATGCCTGTGAAAGGCTTTTGACGCCATAGTTAGCTGCATATGGATCTATGAAGGAGGGATAGACAGTCTTACCCGTCAGGTCATAGATTATAGTTCCTTTCGGAAAAACCAGGTTCTGACCAACTGCCTCTATCCTCCCGTTTGACACAAGGATGTCAGCATTTTCAAGAGTTGTCTGGTAATCGGTTACCACCCGTGCATTCCGGAAACCGTAGATCTCTATCCTTTTATCACTTACACCCTGAACTGGTGCATTATCGGTCTGAGAGTAAACAACACCGGTGAAAAGGATGAAAAACAGAAGTTGTAAAAGTCTTCGCATGAATGTCTTGGTTAGTTTAAGTAGTTATAAGGTTACGAGGAAATGAAGATATAAGATTAAACGATTCATTGTTTAATACATAAAATGTTTATGATCACAGAAGTGAATGTTCTATAGCAGGTAAGTGTACACCTCCCGTTTACCCGAGGTAGTCCGCCAGGTAAGAATAATGGGGAGTCAGCTGGCCGTTTTCAGTAATAGTTGCCCGCTGTATCATCTGGCTGCCCGGATTGGTGAAAAGATCATGCAATACATTCTGGATCAGCTGCTTTCCGAAGTCCTGCGAAGCATCCCTTGGAAGTTCACCGGGGAGGTTGTCAACAGCCATAACTGTTATATTCGTTGGCCGTGAAAAGGCAGGTTCTTCACTTTCCGTGTATGGGTTATATGCATAAAAAGGATCTGCAATAGTGGAAGCCCTCAGCGTACAGGGGATTGGTCCGTCCACATCGCAGCTTATATCTGCTACTATCGATATCCTGAAATCTTCCTTCTTCATATCCTCTTTTGTAAAGAATACAGGGGAACGTGGATCCCAGTAATGCCCTGTGATCAGAATATCAGTGTTCCTGGCGTACTTAAGGAAGTCTGACTCATATTCATCAGGATGCTTTACAAAATGACTGAAGCTGAACTCCTGACCCGACTTATGTTTTGTATAATGCTGCGGGCCGACCTGGCACACAACAGGTACATCAAAATGCTTTTCGAGATAATCTGTATGACTTACTTCAACCAGATTAAGAACGCGCAGGGTTTCCATTGCGCCACATGAGACCCTCCCCTCCCCTGTAACAAGTATTTTAAGACCGGGAAGCAGCTGTATAAGTCGTAATCCTGCCCAGACCTCGTCAAGATCGTGGCACATATAAGCCGGTTTAAGGCGAAACCTGTTTGTTTTTATGCCACGCGCCCTGATGCCGTTGTAGGCACCTACAATTCCTGCATGGCGACCAAATGCAACTACTCTCGATCCTTTATCTGTTGTCAGGTATTCATAGTCGATAAGCCTTATTTTCCTGTTAACCATTTCCCTGAACATTTCACGGTTATGCGGCTGGCATTTTGCAACATGTGCAAAAAACAGGTAAGTCTTCCCGGGGATAAACAGTCTTTTATCAATTTCCTTTACCCCCAGAAGTATATCACAGTCTTTAAGGTCCTCCTTAAGCGGAATATCCAGGTAATCGTACTCCTCGTCAGAATAGCACCTGCTGTCGGAAGGCTGGACAAAAAACTCAACATCAGGATATGTTTCCTCGAGCGCCACAATCTGTGGCGGTGTAAGTGGAACCCTCCTGTCCGGGGGGTTCTTTGTCTCCCTGAGGATACCTATTTTCAGCTTCTTTTCCATCTCCTCAAGATAAATATATCTTCAGAGACTTTTCAGGACAAATGTCATCATTGCCCTTTTGTATGCCTGTATCGGATAAACAAAGGCAAATGATAAATATGGAGAAGTCGTTTAGCCGATACCTATTTATTTAATGAATCAAGAAACTTCAGCTGATCAATATAAGGAACAGGTCCGCTTTTCGCCTCGTCTCCCAGCTCCATCACAACCGGCTTGCTGTTGCTGAATGAAGGCCATTCAGGAAGTCCGGGCCCGTTGGGATCCCCGGTTTTTGCAAAATTGACCCAGTATGATGACATTACAGCTGAAAGATCATAGTCTGTTTTAGTGAAAGGTCTGTTCCACAGTTTAAGTGTGCTTAGTGCATAGCCGAACTCTGCAGAGTGGAAAGCGCCATAATTGGGTTCTCCCGGTGGCACTCTTTTAAAATAGTAAAGCCAGGCCTTTTTCTTCCCGTTAGAGCTTTGCTCTGAAGCCCATTTGAAGTTCTGGTACCCGAAGAACATCTGCGAAATTATCTTCTGTGAAAGCTTTGCCTCCTCATCTGTGCCGGAAGGAAAGACTTTCAGAAAATCTGCTGCCCTGTCACCATATGATTTTTCTGCATACTGCCTGAAAGACTGGGCGTTCATCGCTGGTCCCATGGATACACCGTCATCGGCATTCCAGCCTGTAATAAGCGGGACGTCGTTCTGCCTGCCGGCTTCAAAAGTCTTAAGTGAAGGAGGTATTACATTATCATCAATTGTAATTCCAAGCATTCCATTAAGTTTCATTACTTCATCCACAGGCTTCATTCGGAGCTCATTTATGGACGACACACCGATTTTCTGAAGCAGTTTAACACCATTAGCCTCAGCACTTTTGAGGTCTGAAGCAACACCCCTGGATGTTGAGAACATTCCACCGCTCTGCCCTATGGCCCTTGAGAAAAGCCCTTTTGCAAGGGGTGATACCATAAGAGCGTTAACGCTGAAAGAACCTGCTGACTGCCCGGCAATTGTAACACGGGTAGGATCCCCTCCAAATGCTGAAATATTTTTCTGCACCCATTTCAGGGCTTCAACCTGGTCAAGTATTCCATAGTTACCAGATCCCCTGCCACCATTTTCAGCTGTAAGGTCAGGATGGGCAAGGAAGCCAAATATCCCCAGGCGATAATTAATTGTTACAAAAACAACACCTTTCTTTGCCATCTCAGTACCATCATACAACGGCACAGTGCCGGACCCTCCTGTAAAACCGCCACCGTGTATCCAGACAATAACCGGAAAGTTGCTTTTATAGCTTTCGGCCGTTGTCCAGATATTAAGGTAAAGACAATCTTCGCTCAAGGGTTCTTCCGGAGCCATGAATTCCTTGCTCCACATCATAAACGGGACAGGCTTTGCCTGCATTGCACTCGGAGGATTTGATTTGCATTCCTTTACCCCCTTCCATGGAATAACAGGCTGTGGCGCTTTCCACCTGAGCTCCCCTAGAGGGGGAGCTGCAAATGGTATGCCTTTAAAGATAACAACACCTTCATTTACATAACCTTCAATACTTCCTCCTTCAATCTTCTGTTTTACCGGGATTAGTTTTCCCGGACCTTCAAAAGAACTGGCCAGGATTACAGTAGCGAGCAGTAAAATGACAAATTGTTTCATCTGATCTTTTGTTTATTGTTCCTGAAGATGTTATATCCTTATTTTGTTATTTCGTTATGTTATAGTATCTCTTCCTCCTTCAGCCTTTGCTGAAGCTTTGAAGGACCAGTTTGTGAACCTCTGTGTACCTCTGTGTACCTCTGTGTACCTCTGTGAACCTCTGTGTACCTCAGTGTACCTCTGTGAACCTCTGTGTACCTCTGTGTAAGTTCTTAAAGTCCTACTAATTACTTTTTTACATATTTAGCTACACGTTCATCGTTTATGATCCCTTTCCAGTTCATACCGAAACCGAAGTCATAGATATTGCCGCTTGCATCCTTATAGCATTTCATATCGTGGGGAACATCTTCAAGCTGTTTCTCAACCTCATCCATGCTTTCAGGCATCTGGAAAGGAAGAAGTGCACTAGGCTCTGCCACGCCGGTCACAAGCTCAAGAAGCGCCTGGTTTGAGACTCCGAAATGAACAAGTATAGCATCAGCATTCTTCTCGAATTCGGAGAAGACCATGGGGTTTGAAACGTTAATAAGTACTATTACGGGTTTCTTACCCATTTTTGCTTTTGTATCATTGACCATTTTAAGATCATAGCTGTTACGGGCTTCGTAGCTCTTTCCTTTGAAAGTCCTGTCTGTAAATGTTTCAAATGGACTTCCGCCTGCAATGCTATGTGCCCTGGCATTAACAGCAGTATATTTTTTATACTGGAGAGAAATAGGAACATAACCGTTCTGACCTTTTTTTGCTGCTTCAGGGTCGTAACCTGTTCCTGTTTCAGGGCTTGATATTGCAACAAGGGCTATGTCTGCTTCTTCAGGCTTTTCAACAACGGTGAAATATTTACCTGCAATCTCGTGACTTATAGGATCACTCCATCTCTCGGGGGTTTTCATCCCAAACCAGTTGCTGCCGGCAGGTTCATATTTCTGCGGGATATATACTTTTACTTTTTCTTTCACTGGAAGTACATTTCCGCTGTTCTTCAGCAGAACAACTGACTTCAGCTGTGCCTCATATCCTGCTTTCATGTATTCAGGATTACCTACAACAGCTTTTGATTCAGCAGGTTCAAGATAAGGATTCTCAAAGAGACCTACCCTGAAGATATTCTTAAGGAGCCTTACTGCAGATTCCTCGAACCTTTTACGCATGAATTCCTCGCCATGATCCTTCACCCCCATCTGGTAAGCTTCAAGAACAGGTTTTTTATCGTTATTACCCCCGAACTGGTCGACACCTGCAATAAGCACCTTGTAATGTCTCTCAGCGAGTGATTTCGTTTCCATACCCCATGATTTACCCTGGAACTGGAAAACACCACTTACATCCCCTGTTACACCCCAGTCGGTGCAGACAACACCGTCATAATGATATTTACCCCTGAGCAGGTCGGTGATAATAAATTTACTGTAACCGTTGCCAACATTTTCTTTATTTACAGTATCAATATCATAAGAAATAGTATAGTAAGGCATTACGGCTGCAGCTGTAGATGTTGGTCCTGCAAGTTTGAATGCTCCTTCAGTGAAGGTGAGTAGATGAGTATTAAAATTTTTCCCGGGGTATATAGCATATTCCCCGTAACCGAAATGACCATCACGGCCTCCTTCTTCAGGACCACCGCCCGGCCAGTGTTTAACCATTGCATTAACGCTGTGGTAGCCCCATCCGTTTGCTATATGATAGACTCCTGTCGAGGTCTGGAAACCATCAACATATGCTCTTGCCATATCAGTAGCAAGTGATGGATCCTCGCCCATGGTACCGTTAAAACGTCCCCAGCGTGGTTCAGTTGCAAGGTCAATCTGAGGAGATAAAGCGGTTGCTATGCCGAGTGCCCTGTATTCTGTAGCTGCGATCTCCCCGAATTTTCTCATAAGTTCCGGATCAAATGATGCTGTCAAACCCAGTGAACCTGGCCACATTGAGATTCTTCCACCTGCGCCTGCATTGAATTCTGCAAAAATGTCAATTGCATGCCTTGGATCGGAACTGATATTAACCGGTATACCTAGTCCCAGACCTTCTGCAAGAGCCTGTGCATTATTGTTCCACATAGCTGCAACCTCCGGGGTTTCAACAGATGTTATTAGCACATGACGAACGTTGTCCTCTGTAAGGAAAGTCTTCTGCTGGTCTGACAGGTCAGATGATTTTAAACCGCTCTCCTTGAATGGTTTTCCATTATATGTTGCACCTGCAAAGAATCCACCTCCCATGGCTGGTATTGACTGGTGGCTGGAGTATAGCATCAACCCGGCGATCTGTTCAACGCTCATTGCCGAGGCAAGATCTTTCGCCCTTTCATCAGCTGTAAGTCTCCAGTCTTCGTACTTGTCAAGTTTCCCGTTTTTATTAAGGTCCTTGAAGGCATATCCGTTAACAGTAAGTATCTTAACTCCTGATGCGGGAGAATAGCTTATATTCTGCCCGTCTTTGTTCTTTATAAGATTAAAGCTTCCTTTCTGCTCCTCGGTCCACTTTTTCCCGCAGGAGGTCAGGATGACTGCCACAAGCACTATCAGTGCCAGGCCTGCTGATGAAATTGTCTTTTTCATATTTCTGTTTTGTTCTGGTTTACGATCTCCAATTTTTTATTTTTGCCTTTTACCTTTTGACTTCCTGCCGGCAGGCAGGCCGCCTCTAAAGCCTTTACAGCCTTTAAAGCCTCTACAGCCTTACTTAAAAAGCATAGGTGCAAATTCCGAAAGGTAGATCCTCCAGTTAGCCCATGTATGTCCTCCCGTACTCTCCCTGTACACATATTTAAAGTTATGTTTATCAAGAAGGTCCCTGAGTTTTATTACGCTCTGGTAAACGAAATCGTCTTTTCCGCAGGCAATCCAGTAAAGTTTATACCCGCTGTTTTTAAGAGTCTCTATCTTCATATCCCTTTCCTTATCTGCTTTTGCAGCATCATCAGGTGACATTCCGAAATTCATAACACCCATGCTGTAAACCCCGATATAACTGAATACACCCGGATTATTGTTAGTAATTGTCTGGGTATGCATTCCTCCCATTGAAAGACCGGCGATTGCCCTGTTGTCTTTACCCTTGAGTGTCCTGTAGTTCTTATCAATAAAAGGCATCAGGTCAGCGACCAGGTGAGCTTCAAATTTACCTGCAAGTCTCTGGTATGCAGCCATTGACTGTTCGTTTGACTGAGGTGCCAGTGGAACTTCATTCTGTGCACCCGACTGGTTGGCATTACCGTTTGTCATAGCGACAATCATAGGTTTGGCTTTACCCTGTGCAATAAGGTTATCCATAATCTGGGCTGCCCGTCCCATGTTTGTCCATGCATCCTCATCACCACCTGCGCCGTGTAACAGGTAAAAGACAGGATATTTAAGTTTACCTCCTTCATAGCCGGCGGGAGTGTATATATATACTCTCCTGTCCATGTTCAGTGTAGCCGAGTGGTACCAGAGTTTTGTAACGGTACCGTGGGGAACGCCATCTTTCTGGAAGTAGAGGTCAGATTCTGCACCTGGAACAATAAAGAAACTCTGGTAACGAACGCCATCCCTGCGTACCTGGATGTTGGAAGGGTCGATAGCGGTAACACCGTCGACAGTGAAGTTATAGCCATAGAGTTCTGGCTTAAGTGGTCCTACTGTGATAGAGAATAATCCTGTATCATTCTTTTCCATCATCTCACTTACGCCATATCCCTGCTGCCACTCACCTGAGATTGTTACTTTGACTGCATCTTTTGAATAGAGACGGAAGGTGACCCTGTTGTCGGGCAGCAGTTCGGGTGAAATGATCCTTGGTGGCATCCTGAAGACCGGTCTCTGGTTGGAGGCAGCGGGTTTGTCCTGTCCGGCTGCAACAGAAGAATATGCAATAAAAAGAAGTGCTGTCAATGCTATTGCAGACAGCGAAAGACATAGCTTTTTCATATTATGGATTTTAGTTTGGTCAGGGTTTTATCAAAACTAGTGTGATTGTGTGCTAATCAGACGAAAGGTACCATAAAGAAGGTTCATTTTCAAAGAGTATCGACGAAAAACGGGGAATGAAAGATTAAAAATTGTTAAGCGACGAAGTTTCCTCTACCTGGTTGCCGGTTAATGGTTATAACCTTCATCCTTTTGCCTTTTGCCTTTTGCCTTTTGCCTTCCGCCTTCCGCCCTCTGCCAACTGTTTTCAAATTTTTACTATCTTTGTGCTGTTCTTATATACCCCGGGGCTGACCTGGTTTTGACAGCATGAGAGGTGGTATGTAAGCATGCAGCGTGAGGTGGCACGTCGCTTAAACAGGGTCACAAAACAATAACTGGCGAATCTAATTTTGCTCTCGCTGCTTAAGCGAATAACAGTAACTTAAGCTTTCCCTAACGGGATTTTCGCGGCACATGTGCTGCGACGAGACGTCTCCCGGGCGGTTCTGCCCTGATCCAACCCGATACGGAGGCGCACGCAATCCGGGGCTAGTCTGAGGATCGTTCCGTTCCGATGGCGAAAACAACAGGAACTAAGGACCGGCTAGGTTGTTCTGCAGCTGACCTGTCCCGACAATCAAGCAGGACTAAGCATGTAGAAAGCATATGGCTTCCTTGCCTGGACGCGGGTTCGATCCCCGCCAGCTCCACAAAAAAGGCTTTGAGATTTCCTCAAAGCCTTTTTTGTCTCACTCCCGCACTCACACTCACACTCACACTCGCTCTCCTCTCTCTTTTACCTTCCATCCACCTACCGCCGAAGCATGCTTCGGTACCATGTAGAGGATCGATAGTCCTCTCCCTGCAACATAGGCAAGCGAGGCGGCAACAGCCCCAACCAGGTTAAGAACCGTTATTCCCATAAAGAGAACCGACAGTATCACGATTAGCTCTATCGCAGTTGATGTGGAGATAGGCGCAGTGGTGCCATTTACTATAAGGGAACTTCTCTGGAAATTTATAAGTACTGTCATTGCCGGGAGAAGTATCATGATACGGAGCGGCAGGTACGAGAGGTCTGCAAGTTCCAGTGGAAGCCCGGAGACATTTATAAACCATAGATTTGCAAGGGGACTGAAGGCAAGAACAGCCATCAGTACTGTAATTATTAAACCGAGGTTAAACGCAAAGTCTCGAAGTATAATGTAATTCTGCTTTTCCTTACCAATAAGGGCAATATTAACCTCCTGGAACGACAGCCCCACGCTCCTGAATATAAAGACAAGTGAATTGAGCACAGGCATTATGGCGAGCGATTCAACAGCCATATAGCTCCGGCTAAGGAAAAATGTTACAAAGGGCTGTATCCCCATCGAGAGAATAGATGTTGTTGCAAGCGGAGAATAAAACTTCGCTATCTGGATTACTGTCAGCCCTTCATTCTCAACATCATCACGGGAAAGAACTTTCTCAAGTGTCCGCGACACCATGAAACGTGTTGCTATGGCTTCACACAAAACGGCAAGAGACATTGCTGCTGCTCCCACATAGGCCCCGTTTGCTCCGGCAAAATAGAGAATCAGACCTGTGATAACTATTACAGTAAACCTCACAAGGGTCCCGTAGGTAACCATCCTTGTAAGCCCGCTTCTTATAAGCAGACCCTGGTAAAACCTCCTGTAGCCTATCGATGCCGCCCATGGCAGGAAAATAATTAGAGAGACATAGGCAAGCTTTGCAATTTCGCCGGGCACTCCCATCAGATCGAGCACAATGAAATTGAAAACTGCCGGGATCAGCATTATAATATGAATCGAAGTAATTGAGATATTCAGGATATCAGTAAATCGTTTGAGCTTCCTGAATGAATTTCGACCTGTTACAAGTGCAGTTGATGCGCTGAGAAGCATTATTATCGGCGATTCAACAACCATCGCAAATGACCCTGCTATCCCGAATGCGGCAAGATTATATTTAACATCGCTGAGCCGTGCAATGAAGGTTATTAGAAATGGCTGTTCGAAAGCCATAAGCAGCCATGTGAGGGCCAGGGGAACCCAGAAGATGAAAATCTTACGATATGTTAACTTTTCAGATATAACCTTTAGATTAATGACCGAAAAAAGAGCAATGCCGTGTTCACAAATTCAAAGCTTCATATATCTCCGGAATCTCTGCTTGTTCAGCCTCAAATATTCTGACTGACCCGGGATTGAATTTTTGTATAATATTTTCCGAATACTGCTTCCTTACAACAAGTACAAGTATTCCCTTGTGCCTGTCAACAATATTTTTAATGACTCTGTCCCATCCCCTGCCTTCGAGCTCCAGTTTGCCTGCCTCATCGATAATTATTACCTGGCTTGATTCTGAAACAGCTGAAGCCAGGACCTCAAGTCCCAGGTTAAGACCTTCCTTATGTATTATGAACCTGCCTATCCTGTCTGATTCTTCACTGGTATCACTGCCTGCAAGCGAAAGGAAAGGCAGTTTTCTTCCTGATGAAATATCCATTACATCATATCCTTCCACACCCTGAGGGCCAATGCGCTTTAATGTAAGTATGCCTGAAACCTTTACACCGGAGTCCTTCAGTTTACCTGCAAGACCTGATGCCAGAGTTGTTTTCCCGCTTCCTATTTCTCCCCTGATCACAATACATCTCAGCCCTGGTGCCAAGGATCCCTTCATTTCCGAAAACCGCTTTTCAGCAAGCGTAACAAACTTTGAGACAACCATTACAGGATTCTTCACGAATGTTTTGATATCGGGTATATTGGCAATCATGAGCGGGAGGCTCTCAAATGAAAGCTCAAGCGCTACAGGCAGATGGCGCAGTCTTGTCCTGAAGAAGAACTCACGTACTACTGGATTATAAAACTCGGTTCCCAGGACTGTAAACCCGGTAATAACAAGTGCTGCCCTGAAATTCATTTGTATTCCTATCATCAGCCCTGTCATCCAGCTACCCCCGGGTGACTGAAGTTTTCCGAATAAAAATGCCGTGATCATAGTAAGGATAATAAAGAAAAGCCAGAAGCCTGGCCTTGATAACTGTCGTAAAGCACGTTTATACCTGAGCACCCAAACAACAATAATTACAGGGATCACTGAAATCCAGTACGGAGCGGGTGCAAAGCTCAGCAGAAGCAGTGCCCCTGTAAGCAGCAGGATATCTGCAAGCAGCCATGCTATTGAGTATTTCTGATCGGCAGTTTTGCTTTTCAGCTTAACCCGGCCGGCGCTTTCTGTTTCAGTATCGACTGGCAACCTTACTATTCTCTTCCCTGTTCTCACACCGATTACAGCAGCAATAAGCCCGAAGACACAAAAGCTAATCAGGAGGATTATAAGTGGTAACCAGACAATGTCAAAACTGATGTCTAACTGTTTCCGGGCATAATTAAGAAGGCTTGAATAGAGATCAACAATATTCCACCCGTAGAACAAAATATAGTTTACTATTTTCTGCAGGAGGTTCCACGACATTGCAAGCATGCCTCCAAGGGCAAAGCCTGCAAGGTTTCGCCCAATTAACCTTACAGATATCTCCAGCAGTACCGACTCGCTGAATATTGCTATCATCGGGCCGAAGATCACTGCACTTGGTGATATTGTTTTCATAAGGGCACAGATGGCACCGGCCCTCCAGAACAATCCTTTTTCCTTCCAGACAAAGCTGAAAGATATAAGTATTATAAGGGCCAGGGCGGTCAGGATATTCCCGCTGAAAGGTATCCTCAGGTTATGAAGAAAACTACCAAGGACGATCTCAGAAGCGGCCCAGATGGTTCCGATAACAGATGCCTTTACCCACTTATCGCTTAATCCCTGACTATTCATTCAGTATACATATCTTGCGGGCACAGTACTTAAAAAGATGATACCCTGCTCCCCCCTCAGCAGCAACAGTCAAAAGCAGGTCCGGGTCAGTTATCCTTGTTGCCCCTATCATATTAACGCCCTTCGAAAAGAGAAGGTCGGGAAGCAGGCTGCTGGATGGACCTGTAACGATTACCTTGCTCCTGCTGTTACATGCCTCCAGCAATCCGTCTATAGTATTATTCACGAGAGTCAGGCCGGTTATAATTACAATATCCGAGTGTGGCACCAGAGTTTTGTATTCCGAAGAGGGAACATAGAATTTCTTATGTTCATCAGCCAGGGCTTCCCTGTCAAGTTCAAGAACATGAAGTGTATTTGGTGTGGAAGATATTTTTCTAATATAGGAGTGAAAGGCCCCGACTATTGTAATATTTTTTCCACCCGACAGGTCAATAAGATCTACAGGATCCGCATCCTCAATCACCTTATAGCCTGACTCGCTTATAATGCGGGATGACAGTGCGTTCATAACAGCTATCTTCAGGCTCATCAGGATATTTGATGATTTCGCAGAACTGAACAGGCTGGAGAGGCTGCTACCCCTGATTTTTGAAGGTGTAAACGCGCCAAAATCCCTGTTCTCCTTGGCACAATGGGTTCCCTGGTCATCCATTGTACCTGCAACACCGTAACTTCCGTCTGACAGTATCACTGCAGTTATGCGCAATCCTACGCAGACATCAGAAATTATAATATCATCGAGTTTACCCCTATAGTGTTGCGTAAGCAGTTTGTATGTCTCTTCAGCTATCATACTCTCATTTTACGGCCGGTAAATGTCGCAATTTATTGGCAAATTATTACTTTTAGGACAATCGAAAAATATCCGGGATGAGAATAGATCATATTGCTATATGGGTTAAGGACCTTGAGATTATGAAAGAGTTCTATTCAGGATATTTCAACATGCATGCCGGGGAGAAATATTTAAATGAAAGCAAGGGATTTTCTTCATACTTCCTCTCATCGGGAGAAGAAGGAAGCAGGCTTGAACTCATGAACCGGCCTGGTCTGGCAGATCGCTGTCCGGATAGTTTTGGCTATACGCACATCGCTATATCTGTAGGAAGCCGTGAAGAAGTGGACAGGATAACAGAAATCCTGAGAAAGGACAACTTTACAATTGCATCCTTACCAAGAATTACTGGTGACGGGTATTACGAAAGTGTGATTCTTGACCCGGAAGGAAACCTTGTTGAAATTACATCCTAGCTTCAGTTCAGGAGCGCCATGGTCTTTTCCGCTGACCAAGTGACCCGAGGACCTTATTTACGGCATTTACATCCTCCACAACCTGGAAGTCGAACATACCCATGCAAACAAAATCTGCCCCGTTTTCAAAGGCATAACGTATCCCGTTCTCAGGTCGTATGGCACCGGCAGCCATTATTTTAAATCCGAAGAGTGGTTCCTCAATTGACAGGAAAGTCTCGATAGTCTGTTCCGGGAAAAGGTCCCATATATTATCATGGAACTGGTTATGGTCGGGGAGAAAATCGTGCACTACTTCGAACTCTTTCCTGTTCTCCCTCGGGTGTGCCGACCAGTACTTGTCGTGGTGGAAAGTCTTATAATAGAAATCCGGCCTGATCCCTTTTTCCCTTGTACGGATAACACTCTGTATCGAATGTGACCCAATGCCTGCTGGCAAACCGGCCTGCCTTATCAGTTCGATTGCTTTCTGCAGATCGTCAAACCTGCCTGCCTCAACCATAAGATCCGTTATCCAGCCCTGTATATAAACAGCTGTTGCTCCGAAATCAATTACTTTCTTCAGCGGGGCATTAATATCTCCCTTGAAATTCATCATTCCCTGGCAGATACTCTGCATTTTACTTCCAGTGTCCTTCTTGTACTCATTGAAGACTTTGTACATCTCGAGCACCAGGTTCGTTGTATTTATTCCTGCTTTCTCAGCGATTGCGAACGTTTCCTTCATCTTCTGGTCTGTATGCCAGTGCTTGCACAACTGTCCTACATACTGAAGGTCACGTGAATGAGCCCATCCTCCCATTGGATTGCAGCCCAGAACAAGGCGGCTGATCTCCAGTTTCCCAAGTTTTCCTTTTGGCAGTTCGCCTGTAAGATCATTCAGGGAACGGATAGCCTCCTCAGATAAAAGTTCTTTCGAAGGATCCCCTACTTTTATTCCGGGGATACCAAGAGCTGCAACGACAGGCATGGCTGCCAGTCCTTTAAGTAGTTTGCGCCTTGAAGAAGAGTAGCTTTTGCTTTCCATTGATGTAAGATTGACGGTCAGTAACGGAAGAATTACTTATAAATATACAAAGTATTGTTAAATAATTCTTCCGTTACCCGTCAATAGTACCCTTGTGGTCAGCTGTTATAGTATGTTATTGTACGAAGGATAATAGCAATTATTTCACCATTGAATTTCTGTGTCTGTTTGATCCAGTTTCCGTTTTCATCATATTCGTATTCAACAGCCACTTTATATTCACTCTGTGTTGCCTGGGTACTTATATTATATTCGGTAATGTCGTTCTTCTCATTCCGTGTAAATTTGGAAACAGAGTACTCTTTTCCTTCCTTGTCGAATTGTCTCTGAACCTGTATCTGTCCATTCTGAATCTCATTTTTAAAAGAACTTATTAATTCACCGCGGCTGTTGAGTACCCTGCCTGAAACAATATCCTTACCGTTATAGTCATAGTTATAGATTGTCTCAACGCTGTCAATATCATTAACAACTTTAACTTCCTTCAGCAGGCCGTTTTCATAGGTATTAAGGTCACGGTTTTTAATCGCATCACCTGCGTATTTTATAATCTCCTTTAGTTTTCCGTCCGAGCCATACTTATATTCATTTCGTGCCATTATCATTCCGCCGTCGTCACCTTCAGATGTTTCTGTGAGAAATCCTTTCTCATTGTAAACAAAGACCGAATTATTACAATTCATACTCTCGGCACCGGGGCAAACAGCTTTCCCGGTTGCATTATGTAATTTCTTTTCAACTTTCATCACCTTGCCTTTGAGATTGGCAGCTTCAAGATCGGTTCTCATCTGCGTTGAGTTACCTGAACATGATGCAATCAAGATGCTAAGGGCTAACGGGAATAATAATTTCTTCATAATATACGGGTTTTATCTGGAGGCGAAAATTACTTGATTTGACTTTCCCGGGAATTAAAAACCGATTAAATCTTAAAATCGCTGTTTTTATGCAATCCGGAAACCCGGAACTGCATTTTGTAGATCGGAGTGATGTTCAAGTATATATATGATTTAATTTCGATTCAGGAAGGTAAGGACAGACCTTCCGGGACAGTAAAAAACAAAATATAAAAGACAGTAAAAAGCATTCTGAAGTTGAATTAAAAATTTAGGCCATGAAAAGATTAATTTTAATTACAGTCCTGCTTGCCATGGTAAGCGCTGTAAGTTTCGGGGAAAAGGTTGTTGCAAAAGGTCAGTCCTTTTCAGCACTGGGTGATTACAAAGTTGTAAAAGTTGATGACGAAGTTCCTCTTATGGGTAAGGATTGCCAGGCTTACACCATAAAATATGAGAACTCACCGATTGAGGTCCGGATAATCGTCTGTAAAGAAGAAAAGTGCAGGCGTTACCTGGTCCTTTCAGATAAACTTTCGGTTCAGTATGTATGCAACAAGGCATATTTTGGAATCGAGAGGCTCGACAAGAAATTTGAAGCTGAAGGCTATGTTACCTCTGACAGGAATCTTAACAAGTTTGAGTATTTCCACCAGAAAGTTCTTGGTTCGGGACAGAAATCAGAACTTGAAGCAACAGCTCTTATTGCAGCATATTTTCCCCACCTTTTAGCACCCGAAGAGCCAATAGCTGCAAGATAAGACGCTCTTCTGACCGGGTATAGTTTTAGGTTTTAGTTTATAAGGGGCCCCACGGGCCCCTTTCTCTTTATCCCCTGAACCGTGACATATGCACAAGGAAAATATCCTTCCTGTTCCTGGATACAGGTACCTGTGAGCCGTCTGTCATTTCTATGTAACCTCCATCTTTCTTGACAAACTTCTTAACGTACCTGAGATTTATGAGGTAGGAATTATGTGGTCGGAAGAAATACCTGTCGCCAAGCAGGTCCTGGAACTCCTTAAGATTTTTTGATACAAGCAGTTTTTTGTCACCCGCAAGGAAGAACCAGGAGTAACTCCTGTCTGCTTCAATCCTTATTATCTCCCTGGGATTAAGGTATTCCATTCCGTCAGATGTAGGAATTGCAAGCCTTGACGGTGTCGGTGTTTTCAGGTTCTCCATCAGCACCCTGAACTTTTCATTATTCTTTACAAGGTCTTCCGAACGTTTCTTGACAACACGTGATACAGCTTCGATGAATTCATTTATGTTTATTGGCTTGAGCACATAGTCAACTGCACTGAACTTAATTGCTTTAATAGCATAATGATTAAAAGCCGTAATGAATACAACTTCGAAATCCTTTTCAGGAAAATGAGAGAGCAGGTCAAAACCTGTACCATTTGGCATCTCTACGTCGAGAAAAACAAGATCCGGCTTTTCACTCTCAATTACTTTTATACCTTCCTGGACATTATTAGCAGTGCCTGTCACAACAAGATCAGGGCAGTATTCACTAATAAGTGATTTTATAAAATCGACAGCATTTTGCTCGTCGTCAATAACTATTGCACTGAATTTCCTGCTCATGTTAGTATGGGAATTTGGATTTCTACCCTGGTTCCTGTGCCTTTACCTGATTCGTCTTTCAGGTCAGTATAAATTGTCTTCAGGTCGGTTCCGTACAGCGAATTTACAAGTTCGAGCCTTGTTGCAGTTATCTGTGTTCCGAGGGAGTTATGATTTGTCCCCTTCTTCAACCTGTTTTCCCTTGCAGCTTCACGACCGATACCATTGTCTTCTATACGGCAAAGCAGGTGGTCATTCCTAAGGCTTATTTCAATTTCAACATGACCCTTCCTGTCAAGCGGCATTATCCCGTGACAGATTGAGTTCTCAACAAATGGCTGGATAAGCATTGTTGGCACCTTGTAAAGAATTGGATCAACATCATCATCCACAGTAATTGTGAAATCAAACTTATCCTTGAACCTGAGGCTCTCCAGTTCGAGATACAATGTAAGAGCATCAAGTTCATCATTCAGCGGAACAGAGGTATGCTGCGAATTTTCAAGAACTTTCCTTATAAGGTTAGAGAATTTTGTCAGGTAATTATTAGTTGCCAGCTTATCGTGCTGGTACATGAAGTACTGGATTGAGTTCAGGGTGTTGAATATAAAATGAGGGTTCATCTGCTGTCGCAGGTTAGCCTGTGTTATCTCAGCTATCTGCCTGTTCATTTCACTGAGCTTTCGCCTAGCATTGATCCTTGAAGTTGTAATAAGAAGTAATGCGATTGATACTATAAGAACAAGTAAAATTGATATGCTTACATTCATTATCCTGTTGTTCCTTAGCCTTTCAGACAACAGGTCAATCTCTTTCTTGTGATTATCGGCTTCGTACCTTATCCTTGCATCAGCAAGACCCTGGTTGTTCTTCCTTGAAAGGAGGGAATCGTTGTACTGTTTGAACTGAACAAAATTTATGAAAGCCATTGAAGTATCACCTGTACCCAGGTAAAGCTTATGAAGATCATTATGCACCCATGAGAGTGTATACCAGTCATTTAGTTTAGCTGCATAGTCGAGGGCTTTATCATAATATTTTTTTGCTTTTTCAAGCTGCCCAAGGTCGCGATAGATTGTACCAAGGTTTCCAAGTGAGTTTGCAGTTATTCCCGGCTGCTTCCCCGGAATACTATATTTCAGCGATTTCTCATAATAATAGAGTGCTGAATCGTATTTCTTTTCCAGGTAGAAGTTCCAGCCGATATTTGCACTTGAAAAACCTGCAAAATAGGAGTCTCCTTTTTTCTTAGCCAGTTCGAGGCACTTTTTCAATGCAGAGTCGGCTTTAATCATGTTCCTGTCTCCCTCCACATAGGAGTTGCCAAGCCTGAGAAGTCCTGATTCAACATTTATCGTGTCTTTATTCTCAGATGAAGATCTTATCACCTCCCTCAGGAAATGCCTGTATCCGGGAATATCGCCGGCGGCACTCATGACAGATGCAATACCATCGTAGCCATATGGAACCAGTTCCTTAAACCCTTTTGATTCAGCAACCACAATACTTTTCTCAAAGGCTTCCCTGCTTTCCTTGAAAAAACCTGTTCTGAGAAGGTACCTGCCCTTAAATTGAAGTACCCTGGCCAGAAGATTAAAATCACCTTTTTCCTGTGCAAGTGACTCGGAATAAGCCAATTCCTCTTCAGCCCTGGAATAATCTCCTGTTTCAAAGGCATACCTGGCTTCAATAAAATGCAGGCTACCAGGAATTTTTCCCACGTTATGCATAACTAGTTTTTGGGCAGAGTCAATATAAGCCCTGGCTAATCCGAATCCCTGGCTTCCTTTCTTTAGACTAAGCCCTGCTTCCTTTATGTAATAATTAAATTTCATGCTGTCAGTTTCAACAGATCCACTTGTAATTGAGAAAAAGGAGATTCCTGTCGAAAATGCAGGTTTGCCGACCAAAATAAAAAGGAGAAATAAGAATGGCAGACATCGGGTCTGCTTGACTTTTAATATATCTGAAAAGCATTGCATATTACAAAATTGCATTAAAAATTTACCGAATGAAAGAATTACTGCCAGGTTTATATACAAATTACGCCTGTTTCGGAGATTTAACAGCTCCCGTTTTACGGATTGCAGTTCCCGGTTAACGGATTGCAATGCTCAACCAATAAAATGAAAAAGGATGTCAGAAGGAACACCACCCCGGCCCTGACATTTCTGTCAGGGCCACCCCTCCTTTAGAAAGGAGGGGAAACTTAGTGTTTTATATTTCTCCTCCTGGTGAGAGGAGGAGTACTCCCGACTTGTCGGGAGGGAGGTGGTGCCCCAATGACATCCTTAAAACAAACCAAACTATTTTATTTTGCTACATCCCACCACACATGATCTGTCATTGAAAGGCCTGTTGGCATATTTTCACCATTATACAATCTTTCGTCATCAGGATAAGGAAGTCTTCGCGGAATCTCGCTTAACACGGCACCTGTTGCCAGCTGCAGTACAGGGTAACCTGTCCTTCGCCAGTCAGACCATGTTTCAATCTGCAGATATGAACTAAGCCATTTCTGGTTGATAATCTTCTCGAGGCTTATTGTTGCACTTGTCTCTTTCTGGCTGTTATACCATGAACCATCACCATAAACACCCTCTCTCTGGAGAGAAGCCTTCAGGCCGTCGTTATATGCATTTGCGGCTCTTACGGCATCACCGGTACTGAAGGCTGCTTCAGCTTCGATGAACTTAAGCTCGGTGTATGACATCAGGTAAACAGGGGAGTTTGCAGAAGCGAATGCTACCCCGATTATTGCTGCATCCGGATCAGGCTCACCTGGCCTCGAACCTGTTGTCCCGTTGAAATATACTGCCTGGCGCGGATCCCCGGTTGCACTCAGCATAGCCTGGTAAGTAGCGCTTGCCGAATAATACCCGGCCCTGCGTTGTTCTGACTGGAAGATCGGGTTCGAATTGCTTGCAGCTGTACCGAATACAAGCCTGAAATCATCACCATTGCCGGTATATGAATCAGCGACTGCTGCAAGGGCAGCATTATACGCTGAAGCACCATTCCTTTTGGCCAGGTGGAGATTATAACGGGCTTTCAGGGCATAAGCTGTCTTTGTCCATAATTCAAGGTCGCCAGCATAAATAAGATCATCATCCCCCGGACTTAAAACGCTTGAGGTTTTTGAAAGGTCTTCAATAGCCTGGTCGAGAAGTGAGAAGATTGTGTCATAAATCTGCTTCTGTGTGTTGTATACAGGTTTGAAATTATTCTCCAGTCCCCTTAAAGCTTCTGTATAGGGTATATCGCCCCATTCATCGGAAGTAACTCCCAGGTGATAAGCCATCAGTATCTTAGCTACACCTGCATAATGTGGTGACCGGCCGGCAGCTGCTTTTTCCATTATAATCTTTGTGTTTATCATGCCGGGTGAGTAGAGGTTCCAGCTCCAGGCATTTGTAACATTGGCTTCACTTAATGTATAGATATCATTTTCCGCCGACTGGCTCTGTATACCTGCTATCTGTTGCATCCACACGCAGTTCCACCTTGCCAGTTCACCTCCGACAATATAAGCCAGGTTTGCTTCCACGGGGGCGAGCAACTGGGCCTCTCCCACATCTGTCGGGTTATTTGGATCATTATTCATTCCCGGATCAATCCACTCCTTGCAGGAAGCAGAAACAAAAGCCAGGACTAACAGTATTATAAATATTTTCTTCATGACAATCATATTTGATAGTTAGAAATCAACTTTAAACCCGAATACATAGGATTTTGTGTTCGGCATATTGAAATAATCAAGTCCCTGGGCATTATTGGCCCCCATCAGGTTTGTCTCGGGATCAATACCCCTGTAAGGGGTCTTCAGCCAAAGGTTCCTCCCTGTAAAATATACCCTTGCATTTTTCAGCACAGATCCTTTAATAAGGCGGCCAAGATCATATGAAAGAGTAAGTTCCCTGAGTCTTACCCAGTCTGTCTTATCGACAAACTGTTCCTGGGCAGGACTTGATCCACCACCAATGTTCTGGTAGTAATACTGTGACCATGTTGTCTCTATATCATTTTTGGCACCTGAACTCACAATTACCCCATTCTCCAGATGTCCTTTCACACCCTCCATAACAACTGCCTGGTCACGATTCTCTGTGATTTTTGATGTTCCGAAACCAACAAGACGAGAAACTGTTCCGTCCCACATAATTCCCCCGTTCTTTATGTCGATGAGAAATGAGAGAGATACACCGGCATATGAGAACTCGTTGTTTATTCCCATTATCCACTTTGGAGCTATTCCACCCAGTGACTTCATTGTCTCATCCTTTATAGGGTAGCCATAGCCTGCACTGGAAGCGTCGTCATTTATTATAAGGTTACCGTTCGCATCTTTATAGAATGAAGTACTGAACATGCTGCCATAAGCTTCGCCCGCCACAACATTTATTGTACTACCGGTAAACCCTCCAAGGCCTATATCTGTCACTCCAGGAGCGAGCGTCAGCACCTTGTTCTTGTTCCTTGTAAAGTTGACAGTCGCTGACCAGGTAAACTTTTGTGACTGCACCGGAACAACATTTGCCATAAGCTCAATACCCTTGTTTTCCATGGTTGCGGCATTCATGTATGTACTATTGAATCCGCTGCTGCCTGTAATAGGCACCGGTATAAGGAGATCCCTGTTCTGGTTGTTGTAATAAGTAACATCAAAATTGAGCCTGTTTTTAAAGAATTTCATTTCAAGTCCGAGTTCCCTTGAGACAAGGCTCTCAGGCTTCAGAGTCGGGTTTGCCAGGACGTTGCTTGGAACAAAACCTGCAATGCCATCGAATGGAAATGAATCACCTGTTGCCCAACCATCAGTTATTACTGCCAGTGTGTAGGTATTGATAGTATTATAGGGTTGTGCGTGGTTTGCAATCTGAGCATAGGAAGCTCTCAGCTTGCCATACGAAAGAATCTTGTTATCCTTCAGTACGGGCAGTTCTGTAAAGATGAAGCCTACACTGGCTGACGGAAAGAAAAAGCTGTTATTACTTTCCGGAAGAGTCGTCGACCATTCATTCCTGCCAGTGAATCCCATGAAGAGCATGCTCTTGTAGGACAATTGTAAATCAGCATATAATGCCGCAGTCCTGTATTTAGTTTTCGTCTCGCGGACAAGCTGCGAGGAAGTATTTGACATATGGTAGAAATCGGGTATAACAAAACCATTTCCTTGTGTATAGAGCTGTTGCTTGTAGCTCTGGAACATATTCTGCCCGACTGTAATACCCGCATTAAACCCGCTGAAAAGCTCCCTTGTGTAATTTACAGTCAGGTCAGAGTTAAGTGAGTTATTATAATGCTGATCTTCTTCCTGCTGACCATCTGGGATATTTGCAGACATAAGGGCTGTATGACCGCTTCTCCTGTCGGAATAGAAATCGTCGCCCAGCCTGTATGTAACAGTGAGGTCTTTTACGGGATTATACTTTACAAGCATATAACTGATTACCCTGTCGACCTGGTCTGTGAGGATGTTCTTGTTTACGGTCCAGTATGGATTATCATAAGTTGCATATCTCCTTGGTGTCCCGTCGGCATACATGTAGGAATCAGCGAATTTATAGCCGTCTTTCCCATGACCATTTGCATTGTCAAAAGTTGGTGTACAGCGAAGCAGGCCTACCATAACACCTGATACATTTGATCCCTGCTGCATCCTGTTCCCTCCCGACCTTATATAGTTTGCTGAAGCGGAAACAGTTACTTTCTTACCCAGGCGGCTTTCGCCCGAAAGTCTTATTGTTGTCTTCCCGAATGTATTTTTCGGGATTATACCTTTTGTGCTGTTGTTGCCAATGGACAGAAAGAAATTGGCATCCTTGTTTCCACCTGATAAGGACAAGTTATTATTATATGTCATCCCCGTCTGGAAAAAATCACCTACGTTATCATAGGCAATTGCAGGCATGTCCTGTTTTGCTGATGGATCTGTTGCAAGTACTAGTGCACCATGTATATCCCTTGGATAATCTGTTGCACCGTCAAACCTGAGGTCGGAGATCAGCGGACCCCACGAACTGGAAGTACTTGTGTTATATACCCCGTTGTTTCCCTGGGCATACAGCATCTGCATCTCCGGCAGCTTATTGACTTTATCAAGAGCCAGCGATGAACTGAAACTGACAGACATTTTTCCACCGGTGTCTGATCCCTTTTTTGTTGTAATGATTATAACACCGTTTCCTGCCCTCATCCCGTACAGTGCAGTGGCTGCCCCTCCTTTCAGAACAGAAACAGATGCCACATCATCAGGGTTAAGGTCTATCAGGCGGTTTGAATAGTTTACACCATTTGTAAGGTTATTCCTGCCGTCATCGGGGTTGCCTGAATAATCCATCGAGTTATCAACGGGGACACCATCGACAACAAACAATGGCTGGTTATCGCCTGTGATAGAGTTTTGCCCTCTTATTGTGATGAATGAAGCTGCACCGGCGGCTCCTGCAGAACTTGTAATGTTCACGCCTGCTACTTTTGCCGTGATACCCGCAAGAAGGTTACCTGTTTCTGCATTGTTTATCTTATCACCGCTTATATCCTGGACTGCATATCCAAGAGACTTCTTTTCGCGGGAAATGCCAATTGCGGTTACGACCACTTCATCAAGTCCCAGGAGGTCGGGTTCAAGGACAAAATTCATTGAAGCACCGCTCACCGGTACTTCGATCTTTTTCATACCTATATAAGAAACCACCAGGACTGATGTCTCACCGGGAATCGAAATAGTGAAATTTCCATTCAGATCGGTGGTTGTACCAATTGTAGTCCCTTTGACAATAACTGTCGCTCCTATGACGGGTTGCCCGTCTACGGAGCTTTTAACATTGCCGTTTACTGTCCTCTGCTGGCCATTCATTGCCTGCAAAAGACAGGTAAATGCAAGGAATAAAAAGAAAAGTCTTTTCATAACTTTCAGATTAGGTTAGTAATAAATTAATGTGAGGAATGGCTGAATACTTCTTCTGTCCAGAAAGCATTATTCGCTCACAAAATGAAAGTTACTACAAGGGAAAACAGTTTGCTTCCGCAAATAGACAAAATGCAGGTATGGGTTTATGGAATGCGCTCGTGGAGGAACAATTCCCTATTTACTTTGTTTCGTCAATCTCAAATTCGAGGTAAGCGAGGTTTGAGCCTGAATTATAGTGAAGTGTAAGAAGGTTGGCACCCGAGGTTGTAAAAGTCACATAACCGACTAAAGCTTTATTCCATGAATGCCAGTCGCCTGTGTTTATAGGGAGTGTGAGGTCAGCAGCCTTCTTATTATTGATCCATAATGAAGAACCATTGTCGTTCCTGCCATAAAGTGCTGTAACCCTGTATTTGCCGGCATATCTTACATTCACTGTATAGTTAGTCCATTCCCCGTCGGCCTGCCACCCGATGTAGAGCTGATCGCACGGTGGCTCATAAAGGTTGGGATGTGAAAAATCAACAATGTCCTTAGTATATGAGATATCCACACTCTCCTTCTCCCTGAAATGGCAGGTATACTTGTCAGGCACCTTAAGTCCAGATGCCGGGCATCCCTGCTCATAGTTAAGCTTTCCTGAGCCATTGTTTATTGTATCAGTATCATGGTATGCCACACCTTCACCCCCAAGATCATACAATGCGAGTTCAACCTTTCCCGGGATCACCTGCATGCCTTTCATATGCAAAGGATCAACAAAAGGTTTCCCCTTATAATCTGACGGGATCTGTGCATATATCTTTATTAAAACACAGTTACAGAAAGCGATTAATAAAAAAATACGAATGCTTAATAATATTGACTTTTTCATATTACATTTTTAAATTGACAATACAGAAGTGTTCTATTTTGCAATTAATGATCTTAAGTATTCAATAATTCCTGACCCCCTTTCTAATTTCCACCAAGGGGAGGGACGAGCGTTTATAAATTGCCTGAATGGCAATTTTAGCGAGGAGCCAGACTGCCGGGAGGCCATCGCGACAAGCTGGCAAGTTCGCGGAAATTGCCCACCGGGCAATTTCTATTCGCTCCTTCCGGGGGAAGGCTGGGATGGGGGTTTAAAGATTCAATTCCTGAGCTTCACTTTTTGAGTAATTTATTAAATCCCCAGGCATTCAGATCAGTTGGCACCTGAAAAGATTATAAGGATCAGTCCGGATGTAAAGAGTACGAACATAAGAGCCAGCAGCATATTTACGGCCTTTGTACCACCTTTGAATTCCTTCCAGATGAATACACCCCACAGGGCGGCTACCATTGTTGCTCCCTGGCCCAGCCCGTATGAAATTGCAGCTCCTGCTTTCCCGGCAGCTATATAACTGAGTGAGGTTCCTATACCCCATACAAGCCCTCCAAGGACACCGACGAGGTGGGTTTTCAGTGAACCCCTGAAATACTCACCGTAAGTAACCGGGGCGCCTACAAATGGTTTTTTCATTACAAGTGTGTTGAAAAGGAAATTACTTGCAAGGATACCAAGGGTGAATATGAAAAATGCTGAATACGGTGTCACTTTTCCTGCTGCAGGAGCGGCAAGGTCAGAGAGATCCATTGCAGATGCAACAAGCCTGTAAAAGAGTGACATCAGGACACCGGCGCTTATTGCGATCCATAATCCCTTTCTTGCAGTATTCTTTTCTCCCCCGCTGGCCATCTTACCTGATGCAATGCCATTGAATACTATAGCTGCCATTATCGCGAATACCCCGATAAAAAGCAACCAGGGATCTCCTTTTGGGGCTGTAAAATAATTTATAAATACCCCAAGGACAAGGGCAAGACCAACGCCCAGAGGGAAGGCAACCGACATGCCTGAGATTGAAATTGCAGCAGCAAGCAGGATGTTTGATGCGTTGAAGATAACACCGCCGGCGAAGGCACTCCAGAAGTTCCCTCCGCTAACCTGCTTAAGATCCGTTACAAATCCACGTCCCGCGATCCCGTGGCTTCCGAGTGTAAACCCCAGCAGCAAGGAGAAGAAGAGTATACCGAGTACATAGTCCCAGTAGAAAAGTTCATACCTCCAGTTTTTTGCGGCAAGTTTCTGGGTGTTTCCCCAGGAGCCCCAGCAAAACATTGTAATAAAGCAGAGTATAACAGCGAGCGAGTAACTATTAACAATAAACATAATACAAGGTATATTATAATTTTTTGATTACATCAGATACTTCTTACTATGAGCTTTGCAGGCTGAATGCCTTCGGCAGTAATATCGAGTGTTATCTCGCCGGGTTTGCGATCGCTTTTAAGGATCACCAGGCATCTTCCTTGCCAGGCTTTCCTGAAAGGTTTCCTGAAGCTTTCATTTCCCATTGGTGAAGAACTTCCGGCAGAAACAACGCAACCTGGCCCGGTAACTTTAAAATGCAACAGGTTCTGTGCTGCCGGATTCCTGAATCCATCAGCATCCGTAAGTTCAATCGTTACATAGCTTAGGTCCTCACCGGAAGCATTAATCACACTCCTGTCGGCAGTTACCTTAATCTTTTCAGATTTACCTGCAGTTCTGAGTCCTGCACTGGCGACAACCTTTCCATTTTCATATCCTTTTACTTCCAGTGTACCTGGTGCATAATTTACCTTCCAGTTAGCCATATATTTCTGATCCCGGCCTGTCAGTCTCTTTCCAAGAGAATGGCCGTTAAGGAATAATTCAGTTTCCTGGCAGTTGCTGTATGCTTCAACATTGAGTGTTTTATTTTCATGCCCTTCCCAGTTCCATGAAGGGACAACATCCTGCCACTCCCATTTGCTCCATTCTGCCTTGCCTGGATTAAGCGGGAAGGTTGGCTCAGGTGGAGTAACGAATACTGAAACAGTTTTCTTTTCATTCCATATTGCATCCCTGTAATATGATTGAGGCCGTTTAAAGCCGCAGATGTCAATATCACCGCAATAGGCATGGCTCCAGGGATAGAAACTTCCCTCATGCGGATAACCAAGCCATCCGATACTGGCTTCACCGAGATAGTCATACCCTGTCCATACAAAATCACCTATCACCCAAGGGTAATCCCTTACTGCCATCCAGTAATCGAATGCCTCGAGTGCAAATGACTCGCTTCCAAACATTATCCTTGATGGCATGCGCTTATGGTCAGGCAGGTATTTATCCTTCTCATAGTTGTAACCGCATATATCGAGACTTGAAAAGTAATTGTCCTTATCCGGTGCCACACTGTTTACGGCCGAGGTAATAAAACGTGTTGAATCGAGGCTTCTTATATAAGAAGATAGCTCCCCGGCCAATGCTGCACCCTCAGGTTTTCCCCTTTCAACGATTTCATTACCTATGCTCCACATGATTACTGAAGGGTGATTACGATCGCGAAAAACCATACTTTCAACATCTTTCTTCCACCATTCCCTGAACCAGTTATGATAATCCTGGGGGTTCTTCTCCATTTCCCACATATCAAACGCCTCATCAATAACAAGCATCCCAAGCCTGTCGCAGGCATCGAGGAAGGCAGGTGATGGCGGGTTATGGGAGCAACGAATTGCATTAAAACCACTCTGCTTCATAAGTTCAACACGGCGTTCCTCAGCACGGTCGTATGCAGCAGCCCCGAGGGGCCCGTTATCATGGTGCATGCAACCACCTTTCAGAACTATCTTCTTCCCGTTCAGCATCAGCCCTTTTTCAGGTGATACTGTAAGATTTCTTATCCCGAAACTGCTTTCAGACCTGTCAACAAACAACCTCCTTCCTTCCCTGTCCTCAACAAAAAGATCAACTGCTGCTTTATAAAGGGATGGTGATTCCAAAGACCATAATTCAGGTTTCTTAATAATATATTCAGTAACTGTCTCCTTCATCTCTGCCGGTCCGGTATTAACGTGGCTTTCAGATTGGGCGATAATCTTTCCTGCCGGGTCGGTGATAGTAGTCTGAACAATTCCTGAGGCATCAATTTCTGATCCGTTAAGGACTCCTGCAGAAAATCTTACAACAGCGGCTGCAGAGTCAGAAGTCATCGTTCTTACGAAAGTTCTCCATGGATCGATGTGAACCGGGGAATAGACTGTAAGCCATACATGCCTGTAAATACCTGAGCCGCTGTACCATCGACTATTCCTTCCTTCGTTCCTCACTTTTACGGCTATCACATTTTTGCGGCCGGGTTTCAGATAAGCTGAGATATCGTACCTGAAAGAGGTATAACCGTAGGGATGTTCACCAAGGGATTTACCGTTTACCCAGACCTCCGAATTCATGTATACACCTTCAAAAAGAAGCTGGACATGCTTGTTTTTCAGCCTGAACGGAAGTACAAATTCTTTCCTGTACCATCCTGTACCACCAACGAAGTAACCTGCATCGATACCTCCGACTGCCAGGGAATCGACAGGAATATCCTTCCCTGGAAGATCCTCGATACTCCAGTCATGTGGAAGATCCACAGATCTCCATGAATCATCTTTAAATCCCGGAGTTTCAGCTCCGGAAGTATCTCCCCTGTGAAATTTCCAGCCAAAGTCAAGGAGAATATCTGACCTTGATTTTTCTTTTGAAGCTTCACGGAATTCAGGGTCAACTTCATTCCATCCGCAGCCGGTAATAAAAGCTGCGATCAGAATCGTAAACAGCAGGAGGGGTGATTTCATCTGGTATGTTGTATCATTATTATATGAAGGATCAGGTCAGTGTGCAGCAGAGGCACCAATATCGTGCTTACCATCCCTGGATGTTGAATATCCATTAATTCCTTTGTAAGTATTTGTAAAACCATATGGAGATCCGGGGTCAACACCTTTCCCTGCAACAGGAGAATTAAGTGAAGGGGAAAGAAGATTGAATGCTTCAGTACCAAGTAGAGTTGGATCAGTTACAAGTTTTGATGCCGGGGACATTAGCCCCGGATTTACCTGGATTCCTATCACCTTACCGGAATCTGTTTCATTCCCTGTAAGTGAGATCCAGCGCTTGAAACTTTCGTAACCGGCGAATGATCGCTTTGAACCTGGATCGAAGTAACAATTGCCAAGGAATGATTCATTTGTCATTACCTGTCCTTTGCCTGTAAATGAGCCCGAGTAAATAAAAATATTGTTCATAAACCTGAAAGAAGGGGCATTACTCATAAATGAGATTGCAACACCACACAAGGTATCGTTCATAAAGGTGTTATTATAAATATCGCAGTTTCTCATTGTTCCTGCATTCTTATCCTTCCATACAGCAAGCGAACCTTCATTCAGCAGTCCGTCATTATAGCTTATATTATACCTGACAACATTGTTTTCCCATGTTTTTGCTGCACCAAATTCAAAAAGACCAATACCTGCACCCTGGTTCCTGTAGGAAAGGCAATACTGTATAACTGAATTTGACACACCCCCGTCGAGGTCGAAGCCTCCTCCATCTTTAGCTGCCGGGTTTGTCATGTTATCGTGGGCTATGCAATACTGAACAGATACATTATTACAGTCCCATATCCATATACCAACAGGTCCGTTACCAGTCCATGGCATGTCCCATCCATTTTTCCATGCCTCACAATATTCAATTACCCCGCCGTCGACTGCAGATGCAAGAATTCCGTTACCGCTGTGATTATTCTTCACTGTCGGATCACCAGGGTTATTAAATGCCTTGCAATAACCTATATAAATATCAGCATTATCATAACCTGAGGAAGAGTTAGCATTTGAACCACTCACAAAAATACCGGCAAAGCCGTTATCATGACAGGTAACTTCTTTTATAACAGCATGATGAGCATCACTCAGATGTAGTCCTGAATGCTGAAACCCTGATATATCAAGACCAGCTATCTCGAATGAATCAGATTTTGAGATGTAAACGCCATCTGAAAGGTTCCCTTCCTTCCTGCCACTGCCCTTCACAATAAGGTTTTCAATACGAAAATATTCGGCATTGTCTATCCTTATCCCTTCCTTATTTCCTCCGTTAATAATGGCTTTCCCTTTTCCATAACTGCCGATAAGAACCTTGCCTGATGGATCGCCGCTGTCGATTGAGTCCAGGTAAAATGTTCCCCTGAATTCTGCTCCTGCCTCAAAGAAGATCGTATCACCGGCATTCAATACCATCCTGTTCACCCTTTCAAGAGACCTCCATGGATTCCTTGAACTACCCTCATTATGATCACTTCCGTCAGGACTAATGTAATAAGCGCGCCCGGTATTCTTGCCGGAATTGCAGCCAGTCCAGATTATGACCGGAATAAAGCAGGCAAGTATGATTATTCGTTTAAGCAACAGTATTTTATTCTCTTTAAGTTGGTTTCAATTAATTCTTTGCAAATCAAAGTACCGGTAAAGTATAAGGTTTCCTGTAGGCTCTTGAAAGTAACTTGTCAGCTTCAGGATCCTTTACAAATTTTTCCTTTGCCCCGTCGAATGTAAGTTCCCTGCCTGTCAGATATGATATATTTCCAAGCATTGGGAGGGATGATGAGAGATGACCATCAGTTATATGGCAATGCAGGTCCTGGTCTTTGCCTGACCTTATTGCCTCAATAAAGTTTCCATAATGATCAGAGCCTCCCGGAGGTGCCATAACATCAAGGTTTTTCTCACCCGTATCAGAACCTGTGAATGGTTTTGTCTCGCGATGCCTGAATGCCCTCCACCTGTCACCATCAAGTTCAAGGTAGCCCTCCGTACCATAAAATATGTTGCCTATCCTTACCTCAAGGGATGATTCAGCATTTGTATACCTGCCACGTGTCTCAAACTCAAGAATTTTACCATCACTGTATTTAAATACAGAAGTCAGGGTATTTGGAGTCTCCTGTTCACAGTCAGCACGGTTAATACCGTATAATCCACCCATTGAATAAACTTTTACTGGATGCTCGTTTTTTCCCATGCCCCAGCGTGCAATGTCGAACTGGTGAGGTCCCTGGTTTGCAGCATCACCGCCACCGGTATCCCAGAACCAATGCCAGTTATAATGAACATGCTTCTCGTTGTATGGTCTGAAGGCAGCCGGCCCCAGCCACATATCATAATGAAGTGAATCGGGAGGATTCGAATCCTTTGCGATTCCAAAGGAGTCACGCGGCTTATAGCACAGTCCCTTGGCCATGTATATATCACCGATTCCGCCATCATGCAGGAACTTCATTGCTGCCATTACATTCGGTATAGACCTGTTCATAAGGCCTGTCTGAACCCTAACCTTATATTTCGCAGCCGCTTCAATCATCATCCTGCCCTCATGAATTGTATGGCTTGCCGGCTTCTCAACATAAACATGTTTCCCTGCCTGGCAGGCCCATATTGTACCCAGTGCATGCCAGTGGTCAGGTGTTGCAAAAGAAACTGCATCAATATCACGGTCGGCAAATATCTTCCTCATGTCCCATTCGGTACCAGGCTTTTCACAACCTGAATCCTGGATTACTTTAACCGCAGCGGCAAAATACTGTTCATCCACGTCGCATATGGTCTTTATCCTGACATTCATCGGATCCTTCAGTGTGCAGAAGCTCTTGATATGAGTGCCTCCCTGGCCTCTCAGACCTATTACAGCTACGTTTATCCTGTCGTTGGATCCGATTATTGAATTGTAGGCCGACCTGCTTAATCCCATGCCGCCAATAGCAATTCCAGCAGTGCCGAGGGCACTGGTCCTGATAAAATCTCTTCTGTTGGACATTTTAAATATTTTTTGAGTTGTATTCTTACTTTTCGGGTGTAACGTTCCCGGGAACTCCTAAAATTAAATATTAAAAATAATTTACCCTACCTGACAGGGTAATTTAAAAACAGTCTTTCCAATTCTATGACAACAATTTATGTATATAAAAATATAATAAATATACATTTTATGTTATATTTTACTTTTTTTGTATATTTGTCCTCTCAATGTATAATGATCCATGGAAAGCAAACAAGGTCATAAATACCTAAGCATCAAATCGGCCGGCAGGAAATTAATCTGGAAACATGGAATCCGGCGGATCAATGTCGACGATATCTGTAGTGAAGCCGGGGTCAGCAGGATGACTTTCTACAAATATTTCCGCAACAAGAACGAACTTGCCCTTGATGTGCTTCAGACATTCTATGACGAGAGCATGAAGAGGTATGAGGAAATTATGAAGAGTGAAGTTGAATTTCCTGAAAAGGCAAGACAGCTGATCCTGATGAAAATAGAAGGAACCAACGACCTTAGTAAGGAGTTTGTGACAGATATCTTCAATATGCAGGCTTCTGAATTATCAACATGGTACCATAAGATATACCAGGATTTCCTTGAGAGGCTTGTTGAGGATCTGAATGCAGCACAGAAAAAAGGTGAGATAAGGAAAGACCTCAAGATTGAGTTTGTGCTTTATTTCATGGGAAAAACTTATGAAATGGCAACTGACACCTCCCTCCTCTCCCACTATAATTCTCCACAGGAGATGATAGTTGAATTGATTAATTTCTTCTTCTATGGTATAATGCCGGTGAAAGGCAGGACAAAATGAAAAAATTTTCAAGATTTATAATATTATCCCTTCTTTCCTTTCTTCCATGCGCTTCCATCCTGAAAGCACAGAGTGTCGAATTCAACGGGCAGGCTGCAATATGGTCAACCGTTAGCAATTCAGGTTCAACTTATATCCAGACCGGGGTACGGTTTGTGCCGCAATTGAAATTCGATGTCCCTGTAAATAAGAAGTACAAGCTTGATGGGGAATTATCTGCCGACGGAATGGCCCAGTATACTCATGAATCATCAGCTGGAGCTACAAGTGATGGATTATTAAGGCTATACCGTGCCTGGATACGATTCACAGCCGACAGGTTTGAACTCCGTGCAGGGCTGCAGAAAATAAACTTCGGCTCGGCAAACATTCTGAGGCCGCTTATGTGGTTTGACAGGGTTGATCCGCGCGATCCACTGAAACTGACCCCCGGCGTAATAAGCATTGCAGGGAAATATTACTTCAGATCAAATGCGAATATCTGGTTATGGACACTTATTGGCAATGATAAAACAAAGGGATGGGAATCGGTACCTTCTAATCCTTCCAGGCCGGAGTTTGGAAGCAGGATCCAGTTGCCATTCCCTAAGGGTGAGCTGGCTTTTACCTTTCATAACAGGGAAGCTGAATTCACTGACGTAACTGTACTTCCGCAAGACAGGTATTTTAATGAAAACAGGTACGGATTTGATACAAAGATCGATCTCGGACCCGGAATTTGGCTTGAGGGGACAGTAACTCAGAGATCATCACCACTGATGCCCGACTTTGAAAAGGCATTTACAATTGGAGTGGACTATACAATAGGCCTGGGACAGGGACTGAATTTAATGGCTGAAAACATGTACATAAGCACTTCAGAGAAACTTGCATCCAGCGATAACAATATAAACCTGTCAGGTTTATCGCTCTCATTGCCGCTTTCAATTATTACAAGAATAAATGCGATAGTATTTTATGACTGGAAAGGGAAAGGACTGTACACTTTTGGCAACCTTTCTTTTACATACAACAATTTTGTAATAAATGTCATAGCATTCGATAATCCGAATAATTTCAGTATCATGAACTTCACAACAGGCAAGAACATTTTTGCAGGTTACGGGGGACAGGTAATGGTTGTATATAATTTTTAGGCTATTGGCTGAAGGCGAAAGGGGAAAGGAGAAAGGCGAAAGTTAAAAAAGCAGTATAGGCATTAGATGCTTTAAAGGCTCTAAAGGCTGAATTAGTGTGATGAAATAACGAAATAACGAAATAACGAAATAACGATTTTATATAAGGAACTATGAATAACAATGAGATCATTTCGGTAAGAAATCTTACTAAGAAATTCCCGATAGGCATGGGGGAATTCACTGCCCTTAACGGGATCAGTCTTTCCTTTTCTAAAGGAGAATTTGCCGGTGTTGTCGGACCATCCGGGTCAGGAAAAACGACACTGCTCAATATTATCGGATTGCTCGACAATCCAAGTTATGGAGAAGCATCAATACTAGGAAATCCTGCAACTGGTATAAGTGTAAGCGAAGCTGCCCTTATAAGAAGAAGACATATGGGTTTCATCTTCCAGACATATAACCTGCTGCCAGTATATACAGTCTTTGAGAATACAGAATTTCCCCTGCTGCTTCTTAAAATGAACGTGTCGGAAAGAAAGAAGGCGGTTATGGCTGCACTCGAATGGGTAGGTCTGACAGACAAGGTAAACTCAAGACCTGCTCAGCTTTCAGGTGGCGAATGTCAGAGGGTTGCAATTGCAAGAGCTATGGTGAAAAGGCCTGATATAGTACTTGCCGATGAACCGACAGCCAATCTCGACGCCGCAAACTCGCATAATATTCTCCAGACAATGCAGAAACTCAACAGGGAGCTTAAGACTACTTTCCTTTTCGCAACACACGACGATAAGGTGATAAGCTACCTCGAAAGGAAGATAACCCTTGTCGACGGAAAGGTATCAAAAGATGAAGTTTTCAAACCTGTAAATCAACTGTAATGCTATCAATCAGACTGGCACTTAAAAACCTGCTGGGGGCCGGGCTAAGGACATGGCTCAATGCCTTTGTCCTTTCACTTGCCCTTGTCCTGATAGTGTTCCAGATGGGTTTTATCCAGGGATGGAACGTCCAGGCAAAAAATGACACTACAGACTGGGAAGTTGGCGGAGGTGAATACTGGCACCAGTCCTATGATCCGTATGACGCGCTTACACTCAACGACGCCCATGGAGTTATCCCTCCTGAACTTGCCGAACTGGGCAGGTCGGGCAAGGCAACCCCGGTGCTCGTCACACAGGCTTCAATTTTTCCTGCAGGCAGGATGAAGAATATACTTTTAAAAGGAATTGATCCAGGCCAGAAAATAATCAAACTACCATCAGCATCGCTCCATGCAGACAGTTCAGAAAACCTCAAAGCCATAATAGGGACAAGAATGGCTGCCTCAACGGGTCTCTCAAAAGGTGACATTGTTACAATAAGATGGCGTGATGCAAACGGTACTTTTGATGCCACGGAAATTAAAATTGCAGATATTTTCCATACAAGTGTACCAACCGTTGATAATAACCAGATATGGATCGACCTTGGCAGCTTGCAGAAAATGGCAGGTATGCAGAACTCTGCAACTTATATAATATTATCCCGTGAAATTACCTCACAGCCTGTTGCTTCTGCAGGGTGGATCTACCTCGACCACAATTATCTTTTCCAGGATATTGACACTATAATAAAAGAGAAATCAATTGCCGGTGTTGTGGTATATATACTGCTGCTTGCTCTTGCATTGCTCGCAGTTTTCGACACCCAGGTCCTGTCAATCTTCAGGCGCGAGAAAGAGATAGGCACTTACATTGCCCTCGGTATGACCCGCTGGCAGGTTGTAAGGCTCTTCACACTTGAAGGTGCAATGAATTCTATACTGTCTATAGTCCTTGCCGCTTTATGGGGAACTCCCCTTCTGTGGATGGTTGCGAAATCGGGTTACAGCCTTCCAAAAGGTACTGAAGGATACGGACTCGCAATTGCCGAAAAGATCTTTCCTGCCTATAGCCTCGGGACAGTAATATCGATGGCATTAATTGTTATGATAACGACAACAATAGTCAGTTTCATACCGTCAAAAAAGATAGCCGGCATGAAACCGACAGAAGCATTAAGAGGAAAATCATTATGATCAGATTTATTATAAAAGGACTGCTAAGGGACAAGCATCGCAGCAGGCTTCCCCTGGTAGTAGTATCATTCGGGGTAATGCTCACAATACTACTTTATACATGGATCACAGGCTTTCTTGGCGACTCGGTCAACCTGAATGCCAAGATAGCAACCGGACATGTTAAAGTGATTACAAGGGCATATCATGAAAACATGGATCAGCTGCCTGTTGACCTTTCGCTAACAGGCTCGAAAGAACTTGTTGATGAACTTAAAAAGGACTACCCTGATGTTTCATGGGTTGAAAGGATCCAGTTCGGCGGCCTGCTCGACCTGCCTGACAGCAGTGGTGAAACCAGGAGCCAGGGACCTTTTACAGGTTTTGGCGTGGATCTTAGCCCGGCATCTGGGGAAGCTGAAAGGTTGAACCTTGCGAAGGTGCTTGTTGAAGGCCACCTGCCATCTTCTGAAGGTGAGATACTTGTGAGCAGCCTGTTCGCGAAAAAACTTGGGATGAAACCAAATGATACAGTTACTTTCATTGGCAGCACAATGTATGGTGAAATGGCCATTTTCAATTACCGCATTGCCGGAACAATACGGTACGGTTCTGTTGCCCTCGATAAGGGATCGGTAATTATGAACCTTGCAGATGCACGCAAAGCACTTGATATGGATAATGCCTGTAATGAAATCCTGGGCTACACCGATAAGGAGTTTTATGATGATGAAAAAGCGACACTTCTTGCTGGCTCATTCACTGAAAAGCACAAACAGCTAACAGGAAAATTCGACCCGGTAATGATCAGGCTAAGGGATCAGAATGACCTTGGAAGCATAATCGATTACATGAACAAAATAATGGGCTTCATCTGCTTTATTTTTATCCTCATCATGTCAATTGTGCTCTGGAACACCGGGCTTGTAGGAGGTCTTAGAAGGTACGGCGAAATGGGCCTGAGGCTTGCTATCGGGGAAGATAAAGGTCATGTTTACCGTACGCTGATTGCCGAATCGGCAGTGATCGGCTTTGCAGGATCAGTTATCGGTTCAGCAGCAGGTTTGCTGATCTCATGGCTCATAGCACGGAATGGTTTCGATTTTTCGGGCATAATGCAGAATGCAACTATGCTTATGCCGGGTGTATTCAGGACAAGGATAACGCCGGAGGCATGGTTCATTGGTTTCATCCCAGGCCTTATTGCAACAGTCCTTGGAACAATGCTTTCTGGTGTGGGTATTTATAAACGCCAGACTGCCCGCCTTTTCAAAGAATTACAGTAATAAACAATTATATGAGGATTATATTAATAATATCATTATCAATCCTGACAGCTGCTATTTCTGCCCAGCCGTCAGGTAAAGATCTTCTTGCACAGATTGATAAAAACCTTTCAGCAAAGAGCAGGATCATGACTGCAAAAATGATTGTAACCGGGGCAAGGGGAAGCAGGACAATTGAGTTTAACACATGGACCGAAGGTGACAAAAGGTCATTCACTGAATATACTGATCCGCCAAGGGAAAAGGGGACCAAAATGCTGAAACTTGAAGATAAACTTTGGATCTTCTCCCCTTCCACTGACAGGATAATCCAGATTACCGGGCAGATGCTGAGACAATCTGTTATGGGGTCTGACCTTTCGTACGAGGATATGATGAACAATGGCGACATGACCAGCCATTACAAGGCCACTGTATCAGGATCCGATACAACTCAGGGAAGAAACTGCTGGGTACTGAGACTCGATGCAATCTCAGAAAATGAAGCATACCAGCTGAGACTTGTAAAGGTTGACAAGGAAAGTAATATTCCCCTTTCCGAGGAATTATATGCCAAAAGCGGAAAACTTCTCAAGAAGATGACCCTCAGCGACTATAAGCAGGTAAGCGGAAGATGGTACCCGATGAAGATGTATTACAAGGATGTACTAAAGGCAGGTGATGGAACACAGTTTATAATCAGTTCCATTAAACTTGACGAAAAACTCCCTGAAGACATTTTCTCGAAGGCCTCGCTGAGATAATGCTGCTATTCCTCAGGCTCTTTCAGGCTGTTTCCCGCCCGGTTAGTGAGATTTTCAATATCAGACCTGAGTTCCTCGGCTGATATCTGTTTGGCACGCTTCTCCTGCGGAGGATTAAGTTTTTCAGCCTTTTCGTATTCCTCAACCTTCCGTGCTATATCCTCAGGAAGCACATAACCACTACGTGTGATTATCTCGAGGAACTGGTATGAGAAGAACTGGTCGACCTGGATCTTTCGCTTTGTAGTATGAATGAAGCGCCCGATTATCCTGCAGATATTATCACGTTCCTCAGGACTCAGCTGGTTAACGAATGAATACTCCTCGAGTTTCTTAAGGAACGATATTATGGGCTCGAGGGAATCGATTGTAATAAGGTAGACATTGTATTCAGCCATATTGAATGAATACTGGCTGAACAATTCAAGCGTATTTGAAGGTATCACGAGGAAAATATCGCTCTTCACATTTTCCTGCTTAATGTACTTCTTAACCTGCTCAGTCTGAAGCTTTATATACTTAGGGAAGTTCTCAAGATCATCTCCGGCCGGACTTTTGGCATCGAAAATAACATACTCATCGGCTATCTGTATCGTGTTATCGGGATTTCCCTTGAAGGGCACCTTATCAATATATTCAACATCCTTTGCAAGGCATATCTTCCTGATCCTTTCCTTCACAACCACCTCATGGTCATGCCAGGTCTGTTTCATCCTCTCGTAGGAAGCTTCCCTTTCCCTCAGTTTTTCTTCATGTATTTTCTGCCTTTCCTTTTCGAGGCTCTCACGAAGGGCATTGATATTTGATATGTTTTTCTGGTATTCTGCTTCACGGGTCTCCTTAGCCTGGTCGTGCCTTGCAATGAGGCCAGTAAGTTCATTGTTCTTCCTTGTAAGTTCCTCTATCTTCGGTTCGAGAGCCGAAATCCTTGTTCTCAGTTCATTGTTGGAATCCTGCAGGCCCTTTGATTTTTCTGCCTGGAGTTTCTGATCATTTTCCAGGCTGCTTATCCTTGCATCCCTGCCGGCAAGATCCGACTGCATCGATTGCATCGCATCCGAAAGCCTGCTGAATTCATCATAGGCTTCATAGCTGAGAATTTTAATTTCCCCCCATGAGAACAATCTTTTCCAGAATGTTATGGATTTGACTTTATCGAAGAAGTTCTTAAGGTTTTCGGTATTTAGATTCATATGAAAACTTTTATTTTTCCATTTATACTATCAGACAATCTAATGTATCAGGGCAGTCTTGTTCAAAATTATAAGCTCGAACGTGAAATTATCATGGTTTGGTATTTCTTATTACTTTAAATACCCCCATCCTGGCCTTCCCCCAAGGGGGAAGGAACACGAGAAACCTTTCCCCCTCTGGGGGAAAATGAAAGGGGGTAAAAAATTAAAATAGAAAAGAAAGATAAATCACAAAACAGAGTATTATATATTCAAATAATCCGTAATGAATAAGTTATTTTATGATATCAGACCTTAAGCCTGTACCATTTCACAGCGTTTTTATAGAAAATCTTGTCAACAACATCTTTTGGGAGATGAAGTCCCATGAATTCCCCCCTGAAGCTCCAGGTTGTCATTTTGCTGTCAGTAACAAAAAACTTCCAGTCATCGAGCCATACCTGGTGGACCCTCTTCATAAGTGATTCCCTGTTATCAGAGTCGCGGTCAGAAAGGTCAGTTCCGTAAAGCAGCCTGTCCTGGTATTTGATGCAGAAGTTCCTTATCTTATCATAATCTGTTTTGGCCTGGTACTGGAGGTGGCATATCCTGGCCGATAGATCCACAGCCATATTTGGATATTTATCAAGTCTTTTTGCCAGTTCATCAACATCGTACTCGAGGCTGCCAAGGTGGCAACCGATAAATACCATGTCGGGATTTTTATCAAGCAGGTGATCTCGGGCCTCTATCTGTTGTTCATAAGAAGGGAAATCGGGGTGCAGGTACATATGATATCGAGGGTTTTCTGCGAAATAGCTGCTGTCGCCCGTGACTGTCATTTTATCAAGTGGCAGCCAGCAGTTCCTCGGTTCCCCGAGATGGCCGGTTACAGGCAATCCTGTAGATTTTATGTAACTGAATACTTTATCAAGGCCAGGATCGTCAGCCATAATGAACTTTCCTGAACGGTCTCTTACAGTCATCCCGATATTCTTCCAGATTTTCACAGAGACCGGGTTCATTGCTGAATGGCTTTTAATGTATGCAATTACCCTGTCGCTCCAGGCTTCTGAGCCCCAACCGGTGGTGTCGAAATTAAATGTTGTTGAATAGAATACCTTTCCAGGATGCCGTGCAACTGATTCTGTTGCGGCCTTGTATTGTATTTCAATTGCGGATGTATCGGCAACGTCAACATTGATTGTAAGGAGAATAAAATTGTCTTTTTCAGCCTGCTCCTCAAAAAAACCGTTACCGGTACTCAGGTGCATATGAGCATCGGCTTTATTCACGGAGGGGAAGTCCCCCTCCGTGTAAAAGCCCTGCCTGCACGAAAAAAGTGCAATAAGTAAAACTACTGCGATGCAGTATCTTATCATTTAGTTCCTAGTTAGGCATTACAACATACTTTGCCTCATTCAGGAAGTCGTAGCTCTTTTTACAGCTTGTGAACTCATCGAAGTTATATTCTTCAACCTCAACAACGCCATACTTCATTCCTGATTTTGCAGCTGCAGCCCAATAGGCTGCGAAATCCATCTTACCGCTTTCCCCTACCTCTTTCTTGTCCTTAATATGCCACAGTTCAAATCGACCGGGATATTTGTTGAAATAGTCAACAGGGTTTGCACCGCCCTGTACACACCAGAAAAGATCAAGCTCAAAAGTTACTTTTGCCGGATCGGTATTCTGCACCATATAATCGTACAATACAACTGTACTGTCGAATTTGGTTGTGAATTCCCCGCTATGGTTATGATAGCCGAATCTTATACCCTTCGCGTTGCACTTTTCACCTACAGCCTCAAAGTATTTTATATACTTCTTAAGACCGTCGAGGCTCTTGTAAGCCTCTTCACCCATGAAAGGCTGAACGAGGTATTTAACTCCAACTGCCTGGTGAGCTGAGATACAGGTATCCCACCATGCCATAGTTTTGTCCCAACCGGCTGAATCCGGAAGAGGCATTCCGGTATGTGAGCTAAGGACTTTAAGTCCGTTCTTTTCACAAAGTTCCCTGAATGCTGCAGGTTCCATACCGTAGAATTTTCCATTCCCGTATCCTGCAGGTTCAACAAACTTGTATCCCATCTCCCCTACTTTTTTAATTGCTCCAGGGACATCCCTGTAGATTGAATCTCTTATCGAGTAGAGCTGAAGCCCGATATTCTTTGAGGGTTTGCAGGAATTAAAAGTGATAAGCGATAAACCGCTAACGGCGAAGATCAGCAGCAAGGCTGTAATTTTGTTTCTTTTCATTTGAATTGGTTTTTCCAGGTTAAATTATTGTATTTTAAGTAGTTTTATCTATTAATCTGACATTAAACGATTGCCTGTCAGCATATAATCTAAAACCGAATTAAATTTAAACAAATCAATCAAATGAGCGCAAGATTGAATAGCGGATATTTGCATTTTACAGGAATCTTTTTTAGTATTGTTAACTGATCGGACCAGCATCAGGGGACCTGTGATTTTTCCAGGATTTTTTGAGCATCTGGTTTTAATTCAAATTGATATACCCATTTTAACCTCATCATGAAACGTACATTTTTACTTTGCTCAGCATTTTTACTTGCAATTAATCTTTATGGCCAGAAACCCGAAGAGACAGAAGACTGGTCACGTAAGCCTTTAATGGTAACCCCCGGGAAGAATAACCTTCCTCCCTCTGATGCCATAGTACTCTATTCAGGATCCCAGGATCTCGATAAATGGCAGGAAGCGAAGGGAAAACCTGCAAGGTGGATAGCAAATGACAGTCTCACGGTTGCCCCCATGACCGGAAGCATTGAGACGAAACAGGGATTTGGTGACTGCCAGCTTCACATTGAGTGGAGGACACCATCAGAAGTAAAAGGTAACGGCCAGGGAAGAGGTAACAGCGGTGTTTTCCTTATGGGAAAGTATGAGGTCCAGGTCCTCGATTCATGGGAGAATGAAACATACAATAACGGGCAGGCCGGCTCAATATACAAGCAGTACATACCACTTGTTAACGCAAGCACGGCACCCGGGACATGGCAGGCATATGATATAATCTTTACAGCACCGCGCTTCAAGGCCGACAGTACACTCCAGGCTCCAGGCTTCATCACTGTACTTCATAACGGCGTTTTGATCCAGAATCATGTTGAACTTAAGGGTCCAACTGAATACATCGGAAAACCTGTTTATAAATACCATGATGCCAAACTTCCGCTTGGTCTTCAGAACCACGGTAACCCGGTATCGTACAGGAATATATGGATAAGGGAATTATAGGCGGAAGGCTGAAGGCTGAAGGCGGAAGGCGGAAGGCGGAAGAATGTTGATAAAAAACGAATTCAAAAAATAGAAAACAAAACCAACCAAAAAAACATAATATGAGCAGACCAGTAACATTATTCACAGGCCAGTGGGCCGATCTGAAACTTGAGGACCTTTGTAAGAAAGCTAAGGATTTCGGATATGAAGGATTGGAGCTTGCATGCTGGGGCGATCATTTTGAAGTAGCCAAAGCCGATGCAGCATACTGCCAGGCAAAAAAAGATCTCCTGGCCAAGTATGGTCTGAAGATATTTGCAATATCAAACCATCTTGTAGGACAGGCTGTTTGCGATCGTATTGACCAGCGGCATAAAGGTATTCTTCCCGATTATGTATGGGGAGATGGCTATCCCGAGAAAGTCAACGAACGGGCTGCGCAGGAAATGATTAAAACTGGTGACGCCGCAGCAAGGCTGGGTGTACCGGTGGTGAATGGCTTCACAGGGAGCCCGATCTGGCACCTTCTTTATTCTTTCCCATCTGTTCCCCAGTCAATGCTTGATGAAGGTTATGCGCTTGTGGCAAAAAGATGGAAGCCCATACTCGACAGGTACCAGCAGCTGGGTATAAAGTTTGCCCTCGAAGCTCACCCGACCGAGATCGCTTTCGACATTCCCACAGCACACAGGATTGTGAAGGCACTTGACAACCATCCCGCATTCGGATTCAACTTCGATCCATCACATTTCGGTTACCAGGGAGTGGATTATATCAAGTTCATTTACTCATTCGCCGAGAAGATCTACCATGTACATATGAAAGACGTTTACTGGTCAGATATTCCAACAGACTCCGGAGTGTTCGGCGGTCATACTGAGTTCGGAACCCTTGGAAGGCACTGGGACTTCAGGAGCCTTGGGCACGGAAAGATAAATTTTGAAGAGATAATCAGGGCTCTTAACAGGATCGGTTATAAAGGTCCTCTCTCGGTTGAATGGGAAGACAGTGGTATGGATCGCGAATTCGGCGCAAAAGAAGCTGCTGCATTCGTTCACAAAATTGATTTCCCGACTTCATCAGTAGCATTTGATGCTGCTTTTGAGAAGAAAAAGTAGTTACATTTTTATCAATTATCATGAAAAAGATCAGACTTGGAATGATCGGGGGTGGTATTGGTGCGTTCATAGGTGACGCTCATCGCCGCGCTTCCCGCATATGCAACGATTACGAGTTTACAGGAGGAGTTTTTGATGCCGACTATGCTAAAAGCAGGGAATTTGCCGCGAAGGAAGGTATTGAACCCGGCCGCTGCTACGAAAACATCGACCTGATGATTAAAGGTGAACTGGCAAGACCTGCCGGTGAGCGTATCGAAGCCGTTGCCATTGTTACTCCAAATTACCTCCATTTTCCTTTTGCAAAGAAACTGCTGTCGAACGGGTTCCATGTAATGTGCGAAAAACCGATGACGATAACAGTGGCAGAAGCGGAGGAACTTGAATCACTTGTAACAAAAAACAAACTGACGTTCGCCCTTACTCATACATATACTGGGTACCCGATGGTAAGGCAGATGCGCGAAATGATCGCATCAGGGATACTCGGAACGATACAGCGTGTTGATGCGCAGTATTACCAGGGCTGGGTAAACTCGATAATCCATGGTTCCGACAGCAGGATAACAGGCGTTTGGAGGTTCGATCCCGCACAATCGGGAGCGAGTAGTTGTATGGCAGATATCGGTGTGCATGCATTTAATCTTATAGAATACACAACAGGTCTGAGGATCAAAGAGGTACTTTCTGACCTCAACAATATAAAGGAAGGTTTTAAGCTGGACCTTGACGGGACCGTGTTATTGAGATTTGATAAAGGGTTGAAAGGTGTAATAAGGTCATGCCAGGTGGCTGCAGGTGAAGAAAATAACCTTACAATTGCCGTATATGGTTCTAAGGCCAGTCTCAAATGGGGACAGGAAAATCCTAATTATCTGTACCTCCTGAGCGACTCCGAACCAACAAAAGTTTTCAAACCTGCCCACGGTTACAACCATGAATTTGCAGAGAAAAGCCACACAATGCCATCAGGACACCCTGAGGGGATCTACGAGGGACTGGCAAATATCTACAAGGGAATGGCAAAATCAATAAGGGGTGAAAGTTTCAATCCGGGAGAATTCCCGACAGTCAATGACGGCGTCAGGGGAATGAAATTCATTCATGCCGTTGTAAGTTCAAACATGAATGGCAATACCTGGAAACAGGTTTAAGTCTTAAATAAATAAAACGCAGGGTCCGCAGAGTTTTTATAGTTACTCTCTCCGCGCCCCTGCGTTTTTTATTTGCTTTTTCTAAAGCCTTAGCTTTTTTTCTTTTTCAGAAGGAAGAAAGCCACACCGGCACCCACAACGACAACACCGCAAACAATAGCAATAATTGCTGTTGATCCCCCTTTTTTGGATGATGCAGCTGCTTTGTCGTCTTCTGTAGAGTAATAAAACGTCGGTTTTGCGTAGGTATCCTGGTTAACTGTATCCTTTTTCGGCTTTGGCTCTTCCTGGGCCGTTGCACTTAAACCTGCTGAAGCAATCAGCATTGTAGCCAATGATAATGCTAGTAATCCTCTTTTCATTTCTGTTATTTTTATTTTAACGTCTTTAAAAACTCATCATACTTTTCCGCAACTCCCGGATCAGTCTCCCTGTAAGTATCGGCAAGCAACTTTATTGCCTCCCTGTTTAAGGGCGATATCTCAAGGCAGTCTTTCAATATCGTCCTGGTTTTAACCCTGTCGGAAGGAGCCAGTATCCGTGCAAGTTCAATATAAGCGTCCTCGTACTTCCTGTTTGCAAGGATAGTTTTTTCATAATATCCTGCAGCTTCATCTTTATTTCCCTGCTCCAATGCCAGGTCTCCCAGGAACATAAGCGCAAGATCAAAATCGGGGTTAAGCCGAAGGGCTGTTTTCAGAAGTGAATCTGCCCCACTATACTCCCCTTTCCTTGATAATGCAACTGCAAAATTATAAAAAATCATTTCATCGGTGCTGTCAGATTTTGCAGCCTCTGCAAAAGAACTTGCAGCTTCTTCATTCCTGCCCGACTGCAGAGCTACCCATCCACGGACAGATGCATCTGATTTTCTTTCAATTACAGCGCTCAATGGCACCCCGTCAGCATAAACGACATGCAATGCACCTGAAGGCGGCCAAAGCTTATTCCTTAACTGGAATGGAGAGATGTACCTGTTAGTTATTATTGCAAAATCCCATGGGTGCATGCTTCTCTCCTCAAACCTCACATACCTGTTTTTAATATTTTTGTCATGCCTGAAAAACCATTCTGCAGAAAAATTCGACGCAACGGTAACTGTATCATCTCTCCCGTTCTGCTTTAAGTACTTTAACAACCATTCAGCAGATTCTTTCTGACTCACATAATAGTAATCAGTTTCATACCTGCCAAGAGCACCTTTTATGCCGCCAATAAACTGGTTATAATAAACATAAGCATACCTGCTGTTTCTTATGAGGTAAAGTGCAGGATGAATCAAAAGAAAACACAGGGCAAGTATTGCAGCGAGTCTCAATGCGAATGATACTGTGCTCCTTATAAGTGAAGTGATGCCATGAGCTGCGACAATTACAAGGGGCGGGTAAATAAAGAGAAAATGACGCCAGCTGCTGTACAGGTTTGACCTGCTTGCAATCACCATTAAAACTGGAAATACTATTGTAAAAAGAAGCAAGATCCACCAGATAATCTTACCCTTCCGTAATAAATCTTTAATGAAGATGAAAAATAGAAGGCAACCGGTCCATACTATCACCGGGACTGTTATCAGCATCGATTTGGGAATGTAATACCAGGGCATGAAATCCGACCATTCCTCCCTCCCTTCAAAGATCTGCCTGAAGGTGTCGGGGAAATGAACCATAGCCCTGTACGACTCTATAACATTACTGAAAGGACTTACAAGTGCATATGGCCAGAAAAGTATGCCAAGGAAGAATGACGCCAGTGAAATAAAAACAACAAGGAGCACTCCCCTGGATATTGACTGGATATCTATTGACCTGTCAGTGATAATCCTTGACAGCCATACCACTGAGAAGAAAAGAAAAAGGTAACAAATAAGTAACAATCCCCCGGGTCTTATGCTAAGGCAGAATGCGGCTGACAGAACCAGTAGCAGAATGTCTGACCACCTGTAAGCTGACTTTTCGCTCAGCAATCGGAAAGAGAAGAGTATCCCTGAAATATATGCAAGTGCAAATGGAATGTCTTTAAGGTTATTCTGTGCATGACCAAGATAGGTAGGAGAAACAGCAAAAAGAACAATTACGATTATCCCCGCAAGGTATCCGTCAAACCAGATCGCCAGCAAGGCTGTAATAATTATTGCCAGCCATCCCGCGATACTGCTCATAAAATGCCTGAATCCGTATGTATCCTCAATCCCGAGTGCCCCCTGGATAAGGGTAGTCAGATTATCGTACGATTGTCCGTAGTATTTAAGATGTGTTACAGGTGTATTGAGTGCCGATGTATCAGCTCCATGTGACCTGTAGAAATCTATAACAGCTATTGAATGATTATAATGAAGGAGTTCATCGCAATTAACGCCTGAATTCCTGCCCATGAAGATCATTAATACAAGAAGCAGGAATGACAGGGCGAAAAACAGGTATTTTAGCTTCTTCTCAGCTGATGCCATCAGGTTTCACCTTCATAAAACTTTTTAACAAAGTAAACAGGCCGTCCCTGTGATTCTTTATAGTTCCTGAAAATATACTCACCAATGATTCCAAGGAAAACAAGCTGGATTGAACCCAGGAAATATATACTGAGAAGTGTTGAAGACCAGCCCGGAACAGCAAATTTCAATGCTTTTGCAACAAGTACATAGATGCCTGCTGCCATAAAGACAAGGATTCCAAGTATGCCCAGGTATAAGCAAATTTTTATAGGGAACCTTGAAAAAGAAAAGATTGCATCCATGGCCAGTGAAAAAAGCTTCCTGTAGCTCATTTTAGGCTCACCCTCATACCTGTCGTCCCTCACAAAATCCACATATCCCTGCCTGAATCCGATAAAGGAACGCAAACCCGGGAGGTATCGTATCCTTTCTTTTAGAGAGAGTAATGCATCGGTGGCCTGGCGGGTCATCATCGAGAAATTGCCCGAATTGCCTATATTCTCCATTCCTGAGACTTTCCCGAAAATCCTGTGGAACAGGAAGGTCATAAAGTTTTTCTTGCTGTTTCCTTTCCTCCCTGATTTTCTTCCATTTACTATATCAAAACTTTCTTCTTTTATCAGCCTGTACATTTCAGGAAGCAGTTCAGGCGGATCCTGAAGGTCACCGTCCATCATTGCGACAAAGTCACCTTTTGCATGGAATAACCCGGCAGAGAATGCTGCCTGGTGACCAAAGTTACGCGAGAGGGACAGTACTTTTATCCTGCTGTTTCCCTTCCTGAAAGAGAGGAGTTTTTCAAGTGTGTTATCAGTGCTGCCGTCGTCAACAAAGATCAGTTCATAATCTTCTGTGATCCCGGCAACTGCAGGTATAGTCCTCCTTATAAGCTCATCAAGGAGCAACTCTTCATTAAAGACCGGGATTACAAGTGAGATCATGTTATCCGGATTATTACTTTTTCTTCTTTACTTTCCCAATGTTTCGGGGAGACAGTAATTTCTATTTCAGGTTTAATCGTGACAGGGCAAATTCAGCCTCGTCCTTAAGTTCAGGCTTATTTATAAGCTCTTTAATGGCTGGAAGGCAATAATCTGAACCCATCCAGCTGAGCTCTCTTAATATAAGCTTTTTGGCATCGATAGTTGTGAGGTTATTCTTCAGAACTTCAACCATTTTACCCTCAATAATCCTCAATTCTTCGCTGTTTCCGGCAGCATCCCTTAGTCTTGCCTGGATATCGACCATATACCTGGTGCTCTTTTCAACCTGGTAGGTCATAAGACCCTCCATGTCGTCCTCTATTGAAAGGGGTTTCAGATCAGGCCTGGAAACACTGACCGCAGCACTTGGAAAATCGAAGGGAACCTTCTGGTTTACAACGCCTGCTGCAGCCCATTCAGCGCCTCTCTGAATAATTGTCAGGAACCCGGCACATTTCATAGCCGGATTATCTCCTCCGTCGTCGCAGCCAAGAGTTGTTTCGAATATCCTACCCTTCCCTGTATTCATTGTAAATATTACAGGCTCTGATTTTCCGGATCCCCCGAATGTTGTGTCGCTGAATGCTGTAGCGAGTATTTCGGCGTTTGCCGGAATACCTTCAAGTTTACTCGCAAGTACATCACTGGTATGTATCCATCTTACCGGCAGGCCAGCAGCGAGTGGATGTTCAGTATTCCTGAACCTCACTTCAAATTCATGTGCTTTTCCGTTCGCATCAAGGCCGGTGATCATATTTATCTCGCCAAAACTCTTCCATTTTGAGGTTGCAGCAACTGCATTTCCAAAAATGAGAGCACCTCCGCCGTTCTTTACAAAACTCACTAAGGAAAGCTGGTCTTTTTCAGACCATTCGTTGCCCTCATAATCAACTACTACAAGATTGAACCTGCTGAGGTCAGGAAGAAGTGCGGCTGTTTCACCACTTTCTGACGGGGTCTTCAATATTTTAACGGAGAACAGGTTTGTCTGCTCAAGTACTTTTTTTACAATCTGGCCGGAACTTTTTTCGAAAGGCCTGTCAGGACTTGTTATCACAAGTGCTTTATAAGGGGTATGCTCACCGCATGATACTGAGATCATGACTAGAGCTGTGACAACAGATAGAATAACAAATAGCTTTTTCATGATCGTTTATTTATACGGTTGGCAGTTCCCACGGTTTCCTGTAAGGTCTCCCGAGCAATCTTGATGCGGCTGGATTTCCGGTAATGGTCTCTTTAACCGGATCCCAGGTGATTTTCTGACCTGTTGTCATTGCTATTTCACCGAGCAATGCAACTGATATTGCCCTGTAAGCCGGTTCTATAGGTGCTATAGCCTGTTTTCCCGACTTCACACACTCTATGAAGTTCTTCCAGTGATCTTCGCTTTTATAGAGATGTATCTCTTTGTCACCAATTTTTTCATCCAGGATTTTTGGATCTGATGCTTTAATTATTCCACCCCTGTCAACATGTATCCATCCAAGATCCCCATGCCATGTTGTTCCCATTCCCATCGGGAATCGGGATGCATTTGCCACGCGCATTGTGATCCCATTTTCATACCTGCACATGATATCATATTCTACTGGTGCATTATAGATTCCGTCGCGGGGATAAACACCTTTACCTTCAATTTCGACAGGTCCTGTATACTCAAGGTCTGCTCCCCAGTTTGCTATGTCAATATGATGCCCGGCCCAGTCGGTGAGCTGGCCGCCTGAATAATCAAGAATCCATCTCCAGTTCCAGTGACAGACTCCCCGGTAAGGAACTTTCAGCGCCGGTCCAAGCCACATTTCCCAGTCCAGTTCTTCAGGAACTGGTTGTACAGGCGGAGTACCAATACCTCTTCCCCCGTCAGGTAAACCGGCTTCAATATGCTTTAATTTACCTATCCTGCCATTTCTGACAAGTTCAGCTCCTTTCCTGAAATTTTCTTCAGATCTCTGCCAGCTTCCTGTCTGCCATATAATCTCATTTTTCTTCACGGCGCTTACAATAACTTTCCCGTCTTCAATAGTACGGCATATGGGTTTTTCGCCATACACATTCCATTTTTTGTTAATTGCAGCAGTATAGATTACTCCATGCCAGTGGTCGGGAAGGGCAATTGAAACAGCGTCGAGGTTTTCCTTCTCAATGAATTGTCTGAAATCAGAATAAGTCCTGCAGTCGGTGCTCCTGTTTGCTTTATCAACAATCGATTTTGCATTTGCAAGGTGTTTTGCATCAACATCGCAAAGAGCCACGAACCTCACCATATCTTTAAGTCTCAGGAAATCATTAAGGTTGGATGTTCCCTGTGAGCCGGTGCCTATTGAGCCCATTATTATCCGGTCGCTTGGAGCCGTTTTACCACCGAGTCCGAGCGCTGAAGCTGGCACGATACTGGGAAGGATAAATGCCCCGGCAACGGCAGAAGCGGACTTTCTGACAAAGTCCCTTCTTGAAGATTTGTTACTCATATGCGGAATTTTAGAATCTCTTTTAAACCACTACAGCTGTCCCCGGGACAGGTGTCTCGAACTTCATGTCAACCGGTCCGAATTCTATCTTCTTAGGCCCCAGGTCCATATCTGCCTTAAGTATCTCATCCCATGTGATCAGCCTGCCGGTGTAGGCAGCTGTCCTTCCCATTATTGCCGTCAGATTTGAAAGTGCAGTCTGCTCAGCCTCGTTAACATAGTTACCTGTACGTATTGCATAAACAAGGTGCATATGCTCCTGTACATATGCCGGTATTTTAAGTGTCTTCGTCGGATTTCCGTTTTCATCCTTCGGATATTCGAACTGCCATTTCACTTTGCCATCCAGATCCCAGATCGTGTTCTCGCAGTTTGTATACCCTTCAGTTCCTATAATGAACTCACCTGTTCCGTTTGCGCAACTGTCTATCTGCCTGCACATGCTGTGTGAGAAGAGCCCACCACCATAATCAAAATCAATACTAAAAAAATCGTACTGGTCACCGGTAACCCTCCTCTGCCTTCCACCATATCCGATGGCTTTCTCGGGATGCCTTCCTACAAACCAGTTAATAACATCTATATTATGTATATGGGTATCAAGAATATGGTCACCGCATAGCCAGCAATAGTTATTCCAGTTCCTTATCATATATTCCATATCGTTCCATCCTGGCTCACGCAACCTGAACCAAACATGTTCCTGGTTCCAGAATGCCCTGGCAGCTGTGATCTTCCCTATTTCACCGGCCGCAACACGCTTGTAAGTTTCTATATAATCTTCGGAATGGCGGCGCTGTGTTCCTGTAACAACATTCAGACCGATTGCCGCTGCCTTTCTGCCTGTTGTTATAACTGACCTTATGCCGGCTGAATCAACTGCAACAGGTTTTTCCATGAAGACATGCTTGTTTCTTGTCACAGCTTCAAGGAAATGTTCTGGCCTGAATTTAGGGGGAGTTGCAAGGATAACAACATCGATATCCTCGAGTTCCATAAGTTTCTTATAGCCGTCAAATCCTGTAAAGCATCTCTCTTCCGGAATAGGAAGTTTGAAAGATGCAAATCTCTCGCGGCAGGCATCTATCTTATCCTGGAATACATCAGCAAGAGCTGAAATTTCAAGATCAGGTCCGGCAGAAATGAAGTTTATAGCTGCTCCTGTTCCTCTTGCACCGCAACCGACGAGTCCTGCCTTAAGTTTCTTACCTTTCGGTGCTCCGTTCCTCAATACAGGCGGAAGTCCCTTAACCTCAGGTACTGAAGATTTTCTGCATCCTGCAAGAATAACCCCTGCACCTGCTATACCCATTCCTGCTACTGTAGCCCTTTCAAGAAATTTCCTTCTGTCTATACTTTTCATGTCTACTTGATTTTGTTTTCATTAATCACTGCACTGTCGGGTTCACAAACCACCCTGAATCCCACATCTATACAATCTGAGTACCACCATATGCTCTTTGGCATTTGCGGGTCAGTAACAAGCCATGCCCTCGACTTTGTATAATCCCTTGAGGCACTTCTTACATCCTTCGCATCGCTCTTGAAAGAACCTCCGCGGATAACCCTTTCCTGCCCCGACAGCGGGCCTTTCGGATTAACCCTTGTACTATCGTGCATGTAATAATTTTCGGAGTAAATATCAGAGCAGAACTCGGCCACATTACCAAGCATGTTCCTTAAGCCGAATGGATTTGGCTTCACAGATGAAGGTTCTGAGGTCCTTGAGTTACTGTTCACTTTGTAAATAATCCTTGAAGCGATGACTGATGTATCGGGTTTGAATATCTTTTTGAAGAACCCTTCAGATGTATATTTTTTGGGATTACCATCGAAGAAATACGGTGTTTCCGTTCCTCCCCTTGCTGCATATTCCCATTCAGCTTCTGTCGGGAGCCTGTATTTCTTACCAGTAACTTTTGATAGCCATTTGCAATAAACGTTTGCAGCATGCCACGACATTGTTATCGCGGGCCTGTCACCTTTTCCCCAGCCCTGGTCGGGTGCGCCCCATGGCGGGGTTGCCCCCGAAATAGCATCTGTCTTTTTAGCTGATACTGTCTGCCCCTCTGTCCTGCCCTGAGATCCGGTAGCCTTGAAGAAGGCAAGGTATTCATTCCATGTCACTTCCACTTCACCGATCCAGAATGGGGAGACTGTCACTTTTCTTACAGGTCCTTCATCTTTCTTCCTTAAAGGCTCATTATCGGGGCTTCCCATTTTAAATGAACCTCCAGGCAGGGCAACCATCCTGAATGACACATTTGTTCCCGGTATCTTCTCTTCAAAGGTTTCAAATTTATCCACCTTTGCAGGTTCAGTGAACAGGTTCATGTTTTCGGCCTCTGTGACCCCGAATGAAGTATTCTGTTCATGCTTCATCTTCGGATCGTAATGACCAACTGTGATATGACAGTTTATGCACCTCACAGGGTCTTTACTTTCAGTATAGAAAAGATGGGCATTATTACCTTTTGTTGACAAGGTCACAGGGAAGAGGTTCTGGTGACATTTGAGACATGATTCCTCGTATGTATATTTCTTTGCATTTTCAAGCAGCTTCTTGGCTTCCCAGTTGATCGAGGCACTGTCCTTGAAAAGGTATCCATAAACATCCTTCAGTCCATGCTTTGCCTTTGTATAAAGATATCCATGTCCCTGTGGGGCAAGGTGGCAGTCGACGCAATGGACTATGTTCCCCGATTTGTTATTATAATGTGTTGAAAGTTTCCATAACCTTTCCTGTTCAGGATGGACATGGCACGACATGCAATACTTGTCGGTGGAGGTGAATTTAATTGCTTTCTGCCCACCCGCTATTACTATAATGCAGGATACAACACCAAACAGAAATATCCATTTCCTGCCCCTACGGCTTTCACTCGATTTATTTCCCATATTTCCCATTCTATCAGGCTGAACCCGTAAAAACCTTTAAAGATAACTTTTTATAAAATACCTGTTACAGATTATATTCTTTTTTGAAAAAATCAATCGTATACCTCAACCCTTCATCCAGTGAGGTTCGTGGCTCCCACTTTAGTTTCTGTCGGGCAAGTGTTATATCAGGCTGGCGCTGCTTCGGATCATCTCCCGGAAGATCCTTGTAGACGACTCCCGACTTCGAACCTGTAAGTTCAATAATTTTCTCTGCAAGCTCGGAAATCCTGAATTCAACCGGGTTTCCAATATTAACCGGACCTGTAAAACTGTCGGGTGTATTCATCATTTTAATCATTCCGTCAATCAGGTCAGTTACATACTGGAAACTCCTTGTCTGGGACCCATCGCCAAAGATTGTAAGGTCTTCCCCTTTTAGGGCCTGGACAATGAAATTTGATACTACCCTGCCGTCATCGTCCCTCATTCTTGGACCGTAAGTATTAAAAATCCTTATGATTTTAATCCGTACATCAGAGTGTGTATGGAAACTCATAAACAGGGTCTCGGCGCAGCGTTTACCTTCATCATAACATGATCTTGGCCCTGTTGTACTGACAAGTCCCCTGTACGACTCTGGCTGGGGGTGAACTTCGGGGTCGCCATAAACCTCGCTTGTTGAAGCCTGGAGTATCCTTGCATTATTTGCCAGCGCCAGTTCAAGAGTTTTAAGTGCACCGTTTACAGCAGTATTTATTGTCTTTATGGGATTGTGCTGATAATGAACAGGCGATGCCGGGCAGGCAAGATTGTATATCTCATCACAGTCGATCTTACCCGGACGTGTAACGTCCCTTTTAAGTAAAGTAAATCTCCTGTTACCCTTAAGATGCTCAATATTACGCAGTGATCCCGTGAAAAAATTATCGAGGCAGATCACCTCGTTCCCTGAATCAAGAAGCCTGTCACAAAGATGTGATCCGATAAAACCGGCTCCCCCGGTGACAAGTATTTTCTTCATTCGGTTTTCAGGGTTTATGGGTTATCCACAAATATAATTTTTTATGGATAATAGCGACCAGGGTTAGTCCCTTTAATGCTCTGAAATGATAACTTTGAAATAATTAAATGAAATCAGATGAAAATATTAAAGCCTTTTCTTGTCGTATTAGTCCTCGCTGCTTTCGGGGCCTGTTCAGTCAAAAATGACAAAAAAGAGAAAGTCAGTTTCAGGCTGGTTGCCTCAGACACATTCAGGTTTAATTCATTTGTAGACTGCAATATGGCAGAAGCCTGGATAGGTGATACATTCAGGATCTTTCCGGGGAAATACGGGGAAGACCCTCTATGGGGAGATGCAAAGGATCTTAAATTTGCTGATGGCAGGAATCCGGATGAAGCTTTCCTTAACGACACATCATCCTTCAGGAACCCTGTTATGCCGCCAAATGTAAAACCGGGGCAAAAAGGACTTCATGGCGCCGTATGGTTTGAGACTATCTACCAGGATACCTCTGACGTAACAGGGAAAACTCTGTATGCGATCTATCATAACGAAAATTATCCATCCACCCTTCCATGGGACGAAGCTACAGGCGAGGGTTATATTGATAAATACTGGCCACAGGGTCTCAAAGGCCCGTCGTCTGCAGCAGCTGTCTGCCGCATAGGAATAATGAAATCTGAGGATGGAGGTCACAGCTGGGTAAACAGGGGATTGTTTATTGAGGACCTGCAGGAAAGGATGATACTGAAACCTCATAATAATTCACTCTGTTTCGCCGGTGGTGTCGGAGATCCTTCAGCCGTAAGGTCAGGCGATTACCTGTACCTTTTTTATGGAGAATATGGCTACCCAGGGAAGTATGACTCTGCATCTTACAATCCTGGCAATGAAATGGATGGACAATGCATAAGCATAGCAAGGATATCCCTGAAGGATCTTGATGACCCTCAGGGAAAGGCTTTCCGCTGGGACGGGAAAGGATTCAATGCAAAATATAACCAGACAGGGAAACCTGTAGTCTCCCTGCAGATCAGTAAAGAAGAAGGCGGAGGCGCAGCTTCTTCAGGAAGTGCAGGATTCTACTGGGGGCCATCTGTCAGCTGGAATACCTGGCTGGGATGCTGGGTGATGCTCATGGGTAAGGCGACCGGGCCATCATGGCAGGGTAATAGTATTTATATCTCATTTAACATGAACAGGGATCTTGGTATAGCAGATAACTCACAACAATGGTCGAAACCTGTCCTTCTGCTTGAAAAACCCGGATATGTTCTCTGGTATCCTTCGATGCAGCCAATGAACAGCCCGGAGGATATTGAGAAAAGGCTTACATCTCTTAAGCTAGGGAAAAAAGCAAGGCTCTTCATGAAAAAGATAACCCCTGAGAAAAGCGAATATTCATCAGAGTATGTAATTGAATTTATAAAGCCATAAGGTGAAAGCAAAAACCACTAAAAAATTAAAATCTGACAAAAAAAATCATTTTTTACTTGATGTTTAAAAAATAGGGCTATATTTGCACGTCAATTTTGAACAGAAATGAACAAAACCTCGTACTATACATTATTATTCTTGTCATCCTTGCCGTCGGCTGATGACCCGGAAATAATATATAGTAGATAAAACATACTGAAATTTCCGGGGAGACCCGGATTTTTTTTTATAAAGAAGAATGAAAAAGACTTTAAGAAGTTCGAAGAATACAGAAGGAAGGATAATGGCAGGGGCAAGAAGCCTCTGGCGCGCCAATGGTATGAAGGATGAACACTTCGGGAAGCCTGTGATAGCTGTTGTGAATTCATTTTCCCAATTTGTTGCCGGGCATGTTCACCTCCATAATACTGGTCAGCTCATAAAAAAGGAGATTGAAAAACTTGGATTTTTCGCTGCAGAATTTAATACAATCGCCGTTGACGACGGGATAGCAATGGGTCACGATGGGATGCTTTACTCTCTTCCTTCCAGGGAACTTATCGCCGACAGCGTGGAATATATGATAAACGCCCACCTGGCGGATGCTATGATCTGCATAAGCAACTGTGACAAGATAACTCCGGGTATGATGATGGCCGCCCTCAGGCTTAATATCCCGACAGTTTTTGTATCAGGAGGTCCGATGGAAGCAGGAAGGCACGGTTCAGCAAACCTCGACCTGATAGATGCAATGGTAATGGCCGCCGATGATTCTGTAAGCAATGAAGAACTTACAGAAGTTGAAAAATCAGCGTGCCCTACCTGTGGTTCCTGTTCTGGTATGTTCACAGCCAACTCCATGAACTGCCTTAACGAAGCAATAGGGCTTGCACTTCCCGGAAACGGTACAGTGCTCGCGACACACAGGAATCGCACACGTCTCTTTGAAAAAGCTGCAGCAACTGTCGTAAACATAGCAAAGAAATATTATTACGAAGGTGATGAATCAGTGCTTCCGAGAGCTATCGCAAACAAAAAAGCATTCATGAATGCGATGTCACTCGACATAGCAATGGGCGGATCTACAAACACTGTACTTCATCTTCTTGCACTCGCCCACGAGGCAGGAGTTGATTTCACAATGAAGGATATAGACACCCTTTCACGGAAGATACCAAACATATGCAAGGTATCCCCAAGTTCATCATACCATATACAGGATGTGAACAGGGCCGGAGGTATACCCGGGATACTGGGGGAACTTGCGCGGGCAGGTCTCATCGACACAACTGTGTCAAGAATAGACTACCATACACTTGGCCAGGCACTGGCCGACTGGGACATACTTGGCGGATCGGCACACGCAGAAGCATGGGAGGTATTCAGAAGTGCCCCTTCACTTATAAGATCTACTGAATCGGGCTTCAATACAATGCTCTATGAAAAAGCTGATACAGACAGGGAAAAAGGATGCATACGCAATATTGAAAATGCATATTCAAACGATGGCGGACTTGCCGTCCTTTATGGCAATATCGCTGCAAACGGCTGTATTGTAAAGACAGCAGGAGTTGATCAGTCATTGTTCAGCTTTAAAGGTTCTGCCGTTGTTTTTGAATCCCAGGAAGATGCCGTTAATGGGATACTGGCAAACCAGATAAAGGCCGGTGATGTTGTTGTAATAAGGTATGAAGGTCCAAAGGGTGGCCCCGGTATGCAGGAAATGCTGTACCCTACCTCCTACCTGAAATCAAAAGGACTGGGGAAAAAATGTGCTCTCATAACCGATGGGAGATTCTCCGGCGGTACTTCCGGACTTTCAATCGGCCATGTTTCACCTGAAGCTGCTGCCGGCGGAGAGATTGCTTTGTTAAGAACCGGCGACACTATTGTCATTGATATTACCGCAAGGGAAATAAATGTACAGGTATCCCCTGAAGAACTTGAAAAAAGGAGAAAAGAGGAAGCAGGCAGAGGAGAAAGAGCATTTACCCCTGCCAGTCGTGAAAGGAAAATATCCCAGGCACTGAAAGTATATGCGAAGTTTGTCAGTTCGGCTGACAGGGGTGCTGTTAGATTACTCAATTAAATGACTTATGGAAAAGAGCATCAATAATAATCAACAGGAAAAAATGAATTATCCAAAAGAGATGAGCGGAGCTGAGGCACTTGTCCTGGCCTTACTTGAAGAAGGCGTCGATACTGTCTTCGGCTATCCGGGAGGGGCTATCATGCCATTTTACGACAAGCTTTTTGATTATGACACAAAAATCAAACACTTCCTTACAAGGCACGAACAGGGTGCTGCCCATGCAGCAGAAGCCTATGCAAGAGTCACAGGGAAACCAGGGGTGTGCCTTGCAACATCGGGCCCGGGTGCTACAAATCTTGTTACAGGAATAGCCAACGCCTACCTTGATTCTGTTCCTGTTGTGTTCATCACTGCACAGGTTGTATCTCATCTTATAGGTACGGATGCTTTCCAGGAAACTGACATACTGGGTGTTTCAATGCCTATAACAAAATGGAACTGCCAGGTAAAAAAACCGCAGGAAATACCTGAGGCCGTATCCAAAGCATTCTATATAGCCTGTTCAGGCAGGCCAGGTCCGGTTCTCATCGACATAACGAAAGATGCCCAGATAAATTCACTTGAGTTTTCATACAGTAAATGCACATACCTGAGAAGCTATAATCCTCATATACCTCTTAATAAGTCGGCTATTGAATCAGCTGCAATACTTATAAATCATGCTGAAAGGCCGCTTATCCTTGCAGGCCACGGGGTACTTCTTTCAAAAGCAGAGAATGACCTCAAAGCGTTTGCTGAAAAAACAGGTATCCCGGTTGCGCTTACACTGCTCGGGCTGTCAGCATTCCCTACAGGTCACAGGTTGTACGCAGGTATGCTTGGAATGCATGGTAACTATGCCCCTAACCTGCTTACAAACCAGGCTGATCTCATTATTGCAATCGGAATGAGATTCGATGACAGGGTAACAGGCAATATTTCGAAATATGCAAAACAGGCAAGGATAATACATATAGAGATTGACCGATCTGAATTAAACAAGAACGTCCAGGTCGACATCGAAATAAATAACGATGCTGGTGAAGCTCTCCGTTACCTTACACCCCTCGTGAATAACAACTCATATGAGAAATGGATACGCGAATTCAGGATCTGCGACAAGAAGGAAAATGATCTTGTAATAAAACCTGAAACCAAACCAACATCAGGTGCTATAAGGATGGGCGAAGTTGTGAGACTGATCTCAGAAATGACAAAAGGTGAGGCTATAGTAGTGACAGACGTTGGTCAGAACCAGATGATGGCAGCACGATATTACAAATTCACAAAGCCAAACAGCCTCGTCACTTCAGGCGGGATGGGAACAATGGGCTTCGGTCTTCCGGCAGCCATGGGTGCAAGTATCGGCCAGCCAGAAACTCAGGTAATTACTTTCATCGGCGATGGCGGATTCCAGATGACTATCCAGGAACTGGGTACAATACTGCAGTACAACATCCCGGTTAAGATTGTGATACTTAACAATGATTTTCTTGGCATGGTAAGGCAGTGGCAGGATATGTTCTTCGACAAGAGATATGCGATGACAGAACTCGTAAATCCCGATTTTGTAAAGATAGCGGAAGGCTTCAGGATACCGGCCCAGAAGGTTGTAAAACGGGAAGATCTTGAAGGTGCATTAAAAACCATGCTTGAATCTCCAGGTCCTTACCTGCTTGACGTAACTGTTGAGAAGGAAGCTAATGTATTCCCGATGGTAACACCAGGAGCATCCGTTGATGAAGTTAAACTGACATATTGAATTATAAATTAATAAATCTCTGTGCAACTCCGTGAATCCTCCGTGTCACTCTGTGTAAATTCTTAAAATTAGTTACACAGAGGATCACAGAGAACCACAGAGGGCCACAGAGAAGAAATAATAAAACATAAAATTATGGAACAGGAATATACAATATCGCTTTTCACTGAGGATCATATAGGGATACTGAACCAGATAACAATCATCCTCACAAGAAGGCAGATAAACATCGACAGCATAACAGCATCTGAATCTGCTGTAAAGGGAGTTCACCTTCTTACAATTGTTGTACGCACAAGTCCCGACCTGGTAAGAAAGGTAGCCAAGCTTTTCGAGAGGCTTGTAGATGTTCTCAAAGTATTCGTCCATACATCTGACGAAATTGTTTACCAGGAGATAGCCCTTTATAAGGTACCCACAAAAGCTCTTATGTCGGGCAATGTTGTGGAAAATATTGTCAGGTCTCATAATGCAAGATTCATAGAGATAAGAACTGAATATACTGTAATAGAAAAGACAGGTCACAAGGATGACATACTCGATCTGCTTGAGAAATTGCAGCCATTCAATGTACTGCAGTTTGTAAGGTCTGGTCGTGTTGCTATAACAAGGCAGGTTAAGGAGCTTAACTCCTACCTTAAGGAGATGGATGCTGCAGACAGGTTCAGGTCCGAGGAAACTGGAATATTCAATAACTGAAAAATTTATTAACTCAATAACTGATTAATCATGGCAAAGATCGATTTTGGTGGTGTTCTCGAAAATGTAGTAACAAGGGAAGAATTTCCACTCTCAAAGGCACGCGAGGTTCTTAAAGATGAAACCATTGCTATTATTGGCTATGGGGTTCAGGGACCTGGTCAGGCACTCAACCTCAAGGACAATGGCTTCAGGGTTATTGTTGGTCAGAGGAAGGATTCAGCCTCATGGACGAAAGCTCTCAATGACGGCTGGAAAGAGGGAACAGATCTTTTTGAGATTGAAGAGGCATGCAAAAGGGGGACAATAATACAGTACCTTCTTTCAGATGCTGGCCAGATAGCCAGCTGGCCCGTTGTAAGCAAGCATCTTACAAAAGGGAAAGCACTCTATTTCTCACACGGCTTCGGGATTACCTACAATGATCAGACCGGTATAGTTCCGCCAAAGGATGTTGATGTAATTCTCATTGCCCCAAAAGGATCAGGCACCTCACTTCGCAGGCTCTTCCTTGAAGGGAAAGGACTTAATTCCAGCTATGCAGTATACCAGGATGCAACAGGGAAGGCAAAAGAAAGGGTCTTTGCACTTGGAATTGGCGTCGGTTCAGGATACCTCTTCGAGACTGATTTCAAAAAAGAAGTATACAGTGATCTTACAGGAGAACGCGGTGTGTTAATGGGTGCCATTGCAGGCATCATGGAAGCACAGTATAACCTTCTTCGCAAGAAAGGTCACTCACCGTCAGAAGCTTTCAACGAAACAGTTGAAGAACTCTCACAAAGTCTTCTCCCACTTGTAGCAGAGAATGGGATGGACTGGATGTATGCAAACTGTTCAACTACAGCACAGAGGGGAGCCCTCGACTGGAAGAACAGGTTCCGGGATGCTGTTGCACCTGTCTTCGATCAGCTTTATGAGAGCGTCGCAAGCGGTAACGAGGCAAGGATCACTATTGAGGCAAACAGGCAGCCCGACTATCGGAAAAAACTCGCTGTAGAGCTGAAGGAACTTCACGATTCAGAGATGTGGAAAGCGGGTGCCGTTGTGAGAAAACTGAGACCAGGTAAGTAAAAATTAAATACACCAGATAATGAGTGATAAAATCATAATTTTCGACACAACCCTGAGGGATGGAGAGCAGGTCCCTGGTTGCCAGCTCAATACTATTGAAAAGATTGAGGTAGCCCTGGCTCTCGAAGCCCTCGGGGTTGATGTGATTGAAGCAGGCTTTCCTGTATCAAGCCCCGGGGATTTCACTTCGGTGGTTGAAATATCAAGGGCTGTCACAAACCCTGTTATCTGTGCGCTTACAAGGGCAGTCAAGAAAGATATTGAAGTGGCTGCCGAATCGCTTCAATATGCAAAAAGGAAGAGGATCCATACCGGTATAGGTACCTCCCCTATGCATATTGAATTCAAGATCAAAACAACACCTGAAGAGATAATCAGGAGAGCTGCCGATGCAGTGAAATATGCAAGGAAGTTCGTCGATGATGTCGAGTTCTATGCTGAAGATGCAGGAAGAAGCGATAATGAATACCTCGCAAGGGTAATTGAAGCTGTAATCAAAGCAGGGGCGACCGTTGTCAATATACCTGACACTACTGGTTACTGCCTGCCAGAGGAATACGGGGCAAAGATCAGGTACCTGGTGAATAATGTCCCTAATATTGATAAGGCGATTATCTCTACACATTGCCATAACGACCTTGGCATGGCAACTGCAAATACAATGATGGGTGTTGTAAATGGTGCAAGGCAGGTTGAGGTTACTATTAACGGTATAGGCGAAAGGGCTGGCAATACTTCCCTTGAAGAGATCGCTATGATAATTAAAAGCCATCACGACCTAAACCTCAGAACAGATATTAATACAAAACTCATATTCCCGACAAGCAGGCTCGTTTCAAGGCTTATGAGCATGCCTGTCCAGGCTAATAAGGCGATTGTAGGAAAGAATGCCTTTGCACATTCTTCCGGCATACACCAGGATGGCGTTCTCAAGAAAAGAGAGAATTATGAGATTATAGACCCTGTAGATGTGGGAATTCGGGAATCATCCATTGTACTTACGGCGCGAAGCGGAAGAGCGGCCCTGAGCCACAGGCTTGAACTGCTTGGATTCAAATTCAGCAAGGAAGAGCTTGATGACATTTACCACAGGTTCCTACTCCTTGCCGATAAGAAAAAAGAGATTAATGATGAAGACATAAGGATACTCACCGGTGAAGTCTTCCAGGGTGAAAAGCCTATGAAACTGGAACTTCTGCAGGTGACCTGTGGAAAGTCAATGGTACCGGTTGCAACTGTAGGGGTGATGATAAACGGTGAAGTTCACACATCAACTGCTGCAGGAAACGGACCCATTGATGCTTCATTCACAGCTGTGCGCCAGCTGATAAGCAAGACTGTTCACCTTGAAGAGTTCCTTATCCAGGCTATCACCCACGGTAGTGACGATCTTGGCAAAGTTCACATACAGGTTGAGCACGAAGGGAAGATCTATTATGGCTTCTCCGCAAACACAGATATTATAACAGCCTCTGTTGAGGCATTCATTGATGCAATAGCGAAAATAAAATAAGATGCCCAAAACACTTTTTGAAAAAATCTGGGATGCACATGTTGTCCGTTCAATAAAGGAGGGACCCGATGTTCTTTACATCGATCGTCATTATATTCATGAAGTCACCAGTCCCCAGGCCTTTAAAGGTATCGAGGAAAGAGGGGTACCGGTATTCAGACCGGCCCTTACGATTGCGACTGCCGACCATAATACGCCAACAAAGGATCAGCACCTCCCGATAAAGGATGAATTATCAAGAAACCAGGTAGAGAAACTGAAGGAAAACTGCCAGAAGCATGGCATTGAGATGTATGGCCTTAATCACAAGTACAACGGCATTGTACATGTTATAGGGCCGGAACTCGGGCTTACGCGACCGGGAATGACAATTGTTTGCGGCGACAGCCATACAAGCACGCATGGAGCATTCGGAACAGTTGCCTTCGGTATAGGAACCAGTGAAGTTGAGATGGTCCTTGCCACACAGTGCATAATGCAGGCAAGACCTAAAACAATGAGGATAAACATAAACGGGAAACTTGGGAAAGGGGTTACTTCCAAGGACATCATTATGTATATAATCTCAAAACTGTCTGCAGGCGGAGCAACGGGATTTTTCGTTGAGTACAGCGGAACAGCGATCTCTTCCCTTTCCATGGAAGCCAGGATGACTATATGCAACATGAGCATAGAAATGGGCGCAAGAGGAGGTCTAATAGCTCCAGATGAAAAGACAATTGCTTACCTTAAAAACACAAAATACTTCAGGGAAAACCAGGGTGCAGAAAAGGAACTTAAAGCAGCAGAAAAACTCCAGTCGGATCCTGATGCAAGGTTCGACAGCGAAGTAAATATTGAAGCTGAAAAGATCACACCTATGGTAAGCTATGGCACCAACCCCGGAATGGCAATCGGTGTTGCTGAGAACATTCCTGCAGTTGACCCGGTTGAAGGTAAGGCAACGGGATCATACCTCAAATCACTTGATTATATGGGACTGAAGCCAGGAGCAAGGATTGCCGGGCAAAAGATAGATTATGTATTCCTTGGAAGTTGTACAAATGGAAGAATTGAGGATTTCAGGGACTTTGCCTCTCTTGTTAAAGGAAGAAAAAAATCAGAGAATGTTGAGGTACTGCTTGTCCCGGGTTCCAAACTTGTTGAAGAGCAGATAGTTAAAGAAGGGATTCTTAAGATCCTTAACGATGCCGGTTTTGAACTGCGTCAGCCGGGATGCTCATCATGCCTTGCGATGAACGAGGATAAAATTCCCTCAGGGAAATATGCGGTATCAACATCAAACAGGAATTTTGAGGGGAGGCAGGGACCGGGAGCAAGAACACTTCTCGCAAGTCCGCTTACAGCTGCTGCTGCTGCTGTCACAGGCAAAATAACCGATCCAAGGGAGTTCCTTGAATAATTCAGCAAAAGAATAAGAAATGCCAAAGGAGAAATTAAACAAGATTGAATCAACCTGTGTACCTCTCCCACTGGAGAACATCGACACAGACCAGATAATTCCGGCAAGGTTCCTTAGTGCCACCTCAAGGGCAGGTTTCGGGGAAAACCTATTCCGCGACTGGAGATATACAAGGGATGGAAAGCCAAATCCTGAATTTGTTCTGAACGACAAACACTGGACAGGCAAGATACTTGTGGCAGGCAAAAACTTCGGGTGCGGCTCAAGCAGGGAACATGCAGTATGGGCAGTTTATGATTACGGCTTCAGGGTTGTGATCTCAAGCTTTTTTGCCGATATCTTCAGGAACAACTCACTGAACAACGGGCTGCTTCCCGTTGTAATTCCCGAACCTGCAGTACAGTCACTCTTAAACCTTGTTAAGTCAAAACCGGAAACAACTGTAAGGATAAGTGTCTCTGATAAACTGATGGAGATACCTTCCACACGAGAACAATACAAATTCGAGATTAATCCCTATAAGCAGGAATGTCTTATAAAGGGTCTTGACGATATAGACTACCTCATAAACATGAAGCCGGAAATAGCTGAATTTGAGAAAAGAAAGGGAATCTGAGATGAGAGTTGAAATAATGGATACCACGCTTCGCGACGGTGAACAGACCCAGGGAGTCTCGTACACACCTGTCGAGAAGCTGCATGTTGCCTCCCTCCTGCTTCGCGATGTTAAAGTCGACAGGATAGAGGTTGCCTCAGCCAGGGTATCAGAAGGTGAGTTCGATGCCACATGCAAGATAACGGAATGGGCAGCCCAGAACGGTCTCCTTAATAAGGTTGAAGTACTTGGCTTTGTCGACAGTGAAACATCCCTCGACTGGATATACAGGGCCGGGGCAAGAGTCGATAATCTACTGTGCAAAGGGTCACTGAGACATCTTGAGAAGCAACTCAGGAAAACACCGGAACAGCATGTAAGTGATATACGAAATGTAATAAACAAGGCCAGCCAGATGGGAATAGAAGTGAACATCTATTTCGAGGACTGGTCGAACGGTATGATAAATTCTGAAGAGTATGTATACTTCATGCTCGACAACCTGCGTCACGACAGGATATCAAGGTTCATGCTTCCTGACACACTCGGGATATTAAACCCTGATCAGACTTACAGCTTCTGCAGGAAAATTGTGGAAAGATACCCGGAACTGCATTTTGATTTCCACGCACATAACGATTATGACCTCGCCGCTGCAAACGTGTTCTCAGCCATAAAAGCTGGTGTAAAAGGTGTGCATACAACCATAAATGGCCTTGGTGAAAGGGCAGGTAATGCCCCACTGTCGAGTGTTATTGCAATAGTGCGCGACCACTTCTCGCTTGAGACCGGGATTAACGAATCAGAGCTTACAAGGGTAAGCCAGGTTGTTGAATCTTACAGCGGAATAAGAATACCTGTAAACAAACCGGTAATCGGCGAGAATGTATTTACCCAGACATCAGGTATTCATGCCGACGGCGACAGCAAGGACAACCTTTACTTCAACAACCTCCTCCCCGAGCGATTCGGAAGGAAAAGAAAATATGCGCTTGGCAAGATGGCTGGCAAAGCCACAATAAGGAAGAACCTGGAAGACCTGGGCTTAAACCTCAGTGCGGAATCACTTGCAAAAGTAACCCAGAGGGTAAATGAACTCGGTGACAAGAAAGAAAATGTAACTACTGAAGACCTGCCATTCATAATTGCTGATGTTCTCGGGGCTGAGCAGATAGTTTACAAGGTTTTCATAAAGAACTATTCGCTGTCACTCTCTTTCGGTATGAGACCCACAGCCAGCGTTCTTATAGAGATAGACGGGAAGGTTTACGAGGAGACATCTTCGGGTGACGGCCAGTACGACGCCTTCATGAAAGCCCTGAGGAAGGTATATGAGAAACTTAACAGGGAACTTCCGTCACTGACCGACTACCTGGTTACAATACCTCCGGGCGGAAGAACTGATGCCCTCGTGGAGACAGTAATCTCATGGAACCATAATGGAATGGAATTCCGTACAAAAGGGCTCGATGCTGATCAGACCGAATCTGCAATAAAAGCGACAGAGAAAATGCTTAACATTATTGAGAATAATGAGGCAGGCAAAGGAATTGAAACACTAACAAGAATAACAAATGAATTTTAAACTTGCTGTACTCCCCGGTGACGGGATCGGACCTGAAATAATTGAGCAGGCCATAAAGACAACTGACGCTATAGCTTCAAAATACAATCACAGTTTTAAATATACCCATGCTCTTGTCGGCGCAATCGCGATTGATAAGACCGGCAGTCCGCTGCCGGAAGAAACCCTTGCCGTACTGAAGGCTTCTGATGCAGTTATGTTTGGTGCAATAGGCGATCCAAAATATGACAATGACCCAAAAGCAAAGGTAAGGCCTGAACAGGGGCTTCTTGCAATGCGTAAGGAACTGGGTCTTTATGCAAATATCCGCCCTGTTGCCACATATAAGGCTCTCGCCGATAAATCCCCCCTGAAAAGGGAAATTGTTGAAGGCGTTGATCTTGTTATGGTCAGGGAACTAACAGGCGGCATTTATTTCGGCAGACCCCAGGGGAGGTCCGAGGATGGAAAGACAGCATATGATTCATGTGTTTATACACGCCCTGAAGTTGAAAGAATAGTGAGGCTTGCATGCGAAATGGCAATGGGACGATCGAAAAAAGTTACAGTTGTCGATAAGGCCAATGTACTTGCCACTTCAAGACTCTGGCGTGAAACTGCCCAGGAAGTTGCCGGCGAATTCAAGGGACTTGAGATGGATTTTATGTTCGTTGATAATGCTGCAATGCAGCTGATCCAGAACCCGGGACGCTTTGACGTGATCGTAACTGAAAACATGTTTGGAGATATACTTTCAGATGAAGCCAGTGTGATAACCGGCTCAATGGGATTGCTCCCTTCAGCTTCAGTGGGACTCCTGACATCTGTATATGAACCGATTCATGGTTCATACCCTCAGGCTGCCGGAAAAAACATAGCAAATCCCCTGGCCACAATTCTAAGTATTGCAATGATGTTCGAGACCTCCTTAAAACTGCCGGCAGAGGCCGCGCTTATACGTAAGGTTGTCAACAAATCGATCGAAGCAGGTTTCTGTACAGAGGATCTTAACCGTACAAACCCGAGGAAGACCAGCGAAGTTGGCGACTGGATAGCAAAAGAGATACTAAATAGCTGACCAGCTGAACAAAAACAGCCAGTCAGTTGTTTTATTTAAAATTGCTTATATTTGCAATCGAAGATTTATCATGAAAACAAGAACAATGCATCATCATCATCATTCAACCTGCTCTCAGGCGAGAGGATGATGATATGTATTTAAAATATTTTATCTGAAACCCGTCTGAGTAAAACCAGGCGGGTTTTTTAATTTTATACATATGGAAAAACTTAAAATTGCTATCCAGAAAAGCGGAAGACTAAGTGAGAAATCACTCGGGATACTTGAGGAATGCGGGATTAAAATATCAAATGGTGCAGGGGTTCTCAGGACAGCTGCAGTGAATTTCCCGCTTGAGGTGCTCTTTCTCAGGGATGATGACATCCCCCAGTATGTTGAACAACAGGTTGTTGACATAGGCATAGTCGGTGAAAACATAGTTCTCGAGAAAAGAAAGAATGTTGAAACAATTTTCTCCCTCGGATTCGGGACATGCAGGCTATCTCTTGCAGTTAAAAAGGATGAACATTATAATGGTATTTCGTACTTCTCAGGAAAAAAAATAGCTACAAGCTACCCTAACATCCTGCAGGACTATCTGAAAAAGAACAATCTTGTTGCCGAAATAGAGGAGATCAGTGGCAGTGTTGAGATCGCTCCAGGCATAGGACTTTCTGATGCCGTATGTGATATTGTAAGCTCAGGCAGCACCCTGTTGAAGAACGGGCTGCGTGAAGTTGAGGCGATACTCACAAGCCAGGCAGTGATTATAGGAAACAAAAATCTTTCGGCAGAAAAGAAAAAGATACTTTCAAAGCTTCTGTTCCGGATAAGTGCAGTTAAAAATGCCGGGGAGAATAAATATATTCTTCTCAATACACCGAACAGTGCAATTGAAAAGATTTGTGCGATACTTCCTGGTATGAAAAGCCCGACTATCCTGCCGCTCGCTACAGAGGGATGGTCGAGCCTGCACTCGGTTGTAAAGGAGGATGAATTCTGGGAAAGGATTGAGCTGTTGAAAGAAGCAGGAGCTGAAGGGATACTTGTAATTCCAATAGAAAAAATGATATTGTAATGAAAACTTACAGATTCCCGGAGAAGAAGGACTGGAAAAAACTTGTACAGCGACCGTCGATGAAGAAATCGGCTCTCGACTCAGTTGTACTTGGTATAATTGAGAATGTACAGGCAAATGGTGACAGGGCCCTGCGAAAATACTCGGCTGAATTCGATGGTATAAGCATCACCGATTTCAGGGTGCCGGAATCAGAGATTGCAGCAGGCGCAAAGCAGGTACCACGTGATCTTAAAAGGGCAATAAGCCTTGCAAAATCAAATATTGAAAAATTTCACCGCTCCCAGCTTGTTAAGGAAAAACCAGTGGAAACAACACCTGGTGTCAGATGCTGGCGGGAGAATGTTCCCATCGAACGTGCAGGACTCTATGTGCCAGGTGGCACAGCACCTCTCTTCTCATCGGTTCTTATGCTTGCCATCCCTGCTAAAGTTGCCGGTTGCGGAAAGATAATACTCAGCACACCTCCTGCAAAAAATGGTAAGATCGACCCTGTGCTTCTTTATGCTGCATCAGTTACAGGAGTAAATGAGATATACAGGGTTGGAGGAGCCCAGGCTATTGCAGCTATGGCTTATGGTACCAAATCAATCCCTGCAGTTGATAAGATATTTGGCCCCGGCAACCAGTATGTGACACGGGCAAAACAGCTGGTCCAGCTCGACGGCGTTGCTATTGACATGCCTGCCGGACCCAGTGAGGTCCTTGTAATTGCAGACAGCCGTACAAGGGCAGAATATGTTGCAGCCGATCTTCTATCGCAGGCTGAGCATGGTATCGACAGCCAGGTTGTCCTGGTTACAGATTATGAACCACTTATAGGGGAGGTGGAAAATGAACTGAAAGAACAGATCAAAGATCTTCCCAGGAAAAGTATTGCCTCAGAGGCTCTTGAAAACAGTTTCACTGTTCTCCTGAGATCTGGCAGGGAATGCATGGAGTTCAGTAACCTGTATGCCCCGGAACACCTTATAATTTCAACAGCTGACCCAATTAAAATGGCACGGAGTGTAAAGAATGCAGGATCAGTTTTTCTTGGTGAATACAGCTGCGAAAGTGCGGGTGACTACGCCAGTGGTACCAACCATACACTCCCGACAAATGGATACTCAAGGAGCTACAGCGGAGTTTCTCTCGACAGCTTCATGAAAAAGATAACATTCCAGGAGGTCAGTGCAAAAGGACTAAAGAATATAGGTAAAGCTATAGAACTGATGGCAGGTGCTGAACAGCTCGCAGCGCACAGCAATGCTGTAACTGTAAGGTTAAAAAATATCTGAGATGAAGAATATTGAAGGTCTTGTAAGGGATAACATTAAGAACCTGAAGCCCTACTCCTCAGCAAGAGATGAGTATGCGGGCAGCAAAGGAATTTTCCTTGATGCCAATGAAAATCCATTTGGAAAGCTGAACAGGTATCCCGATCCGCATCACAGGAAACTGAGAGAGGAACTTTCAGCTTACTATTCGATTGCCCCTGAAAGCATTTTCGTCGGCAATGGCAGCGATGAAGCCATCGACCTGCTCTTCAGGATCTTCTGCAATCCTGGAAAGGACCAGGCACTTACATTCACACCAACCTACGGTATGTACGAGGTGTCTGCAGCGGTGAATGACGTTAAGATGATTACAATCCCGCTGGATGAGAATTTTGATATACAACCATCAGCAATTAAACCCTTTCTGAAAAACGATAAACTTAAACTGATCTTCCTCTGCTCGCCAAACAACCCGACTTCGAACAGCTTCAGCAGGGAAAAGATTATCGAAGTATTAAAGATGTTCAGTGGAATAGTTATTGTCGATGAAGCATATATCGACTTCAGTATGGGCAAATCACTGGCTGACGAACTAAAAGAATTCAATAACCTGGCAATACTCAGGACCTTCAGCAAATCATGGGGAGCCGCAGCAATAAGGGTTGGAATGGTTTATTCGTCACCGGAAATTGTTTCATTATTATATAAAGTAAAACCTCCATATAATGTAAGCCTTCCTGATCAGAAAGCCGCCCTGAAGAGGATAAGTAATGCTGGCAAATACAGGAAACAGGTTAGTGCAATCCTCAGGGAACGGGAGAGACTCGCAGACAGATTGTCGTCCCTGCCGATTGTAAAGACTGTTTATAATTCTGACGCAAATTTTTTACTTGTTAAAGTGACTGATCCCGACAGGATATACGAATATCTTACTTCACGGAAAGTGATTGTAAGGAACAGGAATTCAGTGGTTCCGGGCTGTATAAGAATCACTGTCGGCAAAAGAAAAGAGAATGAAAGGCTTATCAGGGAACTAAAGCAGATAATCATATGAAAAAGGTCCTCTTCATAGATCGCGACGGTACAATACTAAGGGAACCGGCCGACGAACAGGTAGACAGCTTCAGCAAATTCGGATTCCTTCCGGGTGCCATTACTTACCTTGGAAAGATTGCTGCTGAACTTGAATATGAGCTGGTGATGGTTACAAACCAGGACGGGCTCGGGACTGACTCCTATCCCGAAGAAACATTCTGGCCCTGCCAGAATATGATGATGGATATCCTAAGGAATGAAGGCGTTATTTTCAGCGAAGTATTCATTGACAGGACTTTCCCATCTGATAATGCACCTACAAGGAAACCCGGCACCGCCATGCTGACAAAATACCTTTCCAGGGGCATTGACATGGAAGCTTCATGGGTAATCGGGGACAGGGAAACCGATGTTCAGCTGGCTTCAAACCTGGGATGCAAGTCTATCCTGATAGCTGAAAAAAAATCTGAAAACGCTACTGTAACTGTCCAGGGCTGGAATGAGATATACTCCTTACTCAGCAAATTACCAAGGACTGCTTCGGTATCCAGGAAGACTTCAGAAACTTCTGTGGATGTAAAAATAAACCTCGATGGAAAGGGCAGGAGTAATATTAAGACAGGACTAGGTTTCTTCGATCATATGCTGGAGCAGATATCACGGCATGGTTTATTTGATGTTGAAATTATTGTCAGCGGTGATCTTCATGTTGATGAACACCATACAATTGAAGATGTTGGCCTCGCTTTGGGTTCCGCATTCAATGAAGCCCTTGGAATGAAGAAAGGAATCCAGAGATATGCATTCGTTCTTCCTATGGATGAATGCCTTGCACAGGTTGCTGTAGACCTTGGAGGAAGACCATGGCTTGAGTGGAATGCAGAATTTTCACGTGAGAAGATTGGTGAGATGCCAACCGAGATGTTCAGGCATTTCTTCCGCTCTTTCTCAGACACAGCGAAATGCACCCTTAATATCTCAGCTTCAGGAGAGAATGAACACCACAGGATCGAAGCAATCTTCAAGGCATTTTCAAAATGCCTTGGACAGGCTGCAGGAAAAACAGGTAACTTTTCAATTCCAAGCTCAAAAGGAACACTATGATAGCAGTTGTAAAATATAATGCGGGGAACATCCAGTCTGTTCAAAATGCTGTAGAACGCCTTGGCTACGATTGTATTATAAGTGATGATCCGGCAGAACTGATTTCAGCCGATAAGGTTATTTTACCCGGCGTTGGTGAGGCAGGAAGCGCGATGAAACACCTTAAGGAACGCGGGCTGGACACTGTGATAAAGGAACTCAGGCAACCTGTTCTCGGTATCTGCCTGGGACTGCAACTGCTCTGCTCCTGGTCTGAAGAGGGAGAGACAGATTGCCTTGACATCTACAAAGATACCGTCGTCAGACGACTTCCTCCGGGAGATAAAGTACCACATATGGGATGGAACAACTTCTCTGGCATGAGTGGAGCACTGTTCACAGGAATTAAGAAAGATGACGATGTTTATTATGTTCACAGTTATTGCACAGGGATAAACAGCTACACTATTGCTGAGGCTTTTTATATAATCCCATTCAGTGCCGCCATGAGAAAAGACAATTTCTGGTCTACCCAGTTTCATCCTGAGAAATCTGCCGGAGTCGGAGAAATCATACTGAGAAACTTCCTGCAACTATGAGAATCATTCCTGCAATCGACATAATGGGTGGACGGTGCATAAGGCTAACCAAAGGTGACTTTGCAGCTGTGAAAAACTATTATAACGATCCCCTTGAACTTTCACGGACCTTCGAGGATCACGGGCTTCAACACCTGCATCTTGTAGACCTTGACGGTGCAAGGGAAAAAAAGACAGTAAACTGGAAAACACTGGAATCAATAGCAAACGGAACTTCGCTTAAAATAGATTTCGGGGGAGGACTTAAAACGGAAGATGAGATCAGAACAGCACTAAATGCAGGTGCTTCAATGGTAAACATTGGAAGTTCAGCTGTCATCTATCCTGATATTTTCCATGACTGGATAAATAAATTCGGCACTGAAAAGATCATTCTTGCCGCTGATGCCGACGAGAGAAAAATAAAGGTTTCGGGCTGGGTACAGGGTACAGATATAGATGTAATCGAATTCATAAGGGACTGGGAAAAGAAAGGAATAAGCTATGTATCGTGCACTGACATATCAAGGGATGGGACCCTCGAAGGACCTTCTGCTGATCTCTATTCGGAGATAATGTCAGTGTCAGGGGTAAAACTGATAGCCAGCGGAGGCATTTCATCTATAAATGATGTAATGAAACTCAGGGAAACCGGATGTTTTGGGGCTATAATAGGAAAAGCAATCTACGAGGGGAATATTAAACTTTCAGACCTATCAGGAATATGCTGAAAAAGAGAATCATACCATGCCTCGACATAAAAGATGGCAGAACAGTAAAAGGTGTCAACTTCGTTGATATACGCGACGCCGGCGACCCTGTTGAACTTGCAAAGAAATATGTAAGTGAAGGGGCAGATGAACTGGTTTTTCTTGACATAACGGCAACTGTAGAAAAGAGAAAAACACTTATACCTCTTGTTGAAAGGATCGGAAGGGAAATTGATATCCCTTTTACAGTTGGTGGCGGAATAGTTGATTATGAAGATGTCGGCACCATAATACGATCCGGGGCCGACAAGGTAAGCCTTAATACATCTGCGGTAAAAGATCCAAAACTAATAAGCCGAATAGCATCGGAATTCGGCAGCCAGTGCGTTACTGTTGCTATTGATACCGACTTTGTAAATAACGAATGGATAGTATTCATAAATGGTGGAAGAACAGCTGCAGGACTTAAGACACTGGACTGGGCATTGGAGGCGGAAAGGCATGGTGCCGGCGAGATATTGCTTACATCTATGAGGAGTGACGGAACAAAAAACGGTTTTTCAACAGACATTACATGGCTGTTATGCAGTAAACTCGGAATCCCTGTAATTGCCTCCGGAGGTGCCGGCAACATAGAACATTTCAGGGATGTTTTCAACCAGACAGGTTGCAGCGCAGCACTTGCGGCAAGTATCTTCCATTTCGGGGAAATTTCGATAAGTGATCTGAAAAAATATCTTTCGGAACAAAAAATAAGTGTAAGACTATGAACATTGACTTTGATAAAGCAGACGGGCTTGTACCTGTAGTCATCCAGGATTATTCTTCATCAACTGTACTTATGGTGGGGTATATGAACAGGGAAGCGTATGAGAAAACCTTAGATGAGGGAAGGGTGACATTCTACAGCAGGAGCAGAAAATCTTTATGGACCAAGGGAGAAACATCAGGAAATTTCCTGTATGTAAAGGAAATCACAACAGATTGCGATAACGATGCACTCCTGGTGAAGGTTGATCCGGAAGGTCCGGTATGTCACAAAGGGACTTTCTCCTGCTTTGACGGGCAGGATGCGCAGCCGGGCTTCCTTAAAAAACTTGAGGGGATAATCGGGGAAAGGATAAAAAACAAAACTGCCGGGAGTTATACCTACCGCACTTACAGTGAAGGTATAAACAGGATGGCACAGAAGGTTGGCGAGGAAGCAGTGGAACTTGTCATAGCATCAAAAGATGATGACCTTACAAGGTTCAGCGATGAAGCAGCTGATCTTGTTTACCACCTGCTTATACTCTTGCAGGCAAAAGGATTGCGGATCACCGATATAGAGAAGACTCTTGCTGCAAGACATAAATAAAGGAGAGGATGGAAAAGAAAGCAAAAATACCGAAGGCAATAATTATGCTGGGGCTTGTAAGCCTCTTCACGGATGCCGGGTCGGAAATGATTTACCCTCTTGTCCCGGTCTATGTCGCAGCACTGGGATCAGGGGCAATTATTCTTGGGATAATTGAAGGTGTTGCAGAGACTACTGCAGCCATGCTGAAACTCTTCAGCGGGATAATCTCCGACAGGACAGGCAAGAGAAAGATACTCGTTCTGATCGGTTATTCGATCTCATCGTTCTTCAGGCCACTTACAGGTCTCGTAAGTTCTGCATGGCAGATTATCCTTATAAGGATGGCTGATCGGGTCGGGAAAGGAATCAGGACTGCTCCAAGAGATGCACTAATAGCCTCATCTGTTGATGAATCAATAAGGGGAAAATCATACGGTTTCCACAGGGCGATGGATCATACAGGTGCAGTAATAGGTCCGCTTCTTGCAATAATCACACTGGTAATCCTGTTTACAGGATTCGGCTTCAGGGATTCGCTGGCAGCACTCAGATGGACCTTTATCTTATCCATAATTCCGGGTATTCTTGCCGTTCTGACAATCATCTTCTTCGTAACAGAGAAGGCACCATTAAATAACGGTAAAAAGCAAGTAAGGATAACGATTAAAGACTTCGACAGGAATTTCAGGACTTATCTTTTCATTATGATACTCTTTACCCTTGGCAACTCTTCAGATGCCTTTCTTTTATTCAGGGTGGAAGAAGCTATTATGAAAAGCGGGGCCGTGATAAATTTTGTAAGCAGTATAGGGCCATTGAAGACAATGATTAGCGGATTCGGATCACCAGAGAACCAGGCAATGGTAGTGAACATCCTTTTCCTGCCTCTCGTATGGGCTTTCTTTCATATTATAAAAGTGATCCTCTCCACCCCTCTTGGTGCATTATCTGACAGGATTGGAAGGAAGAAGGTTATCAATACCGGGTGGGCTATATATGCTTTCGTTTACCTTGCTTTTGCCCTTCTAGTTTTCCTCCCGGCAGGATTGCAGGTTATTGCAACCTTCGTGCTGTTTGCAATATATGCCCTCTTCTATGCTTTCTCAGAGGGAGCCGAAAAGGCATTTGTTGCCGACCTTGTAAAGGATGAGCACAGGGGAACTGCATTCGGAATGTTCAGTTTTGCAGTTGGGCTTGGAGCCCTCCCTGCAAGCATAATATTCGGTATTCTTTACGCCTGGGCAGATAAACTATGGCCAGGGTACGGAGGAACACTGGCATTTGGTTTCGGCGGGATACTTGCCCTTGTATCAATGGTGCTCCTCTCGGTCCTTGTAAGGGAGCCGTCAAGAGGCAATGTAAGTCAGGGGTAAATCTAAAAATAAGAGAGCGCAGGGAAACAGATTATATGTTTCGAGCTACGCCCTCTTTATTTATAACTCTGTTAAATGTACATATTAATCAGCTGTTCAAGCTTCTCCTGCTTGCCACTGATCATTTCGGGTTCACCGGCACTTTTTGCTATTGTTCTTAGTTGCTCGAGGGTCAGCTTTCCTGCTTCAAATTCCTTCCCTTTTCCTTTATCGAATGAAACATAGCGAGAGGCTTTCAGTTTCAGGTAGTCTGTCTTTTTCAGAATCTTATCTGCAACAATGAGCGCCCTTGCGAAAGTATCCATGCCGGAAATATGAGCGATGAATATATCTTCTGCATCTACTGAATTTCTCCTCACCTTTGCATCAAAGTTAATTCCCCCGGTTTTGAAACCACCGGCACTGAGGATTACCATCATTGCCTCTGTGACTTCATAAATATTTGTAGGGAATTCATCTGTATCCCAGCCATTCTGGTAATCACCCTTGTTTGCATCAATGCTTCCAAGAAAACCGGCATCGGCTGCCACCTGAAGTTCATGAGCAAAGCTGTGCCCGGCAAGGGTTGCATGGTTAACTTCAATATTAAGTTTGAAATCCTTGTCGAGTTTGAATTTCTTAAGGAATCCAATAACGGTTGCAGTATCATAATCATACTGGTGCTTGCTGGGTTCCATTGGTTTAGGTTCAATAAGGAAGGTACCCTTAAAACCATTTTTCCTCCCATGATCGCGTGAGATTGCCAGCATCATTCCAAGATGTTCAAGTTCCCTTTTCATGTCGGTGTTATGAAGGCTCATGTAACCTTCGCGGCCACCCCAGAATACATAGTTTTCACCACCAAGGGCAATTGTTGCATCTATAGCATTCCTTAGCTGGGCCCCGGCATTAGCAACAACCCTGAAGTCGGGATTTGTTGCTGCACCATTCATGTACCTCGGGTTTGAGAACAGGTTAGCTGTTCCCCAGAGAAGTTTAATACCAGTCTGTTCCTGCATTTGCTTCATCACCGGGACGAACTTCTCAAGTCTTTTCTCGATTTCGAATACTGTACCGTCTCCGACTACGTCAACATCATGAAAACAATAATACCCTGCTCCTATTTTGGATATAAACTCAAAGGCAGCTTCAAGCCTCATTTTAATCCTGTCATCACCTTTGACATCCTTCCATGGATAAAGCCTTGTTGCATTCCCGAACGGATCAGACCCGTCACCACAGAATGAATGCCAGTATGCGATAGCGAAACGGAGATGATCTTTCATCTTTTTTCCTGAAACCTTTGCCTCTGGGTCGTACCACCTGAAAGCAAGGGGATTTTTTGAATCCGGTCCTTCATAAGCAATTTTCCCGATACCGGGATAGTATTCCTTTCCTGTTTTTTTTGCCATTGTATAATTTTTTTAAATGTTATTTTGGTTTTTGACCCCCTTTCCTGTTTCCCCCAAGGGGGAAATGGCCAGATCTTCGCGTCGCAACTGCACTGACTGGATAGGATTAATTGTTATCTGATTGATTTTTTAAAAGTAATTTTGTCCAATTTTCATATGCTTCAGCATATACACCACATAGCGATGGGTCAGGTTCAGTGCGTCCTACAGGTGCAAGACCTGTAAATGCCTCCTTTTCGGACTTGTAAAATCCGCAACCTATACCAGCACCCCTTGCTGCTCCAAGTGATCCGTCTGTATTATAAAGATCAATTACTGCGCCTGTAACGCATGAAAGAGCCTGTCTGAAAAGCGGGCTGAGGAACATATTTGCTTCACCTGCCCTCATTACTGCAGGTTCAATGCCTGTCTGGCGCATAATATCTAGACCGTACCTGAATGAGAAAGCAATACCTTCCTGTGCAGCCCTGAAAAGGTGGCCATGTGAATGCCTGTTAAAATCAAGGTTGGCAAAAATGGCTCCCGGGTTTGCATTTCCAAGCATCCTTTCAGCACCGTTTCCGAAAGGCAGTATCATAAGACCTTCACTGCCAGGGGCTACATTTTCTGCCAGCTTGTTCATCTCATCATAACTGTACCTGCTGTCGGAGATTCTCCTGATCCATGAGTTCAGTATCCCGGTCCCATTTATACATAGAAGCACTCCAAGCCTTGGCTTTTCTGAACTGTGATTTACATGAAGAAAAGTATTGACTCTCGATTGCGGGTCGGCCTTTTTCTGGTCAGTAACACCATATATTACCCCGGAGGTGCCTGCTGTGGCAGCAACTTCACCTGGCGACAGTACATTTAGCGAAAGGGCATTGTTAGGCTGGTCGCCTGCACGATAAGAAACGGGTATTCCAGCCGGGAGTCCAAGTTCACCTGCAATATCCTTCCTTATTTGTCCCTGTAATGAAAATGAATTTTTCACAACAGGGAAAAAATCATCGGGGAAACCAAAGTATCCTGTAAGTTCACGTGAAATGCTTTCGGTGGCATAATCCCAGAAAATTCCTTCCGACAGTCCTGTAAAAGATGTCATTATCTCGCCTGTCAGTTTCATTGCAATGAAATCACCTGGAAGCATTATATTCTTGATTGAAGAAAATTTCCCGGGCTCGTTTTCCTTTACCCATGCGAGTTTGGCCGCTGTGAAGTTTGCAGGCGAATTCAGAAGATGGGAAAGGCAGAATCCTTTACCAAGAGCGGTGAAAGCACGGCTGCCATACTCAACGGCTCTGCTGTCGCACCATATTATCGACTTTCTAAGTGGTTCCTGATTGTCACCCGTAAGAACGAGTCCGTGCATCTGGTAGGCGATACCTACTGCCCCGATATCAGACGATCTGCTGCCAAGTGAAGCAGTACACTTTTTCACCGCAACTTTTACATTTTCCCACCACGTAAGCGGATCCTGCTCAGCCCAACCTGGCCTGTCGGCAACGATCTCCATCTCTTTCAATGGTGAATATGCTGTTGCCAGGGCATTTCCGGTCAGGCCATCAAGAACAGATGCTTTAACTGATGAGCTTCCTATATCGAGTCCGAGTAATAACATTTGCTGCCTGTTTATAATATAAAGTTAATATGAATGAAAGCACTATTCAAATAGAGATTTTATTTTTTGAACATCAACAGATACCACGGGATTAAATGCATTGCTGTTCATGTAATTGAGTATTGATACATAGAGCTGTTTTGTCGAAATCCTCTCATCGATATCCTTTTTAAAGTCTATTGAAGAAACGAGAATTTTTCCCTTACCTGCTGAAGCTTCGAAAGCCAAGGCAAGACGCTTGTTCTCAAACCATGTATCAATCATCTGAACCAATGGTTTCAGTCCGGCAGGGAATCCATCAAGGTCCATCACCTGAGACTTTGTTGTGGCATCCCACCAGTTTGCATCGCTGTTGGCGTCAGTCGGGAACTCTTTGAAAACAGGGTGCCACTTGTCGCATACAATTCCCATTGTATGTGGAGGCTGGTTGTTCGTCCAGGCTGTATTCCAGAAGATCGTAGAATATCCGTTCAAGATTGAAGCTCCCTTTTCTTTTCTGATCTTCCCGTTTATAAGCAGAAGTACCTTTCCACCATCTCCAAGGACCTTAATTGTCCTCGAATCCAGTTTGTCTGTAACAAGTACATCTCCTTCAACAGGTTTTGCAGCCGGGTAAACCCAGATATTCCAGCTGTTTTTAAACCCGGTTCCCGGAATTTCAATACTGAAAGTAAGTTTTCCATCAGATCCCTTAAGCCGGGCATCAAAAACACCCAGGTCCTGGCAATTTCCTACACCTATTGAATCTTTTACAATCTTTTTCTCAGTGATAATCTCACCTTCCTCATTTTCAAGCCTGCAGATGAACTCAGTGTTCTTAAGTACTCCAGCTCCGAAATGTGCAACCTCGAGTGACGCATGGAAATTCTCTGAATCGGAAAGGGTCATCTTTTCCATCCTTGCAAGTGGAACGGTTGTATTACAGAACTGCCTGAATGCCTCAGGGGTTACGTAGCCTTTTGATCCGAAGAAAGGGTTAAGAATACCCACGAGTGCAGTTCCCTGCCCGGGAAAATCATGAAGTTGCAGCATCTGGAATCCTGCGAAACCTGGTGTTCTCAGTGCTGCCTCAATATCGGCCTTATAACAAAGAACCTGAAGTTTACCTGAAGAAGAAACAAACTCTGCTGCCTGGTTTCCCATATGGTTCTTCTCAAGGGTTTCCCTGAATATCTCGAAGTTTGTTGGTTTCAATACGCCTGTATATTGAGCGATCTCACCAAAATCAGGATAGACACACCACTGTCCTATCTCATGACTTACAACCGGAATTTTATATTTTGATACAAAATCCCTGAAATCATAATTAGTTGCCGGAGGCTTGCTGTTTATAACACTTCCGAGTCCTTCGCCCCAGTGCTGTATCCTCGGTTCTGCCGTAAGGTGATAATCATTTTCCGGTATAATTGGCCATCCGGCACCAGATGTGTATACCCGCCGGTTATCATAGAGTCTCCAGTGTTTAATAAGGTCTCCCAGGAATTTATCCTGGTTCTTTCCTGCAGGTTCATTGCCATATGCAAGCATGCAGAACGACGGATGATTTCCGTATGCCCTTATAATTCTTTCACTCTCATCATAAATAAACCTGTCAACAGGTGTGCTGTCGCCGATTGTAGTACCCGAGTTTGCCCAGGAACTGCATTCAACATGAAGATAAATCCCATACTTGTCGGCAGCAATAAATGCAGCTTCAGGCGGACAATATGAATGAAATCTCATATGATTTAACCCATATTGCCTGCATATCCTGAAAATCCTGCCCCAGCTGGCCGTATCACAGGGAGGATAGCCAGTCAGCGGGAAAATGCAGCATTCTGTTGTCCCTCTCAGGAATACCGGTAACCCGTTGATTTCGAAGCGGCTTCCATGAGCACGGAACTCTCTCATTCCAAAGTTTACAGACCTCCTGTCGTATATCCTGTTTGCTGAATCCTTAAGGGTCACCTCCATTGAATAGAGGCTGTTTGAGAATTCATTCCAGGTTTCAGGTTTGTCGCCCATATTATAAATGAGTCGTATCTTGTCGTTGTATCCTATATTATCAACCCAGTATCGGAACACTTTTGTACCTGCCGGTTTTCTTCCCTGCGAATCATATGCACGTAACTCTACAGTGCCTTTGAATTTTCTCAGGTCATCATTTGACAGGTTTACCTCAATAAGTGCAGTTGAATCTTTCAAAGACGGATATGCATCAATACCTTTAATATATACAACCGGGGTGGTCTTCAGGCTGATTTCTCCGGCTATGCCGTTCCAGTCTGTCTGGGTGTGATCACTGATACTGTGTGAGTTAATCCCTATCGGAATTATTATCCTGTTATCTATCCTGACTGCTATATGATTCTTGCCCTTCTTAATAAAACCGGTGATATCATACTCATGCGGTGTTGAAAGACTGTTTTGTGTCCCTGCGTGGTTCCCGTTAACATATACATCCGACTGCCAGTGGCAGCGCTCCATGAATAGGATCACCCTGTTCCCGTCAGATTCTGAAGGCAGATCCACATCCTTTGTATACCATGCGGCCCCTTTATAATACTTAACCGGCTTGAGCCAGAAAGGTATTTTAATGTTACCGGGCTCCCTGTATTTTGCATAACGGCTGTCGGTAAAGTACGATCTGTCAACAATCTCACCTGTCCAGTCGGTATTCACTGTTACTTCAAAACCCCTGTTATTTTCAGCCATCGACCCCGGAAGTGATACTGAGTCAGTAAAAACAGAATCAAACCATCGGGCTGTAATTCCGGCATCGGCAGTATCGATCCTGAACCCCCATTTCCCTGAGAGCATGATTGTCTTTCTTGTCTCTAACTTACCGTGAGAACAACCGGCAATTATGAGCACCAGGATAAGCAGTTTTTTCATATTCCTGTCAGTTCGTGTTCAATTGTCTCAAGCGATTTTCCTTTTGTTTCAGGCAGTCTTTTCAGGATATAGAAAAAGCCTGCGAGGGAGATAAGTGCATATAGCCAGAAGGTTCCTGAAGCCTTTAACAGGTGATTAAGTATAGGGAAAGTATATGTCAGTACAAAGCAGGCTGCCCATAGCGCGAAAGTTGCCACGCTCATTGCAGCACCCCTTATCCTGTTTGGGAATATCTCTGAAAGTATCACCCAGGTGACCGGTGCCAGCGACATCGAGTAGCAGGCGATTGCCGCCACAACCATTAATAACAGAGCAAGACCTTTCACGTGAAGAAAATAAAGCAATCCTACAACACCGAATATCCCTGCAAGACCGCCAGCTCCTGTCAGCATTAGTCCTTTCCTTCCCAGCCGGTCAACCGTGAACATTCCAACGAAAGTAAACAGAAGGTTTACGCTTCCTGTTATTACGATATTAAAAAGGATGTCGGATATACTGTAGCCTGCACTTGAAAACACTTCCTGTGCATAGTTAAAAATCACATTTATGCCGCACCATTGCTGGAATACTGCAAGGATAACACCCAGGAGTAAAAGCTTTGGAATACCAGGTTTCCTGAACCATCCTTTTTCGAGTTTCGCTCCTGCCCCATTCATTGTATCATTAATTGAATCAAGCTCAATCCTTGCATACTCACTTCCCCCTGCCTTTTCAAGGATTGTAAGTGCAAGTGGCCTTTTCTTTTCATCCCTCGCAAGCCACCTGGGGCTTTCAGGAATGAAAAGAGCGAGGACGAGGAACAGTAAAGCAGGGATGGCGCACGCATAGAACATTAGTCTCCAGGCCACCTGGCCGTTCCATGAAGTAAGAATATCATTTAAAGTAAAGCCCTGGGGAACAGGCCTGGCGATTCTCCAGTTAATAAGTTGTGCAGCAAGAATGCCAATAACAATTGTCAGCTGGTTGATTGATACAAACCTGCCTCTTAGTCGGGCAGGTGTTATCTCGGCGATATATAAAGGTGATATATTTGACGCGATACCTATACCTATGCCTCCAAGTATTCTGAAAGCAACAAAGACGGAAAAGGACCATGCTGCTCCGGTACCAAGTGAAGCTGTGACGAAAAGCAGAGCCGAGACAATAAGAAGTCTCTTTCTTCCGAACCTGTCACTGAGAGTACCTGATACAATTGCACCGGCGAGGCATCCGATGAGAGCACATCCCATCGCCCATCCCTGGAGAACCGGTGAGCCTGAAACACCAAAATATGGTTCATAAAATGGTTTGGCTCCCCCGATAACAACATAATCATAGCCAAAGAGTAATCCACCAAGTGCAGAAACCAGCGATACGGAAAGGAGGAATCTCATGTTATATTTTTCGGCCGTCATCCTTTCCTTATTTTAATGTTCCTGTATACGCAGTTATCCTGGTCGCAAAGGTTGCAGGTATATTCATTGAACCTCACCTCTGCCCCGATTCCGATTATCCCGCTTACAGATTTAACAGGGTCCATAAGAGCAGCCTCATTAAGGGTGATGTGACAGAAATCTGATGGAAGGAGTGAAAACAATTTATGCTGCTCCGAGACATCCCACCCGCAGTATCCGGGGCTATACCTGTTTGTGATCCTCAGTCCTTTTCCCAGGCAATGTACCCTGAGTCTTTCCTGCAAAAGATCAGCAGCGCCATCCGCAACCTGGCTCCCGATCATATCAAGAATATAACCTTCAAGAAAATCTTTTTCAGAAATCAGTTGCCTGGCTTTTTCACCCACCCCTTTACCAGCTGTTGCTGAAAAGACGGCAACAGATTCCGATTTCTTAAGCTGGCCTGCTACTATCTTTCCCGTATTAAATGACAGACCACCAATATTAATCTTACCTGGTGAAGAAAAATCAACTTCATCGTAAACCTCTATCTCTGCCCTGATGTCACATAAACTTTCTGCTGTTTCTAGCCCGTGTTTTATCATGTCCGATACAAGTCCGCCATCACCGGTATCAGAGGGATCCAGCATAAACCTCAGCATATCAACATCGGGCTGTAGCTCGCTGAAACTAATTGTATACCTGAAGTTTTCGCGCATGATCCAATAATAGTTTTATCTCGCAACACCTGATTCCCTGATAATTCTCTCAACGACATTCTCAGCCCCTAGTGTCATAAGGTGAATACCGTTTATCCCTTTCATATTCCTTACGGAGCTTATTAATTCAAGGGCTACCTGTATCCCCTCCTCCTGGGCTGAATCTCCTGCTTTTTCTATTCTTGAAATTACAGAATCGGGAATAACGATGCCGGGTATTTCATATTTCAGATGATTTGCCATTTTAAGGCTCTTTATTGGTGTTACCCCTACCAGGATAAAAACCTTATCAAGTACCTTCCTTTTATCGAGTTGCTCCAGCCACCTCTCAAGGCCAATCTTGTCATAAACGACATTCGTCTGGAGGAACTGGGCTCCGGCATTCACTTTTTTTTGTTCCCTGAGTGCCTGGAATTCAGGTTTGGATGCAAACGGGGAAGCTGCGGCACCTATAAAAATCTTTGGCGGGTTTTTTATTTCCCTGCCATCAAGGTAGTGCCTCTCATCCCTCATCATTCTCAGAATCCAGATCATCTGGACCGAATCGATATCAAGCACATTCAGGTTTGATGCAGGTGATAAACCGGTAAGAGGGCTATCCCCTGAAATACAAAGTATATTATTAATTCCAAGAGCGTTAGCTCCGATCACTTTCGACTGGAAAGAGGTCCGGTTATTGTCGCGGGCAGTCACCTGGAATACAGGTTCAGCATCATTTTCAGCTGCTATTTTGCAGCAGGTCATGCCCGACATCCGTGGTATTGCAGAGGAATTATCTGTGAAATTTATTGCTGTTACGTGATCTTTTAAAAGCCTGATATTACTTACCAGTTTTTCCGCGTCGGAATGCATCGGGGGAATTATTTCTGCGGTAAAAACAAACTCCCCGGCCTTTAATTTTTCCTCGAGTTTTGAAACAGGCTGATGCGGTAAAGAGGCATGATAAACAGAATCCCCTTTCCACCATTCGGGCTGCCTTATAGTTCTGAAAACTTTTTCCCACTCATCGTGACGTTTCTTCCGGTCGGAAGAAAAGCGGCTGCTTATAAAAGTTCCGGTACCGTTTTTCCTGACCTGGCGTATGACATCTCCCCATGTTTCTGTCCCGGCTTTTGCCCAGTCAACAGGAGGCAGGACCTCAAGCAATTTTTCCTCCCTTCCCATCCTGAATGACCTGTCATATATACAATACCATATACAGTTTCTTGTATTGTCGACATAGCACTTCCCGGGAGTAGAACCTCCGCAAGGTCCGTTCCTCTCCCCCTTCGGACATTCCATGGGGCAAATAAATGCAGTCTCCTGGAGCAGGCAGTTTCCACACATGCGGCATCCAAATAGCGGCCCTTTTATTATCCTCTCGGTGCCGGCAAGCATCCTGCGCCCCAGTTTTTCCCTTTTAAAGGGATAGAATGGAGGTTGCCATCGTCGTGCGGGGGTGAATATTGACATTTTCTGATTGCCTGATCACCCTTTCCAGGGTACCCGGTCTTATTTAATATTATTGGTCTGGCAGTAACTTATAAACCTCATTGCGAAATCGTCACGCGACAGAACAAGATCTGCGGCCCTGACTGCAGCTGAAATCTTTTCAGGATTCGCTATCGGACAGGTGAGTCCATTCAATATTGCCAGCGTTATAAATGCCGTATTTAAATGTTCCCTTCCGGGAAGACCAAAGGATATGTTGCTTGCACCCATCGTAATATTGAGTCCAAGTCTTTCCTTTATGAGTGTGATAGTCTTCAGTGTTACAAGGCAGGCATTTGGATCAGCACTAACAGCCATAGCCAATGGATCAATCACAACATCTTCTTCCTTTATACCTGATTGTACAGCCCGGTTAAGTATCTTTTCAGCTATCGAAAGTCTTTTTTCAGGATCATGTGTTATCCCATCATCATCCATCACAAGTCCGATGACTGCGGCACCATGATCACGCACAACCGGAAGAATGGCAGCCAGTGATCTCTCTTCACCGTTTACTGAGTTTACAAGGCATTTCCCTTTTGAAACTTTTAAGGCTGATTCAACTGCACGCGGATTAGGTGTATCGAGGCATAATGGCACATCAAAGTTATCCTGGAGATAAGAAACTACTTTTGGTAACAGTTTCTCATCGTCCACACCCGGGAAACCTACATTCACATCGAGAACTTCGGCATCATGGGCAACCTGGATTGCTGCAAGTTCACCGGCATAACTGAAATCATGAGCCTGTAAAGTTGAAACAAGTTTTTTCCTCCTTGTCGGGTTTATGCATTCCCCTATTATAACAACCGGTCCCCCGGAACTTATAATGACTTCTTTTGTCGTACCACTCAGCCTTGTGTTCATAACAGTCTCAGGATAAGAGTGTATTAAGGTAGTTCACCGCACCCTGCGGATCGGCTGAATAAAAATCAGCACCTATCAGGTTGCAGAATTCCTGAGTCACCGGTGCTCCTCCTACAAGGATCCTTACTGACCTGTCTTTCTCCTTTATGGCTGAAACGATCTTCTTCATATTCTCCATTGTTGTAGTTAGAAGGGCAGAAAGTCCGACCGCTGCTCCCGGATGTTCAGAGAGGGCTTTCAGGAATTTATCGGGGCCGGCATCGACGCCAAGGTCGACAACCTCCCAGCCGCCACCCTCTATCATCATGGCAACAAGGTTTTTTCCAATATCATGCAGGTCTCCCGTGACTGTACCAATAATCACTGTTCCTTTTCGCTTTGTCTCGCCAGACAGAAAGTAAGGCTTAAGATGAGCCATTGCACTGCTCATTGCTTTTGCCGACATAAGCATCTGGGGAACGTATATTTCCTGCCTGCTGAACCTGTTGCCGACCGTTGTCATGGCCGGTATCAGGGCATTTTCGAGTATCTCCCCGGGTTTATATCCTTCAACGAGAGCTGTCCTGGCAAGTTCATCAGCACCATCCTGGTCCTTCATATCAGGAGGATAAGGGGAGGTCCGGCTGATCTTACCAACTTCAACACAGCGCGTAAGTTTTTCGAGAGTTGTGGCCATTATATTTGAGTTAGAAGGGAATTATTATATAAAAATATTAATCTTCTGCTAAAAGTGGCAATAATTGAGCCGATTATTGATGAGTTTTATCACTTCAGTGCAGGTGATAAAGTTCATTGCACATTAACAGGAATATCCTTACTTTTGAAGTATAGTTGCCAGGACATGAATTACAGCTGGATCCTCGAATACAAGATAAAGATCAACAGGTCAGGCCTCTTCTGATCCGGACCTGCTTCAAATCATCTATTTACGATATACTGAACCCCTGCCAACCTTTCCCGAAAATGGACAGGTTGAAAAGATTGTTACTTCTCATAGTAAGGAATACAGGGGATCATAATTATTTAAATCTTAAAATAAACTAAATGAATACATTAATAATAACAGGTACGAACCTTAAGATTGAGGATGTAGTAAATGTTGCAAGACACGGTCAGAAAGTCGAGCTTCATCCCGATGCAAGAAAAAGGATACTCGAGTGCCGGGCCATGCTCGAAAAGAAGGTCGTTGCACATGAGATCATGTATGGAGTAAATACAGGCATAGGTGAATTTTCAGAAGTGGTCCTCAACGACGACCAGATAAAAGATTTCCAGAAATATCTTGTCTATAACCACGCAGCCGGCATTGGCGAACCTGCATCTGCAGAGATCGTAAGGGCATCGATGCTTGGCAGGATAAACGTACATGCACACGGTAATTCAGGTAACCGTCTTGAAATAACAGAGACATATATAGAAATGCTAAACAAGGGGGTCACTCCATTTGTATGCCAGAAAGGTTCGGTAGGCGCATCAGGTGACCTGGCTCCAATGTCGCAGATAGCCCTGCTCCTTCTCGGTGAAGGTAAAGCTTATTACAAGGGTGAACTGCTTGAAGGAGCCGAAGCAATGAAACGAGCAGGCATTACAGTTCCCGGGTTGCATGCCCGCGACGGGCTGGCAGCAATAAACGGTTCGAATATGCTGACCGCCATGAGTGCTATCTGGCTTTACGATGCTAACCGCTGGCTCAAGCAGGCCGAGATCGCTGCTGCGATGTCACTTGAGGCATTAAAGGCAAATATGAAACCTTACACGCCGCTTCTTCATGAAGTAAGAGGATTTAAAGGAGCTGTCAGAAGTGCAAACGCAATAAACAAGTGCATCTCCGGTGGCGACCTTAAGGAAGGTAAGGTTAAAAGCAAGGTTCAGGACGCTTATTCGATGAGATCGACACCACAGGTTATAGGCTCAGCCCATGATATGCTCTCATACGCAAGGTCACAGGTTGAAATAGAACTTAATGGTGTTGGCGATAATCCCATATTTTTCCCCGATAAAAACATTCAGTTGTCGGGTGCCAATTTCCAGGGATCCCCGGTTTCCGTTCCTATGGATATGGCGGGTGCCTGCATCACAATGGTAAGCGTGCTTTCGGAAAGAAGGATGAACAGGCTTAATAACCCGGCACTCAGTGTTGGCCTTCCTGATTTCCTTACTAAGGGTGCCGGAATGTTCTCCGGACTTATGCTGAGCCAGTACACAGCCGATATGCTGATTGTTGAACAAAGAATACTATCACTGCCGGCTTCAATCCAGTCAATACCTGCAGCCGCTGACCAGGAAGACTTTGTTTCCATGGGTATGAACACTGCAATAAAAAACAACCAGATACTTGACAACGCCTACGGGATTCTTGGTATTGAGTTCATGGCAGCAGCGCAGGCGCTCGACTTCAGGAAGGAAGAATATAAATTCGGTACAGGGGTACAGAAAGCGAAGGATGTAATAAGAAAGTATGTGGATTTCCTCGATATCGACAGACCACTCTATCCTGATCATACGAGGATGAAGGAGCTCGTGAAATCGTGCGAGATCCTTGAGGAAGTGGAAAAAACCTTAGGCACCCTGGAATAACCTGAGATTCTTAATAAATTCTCAATGGACCTCAGTGTAACTCTGTGTAACTCTTAAGAACTTACACAGAGGACAGAGAGAATACACAGAGGGACACAGAGTATATTTTATATTCGCTTTGAGAGAAGTTCTGCAAGATGATCCTGTGATAACTTCACAGGATTATTTTTATTATCGGTGTTCGAGACAATCCTTTCAACATCAGAGGTCGTAACCCCGTATTTGCCGAGCAGTGGGAGTTTCAGCTTTTCTGCCATATGATATAAGGTCCCGATAAAGGCTCCCGTATAATAATCTTCAGATTTACCCTCCTCCCTGGAGAATAATCTTCCAAGTTCAGCATACCTGGAAATTGCCGGGTGGTTTTTGCCTGCTCTCCTTAGTTCCCGGAGTGTGATTTCATTTGCAGGAGCCATCAGGGTTCCACAGATGACACCATGAGGAATATCGAAAAGGGCTCCAACAGATGAAGCGAAACCATGAACAGTACCGAGTCCGGCATTGGCAAGGCAGATACCTGAGCTAAGAGCTGCGAAGGACATGCCTGTTCTTGCTTCAATATCGGACCCATCTGCATAAGCTCTTTCGAGTGAATCTCTGAGTGCGAGTAAACCTTTCAGGGCTATGGCGTCCGTATAACCGAGGGCTTTTGTTGATACATACGATTCAACAAGCTGGGTAAAACAATCCATTCCTCCGGCAGCAGTAAGTTCCGGCGGACAACTGACTGTAAGAAGCGGATCAACAACAGCAATATCCGGTACAAGATTTTCGTGACGCAGTGATCTTTTAAAACCGTTTTTCCCCACCTCCGAAAGAACAGCATTTTTTGTTGCTTCACTTCCTGTACCTGATGTTGTAGGCACTGCAATGAAAGGAATCTTTTTGCCGGGATGCTCATAATTACCCACAACCTCAAGGAACCTTGTAACATCACCCCCCACAGGCAACATGGCTGATATTGCCTTGCCGGCATCCATTGTGCTGCCTCCTCCGATTGCAACTACAAGAACCGGATCCTCATCAGAGTAATCTTCGACAACTTTATTAATTATTGCCGGTGATGGTTCACGGTCGATCACTATATCAATACACCTGATACTCTTTTTCTGCAGTTCTTCCCTGAAGTCCTCAAAATATACAGAGCCATTGAACGATCCTTTCCCGCTTACAACGATAACTGTGGAACCATATCCCCAAATTATCTGAGGAAGAGCCGACAGTTTTCCACAGCCAAAATGAATCAGGGGCAGTTTTGCGAAGCTGAAATTACTTATCATAGGGAAACAGGAATAACAGGAATCAAATTTTAAAATAAAATTAATGTTGAATTCTGAGAATTTAAGTTATGTATTGGGATTTTTTTCAATATCTTTCTGAGTCAGTTCTATCCTCCTTATGTGTCCAAAAGAGATAAAGCCTGAGATGGACTTAATTATTTCAGGCAAAGTGATTCTGATTGCAGAAGACATAGAATGGAATTTCAGATACCTCCAGCTTATGCTGGAAAGATTGAAAGCTGTCGTTCTATGGGCAAAAGATGGAATGGAAGCCGTTAATATGTGTCACGAGCATCCTGAAATCGATCTTGTCCTTATGGATATACAGATGCCAGTGCTTGACGGTTACAGGGCAACGACTGCAATCAAGGATTTTCGTCCCGATCTGCCTATAATAGCCCACACAGCTTATGCCATGTATGAAGAAAGGGAACTTTGCCTGAGCGCAGGATGTACAAGCTATATTGCAAAGCCCATCCGGCGCGATGAACTTATTGAAGAAATAAAACAGGCAATCCTCCAGAAGACAGCATAAACCGGTTAAAGCCCTTCTTATAAGCAGTTTTATTGCGGCAGGATCATTTCGTATTTTATTCCCTGCCTGGGCTCTTCCATCATATCAGCAACTGTATCCCTCCACTTCAGGTAATGAGCAGTGTTCTTATGGGCAGCAGCCTCTTTCTCTGAAACATATGCCTCATAGATCATGAACCTGCATGGATCATCCTGCAACCTTAAAAGATCGAACCTCAGGTTGCCGGGTTCATTTACAGATTCAATATGATTTAGCCTTGTTGCCTCTGCAAAAAGCTCCTCGCAGCCTTTTTTCACATATACATGTACACATGTTACAACCATAAAGAACAGGTTTATCTGGCTATTATTATTTTGTATCCTCTGTAATCCTTCCCTTTTGATTGGCAACCTGGTAACCGATAAGGAACATCAGTTTTGAGACCTTTTCCATTTTTTCGTAATCAACCTTTTCGGCATCATCCCTCACAGAATGAAGATCAGAATGTATTCCTGAATGGAACATAATCCATGGAACTTTTTTCATGCTGAAACTCTGGTGATCGCTTCCCCCGAAAGGCATTGTTTTTCCCTTGAGCAGAATTTTCACACCAGTTTTCGCGGCATCATCCTTTGCCAGTTTCACAAGTTCTGAGCTCTTCTCGTAATTATACATTATAACCTCATCCTTACCTGTAACATCAAGGTTGTAGCCCATAAACTTACCTGTATCTGAAGGTGTAATCGAACGCCCGATCATATCTACATTTATGTCGAGAATTGTCTTGTCCATTGATACAAGAGGATGATTAACATAGTACATTGAACCCAGGAGTCCCTTCTCTTCAGCATTTGCCCATACAAATACAACTGACCTGAGCGGCTTCTTCTTAAGATGTGAGAATGCATCAGCAACGCCAAGAAGTCCTATTGAACCTGAGGCATTATCATCGGCACCATTAAATGCTTCACCCTGTTCATTTACCCCGGTATGATCGAAGTGAGCTGAATAAACAACGCACTCATTCTTAAGCACAGGGTCACTGCCTTCAACCATTCCAACCACGTTATAAGCTGTAAATTCCTTTTCTGTAACTTTTGCTGAGAAGCTGACATTCACACCAGTTAATGGTCCTGATAAGGGTTTCTTTTCTGTATCTATCTTATCCTGGTATTGCTTTAATGTCATGCCTGATTTGGAGAGTATTTTGTCGGCTGTATAGCCTGTAATAAAAAATATTCTTACAGGGATTGACATTCCCGCATTTCCTTTAAGCGATACAGAATTGTTCCCGCCAAGCATCTCTGCAAGACCGGATGTGTATACATCATGAAACTTATTCTTCGGGTCATAAACAACCAGCACAGCTTTAGGCCTTTTTGAAAATAAAGGCATAAGCTTTGATACCTCGATTTTCTCATCGAAAATATACCCTGAAGCAAATTTCGGATCGGCAGCTGCTTCAGGATTTCTTGTCATAATCATGACTATCTTATCGGTAATATCGATATCCTTCAGATCACTGTAACCACTTTGTTTATCCTCATAGCCATATCCTGCAAAGACAACCTCTCCCTTTGCTTCAGTTGAAACTGAAAGCGGTACCAGGGATACAATTGAGTCTGAACTGGTGATAAGGTTCCCATTTTCATCCCTTGCCGTAATGTTCGAGCTTCCTTTTTCAACACTTCTTGAAACAAAAGCGACTTTCTGGAGAAATCCATCAGATCCGGGAACAGGTTTCAGACCAAGACGCATAGCATTTGTTTCAAGGTAAAGAGCTGCAAGATCGTTTTGTGGAGATCCTGTTTCACGACCTTTCATCTGGTCTGATGCAAGGAATTTCATATAAGATACCAGGTCATTCCTGTTTATGTACTTCAATCCTTCATTCTGAGCTTTGGCAATAACAGGCAGAAGAAGAATAAACAATAGGGTAAAAAGGCTGTTTTTCATCTTTTCATGATTTTAATACTAAAGTAAGCATTAATCCAATAACTAGCCATTTTTCATCATTTCTTCATCTTATTTGGTTAATTTTGCGATAATTACTTAATAACCTGATTATAAATAGTTAGTAGCAGTGAAAGTAATGAGATAATAATGATCCGGAACAATTTAAGATGAAGAAACTGGTCAAAATAGCATTTATTTTATCCCTCCTGTTAATGGCGGGGCAAAATGTCTTTGCCCAGAGTTCAGATTCCACAAGGGTCATCAGGAAGAATGACAAAACTGTTAACGACAGGAGGAGAAGCGAGGCTGATAAAAATGACAGGAAAGGACCTGATAACAACAAACCTGGTGATGTTGACAATACTCAGCAGAAGAATCCTCCGTTATTTAACCAGGAACCTGTCAAAAGGATAAATGGTGCAAGGCCGGATCTTTCACAGATGCGTGGTGCAAGGCCACCTGCAATAATAAGGCCATCCGGTTCGCTTATACCACGCGGTGTTGGCAGACCGGGAGGAGCATTGCGACCCGGAGGCAGGTAAATTATTGAATAATATGCCCTTTTCTGATATTCTGAAATATATATTATCCCTTATCCTGATCTTCCTCCCGGCAAGATTCCTATCCGGCCAGGCAGATTCTGTTACTGTGGGAAAACCCGATACAGTTGAAACAAGTGTGGCAAAACAGGGGAAACATTCGCTTTATGCTTCGGCAGCTTTGGGAAGCAACATGGTTTATCTTGGTTCGACAATTACTTCAAATAAACCGTATTACTCAGCCGGACTAACATACGGGTATAAAACTGATTTCTATCTTTCAGCATCTGCCTCCCATATCCAGGGCACAGATCCTTTTGCTGCATTCATGAGTCTATCGGCAAACTACCTGCATACTTTCAATAAATGGTTCGATATTTCAGCACAGGCTTCTGGTTTCTTCCCTGCGCAATCATTGAAAAGCACCCTTTTCAATAATTTCGTGTTTGGAAATTTCACTGCCGGCTTCGACTGGAAAATTCTATATACAAAAGTATCAGCCGGAGCACTTCTCTCTTCAACAAACACCGGATTTATCCAGTTTAGTAACTCACGGTATTTTGAAACACATTCCTTTTTCAAAGGAAAAGCCTTTGTGTCATTCGATCCGGAAATAAATCTTTTATTCGGTGAGATAATTACTGAAAAAACACAAACAGGAGAAAAGAGATATACTCCACCTTTCAGGCACTACAGGAAAATTCCTCCTCCTCCCCTTGTAACTTACTCTGAACGTTTTGGCGCGATGAATGCACAGTTCATACTCCCTGTAGCTTTTAATTACGGAAAGTTTAATCTTGAAGCGATGCCATGCTATATAGTGCCGGCAACGAATAAAAGCATCAATTACATTTCAAAAGGATTTACATTCTACCTTACTGCGGTTTTCAAAATTTTCTGAACTTTAAACAATGAACGTACTTATTGTTGAAGATGAAAAGACCCTGTCAGGTGAGATCAGATCTTTCCTGAAAAATGAAGGATTTATCTGTGACCAGGCCTTTACAGGACGGGAAGCTTCGGAGAAAATTGCAGTAAACCTTTACGATTTTGTATTACTTGACATCGGCTTGCCAGACTATAATGGTCTTGATCTGATAACAGAAGCCAGGAAACTTGGTAGTGAAGCTGCTTTTATTGTTGTTACAGCAAGGGGTGCAGTTGAAGACAAGGTCAGGGGACTAAACCTTGGGGCTGATGATTACCTGGCGAAGCCGTTTGCTCTTATTGAAATGCTATCACGTATACAGGCTGTTGCAAGAAGAAAATTCAGGATACAGGAACAAAACCTCAGGATAGGCCAATTCACTGTCGATTTACAGGCAAGGAGACTCACATGCGATAATTCAGAAGTGCCACTTACAAAGAAAGAGTTTGACCTGCTTCTGTATCTTGTACTGAATAAGAACAAGGTCCTTACACGCCAGCAACTATATGAACATATCTGGGGCAACATCCTTGACGATCAGTATGACAGCAACTTCATTGATGTTCACATTAAGAATTTACGAAAGAAACTGAATGAGTTTGCCCCTACCCCATGGCTCGAAACAGTAAGAGGCACCGGTTACAGGGCCACATATTAATTATTTACTGATGTTAAGACTCAGGACAAGGCTTTCACTCTTCAATATGCTTACAAAGCTGCTTGTGGCTTCTGTATTCCTGCTTGTCCTTCCGTACATTGTCAAGCGTATAAATCTTATACAGACTGACAATGACCTTGTTGAGAAGCGTGAACAGGTAATTTCGATGATCAGCCAGATCGGCATTGAACCTTTTATTGCTTCTGACTCAAGCAGTGCATTCGGCAGCTACAATATCCTCCGCGAAGAGTTCATAAGCATAGAAAGAACTGCTTCAAACAATGAAATAAACGAGATCGAGGAAACCAAAAGGTTAATAGACAATGAAGAGATAGCATACAGGATACTCAATTATTCCCTCCAGATCGACGGCAGGAATTATATTCTTTCTGTCGGCAAAAGTCTGGCAAGTATCGGGCATACTGAAAGGAACATAAGAATTGTTATCCTCGTTTTCATGGTGGTGATAATTGTTATAACGTTTATTACAGATCTTCAATATACAAGGAGGCTACTGAAGCCACTCGACAAAATAACAGGGAAACTAAGGGAAATACAGGATCCTTCGGTCTTTGACAGGCAGCCAGTGGAGACAACAACCTCGGATTTCGTGAGTCTCGACCAGGCCTTTATAGAACTCATGGACAAAATAGACAAGCTGTTCAGGAAAGAAAAAGAGACAACAGTAAATATATCCCACGAATTGCTTACACCGGTTTCTGTTGTACGCAGCAAACTTGAGAACCTGCTGCTTATGGAGAACCTGCATCCCGATGTAACTGATAAGATCGGGGAATCATTAAAGACACTCTACAGGCTGCAGAGCCTGATAAATTCACTGCTTATGATTGCCCGTCTCGAAAGCAGGCAATACCTGAAAGAGGATAGCCTTTTCCTTAAGGAGCTTATCAATGAGGTTGTTGAAGAAAACATTCCGCTTGCCGATGATAAGGGTATAGTTATAAGCCAGGATCTAAGCAGTGATTATCACTTTTCAGGATGCAACAGGAGCCTTCTCTTCTCTATGTTCTACAATGTGCTTAACAACGCCGTAAAAAACACGCCTGCCGATGGCAGAATTATAATAAGAAGTAATCAGGGAAAAGGTTTATATAATGTGGAGATCCATGACAACGGGAATGGTCTTCCACCTGAAGTAATGAAAAACTTGTTTTCGAGGTTTGTTACAGGTAAGGACGAAGCCGGTAACGGTACCGGGATAGGTCTTGCAATCGCAAAGTCCATCGCTGATTTCCACGGCATTACAATAACAGTCTCTTCAGAGAAGGAAAAGGGTACAACATTTTCTTTCAGTTTCACTGATATTTCATGAAATCTTCATTTTGGCGGTAATATTTTTGTCATATAAATAATTATGACAATGAAAAAATATGTAATCATAACGATAGCATTTATGATGCTGACACAGCTCTCCTTTTCCCAGGACACTTTGAATCACCAGAGACAGCAGAGGGACAGGTTACAGAAGAAGGAGCATTTATCTGATGACAAGAGACCTTCCAATCATGGAAAGGAAGTAAGTACAGTTGCGCAGGAGACTGTATCAGGTAAGGGAAAGGGAGAGATTGTCAGCAGCGTTGCGAAAGAGCAGGGTCAAAACAAGAAGGACCTTAAGAAGAAGGGCCAGAATGAAACAAATAACAGCGCCACTCACAGGAATAATATTAATAACAGCGCCAGGAACCAGCATATGAACAGGGCTGGAACAACAATACCAGGAAATAAAGGATTAGGCCATAAGTAACGAAGTTAGAAAAGGTCAGGGTTAGGTAAATTGAATCAGCCGCGGTGAGGTCCGCGGCTTTTTTTTATATATCAACCAGTTTTTATCCACCATGCAGGCAACCAGGCAGTGCAGGTTAAATGAATTCTTTCAGTACCTGTATCAGCCTTCTTTTGTCAAATGGTTTGGCGATGAACGATGAGCAACCTGCTTCCATCGCTTTGATCCTGTCGTCGGTATAAGCAGTAACTGCAATTACTGGCAAATCAGGTCTTGAAGCCCTGATTATCTTTGTAGCTTCCAGCCCGTTAAGAACAGGCATCTTAAGATCCATGAGGACAAGGTCTATTCCAGGGTCAGAATTAATTATATCTACAGCTACCTTTCCATCAGGCGCATGTACAACTTCGGCATTGCAATTGGCAAGAAAGAAATTTATGAGTTTGAAATTGCTTTCCACATCTTCCGCAACAAGTATTTTTCTCCTTACGGGGAACCTGAACACCAGCCTTGATTCTTCCTTAACAAATTCCTTCACATCAGGTTTCTTTAATGGAAGCATAAAGAAGAAGGTTGACCCGTTATCAGGTGATGAAAGCAGGTCTATCCTGCCTCCAAGCAGTTCAACATACGCTTTGGTGATTGACAGCCCCAGGCCTGTCCCTTCAAATTTCTTTGAAACATGATCCTCTATCTGGTAAAAACGGTCAAAGATTTTAAGAAGCTGTTCAGCCGGTATGCCAATGCCCGTGTCCTTTACAAAAAATTCAATGAAGTCTTTCTTGACGTAGTAACCGAATTTAACCGAACCCTTTTCTGTGAATTTGATTGCGTTGTTGACAAGATTGGACAAAACCTGATGAAGTTTTGTATTATCTGTTATTAGTTCAGCTTCTTCATCTTTAAGTGGAAGCATCACGGTAAACTCAAGAGCTTTCTCTTCTGCTTTACTGATAAACTGCCTGTGTATAGACTTAAGTACTGAATTTATGTTTACTGACTGTGGATTTAATTTCACTAGGTGTGCTTCAATATTTGCTATATCTATTATATCACTGAGAATTTCAAGCAAGTGATTGCTGCTGTTCATAATAACATCAACATAAGTATCCCGCGTATTGCTGTCAAGATCAGGATCTCCAAGCATGGCAGAGAATCCTACAATAGCATTCATCGGTGTCCTTATCTCATGAGAAATGTTCTGAATAAATGCTGTTTTCAGTTTATCGCTCTCTTCAGCCCTGTTCCTCTGTATCATCAGTTCATCCGAGATTTTCTTTCTTGCCGAAATATCGTGGCAGACAACAAGAATTCCTGTTGTTCCATCCGCTGCAGGGATTGGTGAGGAGGCGAGTTCAGCCCAGAATGAGGTACCATTCTTCTTGTGCATCAGGCACTCCAGTTTATCAGTATAATGCTGTTCCGAGAGGATTGTATTTATCATCTCCATCAGCACCTGGTGTTGCTCCTGGTCTACCCAGTTTAGAATGGAACTGCCAATAATTTCAGATTTGTCTTCTATCGCGAACTTCTGGAAAATCTGTCTCGAAACGTAGCTGATTATCCCTTCATAGTTGAAGATAAAATATCCGTCCGGAGACAGATCAACAAGCATCCTGAAAAATTCATCCGGCTTAAAATCCTCTTTCATTGACCCATCAGATAAACGTTTGAACAATTTTCAGAAAAAGCGCCTGATCGGGATAACAAGCTATCCCTGAATGTGGTCATATTTTTTAAAGATACTAATTTCTGATAAATTGTACAGGAAGCGTATATGTTATATTACACATCTACTTTTCTATGAATAGATCCTTTACCGGATATGGTCCCATCATAAATTTTATTGTTCCTCCCCCAAGCAATTGATCATGTGTAAAAAATGGCCTGCTGAGAGGTTCCCCGTTCAAAGTAACTGATTTTACAAAGATATTTCTTTCGTCTGCCCCCTCAGCAACAATTATGAATTCCTTACCTGCTGGCAGTGAAACAGTAACTTTCTTAAAAACAGGACTTCCTATTGTGTATTCAGGTATACCGGGTCTGACCGGGTAAAAACCCATCATTGAAAAAACAACGAATGCTGACATGCCGCCTCCATCTTCGTCGCCTGGTATCCCGAAGATATCATCCCTGAACCAGGCTTTGAGCAGTGACCTTATTCTCATCTGGGTCTTCCATGGCGAGTCAGTGAAATTGTAGAGATAGGGTATGTGAAACGATGGTTCATTTCCCATGCTGAACTGGCCAACTATGCCGGAGAAGTCCGGGAATTTCGCCCAGTTTTCATATTTGCTGCGACCCAGTCCCTCGCTGAACATCCTGTCGAGTTTTTCTTCAAACTTTTTCTTTCCGCCCATAAGTTCAATGAGCCCTGGAATGTCATGCTGCACCTGCCAGAGGTAAGTCCAGCCGTTATTTTCATCATAATAATCACGTCCTCCCATTCCTCCATCCCATTTAGGATCTATATCAATCCAGTTGCCATCCTTATCCTTCGGCATGAAAAAGCCCTTTTCAGGCCACCATAGTTTCTTATAGTTTTTTGACTTTTCCAGGAAGAAACTGTAATCATCATCTTTACCCAGTTGTTTTGCCATTGATGAGAGAGCCCAGTCGTCGTAGCTATGTCCCAGTGTAACTGCGACTGCCTGTCTTTTCTCCCATGAATGCACTTCAGGCACGGTTTCTTTCTCACCCGGATTAAGGGCAGGGTAATATCCTTTTTCCCTGTAAAATGAATCTAGTGAACATGCCTGGCCATTCTTCCATGGAAGCATTGTTGCTTCAATAGAGTTTTTCCTTATCCCCTGGTAGGCCCCGGCAATGTCAAAATTCCGTATACCCTTTAGCCAGGCATCGAGTATGAAAATTGTGGAATGGAACCCGTTCATGCATGGTGTATCCCCGTAAAGTACCGGGAATGTCGGCAGCCAGCCACCCTGGTGATACATCTCAACGTAACTCTCAATCATGTCTGATTCGAGTTCCGGATCGAGTAATGACCTGAGCGGATGCAGGGCAAGGTAGGTATCCCACGACCAGTCATCTACGTAGAAGTTGCGGCCTGATTTATGAACTGTTGAATCATAATTACTGTAGTAGTTACCATCCTCGCTAATATTCACCATCCTCTCATAACACCTGTACAGTGAAGTATAAAAGACCCTCCTCTGACTCTCCGTGCCTCCCTCAATATTTATCTTACCAATCACCTTCTCCCAGCTCTTCCTTGCTGTTGCACATACCTGTTCAAAAGGCCTGTTATCAAGTTCAGCATTGAAATTCTTCCGGGCCTGTTCAGCTGATATATAGGAGAGCGCGTACCTGAATTCAACCTGTCCCCCGGTAGTCTTTTTCAATGTAATAAATGTTCGCCCTCCCGATTTATCAATATCAGAAGGTGCACTCAGGCTGCACCAGGCATACGCTTTCATACCCTCAAATGATTCCTCAGCCCCGAATTCAGTGTCAGAGATCTTCTTCCAGTCACCCCTGTTCGGATTTATCAGCATAATTTTAAATGCCGAATCACTGTTGAAAGTGAACCTGAATATCCCGCATTTTGCTCCGGGAGTAAATTCTGCCGTTATCCCGTGATCCTGAAGAACTGTCGAAAAGTACCATGGTTTAGAAATCTCAGCATTCGGAAGCCAGAGCGACGAAGGATCTGACTCAGAACCTGTGAAAGGCATGATGCCGAAAAGCTCACCATTGCGGTGTGATATTATCGAAAGCGGGAAATAACTTATCCGGTCGTCGAGATAGTCTGCCCTTACCGGGTAAACCCTTATCATCTGGTTGGGCAGCTGGACAGTGGGACGGGTTGGCTGCAGTAGTAATCCTACTCCCCCGGTTTCGGGAGTAATAAGATCAACGGCAGAAGTTTTCAAATCACTGTTGCACCGGCTAAAAATAAAACTGGCTGCCGACAAAACGATAAGCAGTATAGATTCTCTTTTCATGGATATTGTCAGAATTTTTGGATTCGTGATGCAAAGTAAGATGACTTAATTAAAAAATGATTCCAATTCGCGGATTTCTGATGAATAATCATAAGCCCCAAATAAAGCCTGTTGTATGATTTTTTTACAGCATAGTCAATTTTTTTGACGACGGGAAGAAAAGACACAAGTTATTATATCCTGATATTCCGGCACTTACAGTAATGGCATAATAATGGTTATAATAATGCCAAAAGTTGAACATAAATGAAAAAAGAAGTTTTATCAATAATTTTTTTCCTGTTTACAGTGGCATTACCTGTCTATTCTCAAAAAAGCTGGACTCTTGAAGACTGCATAAATTACGCAGTAACAAACAACATCCAGGTAAAGAGGCAGCAATTGCAGACTGAGTACAGAAGGGAGGATCTGAGGAAATCGAGGATGGATCTTCTTCCTGGTATAAACTTTGAATCTGATGGTAACCTTGGATTCGGCAGATCTGTTGACCCGGTAACAAACCTTATAACATTCCAGAAGAACATAAGTAACTCATATACCCTGAGCACCTCTGTAAACCTGTTTAGCGGACTCTCATCTGTCAACCTGATGGAAGCCGACAGGTTCATGCTTAAGGCAGGGCTTGAACAGGAAAAAATAGCTGTCAATTCGCTTGTAATAAGCATACTTACTGCCTACTACCAGGTGCTTTACTGCAAGGGTCTCGAAAATTCAGCCCTGGCCCAGCAAAGACAATCGGAGAAGCAATTATTCAGGATAAGAAAGAATGTTGAAGCAGGGAAGGAAGCAGTAGCCCGGCAGTACGAAATTGAGAGCAGGGTATCAGATGACAAACTTGTTTCAACGATAGCCATAAATAATACCAACCAGGCCATTACTAACCTGAAGCAGATACTGCAGATTGAAGCAGGTGAAGCTTTTGATGTCACAATGCCTTCCTTTGATTCGGTACCGATGCCCGACGAGGACTTCAGGACAGACAGTATCTTCAATGTTGCCTCAGAAGTTCTGCCAAGGCTAAAAGCGATAACATATGAATTAAAGGCATCACAAAAACAACTCGCCGCAGCGAAAGGCGGTATTTCCCCCAGGCTGGTGGCAGGAGGTGCTATTTATACCGGCTATTACGACATCCTCGGATCCGGGGGCACAACTTCAAAATCATTCCAGGATCAGCTGAAGGGGAACAACAGCCAGGCAATATATGCAAGGCTCCAGATCCCGATATTCAACAATTACACAAACATCAGGAACATACGTTACGCCAAAATCCGTAAGAATGACACCGAGCTGAGACTTGAGCTTGAGAAAAACAACCTTTACTCCGACATAGAAAATGCCTGCCTCAATTACAGGCGTGGAAAGGATGAATACAAAGCAGCCCTCAGCAGCTACGAGTTTAACCGTAAATCCTATGAAGTTGTAACCAAACGCTTTGAAACAGGCCTTGTAGATGTAACAGATTATTCAGCTGCAAGCACGGCTTTCATGAAGGCAGAAACTGAACTTACACGCACAAGACTCCTGGTGCTTATAAGGAAACTCGTTATAAAATTTTATTCGACAGGTGACTACAAAACAATAGTAAACAGTTAAAACAATTTCAGAATATGGATACCCCGATTAACAGTATGGACAAACCGGTAGAAAAGAAAAAAGGCTTAAGACCAAGGCACATTACTTATGCAGCCGGTGTGATCCTCTTTGCATTATTAATTTACCTGGCATTCTTCAACACAAGCAAACAGACTTACAGGATAGAGAAAGACAAGCTCGTTATTGAGCCTGTGACAAAGGGACAGTTTAACGATTACATTACTGTAACCGGAAATGTCGAACCTATAACAACAATCCTCCTCGACGCGCAGGAAGGTGGAAGGGTTGAACAAAAACTTGTTGAAGAGGGTGCAATGGTGAAGAAGGGAGAAGTAATACTTAAGCTCTCAAATCCTGACCTTTATATGAATATCCTTACAAGTGAAGCCCAGCTTGCTGAAAAGGAAAACTTCCTCCGGAACACCCAGATCACTATGGAACAGGAAAGAATTTCAATCAAAAGGGAAATTCTTTCACTCAGGTATGACATTGAAAGGAAAGACAGGGCATTCAGGCAGAACCAGCTCCTGATAAAGGACAGTCTCATTTCGAGAGAAGAATATTTAAGATCCAGGGAAGACCGCGACATGGCAGTTCAGTCACTCGATCTCTTTATTGAAAGACAAAAACAGGATTCCCTCTTCAGAAGTGTCAACGTCGAAACAATAAAAAACGACCTTACGAATATGAGGAAAAACCTGCAGCTTGTAAGAGAGAGGGTAAAGAGCCTCGATGTAACAGCACCTGTAGACGGGGAACTTGGAATCCTCAGCCCGGAGATAGGTCAGTCAATAGCAAGGGGTGAGAATATGGGACAGATAAATGTGCTTACCTCATACAAGGTAACTGCACAGATTGATGAGCATTATATCGACAGGGTAAGGAACCAGCTTACTGCAAAGCTTGACAGGCAGGGCAGTGAATTCGATCTTATTGTCCGCAGGGTCTATCCGGAAGTAAGGAATAACAGCTTCAAGATCGACATGGTCTTCCAGGGAAAGATGCCTGACAATATCAGGACAGGCCAGACCTATTATTTAAGCCTTCAGCTTGGTCAGCCAAAAGAATCACTCCTGGTCCCGGTCGGTGGTTTCTTCCAGGAGACAGGCGGTCAGTGGATCTTTGTACTCGACCCCTCTGGTTCATTTGCGACAAAAAGGGACATTACAACAGGCAGGAAAAATCCGAAATACTATGAAATAACCGACGGACTCAAGGAGGGTGAAAAGGTCATTATTTCAGGATATGAGACATTCGGGAAATACGAAAAAATAATAATAAAGTGATATTAACAGATAATAAATTTAGTCATGATCAGAACAAATGAACTTACAAAAATCTTCAGGACAGAAGAAGTCGAAACAACTGCTCTGAACAAGGTCAGCATTGAGGTAAAAGAGGGAGAATTCGTTGCAATTATGGGTCCTTCAGGTTGCGGGAAGTCAACCCTGCTCAATATACTTGGCCTGCTTGATAATCCGTCTTCAGGGAGCTATGTTTTTAATGGCACAGAGGTAGGCAATCTCAAAGAACGTGAAAGGACAAGCTTCAGGAAAGGGAATATAGGTTTTGTCTTCCAGAGTTTTAACCTGATTGACGAGCTTTCAGTATATGAGAATGTAGAACTTCCCCTTATTTATCTTAAGCTAAGCGCTTCGGAAAGGAAAAAAATGGTTGGAGATGTTCTTGAGAGAATGAAAATAGCTCACAGGGCAAAGCACTTCCCGCAGCAGCTTTCAGGCGGACAGCAGCAAAGGGTTGCAATTGCAAGGGCTGTTGTTGCCAACCCAAAACTTATCCTTGCTGATGAACCAACAGGTAACCTCGATTCAAAAAACGGGGTTGAGGTAATCACCTTACTCAGGGATCTCAACAGGGAAGGCACAACAGTAGTAATGGTTACACATTCAGAGAAGGATGCCGGTTATGCACACAGGGTTATCAATCTCTTCGACGGACATGTTATTTCAGAAAAACAGTAAACAGAGGCAGCCATGTTAAAGAAAATGTTTTTATACAGCCTCAAGTCCTTTAAAAGGCAGAGAGCTTATATACTTATAAATATTGCTGGTCTTTCAATAGGGATAGCCTGCAGCCTTATAATTGCACTTTTCGTGATTAATGAGGCAAGCTATGATAAATATAACGTAAAGAAGGACAGGATATTCAGGGTGATACTGAATGGTAAGATAGGTGGCCAGGAACTAACCGGAGCCTATACACCTGCCCCGATGGGACCGACGATTGCAAGGGAGTTTCCCGAGGTTGAATCAACCCTGAGGATGAACAGTTGGGGCCCAACCGTTGTTGAGTATAATAACCAGATTTTCAAGGAGGATCATGTAATTGAAGCTGATTCCACCTTCTTCGAGTTCTTTTCAATCCCTGTAATAAAAGGTGATGTAAAGAATCTTCTTAATGCTCCTCACAAGGTTGTTATTTCAAAAAGCATTGCCAGGAAACTTTTCGGCAACGAAGACCCTGTTGATAAAACTCTGAAGCTGGCGGATGACTCTGTCAGGTATGTTGTTTCGGGGGTGATGTCGGATGTTCCGGAGAACTCACATTTTGAAGCCGACTACATAGTCTCTTTCATGACAAACCCTTACTCGGCAAACCAGATATGGCTTAACAACAATCTTGCCCTGTTCATTCTGCTAAAACCCAACGTAAATTATAAAACTGTCGAGGCAAAGTTCCCCGATCTGCTTAAGAAATATGTCGGGCCTGAAGTTCAGAAAATCATGGGCATTGATCTCAATGAATTCCTTGCTAAAGGCAATACATACAGGTACTTCCTGCAGAAGCTTACAAGTATTCATCTCCAGCCTGAGATTGTGCATTCCTTCAAGCCTTCAACAGATCCCAAATACCTGACAATATTCGGAAGTATCGCGGTACTTATAATATTTATAGCTGCCATTAATTTCATGAACCTTTCAACTGCACAGGCAGCGAGAAGGGCTAAGGAAGTAGGGATAAAGAAAGTAAGCGGTTCCTCAAAAGGACTGCTGATATCACAGTTCCTGTCCGAATCTACTTTGCTTTCCTTTATCTCATTGCTTATTGCTGTAATTATTGTGAGCATAGGGATAAAACAGCTCAACAGTATGCTTGGCACAAACCTGAGGTTTAACCTTTTCAGTTCAGTATACGTAATCCCGGTTCTTCTCCTTTTTGCAGTTGTTGTGGGCTTTCTGTCAGGTACCTATCCTGCCCTCTTCCTCTCTTCATTTTCACCTTATGAGGTTCTCAAGGGTGATATCAAGAACAGCATGAAAAGCGGAAGACTAAGGAAGGTGCTTGTTGTCTTCCAGTTCGCAGTATCGATACTGCTCATAGTAGGAACCATGATAATGTACAGCCAGATTAAGTTCATGCTTAATAAAGATGTCGGGTTCAATAAAGACAGGCTCATTGTAATTGAAAGGACAAGTGAGCTTGGGAACAGGATGAAGTATTTCAAGGAAGCTGTCAAACAGATTCCTGGCGTTATCAATGCAAGTGCATCAACAGCCTGCCCAAACAGGGTCAATAACAAGAACGGCTATGGTATGGAAGGCAGGAAGGATGAATCGTTCCTTATAGTAACAAACTGGATTGATGAAGATTACATCTCCACATATGGAATGACAATGGCAAGTGGCAGGGCTTTTGACAAGACATATTCGGATGATCAGAATTCGTGTATGATAAATGAAAGTGCACTAAAGGAATTCAATATTAAAGACATCGAAACAACAAGATTCCTTGAGCCCACCGGGGATGGCAAGTTTAAGGCAATGAAGATTGTCGGGGTTGTAAAGAATTTCAATTTTGAATCTCTTCGTAACCCGATCCAGCCATATATATTCCAGTATAAGAATGAAGAACAGACCTATGGTTACTTCTCAGTAAAACTGGCACCAGGTAACCTTGCCGGTACGATTTCAGAGATAGAGAAAAAATGGAAGGAATATGCGGCAAATACACCGATGCAATATTATTTCCTTGATAAGGACTTTGAGCAGATGTATTCACAGGAGAGGCAGAATGCCAGGATGGCCGTCATATTCTCTGTACTTGCAATCTTTATCGCAGCCCTGGGACTCTTTGGTCTTACATCCTTTACTGTTGAACAGAAAACCAAGGAGATCGGGGTAAGAAAGGCTATGGGATCATCAGTAATGGGTATTTATATAGTGATTTCAAGAGAAGTGTTCATACTTGTAACGCTTGCAGCAGTAATCGCATGGCCTATAATATATTACCTGGCGGGCAAATGGCTTGAGAACTTTTATTACAGGATCAATGTAAGCCTGTTTACATTCATAGCTGGATTGGCTATAACGCTTTCAATAGCTGTCGTGACTATAACATGGAAAATTGTAAGGGCTGCAACAATAAACCCTGCAGAATCACTAAAGTACGAGTAACAGTAAAGAGCAATAACAAAAGCAGAGGGTGATAAATTATCACCCTCTTTGTTTTTAAACCCCTAAATCCCCCAAGGGGGACTTTATAAATATAATTTTTTACCCCCCCTGGGGGGCCAGGGGGTAAAAACTGCTTTTACACTTGATATTAAAAGATTTATGCTGAATTAATACATGCTGTTTATCAACCTGCCGATTTCATCACGCTTGCTGAGCGGAAAAACATAGCTTTTCCCGTCGCGGGTAACAACATTAAGGCCTTTGACACCAAATACAAGCCCTTTACTGTAATAAATTACCTCAAGAATGTTCTCAAATAAGATCTCAAGGTTGAAACCAACCTTTTGCATGTCAACGGGCCTGAAATATATCCGCTGGTTTGTCACAATGAGTTTACCTTCAATTCTTTCTTCGCCTGAAAGCTGGCTGGTATCGCCCACTTTAAGAACTACTTCGTTCGGGTTGAGATTTACTGTCATGGCTTCTGTTTTTTCCAGTCTGTATTCTTTAAATCAAAGACGCTTAAAATCTGAAATAGCTGCATAAGAAGTGGGAAAATTATTCGCGTCAACCATTTCACCAAATATCCTCAGGAAAAGATGAATCAAAAACTAGATTATATTTTAATTTATTCACCCCCTTTCATTTTCCCCCAAGGGGGAAATGCAGGAATAAAACCTTCCCCCCTGGGGGAAGGATGGATGGGGGTAAAAGATATATTGTCTAATTTTTTTACATATATTTGAATTACCCTAACAAAAACATCAATGATTGACGGCACTTTACTGATTGTGGATGATAACAGGAGCGTTACTGAGTCTCTTGAGATAATGCTCAGGAAAGAGGTTGCTAAGCTTATTACTCTCAACAATCCTAACCGTTTACATGAAATTCTTCACCAGAACCAGGTCGATATCGTATTGCTCGATATGAACTTCAGGGCCGGGATAAGTTCTGGTAATGAGGGTATGTACTGGATGAGGGAGATACTGAAATATGATGAGAACATAAGTATTATAATGATCACAGCCTATGGTGATCTCGAACTTGCTGTCAGGGCAATACGTGAAGGAGCTTTCGATTTCATCCTTAAGCCATGGGACAACAGCAAGCTAATGGCTACTCTTGGTGCAGCGTGGAAACTCCGTACCTCAAGGATAAAAGCCGAAAAGCTTGAAAAAGACAACAGGCAACTTAAACATCAGATCAACAGTAACAGGGATAAGTTGCTTACAGGAACATCAGATTCGATGAAGAATGTGATGAATATTGTGAGAAAGGTAGCTGACACTGATGCCAATATCCTTATCCAGGGAGAAAACGGAACCGGCAAGGAGATGATAGCAAGAGAGATCCACAATCTTTCATCACGACGAGACGAACTGATGGTCTCAGTTGACATGGGCTCTATACCTGACACACTCTTCGAAAGCGAGATGTTCGGACATGTAAAAGGTGCTTTTACTGATGCGAGGGAAGACAGGGCTGGCCGCTTTGAAGTTGCTGTAAATGGCACACTTTTCCTGGATGAAATAGGTAACATATCCCTTTCATCACAGTCAAAACTCCTTAATGTATTACAGAGCAGGCAGCTGACACGGGTCGGCTCCAATAAGGTAATACCTGTTAACATACGCCTCATTTGCGCTACAAACGGAAACCTCGATGAAATGGTGAGGCAGGGCCTGTTCAGGAAGGATCTCCTATACAGGATAAATACTATTAGAATTGAAATTCCACCGCTGAGGTCCAGAAAGGAAGATATTCCTGTTCTCTCCGATTATTTCCTAAGGCAGTATGCTGAAAAATACAGGAAGAACATTTCCGGAATAAGCAGGGAAGCTATTGAGAAACTTCAGTCCTACTCATGGCCGGGAAACATCAGGGAATTACAGCATACAATGGAAAAAGCTGTAATAATGAGTGAAGATGAAATTATAAGCCCTATGGATTTTGAACTAAGCAGGGTTACAGGCAGCGGAAAGGAAAATGAATCTGAATCACTTGAAGATCTTGAAAAGAAGATGATAGCCCAGAGCCTTTCAAAGAACAATAACAACCTGAGCCTGACTGCCTCAAAACTTGGAATCACAAGGCAGACCCTTTACAATAAGATTAAGAAGTATGGTTTATAAAAGGTTCTACGCAGTTATAACGGGTTATGTTGTTTTAATTCTTGTTGCCTCCCTTGGATTCTCATTTTTCCTTGGAAGGATAAACCTTTATGCTCTCCTTTGTCTCATATTTCTCTTTACAATTTCAGTATCATTCGTAAAATGGCTTAATCTTACAAATGAGAAGCTCTCATTCTTCTTCAGTGCCATAAAGAATGACGACGGTACTTTCCATTTTCCGGAACGAGGTATACTTCCCGGAGAGATTGAACTAAACAAGAGCCTCAATTACCTGAATGAGAAACTAAAGGAAGCAAGGATAAATATAGAGATCCAGGAAAAATTCTACCAGAGCATTATGGATAATATCCGGACAGGCATAATCTCATTCACTGTTGAAGGTGTTGTTGAATATGCCAATCCTGAGTTTTCCAGAATGTTCCTTATTGAAAACATATCACATATAAACAGGCTCAGTTCCATAGATCCCAAGCTGACTGCGCTTCTGAAGGAGATAAAACCGGCAGAGAGGAAGTGGATCAATGTGAAAGCGGGTCAGAACCTGCTCAGCCTTGCAGTCATATCCCAGGAAATTATGCTGAGAGGCCGGATCCTCAAAATTGTCAGTTTCCAGAACATCAAGAATGAACTTGACAAGCAGGAACTGGAATCTTGGCAGAAGCTTATAAGGATACTGAACCATGAGATAATGAACTCAGTTACACCTATCACCTCTCTCAGCTCCACCCTCCTGGGAATGTACCAGGATACTAACGGGAAGATTCTTCCTGAAGCGCCTGACAGTTCAACGGTTGCAGATACTGTAAGGGGACTAAATATAATTGGTGAGCATGGTAAAGGACTTATACGCTTTGTTGAATCATACAGGACACTTACCCGGTTACCCGAGCCGGATTTTTCAGTGATAGCACTTTCCGGATTTTTCGAAAGTATATCAATCCTGGCCAACAGCCAGTTTGAGTCTGAATTTTCCGAAGCCGGACGCAGACCGCTGCTGAAAACAATCCTGAAACCGGAAGACCTGACCCTGGTAGCAGATGAAAAACTTCTCACAAGGGTCATGCTGAACCTTATCCGTAATTCTGCTGAAGCATTTAAGAACAGCGAAGGAAACATTATCGAAATCAGCGGTTCTTTAAGCAGCGAAGGTAGGGTGATAATCACAGTCATGGATAACGGACCTGGAATTGAAAAGGAAATTGCCGACAAGGTATTTATCCCGTTTTTCACAACTAAGGAAAACGGATCAGGAATTGGTCTGAGCCTGTCAAGACAGATAATGAGCCTTCACAACGGAAGCATAAACTGCGATTCTGAACCCGGAAAATGGACAAGATTCACACTTGAATTCTGACACACTCTCTCCTACCTGCAAGGCAATCAGTGCTTTTATATCAATGAACAAACCTCTTTGATTTAAGGTCATTCATAATTACCTTTAAAACGTATTATGGAAACAAAGTTAGCACTAAGGGGCGGAAGGATATTCACAGGAAACGGGTTCCTGGAAAAGGGAACGGTTCTAATTAATAGCAACACGATTGAGGCAGTAATAAACTCGGCCGAAGTTCCGTCAGGTTACAATGTGACAGAAGTTTCAGGACTTACAGTTTCCCCGGGTTTTATAGATCTACAGATCGCCGGCGGAGGCGGCTTACTGTTTTCTTCTGCGTACACAAAGGAAGACCTCGAAAAAATAAACACCGCCATCACATTGTCGGGCACAACTTCATACCTTCTTGTACTTCCTACAAATACAAAAGAGGTTTACAGTGCGGCAATAAAAGCAGTGAAGGAAAGTAATCACAAAGCCCTTCTTGGCCTTCATATGGAGGGTCCGTTCATAAGCCAGGCAAAAAGAGGAGCCCATGTTTCCGAATATATAAGGAAACCTGAACAGGAACAGCTGAAGTCTCTCCTTGATGAAGGCCGGGGAGTAATAAAAATGATCACAGTTGCCCCGGAACTCTGTGACAGGGATTTTATTAAGACAATAACAGCAGAGGGCATAATTGCCTGCGCCGGCCACAGCAATGCTACATTTGATCAGGCCTTAACAGGGATACAAAGCGGAATAACAGGTATCACTCATCTCTTTAATGCAATGTCCGCTTTCCACCATCGTGAAGCAGGTCTTCCGGGAGCAGCGATGCATTCCGCAGATGTAATGGCCAGCATAGTCGCAGACGGAATACACGTCGACTATAAGGTAATAAGCCTCGCAAAGCGCCTGCTAAAAGACAGACTCTACCTTATAAGTGATGCTGTTGAGGAAAACAGGAAAGGTGCATATCAGCATATTTTAAGGGGAGACAGGTATACTCTTGAAGATGGAACTCTTTCAGGTTCTGCCCTTACAATGATGAAGGCCGTAGCCAACTGTACCAGGTATGCAGGCATTGAACCTGAAGAGGCTCTCAGGATGGCAACTGTATATCCTGCTAAACTAATGCGACTTACAGACAGGGGGGCTATCGCTCCAGGGCTGAAGGCAGATATTGTTGCTTTCGACAGGGAGTTCAATATAAAAATTGTAATTAAAGAAGGACAGGAGCTTAAGTAGCGTCTTCCCGGGTTGAAAAATTAATGTGGTGCAATACACACTATATGGGGATAAACTCAATTTTATTCTGACTTGTACAGGAAGAAGGTAATATTTTTATCGGCGTGTGCCGGGATGCTTCTCTTTGGTATCTGCATGATATCATTAGGCTCTGTTGCCCCGGATCTCAGGGTTAAGCTGGGCCTGGATGATGTTTCAGCAGGCACATTGTTTTCAATACTCCCTTTTGGCATACTTGCCGGTTCACTGGCTTTCGGGCCTCTTGCTGACAGGAACGGTTATAAACTGCTGCTGGCAGTTTCATGCCTGGTTATGGGAGGCGGTTTCACCGGACTTGCCTGGACAGGCTCAGGCACACTTGTGAAGGTTTACGTATTTCTGATTGGTCTTGGCGGTGGCGCAGTTAACGGCGCCACGAACGGTATTGTATCAGATATCAGCTCGTCGGGGAAAGGATCAAAGCTAAACCTCCTCGGGGTATTCTATGGCCTGGGAGCGCTTGGTATGCCGCTTGTCCTTGGCCTGCTGAGAAAAACAGGGTTTGAAATTATACTTACAGTGGTGGGAGGTCTTGCCTTTATTACGGGCATCGGCTACCTCTTCATAAAGTTCCCTGCACCTAAACGGAAGGAGGAAACAACTATGAGGAGCGATCTTGCCCTTCTTAAAAATGATTTCCTTCTCCTTATTGCAACCTTCCTGTTCTTCCAGAGCAGTTTCGAAGGGGTATTGAATAACTGGACCACAACCTTCATGATTAATGTCCAGGGGGCTCACAAGGAAGCAGCCCTGTTTGCCCTGTCGGCAGTAGTTGCCGGGATGTCAGTAATGAGAGTATTAACAGGTACGGTATTAAAGCAGATCCCTGAAAGGAAGATGCTGCCTGTATGCTTTGCCATGGTAGCAACAGGATTGCTAATGCTATCCATATTTAAAGAATATTCACTTGCTGTGACGGGTCTTTTTATTCTTGGTGCAGGCTTTTCATACGGTTTCCCTGTGATGCTTGGGTTCCTTGGCAACAGGTTCGCATCAATGTCGGGGACGGCATTCAGCATAGCCCTGGTGATTTCTCTCGTAGGGAATATGTCTGTAAACTATGCAATGGGACATATTGTAAGGGCATTCGGCCCGGAAAGCATAGTGACCGTAGCTGCATTGGAACTTACAGCAATGTCTGTTCTGGCAGCTTACATCATGAAGAAAATCTGAATTTAGGGAAGTTATTACTTCTGCCTTAAGCCTTCAGCCTTTTTATACTCTGTTTGAATGCTATTCAACGTTAAAAAGTACTAAATACAAAACTGGAAGCTTAAACCATTGTGATTTTTGCTTAACTTGAGTTGTAATACGGGAAAGAAGGTCATTACATATCAAAACTAACCTATAAATCAAATACTCATGGAAAACAATCTCTCAAGAGGGAAATTCACAAGAAGAAAATTTGTGGGCGGGACAGCTGCACTTGCAGCCGTATCCGTTATCCCTTTCAGTCTCTCATCATGTGGTGAGAACAAACCTGCCCCGGCTGCCGTTCCCGAAAATCCGGGCTCAAACTTCGGAGGAGTGCAGATCGGAGCTATTACATACAGCTGGAGAAGCATGCCTGGCGGGGTGGAAAACATTATAAAATATTGCAAGGAATCAGGACTGACATCGATAGAGCTGATGAGCGGTGACGTTGAAAGTTACCTGGGTGCACCCGAAAACCCGATGATGAAGTTCTTCATGCCTCCTCCCCCTCCGCCCAAGCCTGCTGGTAAAGGTCCGGAGGGAAACGAGCCACGCCCCAAGCCAGGTCCGCCGCGTCAGGGTCCTCCCCGGTTTAAACTGACTCCCGAGCAGGAAGCCGAAATCAAAAAATACAATGAAGATGTAAAGGCATGGAGATTAGCTCTTCCGATAACAAAGTTTGAAGCTGTAAAGAAACTTTTTGATGATGCAGGAATAGGTATTCATATTGTCAAATTCTCCCCTGGTCGCTGGTCGGATGAAGAGATAGACTATGCTTTCAAAGCTGCAAAAGCACTAGGGGCAAAAGGTGTCACTGACGAAATAGGTGAAGAAAACGTAAAGAAAATGGCTCCGATCGCGGAGAAAAACGGCATGTACGCAATCTTCCACAACCACATGCAGTTTGCAGAGCCCGGATTCAGTTACGATAACTTCATTAATATCTCTCCTGCTGTAATGTTCAACTTCGATGCCGGACATTTCTTTGGTTCAACCGGACTGCATCCGAACACTATAATTGAAAAATATCATGACAGGATATTCAGTGTTCATCTTAAAGACAAAACAGGTCCGAAAACTGACCCGGCAAATGAGAACCAGGTATGGGGACAGGGAGAAACACCAGTTGCTGATGTGCTGCATCTTATCCAGAAGAATAAATGGCCTATCTACTGCGACATTGAACTTGAATACGAAATCAAACCATGGTCAGATGCTGTTAAGGAAACAAGGATCTGCACCCAGTTTGCACGGCAGATACTTTTATAATAAGCTTTAGTAACATGAAGCAGGGAAAGAAATCACGATCAAGGGATTATTACAGGGAAAATTCCCTTCCAAGTTTCTGATACTTGCTTTTCGTAAAAGGATTATAATCCAGGTATTCAACAGGGATACCTGGATTTATTTTATTTATATATTCTTCAATGGCTCTCCTGTTTTTAGCGGTATCTGTTATAGCCTTAACCAGGGGAACTCTGACAACAATATCTTTATGTGAAGATGTAAGAAATTCAATATTGCTCCTGATTATTGAATTTTCCCTGCCGGTGTACTTCTCATGCAACCCGGAATCGTAAATCTTCAAATCCACGAGGAAATGATCAGTGACCTCAATAACATCCTCAAGAACTGAGCGGTCGCAGTAGAGACATGTTTCAAGGGCTGTATCTATACCCGCTTTTCTGCAGCTTTCAAGTATTGCTTTGCAGAAAGCGGGCTGGAAGAGTGGTTCACCGCCGGAAAGGGTAACACCTCCGCCGGATGATTCATAATATACAGTGTCTTTCAGTACTTCTGCCAATATTTCTTCTGCCGATGCGGTCCACCCTGTGAATGTTATCGCACCTGATGGACATACCTCGACACATTTTCCGTTCAATGAACATGCAGACCTGTCAATTACTATGTATTTTCCATCGGGTTGTTCAATTGTAAGAGCATTCTCAGGACAATTTTTAACGCACTCACCACAGGCGATACAAATGCTCCTGTTATACCACACAGATATTTCCTTGTTTATCCCTTCAGGGTTGTGACACCATGTGCAACTCAGGGGACAGCCTTTGAGAAATACAGTAGTCCTGATTCCGGGGCCATCATGGACCGAGAAACGCTTTATATTGAATATTTCACCTCTTGGATTATCCACCCTGGATTGTTCTTTCGATAATTTCTTCCTGAAGATCCCCGGCAAGCTCTGTAAAATATGCAGTATACCCTGCAACCCTTATTGTAAGGCCCCGGTATAGTTCCGGTTCGGTCCTCGCCCTTATCAGGTCTTCGCGGTTTACAACGTTGAACTGAACATGGTGAATCTTAAGCCTGACGAATGATTTAAGTAATGCTGAAAAATTTCTCCTGTCAGTTTCAGTCCTGAAAAATGAAGGAAGAAATTTCATATTGAGCAGAGTGCCGTTCCCTGCATGCTCAAATGGCAACCTGGATACAGAATTTAATACTGCGGTTGGCCCGAGGTGATCGCGACCCGACATTGGAGAGACTCCTCCATCTGCAAGAAAAGTCCCGGCATATCTCCCGTCAGGTGTTGCACCGACATTCTTTCCCATCGGGACATGTGCTGAAACTGTATACAGGCCCATATGATATTTGCCTCCCCTGAAGTTCTTCCGCCCCTCCAGTTTTTCTGCAAATTTCAATGCCCATTTTGCCCCTGCCTCATCGACAACCGGAATATCGTTACCGTATTTTGGAGCCCCGATTAGCCGCTGCCTGAGAATCTCGCTGCCTTTGAAATTATTTCTCAGGGCTTCAAGCAGTTCCTGCCTGTTTACAGACTTATTCTCATACACCAGCAGTCTCAGGGCTGCAAGGCTGTCAGCAATATTTGCAACCTGTATTGCCTGGATTCCTGAAAGGTTATATTCAGCGCCTCCGGCTGTTACGTCTGTGCCTCTTGCAATGCAATCATTTAAAACAGATGAAAGAAAGGGTGAAGGAAGATGCGCCTGGTGTTTTCTCTCAACAAGTTCACACATCCTGTACATTCTTTCGACAAAATGGTCAGTCTGTTTATCATAAGCAGCCTCGAGGTCACCGTAGGTTTCATAGTCTGTAAGATAACCACACGGCAGACCAGTCTGCCTGCCAGTCAGCATACATATTCCATTATTAAGTGTCAGTTCAAGGACCTTTACCATATTGAACATTGCAGCATCGCTCCAGCCAAGGTAATTACCACTTCCGCTAAGTTCCACACATCCGACAAGTGCATAGTCAGCTGCATCAGCATGGGTAAGCCCTGATCTCTCAAGAGCGGGAATTATACTCGAGTCATTCACAACCTGGGGCATTCCTGTGCCAAGTGAAATTATCCTTGTGCATTCTGATATAAAATCATCCCTTGTTCCCGGATGCAGCCTGGCTGTCAGGTTTGGCTGAGGCAGTCTGACATGATCCTGTGCTTTAAGGATCAGGAAGCTAAGCTCGTTTGTAAGGTCAGCTCCATCGCTGTCACACCCTCCTATCGTTACATTAAATCCTATAGGAAAGCCTGCAAAGTACATTGCACTGTGGCTGTTCCTCATATAAACTATCTGGTTGAATTTAATGAACAGGGAATCCATTAGTTCAAGTGCTTCTTCTGCTGTAAGGTTGCCAGATGAAATATCTTCGATATAATACGGAGCCAGATACTGATCGAGTCTTCCGGGTGAGAATGAAGAAGCGTTGGATTCCATGTGCAATATCACAAAAAGCATCCAGACCGATTGAAGGGCCTCGTGAAATGAAGATGGTGGATTACCGGCAAGTGATAAACATATATCAGAAGTCTTTTTTAGCCTAGCGGCACTTTCGCTATCCCGGGTTTTTAGCTCAGCAGACATTGCCATTGCCAGGTCAGAGTATCTCCTGAAAAATCGGGAGGCGGCTTCGAGTGTTATTATAAGGCTTTCATAGAAAACTTCCTGTTCCGGGGAACAATTCCCCATCATTTTGCGGGCTTTCTCTGCCAGCCCGGAGGGGCCAAGCCTCAACCATTCTGCGACATCCGGACAAATATGACCCTGGGCATGATCTTTCTGGTTTATTTTAACAACCTTCTCAAGAGCTGTGAGTTCAGGTCCCGCTTCATTATAAATATCATCTTCGAGGGTTTTACCTTTCCAGTATGGGACGATTACATTCCTGAAAGTATCTATATCAGCCGCCCTTGTATTGAATGGATCCTGTAGCCTTTTATCTATAGTATCAATCTCTTTTTCCAGCCAGCTGATACCTGCTTCCGGGAAAACAACACCGTCGCGGATTCCTTTCGTCCTGTTGCCAACAATCAACTCGTCAGGGTCAATTGTTATTGTCATCTCATTAAGGGCTGCTGCGAGCGAAAGTGCACGTCTTTTAATCACAGGAAGTGATTCTGTCTCTTTGTAAACCCGGGTGATGATTGCCGCCTGTTCAACTGACAAATATCTCTCCGCTCCCATGGTTTTCATCCTCAGGGACTTTACCCGCTCCGTTGCGACTATATTTAGAAATTTATCTTTCACTCAACCAGTGTATCTTTCTCCTTTCTACTTTCTCCTTTCGCCTTTTATTCTGTCTTATTCTGTCGTAAAGCAGGAAGCAGGAAGATTGGCCCCATTAAAAAGGTTCGGAGTAGCAGTGTTGCTCCAGGCAAATCTGACAGCTACCGGAACCTTTACTTTATCAGACTGCAGAATTACCTTATTGTCTTTTATCCTGGCAGTGGCCGGATAGAATACTTTATCAGCACCTGCTATCTCAAAACAGGTTATCCTGTCACCTGAAGCATGAAGTCCATCACTATAGTCGAAGCTTATTATTGCTTTGTTTTTCTCAATAGTCATTGTTTTGTAAACAGGTCCCATATCTGTGATCCCTGTCGTTTTATAGGTCCTCGCCAGTGCCAGGTTTGCGAATCTTGCAGCAGCATCCTGTTTGTTTTTTGGATGAATGTTTGTTGTATCACCGATATCGCTCAGAACAACCATGCCTGTTCCTGCAACATCAAGCACCCTGCGCTGGGCATCCCTTACAATAACACCTTCGTATGGATTACTGTATTTATAAGGGGCTATCTGTGCATAATAGAACGGGAAATCGTAACCCCATTTTTCACGCCAGCTTTTAATAAGAGCGGTAAGCAGTTCCCTGTAAGCGTAACCATTAATTGTATTGGCTTCACCCTGGTACCATAATACACCTGCAATCCTGAAAGGTATCAGGGGGTGTATCATTGAATTATAAATTCTTGCAGTTTCCACTGGTCCCCAGGGAACAGGCTTTTGTTTAGATGCAGCATCCCTGAGTATCTCATCATTCATGATTGCCTCCTCCGGCATCCAGCTTTCAGCCGGCGTGCCTCCCCAGCTTGAATTAATTATGCCTACAGGAAATCCTCCACGCGCATTTAAGTTCCTTGCAAAAAAATAACCTATTGCAGAAAAAGACTGCATTGTCTCGGGTGTGCATTCAACCCACTTACCGGTAAGAAGGTCCTGGGGATAAAGGGCTGTACTGTGATAAACTGTAAAAAGCCTTACACCTTTGATATTTGCAGCTTTGATCTCTTCATCAGGATTATTAATCCCGCTTTTGGCAGACCATTCCATATTTGACTGCCCTGAACAGAGCCATACCTCACCAATAAGTATATTCCTGATTGTTATCTCGTTGAATCCACTGAGGGTCATCTCGTAAGGGCCCCCGGCGGAAGGGGTACTGAGAACTATGAACCATTTTCCCTGGTTATCGGCGACAGTACTTATTTCCTTGTCAAGCCATCCTGCCTTAAGAGTGATCTTCTCCATTGTCTTTGCCCAGCCCCATATCTTCACCTCTGACTTTTGCTGGAGGACCATATTATCTGAAAATATTGCCGGGAGTGAAATAGCTGCCGAAACCGGATTTACTGCATAAAAGGCAAAAAGAATTAATATGGAAAGGAAACGTACATTCTTCATATACCTGTTATTTAATATTAAAACCTGAGATCATAATGCGAGGCTTTTTACCCCGGGCATCCTGTTTATTGAGTTTTGTTATGATCGTCTTTTGCTCACCTGGCATAAGGGAAAAATAATTATCACTGTACATCACAGGCAAAATTCTTTGATCATTGTTGCGGGTCACAACCTTAAGCCTTATCATTAAAGCGGGCGTTCCGGAGCTGTTCCTGAGGGTAGTCGTGATTATCCAGTTATTCCCTGCCTCTGAATAGCTTGTGAAACTGTGTAAACTTACTTTCGAAAGTTCTTTCAGGGCTTTGTAATTACCGTCCTCTTTTGCTCTCCAGTAGAAATTATCGGATATTAAATCCTGTCCTTTATAAAGCAGAAGTTTAATAAAATGAACATCAGAAACACCTTCAGGGAATTCAAGTTTAAAACATGCAGAAGTATGATCTTCCCTGCAGTCAAGGTCGGTGCTTTTTTCCCAGGCAGTTGATCCATCCATGTTTATGACCTGTGCAGTCGCTTTCAGACCATTCTGCATACCGGCGCTATAGTTGACAACCTCAATACTGTCGAATACCGGATTCCATTGGATATGAATTGGCTCATTGGCCTTTTTGCATCCAAAATATGCTGCTGTGGGATCAAGGAAATAGTCATATGTCTGCCAGACCATTGAGGGCCAAGCAGGATGGCTCATCCAAAGCAGCATACCCTGCCGGTAAAGGCTACGGCCCTCGAAAATGCCCCTGTAACCGTTATAGTTAACCCATTGGGCAAGTTCAGAAAACTCCTTTGCATCTTTCGGCTGACCGAAAGCTTTTTCAATAATCAAGTTGAAGTTAGCGCATGCCTGAGCACTTTCAAGTGTATAATCGTGAAAACCCCACTGGTTGTTTTGTGGCCAGAGTGCCGAATCAGGCAGTGTAAGAAGAAGGCTCTCATAATTCATAACATTCGGCATGCCCCTTTCACTGTGAAATTTATTATAGCCGTAAAGAAGGAAGTAATCCCGCACCGGCAAAGCTCCATACGGTCCTCCTCCGCTTACTACACCAAATGCCGAATTGGATATATAATGAAGGCCGGGATGAAGCCTCGTTGTTATACCTTTAAGCGCTGTATCAATAACCATTGGGGGATTCCCCTCATTTCTTCCAACATATAGAGCGATCGATGGGTGATTTCTTATCCTTTTTACAACATCAACAGCATTCTCATTGAACATTGCTGAATTATCCGGGTCAGGCCCGTCAGCAGGATTAGCAAGACAGAAATCCTGCCATACCATAATTCCATGCCTGTCGCATGCCTCAAAGAATTCGTCATCGGAGGTCTGACCAACCCAGTTCCTTATCATTGTAAAGTTCATATCGGCATGATAGGCTACAGCAGCATCATATTCCCGTCCCCTGTAACTAAGGTTCGATTCAGGAAAACCCCAGTTACCTCCCCTTCCGATGAAACGCCTGCCATTAATATAGATGTTGAGAATCTGGTTATCCTCACTGAATGACATCTGGCGGATGCCAGACATGAAACTGAGCCTGTCAGATACAGTGTTATCGTCAGCAACAAATTCCAGAATAACCTTATGCAGGTTCTGTCTTCCATATCCTTTTGGCCACCAGAGGGCTGGATTGGCAATATGCAGGGCAGGCACTTCTTCTTTCGAAAGTCTGACAACCAGGTTTTCCCCTGCTTCAAGTGTGACTTTTTTCTCAAAGTTCACATCGCCAAAACTACCCCTGAAGGTACCTGTGACCTTTTCACCTGAAGTATTTCTAAGACCGGCTTCAATTAAAAGATCAGCAATTGTTGTATCCGGAAGGGGCATAATTGTATTGACAAACGGATCTGTTATAGTAACAGTCCCTGTACTGCTCAGCCATACATCGTTCCATATTCCGATATTCCTGCCCCTGATTGTAGGAATCCAGTCCCACCCTATTGAAGCATGATAGGTTGGATTATCGGCGCCAAGTATGCCACCGTTCTTGTCATGATTGAGTGCGTTTGCTTCCTTTACAACTCCCGGGTGGTCATTCTTATGGATAAGAACAGCTATACTATTCTTGCCCTGAGTCTTCAGCAATGAAGTTATATCAAATTTTCCCCTGATGAATGCGCCGTCAATACGCCCGGTAGCTTTACCATTTACAAATACATCTGCTTTCCAGTTTATACCGTCAAAATTCAGGTAGAACTTCTTCCCGGCATAACCAGCAGGCAGTTCAAAATCATCACGATACCAGAAGTCAGAGTTAAAAAATGATTCAGAAATCATCATTAAATTCATTCCAAAATTTGGATCAGGAACAGCGCCCGCATTCCTGTAACTCATCAGGGCAGTGCCGGGCACTGTTGCATCGATCCATTCGGTTGCATCAAATCCTGGAACTGATATCTCCTCACCGTTTCCTTTTGCAAGCGAAGCTCTCTGAATCTTCCAGTTGCCACCTGACAGGTTAAGCCTGTTTCCTGAAGCAGCTGGCTGTGGTTTTGGCTTTGTAAGCATGCCACCTTTACCGTATACCTCAAGTTCACTCAGTATAAAACGGTTAGCTTCTTTGTTGCCATCCATTGAGATTCTCACATACCTGCCTGTAACCCATCCCTTCAGTTTTATATCATCATTAAGTTCAGACGAAGCAGGAAGATTCTCAACTTTCTTCCAGTTTTTTGCATTCTCAGAAACCTCGATCCGGCCTCCCGCAGGTTTATTTATCCAGTGCAGTTTTACATTATTGAATGTTGAAGATGTTCCCAGGTCCACATAAACCCATTCACTCTCAGTACCCATGCTCATCCATGCACTTTTGAAATCAGCCGAAGGGACCATTATAAGTTTTTTGCTTCCCGACCAGAAATCCATATCGCTAAAAGCCCATTTTGCAGCTGATGGAGCTGTAAAAGCGACTTTGTAGTACCTGAATGAGACTGGTTTTTCAAAACTGAATTCCTGGTTTATTGATCTCTGGGGTACAGGCATTCCAAAATTGAATGAGAACGACGGTCGTGGTGACGTTGAGTCGGAACCATAAGGGCCGGAAAAGAATGACATGAATGGATTTGTCTTCTTATCTTTTGATTTCTCCATTGCTGCCTTCATAAAAGCTGCCCATGGATCAGGCTTTTCAATTCCGGGAAATCCCTGGCCCGATAACTCCTTTAGCATTTGCCAGGATTTTCCATCATTAGATCCTGAACAGGTGAATTTCCAACCGGTTGCACCTTTTTCATCATATTGCACAGTTCCGTTCAAACTGATTTTATTAATTGAATCGCGGACCATATCGCCGTGAGCTTCGTATTGGATCCATATATTATTTCCCTTTACTAAGAGATCAGTAACACTGTTCTGATCAAGCAGCCATTCCCTCTGTCTTGCAGGCAGGATACCTTCATTATCCGAAACAGAAATCCAGGAAGGTTCGCGTGTTTCAATAATTCCGTCAGTAACAAGCTGGGCTGTGAGATTATAGTCATAAGCAGATGAGCTGAAGGCTGATCTCAGCCTGGCAATATTCCTGTATGTTCTTGTATCTTTTTCAAGAACCGGGGAGAAATCCTCAGTGGGATCGCCGGGGTAAACTCCTATACCCCTTGTATATTTAATGCCTTTATGTTTACAGCCACAAAGACATAATGTAAGGATTAATACAAGCGAGAAGATTGAAACGAATAGTTTTTTCATACAAAGGGATGGTTTTGGTCAGGTCAGGTCCGATAGTTCTAAAACTTTTCATCATAAAGGTAGTACGATGAATAACTTTTTTCAAATCCGGAACCCACTTATTTCGGGCCAAAAATCAAATTAAAATGAAAAGCGCTATCCGGCTGTGCTTAAAAGGAAATCGCGGAACCTGCTGTAACTGGCCTCCATCCTTACTGCATTTCCCTCGGATTCAAGATAATACCTGATCTTCTCAGGCAAGTCCGGGTCAATATCAAGGGCATTTGAAACCACAGGCATAAATTTCACGGGATGAGCCGTTTCAAGAAATATACCCGGGTTCTTTGCTGGGGGAGAATATTTTTTTAGTCCAAGCCAAGCAACTGCACCATGTGGATCAGAGATATAAGAATATCTATTATAAAGCTCACGTATGCCATCCATTGTCTCATCATCATTGAACCAGTAACCCCTTATCATAGAGGAGACTGCTTCATGATCATCATTAAAAATTCGTTTAAGTCTTGGAAAATTATTGGGTGAACCCACATCCATAGCATTTGTAATAGTCGGAATGGATTTGCCGGGCATGTATTCTCCCGATTCGAGATAGTCAACGACAGCGTGGTTCCTGTTCGTGGAAGCTATGAATTTTTCAACGTTCAGTCCCATCCGGTAAGCCATGAGGCCAGCCGTAAGATTTCCGAAATTTCCGCTTGGAACACTTATTGTAACGTGTTTATTATTGACTCGCAATTGGGCCAGTGCATAGAAGTAATAAAATGACTGGGGAAATAATCTTGCAAAATTTATTGAATTTGCAGAGGTCAGTTTTATTGTATTTTTTAAAAGCGGATCAGAGAAAGCCTGTTTTACGAGGCTCTGGCAATCATCAAAATCGCCATTGATCTCAACAGCAGTAATATTTCCACCCATAGTCGTAAGCATCTTTTCCTGGATATGGCTGACCCTTCCCGATGGAAAAAGGATTATCACGTTTACTCCCTTACACCCGTAAAAAGCGCTTGCAACGGCGCTTCCTGTATCGCCCGATGTGGCAACAAGAACCGTAACCTGTCTTTCTTCCTGTTCAAGAAGATATTCAAACAGTGCTGCCATATACCTTGCACCGGCATCCTTAAATGCCAGTGTTGGGCCATGAAAAAGTTCCAGCACATAAATATTTTCATCAAGCTGTTTTAATGGAATATCAAATGTGAATGCTTTCTCACAAATCCTTTCAATAGCCTGCAGAGGCAGATCGTCAGAAAGCATCGTAGAACTCACCCGGAAAGCAATCTCCCTGAGGTTCATGCCCTGAAGATGGGAGAAAAAATCTTCATTGAGCCGGGGTATTGAGGCCGGCATATACAGCCCCTCACCAACGCCTATTGCCGAAAATACAGCATCCTTCAGGTTGCTAACCTGTGCCGGATTATTTATGTTGTAGAATAACATCTGGTATAAATTAAAACCTAAACAATAACTGCCCCCGGTGAATTGAGACCGGAAATGTAATTATCGGAATCCAGTCCTGCTTCAGATAAACTTTGCTGCATAGCAGCGGCAACCCTTATGGCAGTTTCTTTACCCTTGCAGAGTGCAAACAACGAAGGGCCGGAACCGGATATATTACAACCGAGAGCCCCGTTTTCAATCGCAGCTGCTTTTACTTCCCTGAAACCCGGGATAAGCTGAATCCTCCTGGGTTCGGCAAGAATGTCCTCCATCGATCTGCCAATGAGATCAAAGTCTCCTGTTGTAAGTCCTGCCACAAGGAATGCAACATTTGCACACTGGGCAGTAACATCAGCCATTGGTATCTCACGTCTTAATATCCTCCTGGCATCAGATGTTTTCACAACTATGTGGGGATGAATAACAGTACAGAACAAATCGTCGGGGCATTTGATCTTTATTACATCCAGCGGATTGTGACGCCTGATAACTATAAAACCGCCCAGCAGTGAAGGAGCTGCATTATCAGCATGAGCCGTACCGCATGCTATCCGTTCTCCTTCCATTGCAAACTGGATGAGCCCCTGAGTCTCATAAGGATTTCCCAGCAGGTGATTCAGGGCGAAGACAGCAGCTGCAGCACTGGATGCACTTGAACCAAGACCGCTTCCGAGGGGCAGGTTTTTCTCAAGTACAACATCGAACTTTTCAGACCCCGGGTTGTATGCGTCGAGAAAGGCCTGTATCGCCACGCCTGCGGTATTTTTTTCAGGGTCATCCGGAATTGCATCGGCATATTTCCCGTACACACGAAATGACCCGTTTCCCGATTTGCTGAATGAAACTGTGACCATGTCACCTGCCCCGCTCATAGCGAAACCCATGAAATCAAATCCAGGACCAACATTGGCGACTGAAGCCGGGGCAAATGCCTTAACAACTTTTTTATTTTCTTCCATTTATTTAATTCTTAACCTTGAACCTCAATCTTTTCAAACATTTCATTGTGGAGGATATTTAAAGCCGGACCAAGATCGTGTTCCCTGACGACAAATGAGATATTAAGTTCAGAGCTCCCCTGTGATATGACTTTAATGTTTATGCCGTTCTTACCCATTGGTTCGAAAACCCTGGCAGCAACGCCTGGCATGTTCCTCATATTCTCACCGACGACAGAAATGATGGCAAGGTTATCTTCACAGGTGACAGTCGAAATTAAGCCGGTTCTGAGTTCCTCAAAAAATGTTTCCCTTAGAATCCTTGTGGCAGTCGATGCTTCATCGCCTGAAACAGTAATACAAATTGAATGTTCTGATGAAGCCTGGCTGATCATAATCACGCTTATTCTTCCTGCCGACAGAGCAGTAAACATCCTCGCGGCAATGCCTGCAACTCCTACCATACCGCAACCTTCAACATTTATTATAGATATATTTCGGAGGGAGCTGATACCTTTTATATAAGCTCCTTCACTTAATGGCTCTGAACAAATCCTTGTTCCGGGGTGCGAAGGGTTGAAGGTATTTTTGATAACCAGGGGTATGCCGATCTGCATGGCCGGTTGCAGGGAAGCTGGGAATATTATCCTCGCCCCGAAATGAGAGAGTTCCATTGCCTCACTGTATGTAAGCTGCCTGATATTTCTTGCACTGGCAACCAGTGCCGGATCGGAGGTCATCACCCCGTCAGTATCAGTCCATATTTCTATTGCTTCTGCTCCAAGGGCTGCACCGATTATTGATGCACTGTAATCAGAACCGTTCCTTCCCAGGGTTGTTATCTCATTTCGAACGGAAGCAGCAATGAACCCTGCAGCCACCCGCACTCCTTTCCTTAACCCGTAATACTCCTCAAGCAACCTGTTAGTGGCACCGAAATCGACTCTCGCATTTCCGAATTGTGAATCAGTCCTTATGAGCTTTGTCGAATCGGCAAGCTGTACTGAAGGAATCTTATGCTTTAATATCAGGTACATCAAAGAAGCCGAGAGCCTCTCCCCGAAACTCAGAACCAGGTCTTTTGTCCTTGGAGTTACTTCCCCAACCAGCGAGGCACCTTTTACAAGTTCGTTAAGCCGGTTGCAGAGAGCCAGTATTTCTGCAATTACCTCTGGCTGGTTGCCGGCAGGAAGCAGTGCCCGGGCTGTATTTATATGCCGTTCTTCAATGGATCTTATTATCCCTTCACATTTTTCTGGATCTGTCACTATAAAATCACAAAGCTGAACAAGCTGATTCGTGATACCCGACTGGGCAGAAATAACAATCCACAGATCCTCACTGCGTGATGCTTCATCGCAAACAATGGATATAACCTTGTTTATTACAGCAGGGTTTGCTACCGATGAACCTCCAAATTTTAATACTTTCATAATTCTTTAAATAAAAAAACCACCCTGTTTCCGGGGTGGTTTGAACTCTTCAACAATACTAACATTCTAAACGCAACAACCCGGATACAATGGCCATGTACCTGTAGTGCCGGTTGTTGTTGTATGGAGACGATCAAATTTCATTACAGGTTCAAAAATAAGCATTATTTTAATATTTACAAGCTATTATTAATATTTACTTTATTTTTTAAATTCCAGGGTAATATTTATTATAAATCCGAATGCCTGAATACACTACTTTATATTTTTTGTAAGGACCACCTCCCAGCCTTTCCCCCCTGGGGGAAACGGGAAAGAGAGTAATCTACTTTCTTACCTGTCCATTTCCTTCGATGACCCACTTATAGCTTGTGAGCTCTTCAAGTGCCATCGGCCCCCTTGCATGAAGTTTTTGTGTGGAAATTCCTATTTCAGCACCAAGCCCGAACTGGGATCCATCTGTGAAAGCAGTTGATGTATTTGAGTATACTGATGAAGCATCGACAAGCTTAAGGAACAGATCTGCTGTCTTTTTATCTTCTGCAATAATCGCCTCACTATGCTTCGATCCGTACTCAGCAATATGGGAAAGTGCTTTATCAAATGAAGGTACTGTTTTCACTGCCATTTTGAGGGAAAGGAACTCTGTACCGAACGAATCCTTAACTGCCTTCTTCAACAGAGTGTCGGGATACTTACCCCTGAGAGCCCTTAAGGACTTCGGGTCAGCATATATTATGACACCGGATGCTGCGCATTTTTCAACAAGTGCAGGGAGATCATTAAGACGATCTTCATGGATTATCAGACAATCCAGGGCATTGCAGACACTTATGCGGCGTGTTTTTGCATTGTGAATTATACTGCTCCCCTTTTCCAGGTCACCGGATCTGTCAAAATATGTATGGCAGATTCCTGCCCCGGTTTCTATTACAGGTACTTTAGCATTTTCTCTGACATAATCAATCAGTCCGCGGCTTCCCCTGGGAATAACAAGGTCTATATACCTTGTTGCAGTCAGCATCTGGGCTGTCTCTTTTCTTCCGGGTGGAAGCAGTTCGATAATATTGCTGTTTATGCCTGCCTTTTCGAGTGACGATTTCACAATTTTAACAAGGATGGCATTCGTATCCCTGGCATCAGATCCTCCTTTTAGTATGCAGGCATTCCGTGACCTGAGACAGAGACTGAATACATCAATCACAACATTCGGACGTGATTCAAAAATAACGCCAACGACACCGAAGGGCACAGATATCTTTTTTATATTGAGGCCGTTTGGGAGGATTTTTTCATCCAGTATCCGGCCTGCAGGATCAGGTAATGCTGATACCTTCCTTACATCCATTGCAATATCCTTAATCCTGGCTGGTGTTAAAAGAAGCCTGTCATATCGCGGATCAGAAGCAGGCATCCTCGAGAGGTCTTTCCCGTTCTCCGTGATAATCTCATTCACTGAAGATTCAAGGTCAGCCGCAAGGGTTTTAAGTGCCTTTATAATATTCTTCTCACCAGTTGCGATCAGCGACGATGAAGAGGCAGAAACCCTTTTAAATACAGGTGTACAGTTCATTCTTTATCCCGGATTTTTTATTAAGCCTTCGACGGGGGTACATATTTATCACTAATCACAAGGTAATCGTAGTGTATAAGTGGTTTAAGAAGTTTCTGTCCGAGGTACTGTTCGGCCCTTCTTGAATCAATCTCTGACTTACCCAGGCCAAGATATTTTCCATCTTCATCAATTATGCTGATAATATCCCCTTTCCTGAAATATCCATCCACCTCAGTTATACCGATCATAAGAAGGCTTGAGGCCTTGTCGCTGAGAAGAGCTTCCCTGGCACCTTTATTAATTCTCACAGAGCCCCTGGCAAAAGTCTCTGAATGTGAGATCCATTTCTTTACACCTGTCGTTTTTACCTCACGGGCAACAAATCTTGTATAAGGAACATCCCTGCCCCTGGCTATATCGGAAATAACAGAATCTCTTGAACCGTTTGCAATAAAGACATCCACCCCTTCAGCGGCGAGCTTCAGGGCAGTGTTACATTTTGTTATCATGCCACCGCGGCCAAAACCCGATTTTGAGGGTGAAAGGTATTTGCGGATTTCTGAATCATGTTCACCCACCTCCCTGATAAGTTCCGCACCTTCAGAACCCGGATCGCCTGTGAAAATCCCGTCTACATTTGAAAGTATTATCAGGGAATCACAATCCATCATAGATGATATCAGCCCTGATAGCTCATCGTTATCGGTGAACATCAGTTCATTTACTGAAATCGTGTCATTCTCATTAACTATAGGCAGTACTTTGTTTTCTATCATTGCTGAGATGCATCCTTTCATATTCAGGTAGTGCATCCTGTCGCGGAAACTTTCCTTTGTTGCCAGAACCTGGCCAGCCGGGATGCCGTACTTTCCGAAAAGGTACTGGTAACTTGAAATCAGTTTTGCCTGGCCAATTGCAGCCCAAACCTGGCGCGCTACCATAATGTCGGTCTTCTTCGACGGGGTTACATCATTCCTTCCTGCTGCCACGGCTCCCGAGGATACGAGTATGACCTCTATCCCGTTTTTATACAGGACAAAAATATCCTCCACGAGCCTTGATATCCTCCATGTATCGAGCGAGCCGTCCTGGTTTGTAATAACGTTACTCCCGACTTTAATCGCAATCCTCCTGAAAACCGGGCCCTTTATTGTCATTTCTTAATCAAAATAAAATATATAATGAAAACAGGTGGCAAATTTAAAAGAATAAATTAAATAAATCCATTAATTACCTAATGATCATTGAAATCATTAATCTAAACCCAATACTATTTAGATCTATAAATTAGAAATTGTTATTTGAGAATTTTACCCCCATCCCGACCTTCCCCCGGAAGGAGCGAAAAGAAATTGCCAGCTTGTCGCGATGGCCTCCCGGCAGTCTGTCTTCCTTTCTATGTTTTTACCCCCATCCCAACCTTCCCCCACTGGGGGAAGGAGCTCAAATAAAGCTTTCCCCCAATGGGGGAAACGGGAAAGGGGGTAGAAATCAAAAAATATTTATTCTGGTTGTTTCGTTATAGAAAAATACACTGTATGATTAAACCTTTTCAACTGTCAGGTCTCTAAGAGAAAAATCTTCATAAAGTATTTAACTATACAAACCAAATTATCTTAAAGATGAAAACCAGCGTAAAGATTTATTCACTGATGATTATCACGGCATCTGCTCTTGTATTTACATCTTGTAATAAGAACAGTACAAATAATGATCCGCTCAATACTATGCCTTCTGATGAGAGCATTAAGGTTGAGAATGTTGATGTGCAGGATGCTGTTGCCGATAAAAATGAAATGGAGATCGACAATACGCTCGATCAGCTGCAGGTTCTTAATTATTCAACAACCAGCCTGAAGGATGCTCTTTTAACAGGTTCAAGGACTGTAACAGTCGATCATCCCGACAGTACAACCTTTCCGAAGGTAATTACTATCACTTATAATAATTACCAGGACAGTACGGCAAATGAGAGCTTCATTAAAAATGGTGAGATACAGGTCACTGTTACTGCCGGAAACAATAAGTTGCTTGTCACAAGGGTGCAGGTTTTTAAGAATTTCTCTATTACAACCGACAGCACGACAGTGACGGTAAGTGGAACAAGGACTGTAACAAGGCAGACAATACAGTCTAATTTCAACGGTTTCACAAGCCTTAGGGTTGTTGCAAGGGATAACATAACAGGCAGCCTGAATTACGCCATAACAAAGACAGGTGTGTCTGACAGCCTTAAGTTCACAAGGGTTGTGGCGAAGGTAAGGACAGCATATCTTAACTTCTCAAATGTAGGAGGTGCCTCATGGGCAACAGCCAGGTTCAAGAATATACTGGCTAAAGACACAATCACATGGTCAGGATCGGTTACAGGCCAGAACGAGTTTAACGAATCCTATTCAAAGACAGTCGATGCCGCAACACCGATAACGATGATCTTTTACAAGGGTACGCCAGTACTCGCTTCCGGGACAATGATTGTAACCATTGAAGGGCTGCAGTCGTGGAATTATACAATAACTTTCTCCGAAGCTCCCGAACATCCGCATATGACACTGGTGAAAGTTAAGAATAATGCAACCGGGGAGTATCATACATTCCTGAGAAGGTTCAGCAGACGATACGCAAGGTGGTGGTAAGGATTAATTGTGATGACATCACTTCGGGTCCGGGAGATACCAAATAGAGTATATCCCGGACTCTTCTTTTAATTTCCTGCGTTGCATACCAGATTAATCTCGTTTTTTAAAGAGTTTAAACTTTTTGCCAGTTATTTCACTAAAATAAAATTATGAATCTGGATAAATAAATGTTTCAGAATGCCAGAATATGATTGATAAAATTCTGTTTACATAATCCTGGAACTTCTGACATAACCGTCTTCAGAATACTTATCTTTGCGGTGTGACAGCCGTAAAAAAACTGGCAGGACAAACTGCGATCTATGGTATACCCAGTATCCTGGGACGGATACTTGGTTACCTCCTGGTACCCCTATACACAAGGGTGTTTGTTACCGGTGCCTATGGTACTGTAAACGTATTTTACTCATATGCTTCATTCCTTATGGTTGTCCTTACATATGGAATGGAAACTGCATTTTTCAGGTTCAATGAGCAGGAAAAGGACAAAGACAGGCTCTTCAGCACTGGAATGATATCCCTGCTAATCACTTCAATAGTGTTCCTGGTCTCAGTTTCCACCTGGTCTGACAGTATAGCTGACCTCATCGATTACAAAGGCCATGGCAATTATGTCACATGGTTTGCCTGGATACTGGCACTTGATGCCATTGCAGCCATACCTTTTGCAAGGCTTCGTGCATTAAACAGGCCTGTAAAGTTTGCTGCAATCAAAATGACAGGTATTGTTCTCAACATCGGGCTCAACCTGTTCTTCATCCTGCTTTGTCCATATATATTGAAGCACTGGCCAAATAGCCTTCCCGGTCATTTTGTAAATGTTTTCAAGGTACCGGGCTGGGGTATTGAATACATATTTATCTCAAACCTTATAGCAAGTGCAGTTACTCTTGCACTTCTCTCACGAGAGATAATTTCCGTGAAATGGAAATTTTCAGCGGATACCTGGAGAAAAATGTTCGTGTATGCATTTCCGCTTCTCTTTGCCGGGATGGCAGGTATTGTTAACGAGACCTTCGACAGGCTTCTCCTGAGGTATTTACTCCCTGCCAATATTGCAAGTTCACAGGTTGGTATTTATGCCGCCTGTTACAAGATCTCGATACTTATGACAATATTCATCCAGGCTTATAAGTATGCTGCCGAGCCTTTCTTTTTCGCACAGGCGAAGGAAAAAGATGCTAAGGAAACCTACTCAAAGATCATGGATTATTTCATTATTGTTGTCTCACTTATTTACCTTGTTACAATGGTATACCTCGACGACTTTATACTGCCTATTCTTGTAGGGAAGGATTACTGGGCAGGCAAGGGGGTTATACCGGTTCTCATGATGGCTAACCTTTTCCTCGGTGTGTACTATAATCTCTCGATCTGGTATAAACTGACAGGCAAAACAATATGGGGGGCATGGCTCTCAGTAATTGGCGCAGTAATAACCCTGGTCCTGAATTTCTGGTGGATACCTTTATCAGCCGACAGCCCGGTTCATGGATATTACGGTTCTGCCTGGGCAACATTTATCTGTTATGGTATTATGATGATACTGTCATATTTTATCGGGCAGAAATATTATCACATAAAATATAACCTTCTGAAATTTTTCGGTTACCTGGGCCTTTCGTTCCTCCTATACAGGGTAAGCATATTAATAGATATAGGCAGCCGCGTTGCGAGCATTGCTTTCCATACATTACTTGTATTTATCTTCGTAGCTGTTGTACTTGGTATTGAAAAACCCGATATACCAGGGATGGGAAGGATATTGAGGAAAAGTCAGCCCGGAGTTTAATTTCCTGTAATACAAAGTACTATATTTTAAAACAAAGGTTATTAGCAGCAGGTTAAAAAAAGTAAGTTCCAATAACCTTATGCTTGAAGTTTATGCATAATTTTACGGCTCTTCAAACGTTGATATTTATAAAGGAATTCAAGATGAGAACTTTTTCAATAATAAGAATACCTGTTTTACTTTCTCTTTCGCTGCTGATCAGCTTATCATCATGTAAAAAGAAAAGCGACCCCGTCGAACCGGTTGCTTCAACAACAGTAGCCAAGTGGGTTGGGCAGAAATGGGCGACTATGGTTGGTGTGGTAAACCCTAATGGAAGTGAAGTTAATTCATATCTTGAATATGGTTTAACAACTGATTATGGTTCTTCATTGGAAGCGAGCCCGTTTACTTCAACCGGTTCATCAGCTGTTTTTGTCTATGGTTACCTTAACGGTCTTACTCCCGGAACCAAGTACCATTACAGGTTAAAAACTGTTTGTTCACTCGGAACTTTTTATGGAGGTGATACCACGTTCACAACAACAAATCCGTCTAAAAGCACAATCAATTTCAACACAGGACTTACCTATGGCACTATGACAGACGGGGAGGATAATGTCTACAAGACCATAGTGATAGGCACCCAGACCTGGATGGCTGAAAATATTGCTGTTACAAAACTTAACGACGGAACCCCGCTTACTTTTCTGACAAGTGATACATTCTGGGCCGATTCAGCAGTTGCAGCTTATTGCTGGTATAACAATGATTCCATAGTTTATGGTGCCCTTTACAATTTTTATGCTGTCAGCACTGGTAAACTATGCCCTGCCGGCTGGCATGTACCATCAAACAGTGAATGGAGTACACTTACAACATACCTTGGCGGAGAATCTGACGCAGCACCAAAGTTAATGGAAGCTGGTAACTCACACTGGCAGGAACCAAATGTAAGCCAGACAGATGATTATGGATTTACTGCCATTCCGGGAGGTTACAGGAAGTATTCAGGAGGCTTCGGGAACCAGCTCAAGGCAGCATACTGGTGGTCGGGAACCGAAAGTTCTGCTGACAATGGATGGTTCAGGTACATATATTTCAGCTTTAATAATATTAACACAAGCAACACACAGAAAGCTACCGGGATGAATGTAAGGTGTATTAAAGACTGAACACCTTATCCCGGTAATACCCGGCAATCTGAAATTCACTGGCTGATTTCCGCCGTTCACCGAAATCATACTCTTTGATAGCTATTGCTGTATTTCCTTTGCATCACACAGGTTAACCTGACATAAAAGGTGCCTGTCACATGAAAGGAAAACAAATATATTATCATGAGTAAGAAAATTGTTATTATCGGTGGCGGTGTGGCTGGTCTTTCAGCTGGCATTTATGCCAGACTCAACGGGTTCGATGCTGAGATAATTGAGATGCATTCAATAACCGGAGGTCAGTGCACCGCCTGGGACAGGAAGGGCTATCGTTTTGACTATTGCCTCCACTGGCTGGTTGGTACAAGGAACGGACCTTTCAATGATATCTGGAAGGAAACAGGGGTACTGGATGAAAATGTAAGAGTCATCGATCACGACATCCACACAAAGATCTTTGCACCAGATGGTTCGGAGTTTATTATTTACACAAGTCTTGACAGGTGGGAAGAATACCTGGTCAGCCTTGCACCAGAGGATACTGACAGTATAAGAAAAATGTGCAGGGAGATGAGAAAATCCTCATTCCTCAGGCCATATGCAGATCCTCCCGGCATAAGGAAAATGGGAGAGACTCTTGCATCAATGTCTTCAATGTTTCCTGTTCTGACCCTGTTCATGAAATATGGCAGGAAAAGCACTAAGGATTACTTTGAAAAACTACAATTCAGGAATGAGAAACTCAGGTACTTTTTCAATTCCATGTTTGGTGAAAGGGATTTTTCTGCCCTTGCATTCATAATGATGTTTGCATGGTTCAACCAGAAAAATGCAGGCTACCTGATCGGCGGTTCGCTTCCAATGGCTCAGAGAATGACAAAAAGATATACAGATCTTGGTGGCATTCTTACAACAAGGAAGAGAGTTACGAAAATCATTGTCGAAAATAATTCAGCTAAAGGTGTAGTTCTTTCCGATGGAACAACAATCAAGGCAGATTATGTAATAAGCGCAGCTGACGGTTATTCAACAATCTTTGAGATGCTTGATGGCAAGTACCTGGATAAAAAATTCAAAGAGGCATATGATAAGTGGGAACTTTTCACCCCGCTGGTGCAGGTATCTTTCGGCATTAAAAAGAAGATCGAATCTGATTCACCTGCAGAAAGTATTATGGAGCCGGGACTCAAAATAGGACGAACGACTGTCGGATCGGGATATTCGATTATGAATTATGTATATGATCCCACAATGGCCCCTGAAGGAAAGTCGGTAATAGTGATAAGGTTTGAATCTGCCTGGGAGAACTGGAATTCGATTGGCAAAGAAGATTACTATAAAGAAAAGGAACTCATTGAAGAAAAAGCAAGGGAATTGCTGGAAAAACGCTACCCGGGAATTTCAGATTATATTGAGGTTTGTGATGTGGCCACACCTGTTACAGATGTAAGATACACAGGTGTATGGAAGGGTGCTTATGAAGGCTTTCTTCCATCAAGCAAAAACCTTATGAAAAATCTCAGCATGCGACTACCTGGTCTTAAGAAGTTTTATATGGCGGGCCAGTGGCTATTCCCGGGCGGAGGTCTCCCTCCTGCCGGTCAGTCAGGGAAATGGGCAATTCAATATATATGCAGGGAAGAAAAAAGGTCTTTCCTTACAAGGTAGTACAGGGTTAAGAATCAGAGGGGCCTTTACCAAGGGAGAAGATGTAGATCTTCCATCCCGGCTCATCAAGGTAAAGGCCTCTTGTTTTCAGGTCGTCACCCTGCCTGACAAAAGAGTTACCGCTGTACAAATCGGTCAATATCCAGTCTGAATTCCCGAGCCCCTTAAAAGGTATCCTTACATAACATTGTCCCCTGGCAGATGAATAGTTTACTGTAATGAGTATTCGCTCATTATCATTGCCCTCCCATGTAAACGCGATATACTTTTCAAATGATCTGTTGCCTTCCCAAGCCTGGGTACATTCAGTAAGCTGCCAGTTGCCGTACCTTAAAACGGGCATTTTAAGAAGCTTAAACAATTTCTCATAAAACTCGATAAGTGAGTCAACAGGTGGCTCTTCAGGGGCCCTTACAAGGTGCGGAGAAACCTTCTTTAACCGACCTTCCATCTGTCCCTGGTGAAAGAACTTCATTCCCGGCGAGAGGAAAGTAAGAACTGCAGCTGCCTGATACTTACCGTCTGGAAATTCCTTTGCAGCTCTTTGTTCGTCATGGTTCTCGAGAAATCTTGTCATATGCGACTGGTAATCCTGGCTGGCATGGAAATGCTCCCTTACCGGTTTTGCAAAACCTTCCTTAAGCCTGTCATACAATCTTTTATCGTAGGCATAGTCGAAGCCCTGCTGGATCATAGTCCATTCCATATCCCAGTATACTTCTGCCATCAGTGTGAAAGACGGATTTGACTCTTTTGCCCTTCTGATTGCATCAGGCCAGAAAGGCCTGCATCTTATTCCCCAGGTCTTCTCAAAAACTTCAGGAAGAACAAGCATAGCCATGTCGCACCTGACCCCATCGCACATTCCTGATATTTTAACAAGTTCATTTTTCATAGCCTCTTCGAGGTCGGGATTCCCGTAATCGAGCTGGAGGGTATCAACCCAGCCCGGGAAATACGGATCACGTCCATGTGCAAGAACTATATCACTTTGCCCTGTTTCCACCCTTGTATAGTTCATCGGCTCCCTTGCAAGAAGGGCTTCACTGCCCCTTATAAAAAAGTCAGGATGTTCAGCAACCCAGATATTATCAATTGCTGTATGGTTAGGGACGAAATCGAGCATCAGCTTAAGCCCCCTGTCGGAAAGTCGCTGCCTGAAGCGTTTCAGTGCTTCCTCCCCTCCTATTTCGTTGCTCACTGTGTATGATCTTATTGCAAAACCGGAGCCACCAATATCTTCATCCTTAAGATCGCTAAGTGTTTCCTCAAATTCTTTCCTCCAGATCGGGTTACGCCGTGAAAGATGCTGACCTGCACTGCCTGTCTGCCATACACTCAGAAGCCATATCCATTCAAATCCAAGTGCAACAAACCTGTCGAGGTCCTGGTCAGGAATATCATCAAGGATGGCCCTGTGCCCGAGTGAAGCAGAAAGAGAGGTAAGGCTGACTCGTGTATTAACCTGGTACAATGAAGGATAAGCCTGGCTTCTCATGATAAGTAATTTAAATTCAAAATGTTAATTAACGCCTTACCCTCACACTATCAACAAGATATTCCGAATCTCCCCTCCAGAAAACAGCCTTTTTCTTTTGGATGTAGTGTACTATCACTACCTGGCCCTGCAGGGTATCCATCTGGTGCCAGATGTTCTTATTTATTACAGAAAAATTAAACTTCTCCGATGCAAGCGCCACATTTGAACTGCTTGTTATACTGCTGAGTATCATCTCTCCTTCATACGTTTTAAAGAGATTACCCCTGCGTGAAAACTTCTGCAAAAGGCCAGCCCTGTACCCATCACTGTAAGTATAGAAGTACCTCCAGTAGACAGTGCCGGCTATTATGATCGCAACCACAACACACAGCATCAGGAAGAACCTTTTAAGCTTCCTGATGATATTTTGTTTAAATGATTTTGACGTTGTTTGGTCCTTATTTTCAGACATGGTATCAGCTAATGTTTTTCAATAATAAATTTAAACAAAAGAGTTCAATCAGGAAGATTTTGGTCCATATTAATTAAGACACAGGCAGCTAATATATAAATCAGGCCATTGAACCAAATCATCAGCCTGTATGTTTCTCTTTATATCCTAACCTGAAAGAAATGACTTTACCTTATAAGAATTTACTTGTGATAATGATGGTTATTGTTATCATTGGCGGATCATGTACTGACAATAAAACCCTGTTCAGAAAAATATCACCGGGTAAATCAGGAATTGATTTCACAAATACAATAACAGAAACTGATTCACTTAACCAGCTCGACAATGGAAACGTTTATAACGGGGGCGGTGTTGGCATAGGTGACTTCAATAATGACGGAAGACCTGATCTTTTCTTCACAGGTAATACAAGTTCATGCAGGTTATATCTGAATAAGGGCAATTTCAGGTTCACTGATATTACTGACAAAGCGGGTACTGACGGAGAAGGAAAATGGTGCAGGGGTGTAGCCCTTACTGATATCAACAATGACGGCTTTCTCGATATTTACATTAGTGCAACTCTTCTAAAGGATCCGGAGAAAAGACGCAATATCCTTTATATTAACCAGGGGCCGGGCAATGACGGAATACCACGTTTCAGGGATATGGCTGCCGAGTATGGCCTTGATAATGATTCGCACACAACACAGGCTGCATTTTTTGACTATGACAATGATGGAGACCTTGATGTTTACCTGACTGTAAATGAAATAAATGACAGAAACTCCCCATATGTTTTCCATGAACCCTCATCCGGAGGTATAGTCAGTAATGGTGGGAGATTGTTAAGAAATGACTGGAATGATTCATTACATCATCCTGTTTTCACCGATGTTACGGCAATTTCAGGAATAGGACGTGAAGGCTTTGGGAACCAGGCTTCAATAACCGATATAAACAACGACGGATGGAAAGATATTTATGTAAGTAATGATTACCTGTCTAATGATCTCCTGTGGATCAACAACAAAAACGGGACTTTTACAGAGAAACTATCCTCGTGCTTCAGGCATACTTCAAACAGCGCAATGGGTAATGACATTGCCGATATCAATAACGATGGCCTTATGGATGTGATTACCCTGGATATGAATCCTGAAGATAACTACAGGAAGAAAATGATGCTTCCGCCTGCGAGTTACCAGTTTTATCAGAACTCTGAGAGATATGGTTATAACTACCAGTACACAAGAAACACCCTGCAGCTTAACCAGGGTAATCCCGGGATATCGGCAGACAGCCTTCCTGTATTCAGTGAGATAGGCTATTACGCAGGCATTGAAGCCACAGACTGGAGCTGGACCTCTCTCATTGCTGATCTCGACAACGACGGGTTAAAAGACTTATTCATAGCTAACGGCTTCCCGAAAGATATAACAGACCGCGATTTCGGCATGTACAGGGCAAACGGATGGATGTCGACACCTAAGATGGAACTTTTAAAACAGGTACCTGAAGTTAAGATACATAATTACGCTTACAGGAATAATGGCAACCTGACCTTTACAAATGAATCATCGGCCTGGGGGTTCTCGGAAAAGACATTTTCAAATGGTGCTGCTTATGGAGATATTGACGGGGATGGAGACCTGGATCTTGTTGTTAATAATATAAACGACAAGGCATCGGTTTACAGGAACATGACGGTAGAGAAGAACCAGGGCAAGAATCATTTTATCCGTATAAAGTTTACGGGTGACAGGAATAATAAAAATGGCCTGGGAGCAACAGCCCGGATATGGTATTCAGGGCATACACAGGTCTGGGAAAATGAGCCTTCAAGGGGATATATATCAAGCTCTGAGAATATTGCCCATTTCGGACTCGGAGAAAATACCCATCTTGATTCGCTTGTTGCTTTATGGCCAGGCTTTGTTTCACAGACAATTATAAATCCTGCCATAGACAAGACCACGGATGTGAGGTTTTCAGACGCCGTGCCCGCCAGGCAGGTTGCCGGGCTTAAGCCATCAGCATTATTTACAGATATTACCTCTGCAACAGGGATCTCTTTCATTCACAGGCAGGAGGATTTCACTGATTTCAGTATTCAGAAACTTATTCCTCACAAACTGTCTGAATACGGTCCGCGGCTCGCTACCGGAGATCTTAACAATGATGGTCTTGACGATATTGTTGCAGGCGGCTCTGCCGGATACTGTACGACTATTTTCATTCAGCAGAAGGATGAAAGATTTGTAAAGAGCTACCTCGGAGGAAAAGAAAAAGATGAAACTAAAAAATACGATGACGGCGGATTGCTTCTGATCGATGTTGATGGTGACGGTGACAGTGATCTGATAATAGTTGCAGGGGGATATATTGATGAGGGTGGCAGCAATTCTTATAATGACCACCTGTATCTTAACGATGGGAAAGGAAATTTTTCTGAACTGAAAGGTGCTTTACCACAAGCCCTTATAAGCAAGAGTTGCATTAAAGCAACAGACATTGATCATGATGGTGATTATGATCTGTTTATCGGGGGCAGGGTGAAGCCATGGAGCTATCCTCAACCTGTTTCAGGTTTTATCTACAGGAATGATTCGGAAAAAGGGAAAATAAAGTTTACTGATATAACTGCCACGGCTGCACCAGGTCTGAAAGATATAGGTATAATTTCAGATGCTGTGTTTACAGATATCGATAATGATGGCTGGCAGGACCTTGTAGTGGCAGGTGAATGGATGCCGGTCTCATTGTTCAAAAATGACAAAGGAAACTTTAAGAATATTACACCAGGCAGCGGTATTGAGAACCTCTCAGGCTGGTGGAGTTCACTTGCTGCCGAAGATTTCGATAATGACGGAGACACAGATATTGTTGCCGGAAATCTTGGGCTAAACTCATTTTACAAGACCTTCCCTGTTCATCCTGTCACAATCTATGGAAGTGATTTCGATCACAACGGCAGCTACGATGCCTTTACTTCGCTATGGCTTATGTCAAGCCAGGATGATACAACAATGAGGAGTTTCCCTGCACAGGGAAGGGATGACCTTATAAAACAGATGCTTTCTATCAGGGCCAGGTTCAAAACATTCAAGGCTTTTGCAACAACCGAAGCTGTTAACCTTTTTACTCCTGCACAGCTTAAGGAAGCTCTTGTCCTGGAAGCCAGGGAGTTCAGATCAATGCTTTTCAGAAATGATGGAAACGGGAAATTCACCCCGCTCCCGCTTCCCGGTAAAGCGCAGTTTTCGGTTCTCCATGGCATGGCGACCGGGGATTTTAACGGTGATGGCAATAAAGACATACTCATTAATGGAAACGATTACGGGACCGATGTACTTATCGGCAGGTATGATGCAATAAGCGGACTATTATTAGCAGGAAACGGCAGGGGAGCTTTCACTGAACAGGGCAGTGCAACAAGCGGGTTCTTTATCCCTGGAGACGGGCGTGACCTTGTAAAACTAAAAGGTCCGGGTGGAATAATACTTTATGCAGCGTCGCAGAATAAAGGTCCTTTGAAAATATTCATGCTAAAAAAATAACTTATGAAAACAAAAACAATCCTCATTTCATCTCTTACAATCGCAATTGCAGCTTTTGCAGGATGCCAGCAAAAGAAGGTCACCCTGCCCTCAGACAGTGAAATCCTCCACAACAACCAGGATAAACTTACTCAGGTTATCATTTATGATGTATTCACCCCTCCTGTGGCTAGCAGGATTTATGCATATACTTCGCTCGCTTCTTATGAGGCTGTAAGATTCAGCAACGACGGGGCTGCATCCGTTGCAGAAAGGCTAAACGGTTTCGGGAGAATGCCTGTTCCTGATAAAGGCAAAAACTACAACTTCACCCTATCAGCTACAAAAGCATTTTTTGAGGTTGCAAGGAAGGTAAGAATATTCTCCGCTGATTCTCTTAAATCATATGAGGAGACGTTGTATAATGATTATAAGAGCCTGCTTGATAAGGAAACCTACGACAGGTCTCTTGCATTCGGCGACAGTGTTTCAATTGCAATACTAAGGAGAGCCAACGCAGACGGTTATATCCAATCGAGGGGTAAGCCAAAGTACCTCGGAAGTAACGCAGAGGGAAAATGGAGGCCTACGCCACCCGATTACCTTGACGGTGTTGAATGGTGCTGGAATACAATGAAACCTTTTGCACTTGATTCAGCTTCTCAGTTCAAGCCATCCCCACCTCCTGTTTTCAGCCATAATCCGAACAGTATTTATCAGAAAGGGCTGATGGAAGTCTATAACATTAACAAAAACCTCACCCAGGAGCAAAAAGATATAGCGAGATACTGGGATGACAATCCAATGGTGATTGAACATTCGGGTCATATGATGTTCGGAAATAAGAAAATCACGCCAGGTGGCCACTGGATGGGAATATGTGCGACTGCATGCAGGAAATCAGGTGCCGATGCAGTTACAACAGCCAAAGCCTATGCATTGACAGCCATGGCGCTCCATGATGCATTTATTTCATGCTGGGATGAGAAATACAGGAGCAGTTTTATTCGTCCTGTCACTGCCATAAATGAATCTGTCGACAAACTATGGCTCCCTTTCCTGCAGACTCCGCCTTTCCCTGAATATACAAGCGGTCACAGCAGCATTTCAGCTTCTGCATCTACAGTTCTCACAGCTCTCTTCGGGGAAAACTTTGCATTCAGGGATACTTCCGACCTGAGATATATCGGGATGGAAAGGAACTTTAACTCATTTGCAGAAGCCGCGTCAGAGGCTTCGATAAGCAGGGTTTATGGCGGAATACATTACAGGTTTACCGCCGATACAAGCTCCGTACAGGGAAGGAAAGTAGGATTAAATGTAATTGGCAAAGTACTAAGCAAATAAACAATCCAAGCCTTTTCATTAAAAATACCGAGTTCATGTCATTCATTATCAGCTATTTCAATGGAGTACTTTTTATTTAGATAGAAAATATTTAAATTTGGTACTATCCATTACTAACCACAAGGGGAAATACATTTCATAATTCTGTGTTCACCTGAGCTGACCTATGAAACCTGAAAATGAACTTAGCAGGAAGATCGCAGAACTCGAGTCAAGAATCGAGGCTCTTTCCGTTAGTGAGATCAGGCTGAAGAGGGCTGAGATAGCTTCAAAAAGCGGTAACTGGGAACTTCATTTAGATACAGGCAGGATTGTCGGATCTGAAGGTGCAATGAAAATTTATGGTCTCGACGACCAGGATTTTGATTATAAAATCATTAAGGGTTTCCCTCTTCCGGAATACAGGACAATACTGGATAATGCCCTTAAAGACCTTATCGAAAGAGATATTCCTTATGAGGTAAAATTCAAGATAAAGAACGCCAAAACCGGTAAAATCATTGACCTCAGGTCTACTGCATTCTACGACAAGAGTAGGAGAACTGTATTTGGAATAATGGTGGATATAACAAGCCAGGTCGAAAATGAGGAGCTTATAAGAAAAAGCAACGAAAGACTAACTTCGTTGCTTCAAACTTCAATCGGCCTGCTTGAAGTATCGGATAAAAAGAATATCCTGACAAATATTCTTGAAGCAGCTATCAGCCTGATCCATCTTGATACTTCGGCTGTATATTCGATAAAAGGGACCAGCATTTATCTTGAATCGACAATACCCCCGCTTGCTGATGACTTCCCTTCAGAATTCAGGAAAGCTGAGATAAAAGACCATTCTCACATTAATAAATCACTTGATATTAAAGCTCCCCTGTACATTGAAGATATCCTAGAGGAACCACTTACAGAACAGGAAAAAGTTATTATTTCCGCAAGGGACCTGAGGTCTGTGCTTTATATCCCCCTGATTGCAGGTGGCATGAATTACGGCATACTGATACTCGCATCATCAGGTAGGTTGTATAGATTCACTGAATCAGATATAAACCTTTGCAGGACTTTTTCGAATATTGCAACAGTAGCTCTTGAGAATTCAATGCTCGTCTCAACACTCGAAAGTGCAAAGGAAAAGGCCGAGGAAAGCGACAGGCTTAAGACAGCCTTCATCCACAATATCTCGCATGAGATACGCACTCCGCTTAATGCAATTATAGGCTTTTCTGATTTCCTTTGCCGGGAGGACCTGTGCCCGGAAGAAAAAAATTATTTCTCCGCCATTATAAACAACAGCACAGGCCAGCTGCTTGATATTATAAATGACCTCTTCAATATATCACAACTTGAAGCAGGACTTGTACTGCTTAACGAGAAAGAATTCGACCTGCACCACGTCCTAAATAACATTGAATCAAAATATAAGGAACTTGCTTCATTTGCCGGACTGAATTTCAGGATCAGCCTCCTGAATATCCCTGAAGGCAGTTTTAGAATAGTCTCCGATGAAGTTAAACTCTACCAGTCGCTCTGCAACCTTCTTAATAATTCGCTAAAATTCACAGCCAGCGGCGAAATTGAACTGCGATGCGAGAACAATGGAAGCAGTCTCCGTTTCACTGTAATGGATACGGGAATAGGGATACCTGAGTCGGAACATCAGAAGATTTTTGAACGTTTCTACCAGGTAAACAAGTCTGTTTCAAGGGTATATCCAGGTGCAGGTCTTGGCCTGACTATTTCATATGAATATGTCAAAATACTCGGAGGCAAATTAAAGGTCGAATCGGAACCTGAGAAAGGATCTACCTTTCATTTTGAGATCCCACTGAAACAGAGCACGGTTGAAGCGAGAGAAGATAAGGTGGAAAAGGAAGTGGACAGGTATACAATCCTGTCTGCCAGGACAATCCTTGTTGCCGAGGATGAAAAGTCTAATTACCAGTTGCTAGAAATGCTTCTGAAGAACGCAAATGTAAATCTTATCCATGCTGAGACGGGTGCCGAGGCTGTTGATCTTTGCAAATCCGACCTTAAGATTGATCTTGTGCTGATGGATATGAAAATGCCTGTAATGGATGGATACGAGGCTACTTCAATAATCAGCAAGCTCAGGCCGGGTTTGCCAATTGTAGCCCAGACTGCATATGCTGAAGGCAATGACCGCTCAAAAGCCATGGCAGCAGGTTGCTGCGATCTCCTGGCAAAACCATTTAACAGGACTCAACTGTACGATATTATTACAAGAAACCTTACCTGAGACATCAAACTAACCCAATATCTATATCATGAAAAAGTCTATTTTTTTACTATTTGCAGTTACTGCGTTACTCATCACATCATGCAATAATAAACCGGCAACCACTACGGCTCAACCTGAACAAAAGCAGGTTACTGCAGTAAGCGGTGAAAAGATGATTGTTGCAAAAATATTTCTGACACCAGGCAAAGAGGAAGAATTCATAAAGGCAGCACAAACGATTATTGAAAGCACCCATAAAGAAGAGGGTTGCCTTGAGTATACATTATACCAGGACCCTTCAAATAAATCAAACCTGCTTTTCTTTGAAAGATATAAGAACCAGGCAGCTATAGATGCTCATTTTGCAGCTCCTTACTTTAAGGAATTCGGTGCTAAAGCAGCTGATTACACAAGGCAGGCTACAGAGATAAAGATCTACGACATCTCGGAGAACAAATAAATACCATATAAGGAAAAGGGGCTGAACGCCCCTTTATTTTTTAACATATACGAAGTAACCTCCCTTTTCATTTTCGTCGATCCAGTGACTGTAACCCATGCTTAAAGTTTTGTCAATCAGTGGTGCTGGAATGAATGGCGCATCTATCTTTAGTATTTCATTTTCTGAAAGCCCGCCGACTGCTGACATAACCTCATGAACAGGCTGATCACCTTTATTCAGCATTTCACCGATATTAATCTCATTACTAATCATGGTTTCGGAAAACCATCCGGGTTTAACAGTATTGTACTTTGCTCCTTCTTCATCAATCTTATCAATACTATCCTGTCCTGCTTTGGCCCTGAGAAGATTAACGAGTTTCTCAACATTAAGTTTGCCAATAACAGCTGCCTGGGCGATACTTGTAATCCTGGTTATAGTCTTTCTGAGAACAGGATTGCTTAGTTTCCTGAATTCCGGTGCAGCATCGGTAAGTACCTCCTCAAGTTCCGGATAAGCTTCAAGAAGGTCATAAATCTTTGTTTTTGGCGTAATTATAAGTTTCTCCATTTCCTTCTATTTTTTATCATAAGAGATTATCCTCTGCTCACCTTCCAGCTTTCTCAGGTCCGTAAGATCCTGTGAAACCTCAAGAGTGCCAAGGTATTCATCATTCTCCCCGCGTAAGGCAAAGTATTCTATATGAATAAATTTTCCATGCATCTGTATCCAGAACGGTGCATGGGAAGCCCTGCCGCTCTTAAAATCATCAATAATTTTCTCAACTATATGGACACTTCCCGGAGGATGGCAAAGCCTCACATCACGGTTAATAATAGACCTGCTGCGTGCAAATATCCTTTCTTTTCCCTGCGTGAAATATTTTACCTTATCATCCCTGTCTACGAATGTCATATCAAAAGGCAGTGTATTCAGAATTGCCATTATCTCATCGGCAGTAAAGCTTCCGGATGGCAGTTTAACCTCCCCTTTCTCATGTGATGATCCGGGAGTACTTACATTGAAAGACTCAAAACCTTCAGGTTTCCAATCGGTCTTTGGATCATAAAGTGTGAATCCGAAATCGAGAGTCTGTTTGTGTACCTGCCACCAGTCTTCAGGTGTCAGGGTATCCATACACATTGGGAACAGAATCTCCTCTTCTTTCTTAATCATTTCTTCAACAGCCTGGAGAACAGGGCTGAATAAAAGTTCATCAGCATCCTCTATGTCTGAGCTTTTTATACCTTCAGTTCTTAATAATGCTACAGCACCTTTCAGCTGATCCCTTATTTCATCGTGTTTACCCCACATCACCTTGGGGGGACCGGTAATCCCATTCTTTTCGAGGAATGGAAAAACCAGGTACTCTTTTCTTTTATAGTGTTTGTCAACATCGAGAAGCGAGTTGAAGCATGAAATAAGTTTATTTAATTGTTCCCTGTAATTATCTCCGGATGCTGCATATAAGGTTCCAAGCAGTATCCTTGTCTCCTTTATTACAGCAAGCAGTTCAATGTTTTCCATCCTGAATACATCGACAGGATGTCCTTCAGGTACAGGTTTTGCACCGCTTTGGTCGATATGACCATCGAGCACCGCACCGTGAACATCGCACAGGCGAAGCACTTCTGATTCCGGAAGTCCTTCCCCGATTAGCTCCTGTTCAACTTCCACAACCTCTCCGTACGGAATAAAACGGAGGGTTTCTATAAGCTCAGACCTGACTTGTGCAGGATCACTGCCCTCATGAAGTTTAAGGATAAGTTCCTTTAGCTTATTCTTCCTGAAGCCTGAATTATTTATAAGCTCGCTCATATTATTTATAATAAACGTCCTGTTTGCTCTGGTTTCGGTGCTTTTATTACAAGAATCCTGGCAAGCCCTTCATTCTCATTACTTATATAATGAACTATCTGAGCCGGACTCTCAATAAGTGTATCCTTGCCAAAGGTAATTGATTCATCCTCAATATGAATTGTCGGGTGACCCTCCAGTATATAAAAGGCAACGTCAACAGGTGTTTTATGAGGTTTCAGGCTTTCGCCTTTCTTCAGGGTAATGTGCATAATCTGGGCAGACGGCTTGTTGTATAACTGCCTCACATCAACTTTATGCGGGTTCTCCCTGACTTCTTCTGATTTGTAACTTCTTGATATCATTTTATAGTTTTTTAAAGTTTAGTAAATATTATTATAGCCTTTCTTCCTGTACTTTCTCCTCCAGAGCATATAGCCGCTGAAAGTCACTGTTATAGCTGCCATTCCTGCAAGTGGAACAATGAGAATATAAAAACTTCCGGTAAGGAATTCAAAGATCCTTCCCGTGTGTATTTCGAGGCAAAGGTTCCAGAAGGATATCTTTGATTGTTTCAGCATATCATCTGTCATCTCAGGAAATGCAGGGGCTTCACTTAATGACTCAACTCCTTCCGAATAGTCTGCAAAATATGTGTTTCCCCGCAGGTCGTGTACTATGCCTGTCACCTTCCTTTCACCAACAGGTCGTCCAAAACCGGTTTCCCTGTAGGGTTCGCAAGTTACGGCTTCAATTATATGACCATTTGTAGGATTCCAGAGAAAGAGCCCGCTGAATGAACCTACCAGGTAATTATCACTACCAGCTTTTTCAAAGACATTTATCCCCATTACGCTTATCGGTGGCTGGCTTTGTGATGGCACTGGCTGAAAGTCATTTTTATTCATATAATAAATACCATCGGAGGCAGCCAGGAGGAAAGTCTTTCTTTCAGGGTCCCACAGAATATCGCGAAGTTTATCATACCATGGATTTGGCTGATCGAGGTGGGTGTATTTAATTTTATGAACCCGGGCATTACCAATTGCAATAAGCAGCGGCGGCCTCAGGAAAATCCCACTGAAGAAAAGTATAATAAGCAGTATAAAGGTCCACGCACCAGCTTTATTGTGCCATTTAAGCGACCATTTTCCGGTCTTGACAAGCCGGGAAGGATCTTTCCCTTTCTGCATTCGTCTTTTTATCCAGCCCGGGAAGAAGAACCATATAATACCGGTAACTGAAAGGAAAATTGTTATAAGACCAAGGAGATCTACGTAGACCTTGCCTGGTATTCCGAAAATCTCACCCGAATGAATCTGCCAGATAGTCTGAAAAAGGGTAATCTTATTATCGTACCCCGGGGGAGCAGGAAGTGAAAGTTGCCTGAATATGGTTTTAGACCCATGGGAGCTTCCGGCAAAAAGGTGTGACCTGTTAAGAGCATAGATTGTATCTCCTGTGCATTCAAGGGCTGTAAAACGTTCTTCCTTATCTGCAATTTGAAATTTAATCCAGCTGCCTTTTTCCTTATCGTAGCCATATAGGCCGGACAGAGCTGCAGCATACAGATTACCTTTTGAGTCAGCCAGGATATCAAAGATCTTATTCCTGTCGCTGCCCTTTGGGAATCCTTTGCTGAAGCCTGTGAAATGGCTATAAGTTGAATCAGTCAGCCAGATCCCGACATTTCCATAGATCAGGAGGCTGTCTTTCCCTGCAATTGCACTTCCTTTAATTGCGGCATTGTTCCATTTATTATATGCGTAATTCCCGGGCATTATTTTCCTGTTGAAATCAATGCCTCCGAACCAGTCACGATGGTTCATTATGATTCCTGTAACGCCATAATATAATAATACGAACGAGATCACTAGTCCCGGCCACTTATGCAGTTTTTTATACGTTTTCCAGTTCTTTTCCATTTTTCGGTACTATCAGTACTTAGCTCCTGCTGTGTTATTTATTTCACGGCAAATATAAATAATAATTTATAATTACTAAAGGACCCTTTTGTCTTTTTGTAAATATTTTATTCATATATTTGCAAAAAAAGCAGAAGAAAATGAACTTATCACAACAACAACTGGGAGACATAGTGGCGAATGATTTCAGGACCGCTTCGATCTTAAGCAATGCCGGACTTGATTTCTGCTGTGGCGGAAAGAAAACCCTCGACCAGGCATGCAGGGAAAAAGGAATAAGCACCGATAAGATCGCTGAAAAGATTGAGAGTATCCATGCCGAGCCAGAAACGCCCGGTCAGAACTACAGGGAATGGGCACCCGCTTTCCTGTGTGATTACATCGTAAACACCCATCACACTTACATATACCGTACACTGCCAAATCTTGTCTTTTTCACGGAAAAGATTGCAAATGTCCACGGTCAGAGGCACCTGGAACTAATTGAAATAGCTTCGATTGTCAAAAAGCTGAATGACGAACTACTGTCCCATCTCAGGAATGAGGAAGAGATATTATTCCCGGCAATAAAATCGATAAGTACCGCTTTCTCAAAGGAGGCAGCTGCGACAATAAAATCCGAAATCAGCAGGATGAACGGTGAGCATGAATTTGCCGGTGAAAGCATGGACAGGATAAATGGAATGACGCGGGGCTATAAGGTACCTGATGATGGTTGCGATACTTACAGGGTAAGCTTCAGGCTTCTTGAACAGTTCGAAAAGGATCTTCACATACATGTACACCTGGAGAACAATATCCTCTTCAAAAAAGCGCTGGCCATTGCAGGAGAGTAAGCCAGATAATTGTCGATTATCTAAAACAGGATTTTCCTGTATCTAGAATACAAGATTTATCAGGTATTCTGAGAGATTCACATCGTGGCCCAGGTTCATCTTTTTGCGAAGACGATAGCGGCTTATCTCAACTCCCCGCGTTGTAATATTTAAAAGTTTGGCGATTTCTTTTGTTGTGAAGTTCATTCGCAGGTATGAGCACACGCGCAGGTCGTGAGGTGTAAGCTCCGGATGCAGTTCCTTTAATTTCAGGAAAAAGCCCTGTTGTGACAATTTCAGGGTATTCATTGCATCTCTCCACTCTTCTGTCTGTGTTTTAAGCCCCTCATTTATAATATGATCCATATTCCTGAGCGACTTAACAGGGTATTTTGATGCTGTTGATTTGATAAGCTCTACCTGCTCACTGATCTGTGTAAGTATCTCATTCTTCTGAATCAGGTATCTCATAGTAAGCATCAGCTCGTAGTTTTTATAATCAAGTTCATGTTCCAGTCTGTTCTGGCTTATCCTGTACTCCAGGAGTTGTCTCTGCTTACTAAGCTCGATCCTGAATATTCGTACAGCAAGAACAATCATTCCGGCAAGCAGCAGTATATATGTAGTTATTGAGTACCATGAAAGGTACCATGGTCTCTTAATTGTAAAGGTAAGACTAACATTACTATCGGTGTTATCTGATCTTATAAGCAAGGTATAACTGCCATAATTCAGGTTAAGATATGAGAAATGATCCATGGTCGTCCTGTGCCATTCTTCATCAAGTTCCGCCAGCTTATATTGGAACTCTTTCCCATCAAGATAATACTGACCGGGATTGGCAAAGTAAACAGTAAGATTGTTTGTATTATAAGGGACTATACTAGTTTTCCTTGTGTCAGCCAGGTAATCAAGCCTGCGTTCCCTTCCCTGGAAAGAAAGCCTGCTTATGAAGATATCGGAACCTGAAGAAGGCATTTTAAGTGCAGAAAGATTACAGATCACAAATGCCTGGCGGGTTGGGATCAGCAGACTGCTGTCACTAAGCTGGGTGATCTTAAGTTCACGTCCTGTCAGATGCGTATATTTCTGTGCGATTTCAAACTTCTTTTCGGCCCTGAAATCGCGGGAAATCTCAAACAGTCCGATTTTATTTTCAATAATGAACCAGTAAGCATTTTTTTGATATGGAAGTATCTGGTATGATTCACGGTAAGCACCAAGTGTCTTATTCAGGTTTACTGAAGGGACGATTATACTTTTTTCATAATTGAATTCAAATATTGAATCTGAACCTGTAAATATTATCTGGTTATTTATTTTATGAATCTCCAGTTTCATAGGTTTTCCTGACACTGTATTGAAGAATTTAAGGTCAGTTACTGAATCAGCATCATCATTCAACTCCATCCTGTAAATCCCTTTCTGCGGGTGTGAGGCCCAGATATAACCAAGGTGATCAACCTCTATATGCTGAGTGGGTTCAAGGAAAGTTTCTATCTTGTTACGGAATACCCATCCCCTGTCCCTGTCTTTCCTGTAGAATACGATGCCTGTATAGGTGCCTTCAATAAGCATGTCATTGTATTCCCTTATCGACCATCCTCCCGTTACATCTGAAATCTTTATGGCTGTTGTTCCATCTACCTGGAATGTACCGTCATTATGTCCGCACAATATCCTGCCGTCGAACTTCTCAATCGTCCAAACCTGGCCCTGTGTACCCGGGATAAGTTTAAACCGGGAAAACGAATAATCCTGGTTTCTCTCAAAGACAGTTGCAATAAAAAGGCCATGATTTGTGCCAATATATATCTTATCCTTTTCCCTTAGAACCGAATAAATTGTTCCAATTGTACCGGATGGATCAGTATAGACTGTAAAAAGCGGAAAGATACTATAGTAGTTTACACCCTCATCAAGCCCGATCCATAAGCCTTTGTGCCTGTCGAGAAACAGCGATAATACAGTATTATTATTCAAACCGTTTGAATAGTTGAATTTTCTTATAATCTGTCCGTTTTTCCGGCAGATTACTACCCCATTCTGGATTGTTCCAAAAACAACAATGGAGTCATTCAGCGCTAATCCGGAGTTGCAAGTCTGTAATTTAAGATATGAAGAAATCTCTGAATCAACCGGTTTAAATACCGAATTCTCATAGAGATAAATTCCATTATTGGATGTACATACCCAGCACGACCTGTCAGAAACCTGAATAACAGCGTGCACCTTCATCCTGCCAAAGATCTCGCTGCCTTCTATAAGAGTAAAACCAGAGCCATCGAACCAGTACAATCCTTTTTCAAGCACCTGGGCTATGAATTTATCACCAAACCTGAACATGAAAAGCATAGTAAACGGAGATTTCGCCTGTGTTGTGATTTTCCCGTCATAGCAATACACGGATGTAAATGACTGGAAATAAATCTTATTATTAAGTTCATAAATCTTCCATATCTCATCATTCTTTTCGATACCTGATTTTTCTGAAAGGGAATAATATCTGAGCTCCTCGCCACCTGATTGTTTCCAGTAACCAAATTCCTCGAATGAACCGGTATATATTGTACCATCGGAAGCGACATGAACTGATCGGACAGTCTGCCTGTATGGAAGATTATATGATTTCCTGCTAATGCCGTTGTACTCTATAAGGCCTTCGGAGTTTGCGAAATACATATAACCGTTTAAAGGATTCTGGCTGATGCTCCAGCTCTGGTTTTCTACAGGAATATGATTGGAGATGAAACTGGTCAGTTCCTCACCTGTTGGGGCAGACTGTCCGTCGGCATAAAAGATTAAGCAAGGCTGCAAAAGAATTGCAAACAGTATCTGGTTAAATTTCCCGTGAGCCTTCATCAGATTAAGATAGACATCGGGAATAAAGATACAAAATATTGATCAGCGCGAACTGAATCCCAGCCTGGCAAGACCCTCCATGACCTCAGGAGAAGACATAAACAGTTTCCAGAGCAGACCGGAACGGTAATTCTCAATCATTACAACAGCAGGTCCCTGGTCAATTGCCAGGTATCTTTTAGGATACCAGTTATTCTGTTCACTGAAAGCATCGTAGAAACCATATGGACCCCATATCCTGTCACCAAGATCATTATAAAAATGCCTTAGTGCATCCATAGATTGTTCCGGAGTGTAAGGAAATGAAGAAAGGGCTGCAGTAGGTGAGATAACCCCGAGGTCGTTCTTTTCACCAGGGCTGTGGGCAGCATAACCATTTAATGAATAGCTGGCAGTAAGACCCCAGCAGTCTTTTCCATAACCTGCAAACCTGTTGGAATTATTAACACACCAACTGTAGTTGATAAGTGTCTGATTCCTGTTATTTTCCCAGTAATCGGCATATTTATCCTTAAGGTTCCTCGGATCAAGACCGAGGTAGGAATAATGTGCCCAGAATAAAGGCCCTCCATATTCCTCCGCGCCATTATGATTAAGTGTTAATATATATCCGAATTTCTCATGTTTACCCATTATAGACCCGCTCCTGGCCCATCCCTTGTGGTAAGCAGCAGGTGATACAGGAAATGTAGGGGATGAGGCAGCCAGCACATACAGTATCAGGCATTCATTATACCCCCTTACCGGGAAGTTCATCTGCCACCCGTAGTCAGGTGACCAGTGCCAGTAAATTACATCTTCGCCCCCTTTTGTAAACCAGTTCCATTCAACACCCCTCCAGAGATTATCTATTCTTGAAGCCAGTTGTTTTTCACTTACAGAACCGTTAATTAAGTATTGTCTTACAGATATCAGTCCCTGTACAAGGTAGGCTGTCTCGACAAGATCTGCACCATTGTCTTTAGGCGAGAATGGCTTTACTCTTCCTGTTTCCCCGTTAAGCCAGTGTGGCCATGCCCCGTGAAACCTGTCTGCCTTCTCAAGGAAACTGACAATCTTCTCAAACCTGGAAACTGCTGCTTCCCTTGTAATAAACCCCCTTTCGATACCGGCAAGTGCAGCCATCAGCCCGAAGCCTGAACCGCCGGTTGTAATTATATTCTTATCATTTTCGGGATAATCTCCATCAACATGGAAACGTTCTCTTGCCATGCCTGATACTGGCTCCGCTCCATCCCAGAAATACTGGAAGGTCCTGTACTCCACAAGTGTGAGCAGAGAATCATCTGTTATTTTAGTTGCGGCAGCTAAGGTCCCTGAAGGCCTGACTGATTTTTTTCCACTGTTGCATGATGCAGCTATTGTAACAGCGAGGAACGCGACAAGGCAAAGTTTTATTTTCATCGTATTGTTCAATATGTAAATCCAAGTTTATTCAGACCAGCCTGTACCTCTGGCGCGGACATAAAAAGATTCCACAGCAATCCGGTCCTGTAATTCTCAATCATAACAAGCTCAGGGCCCTGGTCTATGGCCAGGAATGAATCGGCCCACCAGTCAGCATTAACAGCATATGCATCATAAAAACCATAGTTCCCCCAAAGCTTGTCTCCGAGGTAGTAGTAGAATGTACGTATTGCCTGTAAGGATTTTTCAGGAGTGTAAGGAATTGATGAGACAGCAGCCGTAGGTGTGATCACACCCAGGTCATTTGTTGGAGAATGGGCATTGTATCCCCAGGGATTGTCAGAAGCAGTCAGGCCCCAAAGTCCACCTCCATACCCTGGAAATTTATGCGGGTTTGCCTGGCAGTATGAGTAGTTTATGAGTGACTGGTTTACATTTTGTTCCCAGTAATCGGCGTACTGATCCTTCAGATTGCGGGGATCAAGACCCAGAAACGAATAATGTGTGAAGAATAGTGGACCACCATAAGGCTGGCCAAGTGGAAGTTTATACCCGTAATAGGTCTGCCCGTTCTTTATTCCGCCATTATTTGCATATCCTGTTGTATATACGTCTTTTGAGATTGAATGTGTCTTTGAGGATGCAGCTATAACATAAGTAATCAGTGTTTCATTATACCCCTGTATTCTGAGGTTATAACCATAGTCTGGGGACCATGCCCAGTAAAGGGTTTTCTCATTATTTGAATAAAAATCAAATTTCACTGAATCGAAGAGTGTATTAATCCTCTGTATGTATGCTTTTTCGCTGACTACATTTGAATCGAGATACTGGCGCATACATAGTAATCCCTGTAGCATAAAGGATGTTTCAACAAGATCCCCTCCATTGTCGTGTGCACTGAATGGAACTACTTGCCCGGTCGTTCCATTCAGCCAGTGGGGCCATGCACCATTGAACCGGTCACAGGTTTCAAGGAAACCAAGAATTTTATCCAGTCTTGTCAGCCCCTGGGTTCTGGAAATAAACCCTCGTTGAATACCAACTATCATAGCCATTACGCCAAAACCCGATCCACCAGTTGTTACAACTTCACCTGATGTGTTTCTCTCTCTTGCCATTCCACACGAAGGATGGCCGAAGTCCCAGAAATACCTAAAAGTCTGTGACTGAACAAGTGTCAGGAGTTCATCATCTGTAATCAAAGGGTATTTAAGTGTTGAATCTATGCCCGTAATGAAGCTTCCTGAAAAACCACTGAAAGTTTTTCCGGATAATGATGTAAGCGAAGATGAAATTGAAAGTGTATATCTTTTAAGTCCCTGCCCAACAGATGAATTTGAGGCAAGAACTGTTTTATTATCATTTGAAAGTGAGTATGTGAGAGCTGGTCCGTTAAAAGTAAATGCTGACTTATAAGCGGCCGGATCAAGTGCATGTGAAAATGTAATTGCAATTTGAAAAACTGAAGGGTTAATATTAAATAACGGAGTCGATTTCAATAATTTACCGTTTACAGTTATCGAATCGACTGACATCGAACCGGGTATTGTATTGAAGGAGTACTTCACACCTCCGAACGTTTCTCCCTTGCTGCCTTTCAAAGAAGAAGTTATAGAGAGATTATAAATTGTTGAAAATTCAAGGGCCTTTGCAGGTGTCAACTGGAATTCTGACAGGCTTATTCCCGGTGTATAAGTAAAACCTATCTTTTTACCCCCCTGGTCTTCAATTAAAACATGATCTCTAAAGTATGTCGTATCGATAAGTGTCGAGAAAACCAGATTGACTGGTTTATCTACAGGAGACGAGCTTAATGTATCTCCTGCTACAAGAAGAGTACTTCCAACCTTCGCACTGATTACCTGGACTATCCCTGGAGGTACAGGATTGTCCTTTCTGCATGAAACTGCAGACATAAATAAGAACAGGATCAGCAATATAAAACCGGGCTTCATAGTGAAAATATTTAAAAAGAGGAAGGGCGGGTACCACCCTTCCTTTGCAAATTTAAACGAAAGTTATCACGGTTTGCCAGAGTTGTACATCTGGGTGATAAGAGTAGGACTAAGCACTGAATGATAAACTGCGATATCATCAAGCCATCCTTGAAAGTGGTTGTTTGTTGTTATTGCATAGCTTGCCCAGTCGTCAGTGACTGTCGGGTTTGTTTTATCCTGGATGAAACCGAAAGCGAGGATGTTATTCCCAGCTGTACCTGCCCATACTAGACCTGTTGCATTATAGAGTGCATGATCTGTTCCATAGAGGTTGAAATCCTGTTCCTTCATTTTCTCACCATTTATGTACATAGTACCAATCTTTGTAGTATGATTATATGTACAAACAATATGAGCCCACTTGTTTGCAAGAAGACCGTTTACACCTGTTCCATTACTAGAAACAAGGTCCTTGCAGAAAGTCCATCCTTTCCATCCGCCATTGTCTTTTGTAGAGCCAGATCCGTCAAACCACAGATCCTGGGATGCTGATCCGCCACCAGAAAGACTGTACTGTGCAGCAAGTTTGCACTGGCCTATCTGGTTGCCATAAATGTTACTGTTATATTCAAACTGGAAGCCCTGCCATGCAGAAAGGCCCATTACAAACTGGCTTCTTTTTGCTGTTGTATCTGATTTCATCCAGAAGCTGAGTGTGAAATCGCTTGAGTTTTCAATAACATCACCATTCGGGATCTCAATCAGTGAGGTGGTTCCGTTGAATTTGGCTGCCTGGCCGGCTGCGGTATTACGGCCTGTCTCAAATGTAATGTCAATTACACCACCACCTGCTGCATTGTAGGTACCACCCAGGTCATTTGCGTTCCCGTCTAGTGGCCAGTATGCAAAATAACCTTTAGGCAGGAAAGCTCCGACAGTTGTGAATGAACGTGTAAGAGCAACAAGAGGTTCACCATTTGTCGCTTTCAAACCTGCTGATACTGATAGTACATACAGAGCACCGTGAGCAAGTGGAGCGGTTGGTGTTATTGTAACTGTGCTCCCTGATACTTCTATATTGAGAGGAATATCTGCATCATCATAATCCTGGGTGAGGGTTATGTTTGCTGCAACAGCAGTTGCCTGATCAACAGCGATATTAAAGGTAGCTGTGATTGCCGGCTGAACCGGTACGTTTGTCGGTGCTGTTACCCCGTTCAGGTCAATATCCCCGACAACAAGAGTACCGAGAGAGATAGGTGTTGGATTCTTCTTGCAACCGGCAATAAACAGAACGGCTGCAAGCAGGGTCATTGCACTTAAGAAAAGAACTCTTTTTTTCATAGTTTCAATCATTTAGTTATACATGTGAAGAGATAAATATTTAATAGGTTAATAATCAATAGTTTGGATTTTGAGTAAGCGAACCTTGTGAGATATCAATCTCGCTCTGGTGAATCGGAAGAAGTTCATTCTTTCCAGTTTCGAATCCCAGAGGTCCCAGTACATTTGCAGCCCTTCCCGTTCTTACCAGGTCCCAGAACCTGAGTCCTTCCATAGCAAGTTCGTGACGCCTTTCATCTAATATTTTGTCTCTAAGCTGGTTTTTGTCAGTAGTAGAAATATCCGGAAGAATAGAATTGTTAGCCCCACGGGCTCTTTTCCTAACATCATTAAGATATGTCAGGGCTTCCGCTGGTTTGTTATTTTCATTGAGGGCCTCGGCAGCCATCAGCAGAACATCGGCATACCTTATGATTCTCCTTTGATGCGACCACTGGGTTCGTGTATCTGTCCCCGGGGTCCAAACTTTACGGTTATAGCACTGGATATTAATTGTATCACCAGCATCATTCATAATGTAATTGGGATCATTTGCTGCATCCTGGTCTCCTATTATCTTAATACCATCGAGTGTATCGCCCAGGTCTATTATTGTTCCTTTAAGGCGAGGATCGCCCGGCTCAAATGATTTCCTCAGTTCAACAGATGGACGTCCGAAACCCCAGCCCCTGTTCGGGGTTCCCCTTACTCCCATTGTATTTGCATACTGGGCTCCGCCCCCATTAAAGTCCTCAACATTAAGGGCGCCTACCTCGAAAACTGATTCAACCCCGTTATTGCCATTCACTCCATTTGCGTCAAGGAAGTCAGGTTCAAGAGAATATTCATCCGAGAGAATAACTTTCATGGCGTAAGTCTCAGCATTTACAAAGTCGGAGCGAAACAGATAGAGTCTTGCAAGCAATGCATCAGCTGCACCTATCGTCGCTCTACCCTGGTCTGAAGCCTGGTACTCGCTTTTGTATTTTAGGTGAGCTTCTGCAAATTTAAGATCGGAGACAATAAGGTTATAGACATCTTCCTCAGAAGATCTTTGCATATGCAGTGGCACAACACTTGTTGCAACCAGCGGCACACCACCCCAGGCCCTGACCAGGTCGAAATAGAACATACCCCTGAGAAACCTGGCTTCAGCAATGTACCTTGTCCTAAGTACGGTATCCATTTCAATCTCCGGCACCTTTTCAATAACAACATTAGCCCATTTTATACCCTGGTATAATGTGGCCCACCACCGGTCGAGGCCATCCTGCGTTGTTGTTATTGTAAAATTATCATAGGCGCCTACTGTGGCAAGCTGGTCATTTTTATTGCTGCCCTTATATGCATCATCCGACATTATATCGAGAATAGGATATCCGCCTGAATTATAGTACCATATTCTTGTTGCAGCATAAACAGAATTTGTTGCCTTAAGAGCATCTGATGCACTTACTGGAAATGAATCCTGGGTAAGGTTACCCTGTGGGTCAATCTGTAGAAAGTCGGAACAGCCCGCGAAAAACAGTGATACTATTATAAGCTTTTTTAGAGTTTTCATGCTTTTAGAATGTCAGGTTAATGCCAAAAGAGTAAACTGATGTAATCGGGTAAGTGCCATAATCAATGCCGTTTGAAAGCACGTCATGACTTCCTATCTCAGGAGTATAACCGGTAAATTTTGTCAGGGTAAAAACATTAGATCCTTTCACATAGATCCTCAGTTGCTGTACGGCAAGTTTCTTTGTAAATTTTGAAGGAACAGTATAGCCAATTACAACGTTTCTAAGCCTGGTAAATGAACCGTTCTGAATAAACCTGTCAGAAGGATTATAGTTTATACCACCGTATGATGCTCTTGGCTCTGAATTGCTGGTACCAGGTCCTGTCCATGAAGCCAGAACATGTTTCTCCCAGTTATACGGGTCAGGTCTTACAACATCCTTAGCATTAAACAGCTTGTTCCCATATACCCCCTGCATATCAACCGAGACATCCAATCCGGCATAATCCACTTCGAGGTTAAGCCCAAGAATTACTTTTGGAACAGGTGAGCCAATGAAGGTTCTGTCATTACCATCGATTTTGCCATCCTTGTTTACATCAACAAACCGGAGATCCCCGGGTTCGGTATTTGCAACATGTGGATAAGCTGCTATTTCATCATTTGATTGAAATACTCCATCTGTTTTGTACCCATAGAAGGCACCGATAGGCAGGCCTATCCTGCTTTGAGTAACAGCCAGCCCGTTTGCAAGGTATCCTCCATACAATACAGAATCGATACCACTGCTTCCTCCAACCTTCAGAACCTCGTTCCTTATAGTAGAAGCAAGCAGGCTTGCAGAATAGCCCACTTTCCCAAATTCATCTTTCCAGGTTATTTTTGTTTCAAAGCCAGTATTTTTAACTGATGCGGCGTTATAATAGACCTGGGCGCCTTTACCGTTACCAAGGTAATCGGGAGTAGAGAGGGCTATAAGGATATCATTTGTTATACGATGGTAGTAATCCAGTTCTCCTGTCAGTTTGTTTTTCATGAGTCCTGCCTCAACACCAATATCAGTCTGGTTTGTGCTTTCCCATTTCAGGTCAGGATTACCCGACACACCGTAGGTCATGGCCGAATTTATTGCTGGGACCTGTCCGAAAATGGCAACAAGATCCTGAGTGAGGGAATAGCGCTTGTCATAAGGGATCTTATCATTCCCTATAATGCCCCAGCTTGCCCTGACCTTCAGGTTTGAAATCAGATCAAGGTTTTCCATGAAGGATTCTTTTGAAACCACCCAGCCTGCGGCAAAAGAAGGAAAATTACCAAACCTGTTGCCTTCCCTGAACTTGGACGAACCATCGCGACGGAAGGTAGCTGTGAAAATGTATTTTTTACTGTATGTATAGTTGACCCTGAACAGATATGAAAGCATTGTATAATTCATATTAGGATCGACACCGTTTGAAATTGTGCTGAGCGTACTTACACCGCTGCTGGGATCATAGACATATTCAGGTTTGAAGTACCAGAAATCGTTTGAAGTCCTGATCATGTTTTGTCCGGCCATGCTAAAATACTCTGAGGTTGCTTTTTGCATAGTGAAACCGGCAACTGCATCCAAATAGTGCTGTCCTATCTCTTTATTAAACGAAACTGTGTTTTCCCAGAGCCAGGTGATGTTATAGCTCTCCCCTTTGCTCAGGGCATTGAAAAGATTGTATTGCTGGTCAGAAACTGTATATTTTGGGGTGAAACTTATGGCTTTATTATACCCGGCATCAAGGCCGAAACTCGTTTTAAGCCTGAAATCCTTCAGGATAGTTGCTTCGGCAAAGAGGTTGCCAACACCCCTGATACCCTTATTGAAATTATTTGAATAATAAAGGTCTGCAAGGGGATTACCAACATTCGGGACTTTAGCGAAGGATCCATCTGTATTATACGGTTCAATAAGGGGCCTTGCCCTGTAGGCTGAATATGTAACATTGGGAGCATTCTGCTGTTTGAATGGTGTAAGGGTTATGAAGTTACCAAGCTTAATGTTCTTCGTAAGGTTGTAAGTATTGTTAAGTTTAAACGTTATCCTCTGGTAGCCCGATTTATCAATAATGCCATCCTGGTTAAAGTATCCTAGGCTTATATAATACTGTGATTCATCTGTAGCACCAGAAGCTGACAACTGGTGGCTCTGTATTCCTGCCGGGTGGAAGATCAGCGATTGCCAGTCTGTATTCGGAACGAGGTCCACATTATTGTACTCGGGATAGATCCTGTTGACAACAGTAGCATATTCTTTACCTGTAAGCAGGTCTATCTTTTTTGCAAGGTATTGTTCGCTGTATTCACCTGAATAGTTAAATGTAGCTTTCCTCTCTCCTTTAATGCCGGTCTTCGTTGTAACAATGATAACGCCATTTGCACCCCTTGAGCCATAGATTGCTGTAGCGGAGGCATCCTTCAGAATATCCATAGATGATATATCGGCAGCATTCAGGAAAGAGATATCGTCAACGATTACACCGTCTACAACGAAAATCGGGGAACTGTTGTTAAAAGTCCCAACGCCACGGATCCTTATAGTTGGTACAGCGCCAGGGGCTCCCGTAGTGCTTGTGACCTGCACACCGGTAACCTTTCCCTGCAGACCCTGTTCAGGGTTCAGCGAAGTAATCTTTGTCAGTTCATCTGATTTTACCATTGATACTGATCCTGTAAGATCGCTCTTCTTAACAGTACCATAACCAATGATTACGACTTCATTAAGAGCTGTAGTCTCCTCACTGAGTTTGACGTTTATTACTGATCTGCCCTGTACAGGGATTGTTTGGGGTGTCATGCCAAGCATTGAGAAGACAATTGTGTCATTTGCAGCGGCGCTTATTGAATACGAGCCTGTTGCATCAGAAAAGGTTCCTCTCTGTGTGTTTTTTATTACAGCAGTTGCCCCGGGAAGAGGATTGTTCTTTTCATCAGTTATAATCCCTTTTACGGTTAGCTGCGCAAGCCCCTGGACAAAGGCTAAACACAGAAGCAAAGAAGACAAAAGAATTTTTTTCATAAATCGGAGCTTAGTACTACAGTTACTCTGTAAAATTTATAAATGAAATCAGAAATTGCTGGTTCGTCTTTAGAGCATATTAAAGTTAGACGACACTTGTGTCGTAAAGGCTCATTTTACAGTCAGCAACGCTTTCTCAAGAGTATTTAATTGCCATGGCGGCCCTCATAAACACTACATCATGAAGTTTTAAAGCATTATATTTAAATACTTTACAAGAGCAGAATGTTCTGAAATATATTCAACAGATATATTGCTTTGAGATATACCGGTACTGGCAGCTGAAAACTTATTAATACCTACAGGTGTCGGTGGCCTGATACAGTAAACTGTTTGTAATTAAATCAGTAATGGACTTATTGATGAGATTGAATCAATTTTCAAAGGTACTTCAGGAACCATGTGGAAATTTGTAATTTTAAACATTAATCAAGTTTATGCCTTTGCCTGATAAGATATATTCACTCGACCTTGTTTACAATGGGGCACCTGCACAATTTGTTTTCAAGACGATGGAAGAAATTGACGCGATTGCAGGTGGTATAGCTGATTACCCGCACAGGCATAATTACTACACAGTAATCTGGCCTTTTGGGGCAACAGGCAGGCATGTTATTGACTTCAGGGAGTACCAGATTACAAGAGATCATATATTCTTTGTCAGTCCCTGGCAGGTTCACCATGTAATAACAGATACTGGTCCTTCCGGGTACGTTATACTTTTTACACCTGAATTTCTCGAGAGGAACAGCATAAGAAATGATTTCGTATCAAACCTTCGATTGTTCAGGGACAGTGATGATACTCCGCCACTACCTATAGACTCGGAGATGGCTTCAAAACTGAAGGTATTTGCCGATAATATGAAGGCGGCCTTTGAATCAAATGATGAAATGTACCTTGAAACAGCCGGAGCTTATCTTAAGCTTTTCCTCATTGAGTGTAACGGACACTGTTCGCTTTCACCTGTCAGTAATCTCCAGAGCCTGGAAGTTGGCAGGAATCTCTTAAGAAACTTCAAAAGTCTCGTTGAGAAACATCATAGAAAATGGCACCAGGTAAAGGATTATGCTGATGAGCTCAATATAACACCCGGATATCTGAATGAGGTGATAAAATCAGCTACAAATATACCAGCCAAGGAGTTTATACAGAGCAGGCTTATTCTTGAAGCAAAAAGGCTTGCCCTTTTTACAGACTTGAGCAATAAGGAGATCGGGTTTGAAATAGGTTTTGAAGATCCGGCCCATTTTGGCAAATTTTTTAAAAACAGAACCGGTTTGTCTGTAAGTGAGTTCAGGGATAGTATATCACTCAATCCTGGCCCGGTTTCCCTGTAATTATCGCTCTATCCGCAATTTTTCCTGTTCATTCCATGATTTTTACATTTTCCGTGGTATCCACGCGCTCTACCTTTGCTGTGAATTAATTATATAAATATTAAGACAATGACAAATTCAGGAAAAACAATGTGGGCAATCGATCCATCACACAGTGAGATCGCATTCAGAGTGAAGCATCTTATGATCTCTAATGTAAAAGGGGTATTTAAGGAGTTTAAAGGTACGGTAGCAACGGCAGGAGAAGACCTTATAGCATCTGAAATTGAATTCAGTTTAAATCCGGCTTCAATTGATACAGCTTCACCCGACAGGGATGCACATCTTAAAAGTGCAGATTTCTTTGATGTTGAAAACTTCAAAACTATCACATTTAAAGGATCTTCAGTTAAGAAAGGCACTGAAGCTGGAACCTGTGTTCTGACTGGAAATTTTACAATTAAGGGAATTACAAAGCCTGTCAGGCTTGACGTGGAATTCGGTGGAACCATTAAGGATCCATGGGGTAATGAAAAATCAGGCTACACAATTACCGGAAAGATAAACAGGAAAGATTGGGGGCTTAACTGGAATGCTGCTCTTGAGACCGGTGGTGTACTTGTAAGTGAAGAGGTTACAATAAACTGCGATGTACAGTTAATTAAAGTAGCATAGTTATAAGACCAGGATCATGACTAAGACAGTCCTTCACAAAGCAGAAAGCCGTGGTCTGGCAGACCATGGCTGGCTTTTAAGCAGGCACACATTCAGTTTTGCCAATTACTTCGACCCGGAAAGAATTCATTTTGGAGCACTAAGAGTGCTTAATGACGATACGGTAGAGGCAGGAAAAGGATTTGGTATGCATCCGCATGACAATATGGAGATTATATCTATTCCTCTCGAGGGAGACCTTGAACACAGGGACAGTATGGGAAATATCTCGATTATAAAGCATGGTGACATACAGGTAATGAGTGCAGGAACAGGCATTTTTCACAGTGAATTCAATAAAAACAAGGACAGGAGAGTAAAGTTCCTGCAGATATGGGTAATTCCTGCAAAGAAGAATGTAACACCTCGTTATGACCAGGTAACATTGAAGCTGGAGGACCGGCATAACAAGTATCAACAGGTAGTATCACCCTATAAGGATGATGAAGGTGTATGGATTAACCAGGATGCATGGTTTCATATTGGCCGCTTTGACAAAGGGGTATCTGCTGACTATTCACTTAAATCACCAGTTAATGGAGTCTATGCCTTTGTTCTGGAGGGCAGGGCAAGCATCAATGATCAGAAACTTGATCAAAGGGATGGGCTTGGCATCGTGGATTGCAGTAAGTTAAGTTTCCATGCAGAAGAAAACACGGAAGTTTTATTGATGGAAGTACCGATGATTGGCTGAGCTATTGAAAGCTTACAATTTTTGCGTAAACCTGGTAAAAAACAAAAACCACCTGCATATTTGACTATGTAAGTGGTTATTTTTTTTGTAGCGAGAGGCGGGAATGATCCGCCGACCTCATGATTATGAATCATGCGCTCTAACCAACTGAGCTATCTCGCCGTGTCCACCGTAGCCTTGGAGAAGGTGGGCCATTTTTCGTCGAATCCGCCAACTGGTTGATAAGTTGGACATCTTCGTCTTTTGAGGGTGCAAATATAACAAGTCCGATTCAAATAATCAACAGGATTTTTTGTTTTGATATTTTTTTCTAAATTGCAGATAAGTAGCTGTATTACTATAAGGTTTTCAAACAAAACCATGAGAGTCAGATTCGAACTGGAATACCAGGTTAAAAGTTCACCAAAAGTAATCTTCCCCAGGCTCAGTACACCCGAGGGTCTGCAGGAATGGTTTGCAGATAAGGTAAACGTTGACGGTGACCTCTTTTCATTCTACTGGCAACAGGCAGAATCCAAAGCCAGGCTTTCAGCAATAAAAGACCTCCGGCTTGTAAGGTTCGAATGGCTCGACAGGGAGGATGATGAAGAAACAGGATATTTCGAATTCAGGATCAATACAGACGACCTTACTGGTGATGTTGCAATAATTATTACTGATTTTGCAGAACCTGAAGAGAAGGATGATGCTATTTATCTCTGGGATACACAGATTACTGAGCTTAAAAGGATTCTCGGTACCTAGACGATAATATCTCAAAACATTTTATTCTTTTTTTACCGTATCAATACTTCATTATCAGCCAATTTTTCTTTTTAATTATTCTTTGTTCATTTTTTATTCGCAGAATATCATAGTGTAAGAAAGATCTCACGTCTGCTCATGAGCTCACTTCGTTCGGTTGCTCGCACCCACTTCTTCATTTCTTTTGCTCGCCCAAAAGAAATGAAGCAAAGAAAAGGGCGGCCTCAAATCTTTTTTGGGTTTGTCATTTTTTTCGGCTGTCCACGCAACACAACTCGCCACACGCCATGGCGCGTGGCTCAAACAGTGTTGCTCGGACCACCGTTCCCCTCTCAGCCTCAAAAATGTCAAACTTTTAACCAAAAAAGATTTGGTGGCACTTTGAAGAACTAATTAGGTATTAGCTTTTTATGCAAGACAATAGAAAGTAAAGACCTATATCAATTATCAAATGATAATAAGCGCGTTGGGAAAACCGGAAACGGCGCGAACCGGGGTCTGGAACGAGGTTAGGCCTGAAGCGAGGGACAACGAAGTGGAAGACCCCGGTTGTCGTTTCCGGCGCCCTTTTTTGGTTCATTTTTTGGGCGAGCAAAAAATGAACAAAGAAATCTCACAAAAATCAAGTAGGTTTGTGTTGTAAAACAACAGGCTGTGAAGAAGCTGGATAAATTCGTATTAAAATCATTTATAGGACCCCTTTTCCTAACCTTCTTCATTGTCCTTATAATCCTTATCCTCCAGTTCCTCTGGATGTACATCGACGAACTTGCAGGAAAAGGTCTTGAACTAAAGATCCTCGCCGAACTGCTATTCCACTTCTCACTTACCTTCGTGCCAACAGCCCTGCCCCTTGCAGTTCTCGTCGGATCGCTTATGACATTCGGGAACATGGGGGAATTCAGCGAACTCACTGCACTTAAATCATCAGGGATCCCGCTAAGAAGGATAATGATGCCTATTATATTCCTTGTAACAATCGTCTGTGGAATCTCATTTATTTTCTCTAATAATATCCAGCCGTATGCGTACCGGAAAGCACGCACCTTACTCTTCGACATAAGGAGAAAAAGACCAGAACTGAATATCCAGGCCGGTACGTTTAACAGCGAGGTCGATGGCTTTTCAATGAAAATTGCCTCGAAGGATCCGTTTACCAACAAGCTCGAGAAGATACTTATATATGATCATCGTGAAAAGCTGGGTAATAAATCCGTCACATACGCCGATTCGGGTTATATGAAGGTCACTCCTGATGAATCGGGTATGATAATGACTCTTTATAATGGCTATTCCTATAACGATATCGATGAAAAAAATGTCTCAGCCAGTAATAAGCGTTTTCCTTTCAGAAAAGACTTTTTTAAGGAGCAGACCATCGTAATATCGCTGAGTGGTTTTGACCTGGAACGAAGCAAGGAGGATCTCTTCAAGGTAAATTCAAATACCCAGAAAATATCACAGCTTAAGTACTTTATAGACTCTATCGGGGAATATAACGATAATAAAAAAGAAAACTACTTCAGGGAGTTCAACTCAACCAGGATCTATGTGGAAGGGAATCCGAAACGGACAGTAAAAGATACCATTAACAAAGCAGGGAACCTTCCTCCACCGAAATTTGATGCCGTGTTCCTCCTCGATTCGCTACCATACATGCAGAAAAAAGAGGTGCTCACAAAGGCAATAGAGAGTGTGAAATTTGCAACAAACTACCTGAGCCAGAGAGAAGAGTACATGCATAATGATGTGAAATCAGTAAGGAACTACCAGATCGATTTTCACAAGAAATTCACGATGGCATTCGCCTGCCTGGTATTCTTTCTAATCGGTGCCCCGCTGGGGGCCATAATCAGGAAAGGCGGCCTGGGTACTCCTGCTGTTATATCAATACTCTTTTTTGTTGTCTATTATGTAATTTCAATTTCAGCAGAAAAGTTTGTCAAGGAGGACCTTGTCGATACAATCCTTGGTATGTGGTCTGCCTGCATAATACTGCTGCCTGTTGGTATATTCCTGACTTACAAGGCGACAACTGATTCATCTATATTTAATACTGAGACATACATGCTTTTCTTCCGGAAGGTGAAAGATGCTCTTTACAGGGTCGTGTTCAATGTTAAGTATGAAAATCCTGATACTGAGCAATAAGCCTCCATGGCCTTCAATAGACGGGGGTTCCGCGGCAACTGCTTCAATGATTGAAAGCCTTTACCAGGCAGGGGCAGAAATTACTGTTGGATCAATAAACACATCCAAACACAGGGCTTCAAAAGCTGACCTTCCACAAAAGCTATCATCTTCGGTAGACTATTCATTGATACCGCTGGACACAACTCCACGGACTCCGGCACTCATTTGCAACCTGGTTTTTTCCTCACTCCCTTACAACACAAGCAGATTCCATTTCCATGAGTTTGAGAAGTACCTTACAGATGTACTTGAAAAACAGTTCGATATAATTCAAATTGAAGGACTGGCCATGCTCTCCTATGTTGATTTTATAAGAAAAAGAAGCCGGGCCAGGGTAGTTTACAGGGCTCATAATATTGAAAACGAAATATGGAAGCAACTTTCATTTGAAAGCGGCTCTTCTGCAAGGGTATTGTATTACAGGATCCTTCATAAAAGACTGTACAGGCTTGAGAAGCAGACGCCACGTGTAACAGATGCAGTTGTGACAATGACAGAGAATGACAGGGAATGGTTTGTCTCTAATGCTGACCTTAAGTCATCAATTGTAATACCGGCTGGATTCAGCCCGTCCGACATCACTGTGGAACCCGGAGACGGAAGACAACTGTTCTTTATCGGCGCTCTCGACTGGGAGCCAAACATAAACGGACTCAGATGGTTCATAGACCAGGTCTGGCCTCTTGTGTTAAAAGAGGCGCCAGGTACGGTTTTTCATATTTCAGGCAGGAACCCCGGAAAGGGACTAAAGGAGAAGCTTGCAGGTGAAAACATAATATTTCACGGTGAGGTTGATTCATCAACATCATTTATGAAAGGGAAAGACATACTTATCTCACCACTGTTCTCAGGTAGCGGTCTGCGGATGAAAATAATAGAAGCTATGAGCAAAGGCAAGTGCGCTATAGCCACACCCGCCTCAGTAAAAGGACTAAAATATACCGATGGTGTGGATCTTTTTGTGGCAAAAACAGCTTCTGAGTTTGCCGACAGGATAAAAATGCTCTGCCGCGATCCCCTCTTAAGGCAAAAATGCGGTGAATCGGCCATTAAAAATGTGAGGGAAAATTATGATATCTTCGCCTCAGCAAAACGACTGATAAATTTCTACAGGCAGGTTATCTGATGGTTTTAAAGATCATTTTCTGGATCATATTATTTCTGATATTACACAGCTATGTGTTGTATCCCCTCCTGTTGCTGATACTCAATACACTTGTTAAAAAAGAAAAGAGTTCATTGGCTGTCCATACGCCATTTGTATCTGTTCTCATGTCGGTACACAATGAAGAACTTGTCCTTAAAGAAAAGATTGAAGCCCTTTTTGCCTCCGACTACCCTCCCGACAAGCTTGAGGTACTAACAGGATCTGATGCATCTGATGATAACACAAATTTAATACTTGATGATCTCAGGAAGGTCTACCCGGGGTTGCAGGTATATAGTTTCCCTGAAAGAACTGGTAAACCGTCAGTAATAAATTACCTGGCTGAAAGAGCCCGCGGGGAATTGCTTGTTATCACCGATGCAAACGTAATCCCGACAAATTCGGCAATCTCAAAACTTGCAGGTAATTTTTCGGATAACCGGGTAGGACTTGCTGACAGCAGGCCTGTAAATACACGCTTCCTGAGGGATGGCATCTCAGTTCCTGAAGGGGCTTATTTAAGCTTTGAATCGAAACTCAAGTTCATAGAGGGAAAAATCTGGGGTACGATGATGGGACCCTTTGGAGGTTTCTATGCCGTAAGAAAAAGATCTTATCTCCCGAACAGGAACAATACGCTTGCTGATGATTTCAGAATCTGTATGAATGTTCTGAAGAATGGAGAAAAAGCAATCAGTGACAGCGAGGCAATTGTCTATGAAGATGTGCTTAATGAAATAAGTGATGAATTCAGGAGAAAGACACGTATATCCGCAGGCAATTTCCAGAATCTTGTACACTTCAGGAAGCTGCTGCTTAACCCTTTCAGCAGGATATCTTTCTGTTTTATTTCACACAAGGCATTAAGATGGGTCATACCTGTACTCTGGATCGCACTTGTAATATTGAATGTACTGCTTGCGGGATGCGGATTTTTGTACCAGCTGCTGTTAATCCTACAGGTAATTTTCATAATTTTGCCACCGCTCGACATGCTGCTGAGAAGGATCGGCATCAACGTGGTACCGTTGAGGTACTTTACACACCTTTTTTTCATGAATGCAGCATTGTTTGCAGGACTTATAAGCTACCTGGGTGGGATACGAAGTGGTGCCTGGGTACCAACAAAACGAGAAAAACGATGAACGGATACAGATTAAATACAATTGAAGAGGCAATAGAGGATATATCAAAAGGTAAATTGCTGATTGTAGTTGATGATGAGGACAGGGAAAATGAAGGCGATTTTATATGCGCTGCAGAACTTATAACACCTGAGATTGTAAATTTTATGGCCAGGTACGGAAGAGGACTTATTTGTGTCGCGCTTCCGGAAGAAAGGTGTGAAAAGCTCGATCTTGAACTGATGGTTGGGAATAACACCTCGCTCCATGAAACACAGTTCACTGTCACCGTCGATCTCCTGAGCAGTGAGACAACCACAGGAGTTTCGGCAAAGGACAGGGCCCTGACGATTAAGGCTCTTGTAGACCCTGCAACCAAAGCAAGCGACCTTGGAAGGCCCGGTCATATCTTCCCTCTTAAAGCAAAGCCAAAAGGTGTTCTCAGGAGAGCCGGTCACACAGAAGCCGTTGTCGATCTTACAACAATGGCCGGGCTGAGACCGGGTGGTGCACTCGTTGAAATTATGAATGAGGATGGATCCATGGCAAGACTCCCCGAACTCGTTAAACTTGGGAACGAATTCGGTATAAAGATTGTAACTATAAAGGATCTTATAACATACAGGCTCGAGCGGGAATCAATAATTGAAAAAGGTGAGAAGGTTAAACTTCCAACTTCAGCCGGCGAGTTTGAGTTTATCCCATTCAGGCAGATAAGTAACGGCCTTGAGCATGCAGCCCTTATTAAAGGCAGCTGGTCGAGAGAAGAACCTGTTCTTGTACGCGTACATTCATCATGCTTCACAGGTGATATATTCCACTCACTCAGATGCGATTGCGGTCAGCAGCTTGACAAGGCAATGGAAATGGTGGAAAAGGAAGGAAAAGGGGTTGTAATTTATCTGAGCCAGGAAGGTCGCGGAATCGGTCTTCTGAATAAGATCAGGTCTTACAAACTCCAGGAAGAAGGTATGGATACTGTGCAGGCAAATCTTTCACTTGGATTCAGCGAGGATGAGAGAGATTATGGTGTAGGTGCAAGTATTATGAGGGAACTTGGTCTTGGGAAAATCAAGCTTATATCAAATAATCCCGTTAAAAGAGCAGGACTTGAAGGATATGGTATTAAGATAGTTGAGACTATCCCGCTTATAATACCACCAAATCCTTTCAATGAATTCTACCTCGAGACCAAGGCCAGCAAAATGGGCCATAACCTTACATGTTACAAGCACGGAATAAAAGACTAAACAGAAGGGACATCTACAATGAAGAATCTTAGGATCGTCTTTATGGGCACTCCTGAGTTTGCAGTGGCAACCCTCGGATCGCTGCTGATTAACGGATTCAACATTGTCGGTGTGGTTACAGTTCCTGACAAACCTGCAGGAAGGGGTAGAAAGATAAGCAGGTCGGCTGTGGCAGAATTTGCTGACACAAGCTCCCTGCCCCTGCTTCAGCCTGAAAAACTACGTGATCCACTGTTCATTTCAGAACTTGAAAAGCTGAATGCAGACATATTCATAGTGGTTGCCTTCAGGATGTTGCCTGAGATAATCTGGAGAATGCCCAGGCTTGGCACAATTAATCTTCACGCTTCACTCCTTCCACATTACCGCGGAGCTGCACCAATTAACCATGTTATTATAAACGGGGAGACAACCACAGGGGTAACTACTTTTCTTATAAATGACAGGATTGATACAGGCAATCTTCTTCTCAGGGAAGAAGTAACAATCTATCCTTATGAGAATGCAGGTGATCTTCACAACCGTCTAATGAAACTTGGCGCAAGGCTAGTAATAAGGACACTGGAAGGGATCGTAAACCAATCTATTATCCCAATGCCCCAGAGCCAGTTCCTTAAACCGGGAGAACAGCCGGTTGAAGCTCCAAAAATCTTCCCTGCCAATTGTATTATAGACTGGAATCTGAGCGCCACAAAAGTTAATAATCTTGTTCGTGGTTTATCGCCATCCCCATGTGCAAAAATGTTCCTTGAAGGCAAAGGGAAAGTCCTTTCTTTCAAAGTATTCGAGAGTAAAGCGGAAGAGGAAAAGCATGACCTGAAACCAGGAACTATAGTTTCAGACAATAAAGAGATACTAAAGGTAGCCTGTGGTTCAGGATTCCTGAGACTTGTAAGCCTTCAGCCTGAAGGAAAAAAGAAAATGATGGTCAATGAATTCCTTCGCGGATTCAGGATCAGCGATTATATGGTCTCAATCAATCAACAGGTCTGATGCTCCTTAGCCATAATTTCTGACCCGGAGAAGGCTCTGAACCTTCTTCCATCCTGTTCATCTCGTACAACTTCTTCAGTTTGATTCCAAATGCCTGTGAAATGAGGTACATCGTGTCCCCTTCTTTTACAACATAGGTCTCTTTACCTGCTTCGGCTTTATCACGTTTCGGCTGCAGGTAAAGCATCTGCCCCGGTGTAAGAGTGAAATCATTATTAAGCTCGTTGTACTTCGCAAGTTCCCATTTAAGAAGATTCAGTTCTTTTTCAATCCTCTCCCTTGTATCATGTTCATTTACAATAATATATTGAATCCGGTTGTTTTCCATAACCCTGTCAGGCAGAGCAAGATATGAAATACTGTTCCCATTTTTTACGGGTCTTTCATCCTTCAGCACAATATTATCAGAGGTGGAACTTTCTGCAGGCGTGCTGACTGTTTCCTGCTTTTTCAGCGCTTTGGGATCATCATACCTGTACAGACCATATTTCTCGATGTTTGCAATCAGCATGCCGGCATAATCAGGGTTAGTGGCATAGCCAGCTTTCTTAAGCCCCTTTGCCCAGCCTTTATAGTCATCCGGCTTCAGGTCAAACAGGAATGCATATCGTGGTGTATTCTTCAAAAAATCTGAATGATCCCTGAATGATTCAGCAGGATTTTTATACTTCCTGAAACATTCATTCCTCCTGTCATCATCATGTCGTACAGTCGGTCCATCCCAGTTATCATGACATTTGATACCAAAGTGATTGTTCGCTGAGACGGCAAGATCACCTTTACCCATACCCGACTCAACAAGTCCCTGGGCCAGTGTTATGCTTGCAGGTACGCCGGTGCGCTTCATCTCGCTCATTGCCAGGTCCTTGTATGTCTGAATATAATCTTCAGCCGAACCGGATGGTTTTGAAGTAGTGGCTGCAGGACGTGAAGCCCGGCATGAAAAGAGCATTGCAGATATGAGGCAAACGCCAAGAAGTTCCTTTGTCATTAAACAGCTTTTGGGCAAAAATAAATAAACGCAACTATTGCTGAATTCAGCATAATTCACAATCGGTAAAATTTATTAACTATCGGTTGCGCCGGTTTAACCTCTGATAATTGAGGCAAACCGGGAATATTTATTTATATCTTTATGTCCCAATAAAAAAAGGCGGAATGGAAAAAAAGAATCTGACTTTAACATGGACTGAATACCCAGACGAATCAGCTCTTGAACCTGGCGATCGTGAACTCCTGTCAGCAGCCAGGTCAGCATCTGAAAACGCCTACGCGCCCTACTCCGGTTTTTTTGTAGGTGCCGCCGTCAGACTTGAGAATGGACAGGTAATCACAGGCAGTAATATTGAAAATGCGGCTTTTCCTTCAGGAATATGTGCTGAGCGAAATGCCTTGTCAAGCTCAGCAGCTCAATACCCTACAGTAAGTCCGGTCGCGATTGCAATAGCGGCAAGGACAAGGAACGGTCAGACAAAAGGACCGGTTTCGCCTTGTGGAAATTGTCGCCAGGTAATGGCTGAAGAGGAATTCAGATTTGGGAGAAATATCAGGATTATCCTTGGCGGAAGTTCACGGATAAGAGTAATAGAGAAATGTTCGGATATTCTTCCCCTTCAGTTCAACAGGGACGACATGAAGCTCATTCCCTGACAAGAAGCTGAAAGCCAGCACCATGAATATTCTTTATCACAAGTGATGGGTCATCAGCCAGGTACCTTCTCAGCTTTGTAACATATACATCCATGCTTCGTGCCGTGAAATAATCGTCGGCCCCCCAGATCTTTTTCAGGGCCATTTCCCGGCTTATAAGTGCATTTGGATTTAAAGCAAGCATCTCCAGCAACTGTGATTCTTTTGGAGAAAGTTTTACTTCCTTCCCTTCAAAGGAAAGGGTTCTGAGCCTTGAATTAAATATAAACCTTCCAATTTCGTAAATATCCCTGCTTTCGCTGTGCAGATCCCGTCTCTGGATTATTGCTTTTATTTTTGCAAGAAGTATATCTGTGTCAAATGGTTTGGTAATATAATCATCACCACCAGCTCCGTAACCCTTTAAAACATCATCCTTCAGTTTCTTTGCTGTCAGGAATACAATAGGAACAGAAGGGTTCATCTTCCTGATCTCGGTTGCAATAGTAAAGCCGTCGACATGCGGAAGCATCACGTCAAGGATACATACGTCAAAAGCACCTTTGCGAAAATGCTCAACCGCATATTTGCCATCGTCAACCCATTCCACCTGGTAATCATTAAGTTCCAGGTAAGATTTCAGTACTGAACCGAAACTCAGGTCATCCTCAACAAGGAATATTCTGACTGTCTTGCTGTTCATAATCAGTTGTCTGAATTAAAAGGTAAAAATATTTCAAACCTGCTTCCCTTACCGGGTTCACTGCTGACCGACACACTTCCTTTATGCGCATCAACAATGGCCCTGACATAGTTCAGACCGAGACCGAAACCTTTAACATCGTGAACATCGCCGGAGGTCTGACGATAGAAACGTTCAAATATCTTTGCCTGAACACTCTTGCTCATACCTATTCCCTTGTCTTCAACAGCAAGAATTATGCCGTCATCCCTGTTTGAGGTAGAAACTGTAATGTCGGGGTATTCTGGTGAATATTTGATTGCATTGTCAAGCAGGTTATGCACAAGGTTTGTAAGATGCTCTCCGTCTCCAGAAAGCCTGTCGGTTGGGGCAGAAAGATTTGTGCGTATTTTACCGTGTTTCTGCTGGACCTGTATCTCAATTGTCTCAATTGCACGTTCGATTATAGAGTGCAAGGAAACATCTGAATAATGAAAGTCAATTTCCTTTTTATCGAGAGAAGCAATCTGGAGGATGGTTTCCACCTGTTTGTTCATCCTGCTGTTCTCCTTCTTAATCATTGCAATAAAATGCCTTACACTGTTTTCGTCTTTTATAACCTTCGGATTACTTATAGTATCGGCAGCAAGTGATATTGTGGCTATAGGAGTTTTGAACTCGTGAGTCATATTATTTATGAAATCGGATTTTACATCCGAAATCTTCTTCTGCCTTATTATTGAATAGAGGCTAAGTGCGAATGTCGAGAAGATAAAAAGTGAGAATATAAGAGATCCGCCAAGGAGCCATGACATTGATCCCATCACGTAGTTCATCCTTTTTGGAAAAACAACCGACAGTATAAGATTACGCTGTATAATATTGTCAGGGAAGAGCCTTACCTTATAATCACTTCTCAGGAAGTCATTTTTTGTAAGCTTCTTTGAAGTGGTAGTTGAAATCTCACCGTCTTTTATAACTGCAAATTCGAAAGGGGTATTTATTCCATAGAATGGAAAGAAATGATTCAGGGAATTGATAATCTCGCTGTTTTCAAGTTCAAGGGTTTTCTCCGACTGGTATATTTCATAAAGTACCTGGTCGCTCAGGTTACTGAATTCGCTTGATCTTTTTTTCACCCAGTCAAGAAAATCCTTTTGCTTCAGTACTATAGACCTGTTATTGTTATCCTGGTCAGTTCTTTCCGCCTGGCCCTGGCTTGTAGACAGCCCTGGCTGATCGCCTGTCATTGATCCGTTGCTTGTAAAAGTAGTGTCCTTCGTCTGGGTATAGCTTATCCTCCTGCCGGTACTGTCGATTCCTGAGACCTGGTTTCTTACATTGATGCTGACAGTTCCTCCCTGCTGGGTAATTGTGCTGCCAAAATTTACGTAACCAGTCATACCGTTAAGAGAATCCTGTTCCTGGAAAGGATCACGCCAGAGAAAACTGTTGAAAGTATTCATTTTTCTCAGGGTCTCTATCTCATTAGCAGCATTATTCAAACTGACATAAACAGCGTTGTCGAAGTTCTCATTTCTTATCCTGATAGCGTTCCTGAACCATACAATCTGAACAGCGGTAATGCCAAATATTGACAGAACCATCATTATCACCAGGCTTATGAATATTTTCCTGTTCATGCTGTAAAATTATACCTTTTAACTTTTACATGCCTGCCTTTTAACGTTTCCTTAACTACAATTAACCTGACTTTAACTGAATTGCCTCTCATGCGTGCCTAAATTTGCTTCATTAACCAAAGCCATGAAAGATGAAAAAGACAGTTCGAATATCCCTGCTGATTATATCAGCCTTGTTCCTGACAGTTGCCTTTGTTAACGGGCAGGATAAAAAGGAACAGAAAAAAGTAAAGATCATAATGTCGGAAGGCGGTAAAAAGTCCGTCATAATTGACACAACATTCACAGGAACAGATACACCTGACTCAATTATCCTTAAAGATGGTAATACAGTATATATCAATTCGGATGATGTACTTTCAGATGAAAAGGGAAACCCTGGAATAAACAAGAAAATTTCAATAAGAGTTACAAGCTCCGGGGAGAATGATAAGGAACTTTCAGAGGGTATTACTGTAATTACTGATGCAGGGGATGCTGATGTAAAAGACTCAAAAACGGGAAAAACATACGCATATGTGATTTCTGATAAAAAAAGCAGTGGAAATCCGCACAAAAGAATTGAATACTATATAGACAAAAAAGAAGATGGCTCGTCTGCTGATATGTCAAACTATGTAATTGCCAAAGACGGTGTTGTAATCACTATTGAAGGAGCTAATGAAGATAAGGTTAAGGAGATTGCTTCATTTATAGAGGACAGGATGGGCGTTAAGAAAGATAAGAAGACACCTAAGAAATAAGGTTCCGATCAGGCTTTCATTTATTCTCAGAAATGAGTCCGAAAACTCCCGGCTCATTTCTTTTTTTTACCTGACATTCCTGAAGACTTTCCAGATATCATTGGAAGGAACAGGAGCGCTTATTATAATTTTCTCCTTTTTTAACAGGATGAGTAAACTCGATTTGTTTTGAAAGCAGGCTTATACTGCCATCATCGTTTGACCTTGTGAAACCATATTTAAGATCACCTTTATCGGCAGCCGGCTGCTGAAAAGCTGGGCCCTAATCTGGTGATGCCTGCCTGTATGCAGGTCAACCTCAAGCAGGTAAAACCTTTCCGAATGTGAAATTATCCGATACGAGAGACTGGGTTTTCTTGGAGCCCTTCACCTCATGATCGTATACATAGGTTTTATTTTGCTTCTCATTCTTTTTAAGCCATCCTTCAAGAGAAGCTTCATCTTCGGGCGGCTTCTCTTACAACAGCCCAGTATACCTTTTTTACATCCCTGGTTCTGAAGGTTTCGTTAAGCCTTGCAAGTGCTTTGGATGTTCTTGCATAAATAATGATTCCTCCACTGGTTGTCAAGCCTGTGGACCACACCAAGAAAAACATCACCCGGTTTATCGTATTTTTTCAGCAAGGTAAGCCTTTTGCCCTTCGCATCAAGTGGCTCATCACCGCTGCTGTCACCCTGTGACAGGTCGGTAGGCCTCTTATTAATTGCAATTATATGATTGTCTTCGTAAAGAACTGAGCTTCATAGATTATTTTAATACTGTTCTTTCATTTGGAAATGAGAGTGTACGGACATCATTTATATATGACTGAACCGCTCCCCTTATCTCAGCGTGCAGGTTATGATATCCCTCAGAAACGGGGCGAGAATTCCTGTGTAATACCAAGCATATCGTGAAGCACAAGTACCTGCCCGTCAGTCTTTGGTCCTGCACCGATCCCTATTACAGGTATCTTCACACTGTTTGTAACTTCCTCAGCCAGCCTGGCAGGTATTTTCTCAAGAACAATTGCGAAACAACCCAGGTCCTGAAGCAGCTTAGCATCCTCCATCAGACGCCTGGTCTCCTCCTCTTCTTTTGCCCTGACTACATAGGTTCCGAATTTATGAATTGCCTGCGGTGTCAGTCCAAGGTGTCCCATAACAGGTATTCCTGCGGAGAGTATACGCTCAATTGATTCAGCCACCTGGTAACCTCCTTCAAGCTTGACAGCATGTGCGCCTGTTTCTTTCATGATTCTTATTGAGGAAGCGAGAGCCTCTTTGGAATTACCCTGGTAAGTTCCGAATGGGAGGTCAACAACAACAAGAGCCCTCTTAACGCCCCTTACGACTGAAGATGCATGATAGAGCATGTTATCAAGTGTTATTGGCAGTGTTGTCTCGAAACCTGCCATCACATTTGATGCTGAATCACCAACAAGAATGACATCTATTTCTGCCTCATCGAGTATTCTTGCGAAGGAATAATCATAGGCTGTCAGCATAGCTATTTTTTCGCCCTTTAACTTCATCTCGTAAAGGACATGGGTAGTTACCCTTCTTACAGTTTTATGTACTGACATGGTACAACTGGTTTGATTTGTGTCGACAAAGCTACTAATTGTATACTATAAAACTGTCCCTGCCACTCCCCTTTTTGACATTTAAGCAATGATTCTGACTTTTGTCACAAAATTACCGGCCAGAATTGTTTTTGATCCATTGGCATAATCATTGCAGAAATCTTAGTCGTTAACAGGAAAATACTTTAATAAAAACAATATGGGAAAGATTATCGGAATTGATCTCGGAACAACAAACTCATGCGTGGCAGTAATGGAAGGCAACGAACCTGTTGTCATTCCTAACAGCGAAGGTAAGCGCACAACACCATCAATTGTTGCATTTGTTGAGAACGGGGAAAGAAAGATCGGTGACCCTGCAAAAAGGCAGGCAATCACCAATGCCAAGAAGACGGTTTATTCAATCAAGAGGTTCATGGGTGAGACCTATGACAAGGTGACAAAAGAAATTGAAAGGGTTACCTATTCTGTAACAAAGGGTGATAACAACACACCCAGGGTTAATATTGACGGCAGGTTGTATTCACCACAGGAGATATCTGCAATGGTACTTCAGAAGATGAAAAAAACTGCTGAAGATTATCTTGGACAGGAAGTAACTGAAGCAGTTATCACTGTTCCTGCCTACTTCAGTGATTCACAAAGGCAGGCAACAAAGGAGGCTGGTGAAATTGCCGGTCTGAAAGTAAAAAGGATTATTAATGAACCAACAGCAGCTTCACTTGCTTATGGCCTGGATAAAAAAGCTCACGATCTAAAGATCGCAGTTTTTGACCTTGGAGGAGGCACCTTTGATATTTCAATCCTTGAACTTGGTGATGGAGTATTCGAAGTAAAATCAACCAACGGTGACACTCATCTTGGTGGTGATGACTTTGACCATCTTATAATCGACTGGCTTGCAGAGGAGTTCAAGAAAGATGAAGGCCTTGACCTGAGAAAGGACCCAATGGCTATGCAGAGGTTAAAGGAAGCAGCTGAGAAAGCCAAAATAGAACTTTCAAGTTCAACATCCACAGAAATCAACCTGCCTTATATTATGCCGGTTGACGGAATTCCCAAACATCTTGTAAAAACACTTACAAGGGCGCAGTTCGAGAAGATTTGTGACAAGCTCATTCAGGCAGTAATTGAACCATGCCGCCAGGCTCTTAAGGACGCTGGTATGCAGGCTTCCGATATAGACGAGGTTCTCCTTGTAGGAGGTTCAACACGCATCCCGGCAATTCAGCAGCTTGTTGAGAAATTCTTTGGCAAGGTTCCATCGAAAGGTGTAAACCCCGACGAGGTGGTAGCAGTAGGTGCTGCAATACAGGGTGGTGTTCTTACCGGTGAAGTTAAAGACGTCCTTCTTCTTGATGTTACCCCGCTTTCGCTCGGAATTGAAACAATGGGTGGTGTAATGACACGTCTCATTGAATCGAATACTACTATTCCGACAAAGAAGACAGAGGTTTTTACAACAGCAGCCGACAACCAGCCATCTGTTGAAATCCATGTACTGCAGGGCGAACGTCCTATGGCATCAGGGAACAAAACTATAGGCAGGTTCCATCTCGACGGTATTCCACCGGCCCCAAGGGGTGTTCCTCAGATTGAAGTGACCTTTGATATAGACGCTAACGGTATACTCCATGTATCTGCAAAAGACAGGGGTACCGGCAAGGAGCAGAGGATAAGAATTGAAGCATCATCCGGCCTGAGCGAAGATGAGATAAAAAGAATGAAAGACGAGGCCAGGGCTAACGAGGATGCAGATAAGAAAGCCCGTGAAAAAGTAGATAAAGTCAATGCTGCCGACAGCATGATATTCCAGACAGAAAAACAGCTAAAGGAGTTTGGCGACAAACTGCCGGCAGATAAGAAGAGTGGTATTGAGCAGGCTCTTGCCACCCTGAAGGAAGCACATAAATCGCAGGATCTGAATGCAATCGACTCAGCACTTGCTGACCTGAATACAAAATGGCAGAGCGCATCTGAAGAGATGTACAAAACCGCGCAGGCCGGACAGGCAACATCACAACCAGGACCTGGACCTGAAGCTTCATCCACTGGAAACAAGAAGTCAGGCACCGACGAAGTAACTGATGTAGACTTCGAAGAGGTCAAATAAGAGAATCATCATATGTTTAGAATCCCGCATACCTGTGCGGGATTTTTTTTAATTTTATCAATCGTAAAGAAGTCATCTAAATGTACCTGAAATCAGTTGTTTTCTCAGTTTTAGTAATTCTCGTCAACCCCTCGTACGGGCAGACAGGCAGCCAGCTTAACCAGACAGACCCGAAAGGTCTTAAACAAGGGCACTGGATTAAGAAAAACTCATCCGGGCATGTAATATATGATGGCTATTTCAAGGATAATGAGCCGATTGGTGTCATGAAGAGATATTTTGATAATGATTCCCTCCAAACAATAATGAATTACCGGCCCGACCATAAAACTGTTGATGTTGAGATATATCATCCAAATGGATTTCCTGCCTCAAAAGGGACCTATGTAAATAAACTTAAGGAAGGCAAGTGGCAATTCTATTCTGAATATGAAAAGGGTTACCTTATCTGCGAGGAGTCTTACACACATAATAAAAAGAATGGTCTATCCGTAAAATACTATAAAGACTCCACCCCTGCTGAGAAAATAAATTATACGGATGATACAAGGAACGGGTCATGGATCCAGTATTTCGAAAATGGACAGGTTTGTCTATCTGGTAATTATGTGAATGGAATACTCGATGGTAACTTTACCTGCTATTATGAGGACGGTAAACCCGATGTTAAAGGTCAGTATAAAGAGAATGTGAGAGATGGTGAGTGGAAAAAATATAATCCCGACGGAACTGTACGAAAGAGGATGACTTACAGGTCAGGCGAGCTCACGAACGCAGATGCTTACAAGGAAGAAACCGATTTCCTTGACAAGATGGAAAAAAACAAGGGCCTGATCCCTGACCCTGAGAAAACCGGAACTCTATGGAACAACTTACCTGTCTGAAAAAATTAATTCACAGGATTAAGATAATTTCCGGTATAGTACTATTAAGTACTTTATCGGCTCAATCTCAACAACCGGTTTACAATTACTTCTACAGGGTAAGCTTTACGGATAAGGGGAGCATAAATCTATTAACAATCAATCCCGCAACTCTACTTAGCCAGAGGGCACTTTCAAGGAGGTCGAAAGCAGGTGTGCCGGCACCCGACATTCTTGATATACCTGTGAGAAAACAATACATCGATTCTGTAATAGCAAGAGGATACACACTCCATTGTACATCAAGATGGATGAATACTGCATTATTTAAGAGCATTGCAGAGCTAGATCCTTCAGCTCTTCTTGACCTTCCTTTCGTAGCTTCTGCCAGAATAGTTAAAAAACCTGCCGGTAAAAAGATAACTGCTGACAAATTCCTGTTAAATGTAAGCAGCTATTTCCAGCCACCTTATGACAATCCTGTCACAATGATTAAAGGAAACCTTCTGCACGATTCGGGTTACGATGGAACAGGAGTACTGGTGGCAGTCCTCGATGCAGGATTTTATAATGCTGACATCATTTCATCAGTTGCATCGCTCCGCGACAGGAACGGTATAATAGCGACGCATGATTTTGTGACACTTGGGACAGATGTATATTCCTATCATAATCATGGGACAGAGGTTCTTTCTGTATTATCAGGCCTCACCCCTGGGGAAATTTCAGGATCGGCACCAGGTGCTGATTACTGCCTGTTCAGAACAGAAGACGCATCAAGTGAATACCCGGTTGAAGAGGATTTCTGGGCTGCAGGGGCTGAACTTGCTGATAGTATCGGGGCCGATATAATCTCATCATCACTAGGGTATTTCAATTTCGACGACAGCAGCATGAATTACAGTTACTCTGCAATGAATGGCCATACAACCTTTGTGACAAGGGCTGCAGAAGCGGCTGCATCCAAAGGAATTCTGGTAGTGAACAGTGCTGGAAATGAAAGAATAACCGCCTGGCAAAGGATTATTGCGCCCTCAGACGGTGAAAATGTATTGGCTGTCGGGGCAGTTGATGGCACAATGAAGATTTCATCATTCTCGTCGGCCGGTCCATCAGCAGATGGAAGGGTAAAACCGGATATCTCTGCCCAGGGTGTAAGCGTACCTGTTCAATTCATGGAATCTACATTTGCAAGGGCTAACGGCACCTCCTTTTCATGCCCCCTTATAAGTGGAATGTGCGCCTGCCTAATACAGGCATTTCCAAAGGCAACAGCGCCTGATATAATCAGTGCACTTCAGCATTCAGCTGACAGGTTTAACGATCCTGATTCATTGTACGGCTATGGTATCCCGGATGTGAATAAGGCGGCTTTACTTTTGCTCAGTGAGTATCCTCCATCCCCTGACAGGGAATTCCTCTGTTATCCTAACCCGGTAAACGGAAAGTTTTCGATCTGGTTTGCAGAGCCCCCTGGCAGTATTGAGCTTAATGTCTATAATATCTCGGGGATGCTTGTTTTAAAACGTTCATATCCTGATTTTACCGAAAAGGTACTTGAGAATGAAGACCTGGCAAACTTAGGGCAGGGATTGTACATACTGAAGATTAAAACATCAGGAAGGATCTTCTCTGCAAAACTATCCCTTATAAAAGACTAGTATGAATAACAGGCTAACATTATTTGAATTACAGGAAGCCATAAGGGATTCTCTGTACATGTCATTCCCTGGCTTCTACTGGGTAACAGCAGAGATTATGGAGATAAAAGATAACCAGGCCGGGCACTGCTATCTCGAGCTGGTTGAAAAAAACATAGATTCCACAAATATCAGGGCAAAGGTAAGGGCAGTTATATGGGCAAACAGGTACAGGTTTATAAGGCTGATGTTTGAAGACAGTACGGGAGAAACATTGAAGGCCGGCCTCAAAGTGCTTTTGCAGGTAAAAATAGAATACCACGAGATATACGGTCTCAGCCTTGTTATAAACGACATTGATCCCTCCTACACCATCGGGGAAATGGCACTTAAAAGGCAACAGATAATAAAAAGGCTTGAATCTGAAGGTGTATTATCAATGAACAGGGAACTTGTTTTTCCGGTTCTACCAAAACGTGTTGCAGTTATTTCTTCACGCAATGCAGCAGGGCTGACTGACTTCATTAAACATCTTTCAGAAAATGCATACGGATATGCATTCAATATTGCTGTATTTGATGCTGTTATGCAAGGACAGGAAACTGAAGCAAGCCTGATTTCCGCACTTGACAGGATATCAGAACATGCAGAACTTTTTGATGTTGTTGTTATAGTAAGGGGTGGAGGCTCACAGAGTGATCTGAGCTGGTTTGATAGTTATAACATTGCTTTCCACATCACCCAGTTCCCGGTTCCGGTTATAACAGGGATTGGCCATGACAAGGATCTTTCAGTTGCTGATATCGTCGCATTCAGGGCAGTTAAAACACCTACTGCAGCTGCAGATTTCCTCATTAACTGTATGTTGTCTGCTGAAGAAAATATATTGAGGCTCCATAATAATCTTGAAGAAATAGCACTTGAGAAAACAGAAGAAGCAAAAAAGAGACTGGAACTTATAAAGGTCGGGCTTCTTCGCTCTGCAGGAAACTCGATTGGTTCAGCCAGGGAAGCCTGTAATAAACTTTCAATGATCCTCAACCACAGCAGCATTAGGCTTTTATCAATAAGTAGCAATGAGCTTGAGAAACTTAAGGTATCGACTGAGCTGCTTGATCCTGTAAATGTATTAAAAAGAGGCTATACGATTACTTCAAGAAATGGCGTAATAATCAGGAATGCCGGGCTGCTTACGGCCGGAGAAGAAATTGACACCTATTTTACTGATGGCACTGTAAGGAGTACAGTTGCTGCAGTAAAAAAACACTCAAAAGATCACAAGTAAAACAATCATAATACCTGTAATATGACAAAGAAAGATTTTTCATTTAATGATGCTGTAAAGGAGATTGAGAAGATACTCCAGGGCATCGAAGCAGGTAAGCTTGACGTGGATAAGCTTTCAGGTGAAGTTCGCAGGGCGTCTGAACTAATCAGGCAATGCCAGAACAAGCTTAGGAGTATAGAGGATGAGATAAATAATATTTTCAAGGATCTGACATAAAAAACCCGCAGGTATGAGACTGCGGGTTTAAACTTTAACACCTAACCTAAATCCTACTAAACAAACTATTGACTGTTTGCTAACTTCAATGAGTTAAACGAAACATGTCAGAAGAAAGTTACAGGTCAGGGTGATTTTTTTTAATTAGTTTTCTCAATACCAAGCACATCCCTGAAAGCCTGGACAAGAGTATCCTTTGGAAGGGCGCCCATTGCCATCTGAGGTTGGCCGTCTTTCGGAACAAACAGAAGGCTAGGAATACTTCTTATTCCAAACACTGAGGCAAGTTCCACTTCTTTTTCAGTATCGATCTTATAAATATTAAGCTTTCCTTCATATTCTCCTGAAAGCTCCTCAAGTATAGGTGCCACCATTTTACAAGGTCCGCACCAATCGGCATAAAAATCAATGAGACAAGGTTTATCACCTTCAAATTTCCACTCCTTGTTCTCTTCGTAGTTGAACACCTTCTTTATGAAGGTTTCTTTTGTAAGATGCTCTGTCATATTATGATCATTTGTTAAACATTCAATTTAATCAATTGTTAGCTTATCTGCAAAACCTGTACCGTTGGTCAGGAGAGACCCTGGAATTCTGAAAATAGATCAGAAATTGTAACTTTGTCACAAATATAGAACAAATTGTCATATTTAAATATGAATATATGTCTAAATGACCCTGTTTTCAGGCTTCTCTCGGAGGTTCTCGATAGTGAAGGGGTTGAAGGCTTTGTGATCGGGGGATATGTCAGGGACATGATACTTGGAAGAGAGCATCATGATAAAGACATTGATATTCTTGTTATTGGCAATGGAATAGCCCTTGCAAAAAAAATCTCACATAAAATCGGAAAAGGGACAAAGGTTGTAGTATTTAAGAATTTCGGAACAGCAATGCTCAAGGCCGGGGACTACGATATTGAATTTGTCGGGGCAAGAAAAGAATCGTACGACAGGCATTCAAGGAAACCGGTAGTTGAAAACGGAACTCTTGAGGATGACCAGAACAGGAGGGATTTCACTATTAACGCTATGGCGTTATCACTAAACAGCAGCTCATTCGGAGTACTTGTTGATCCATTTGACGGTATCAGGGATCTTGAGAATAAAATCATAAGAACGCCTCTGGATCCGGATAAAACATTTGATGACGATCCGTTGAGGATGATGAGAGCTATCAGATTTGCCGCCCAGCTTAATTTTGAGATTGAGAATAAAACTCTTGAATCAATCAGGAGGAATGCAGAACGGATAAAAATAATATCCGGGGAGAGAATAATTTCCGAGATCAATAAAATCATGTTGTGTGACAAACCCTCGCGTGGATTTGTCCTCCTTGAAAAAACAGGTTTGCTGGCCCTTATTTTCCCGGAACTCGACCGGATGAAAGGTGTAGAACGAATTGATGGAAAAGCCCATAAGGATAATTTTCACCATTCAATAAAAGTCCTTGATAATATAAGCAGGAAAACAGACGATCTCTGGCTCAGATGGGCTGCTCTTCTTCATGATATTGCCAAACCGCTTACAAAGAAGTTCTCACCCGATGCCGGATGGTCATTTCACGGTCATGAATTCCTGGGTTCAAAAATGATACCCTCAATATTCAGACGCCTGAAACTGCCGCTTAATGACAGGATGAAATATGTACAGAAACTTGTTGATCTTCACTTGCGGCCAATTGTACTGTCACAGGAGGAGGTTACAGATTCAGCTGTAAGAAGACTGCTCTTTGAAGCAGGCGATGATATTGATGATCTGATGATGCTATGCGAAGCCGATATTACCTCGAAGAACGAGGAAAAGAAGAGCAGGCATCTGGAAAATTTTAAACTCGTAAGGGTTAAGCTTCGTGAAATAGAAGAGAAAGATGCAGTCAGAAATTTCAAACCACCTATTGATGGCGATGAGATCATCTCAACTTTCGGTATTAAACCCGGGAGGGAAGTAGGTATAATAAAAAACGCCATCAGGGATGCAATCCTTGACGGCATTATCCCTAATGAATATGAAGCTGCAAAGGAAATGATGCTGAAAACTGCAGCATCCCTAGGGCTTAGTTGCGGGGATAAGCCCTGACTTTTACCAGGTCGAAAATAAGGGGAAGATGATCGCTGTACCCTCCAAGGTATTTACGTCCCGAATACGTCGGAAACGGAGATAAGCCGGGATAGGACGGATCATTGTATAATAAAAATGAAGGCCTGAAAACTATCAGCCTTGAGGCAATCAGATTCCATTGCTTCGATGATCCTTCAGTATCTTCAGAAACAATAACCTGGTCGAGCATTTCCCAGGTACCGCGATAGCGATAAGTTCCCTCTCCCCTGCCGGCCAGGGGTGCGGCAAGGTTTACAAGCCTGGATTTACTTCTAAATGATTTCCCGCCCCTCATAAGGCTTAGAATTTCTGGATCGCCCGGGGTACAGTTAAAGTCACCGGCAATAATGATCCTGTGGTAATGACCACCTGATCCAAGGCTGTCGATCTCACGAATAATAGCATCAGCCAATGACTGCCTCTGTGCTTCCCCGGCAAGAACTCCTGCCCTCCTCGAAGTCCAGTGATTTAAAAACAGGTCAACAGTATCACCGGCCATGAGCATACTTGCATAAAGTATCAGCCTGCCCGAAAATTCATTTTCCCCAATTTGTTCCGGTATAATGCTCTTTACCGAAATAATCCGGATTAAATCCTTCCTGTAAATGATTCCGTTCCTGATGCCTCGGCGATCATTAGTTTCACCTGTAACAATCCCGAACCTGAATTTTGACAGGTAAGTAAAGGAAATCAGATCCGCCAGAACCCTGTGGTTTTCAACTTCACAGAAAGCAATGAGAGCTGGTGGTTCCCATCCGCCTGCTGCAGTGATCACCCTGTAGACAGAATTCAGCTTTTTATCATACCTGGACCTGCTCCAGTGCATATCGCCCCCGGGCAGAAAAGCGTTGTCATCAGTTATTGAATCATCCGATGTATCAAAAAAATTTTCGGCGTTATAAAAAACAAGCCTGAAAGTATCCTGGTAATGCGCCTGGGAATACACATTATCATCCAATCCGTGCATGTGCCAGATAAGGATAAATAGAAGTAAATACGACGAAAGCCTCATAGGTTTCCGGTATTATCATTTTAGTCCACCAGGAAGTCTCTCAAAAGCCCCGATATCAGGTTTGCCGTCAGCAAAACGGTCATGACCCCTGAAATCAAACGGGTAGGGAGTGCTCCATCCCTGGTAAGCTTTATCTATCAGCGGTGAAAGAGTATCAGGCCGAAGGTCATATACAATTGTATTTTCAAATCCGGGATTCCTGTTTACCTGGTTTCCGGAAAAGAAAGCTGGTGACCAGAATTTGGCTTTCACGGTATCCAGCTTCAGCAGGCAGTGATCAACCACATAAGAACCTGTAAACAGATCGCCGGCGGCAGAAATAACAAACTCGGAATTAAGGTCTCCGTAAACGACACTATTCTTAAAGGAAAAATTCAGATTATTACCTGAGTATGCTTTTACAGAAGCGTTTTCGGAAATCAAAACAGCCGGTGCAAGACGGTATCCATAATCCCAGGAGTTGAAAACCGAGCAGTGAGTAAATGAATAATCCCCACCGGATGAAATATTTATACAAGATGAACCTGAATGAGAAAAGACACAGTTCCAGGCGTTTACGGTAGCATTTACTGACACAAGACACGACACAGATGCATGCATGACCGAAGTATTTGAAATCTGCATATCGGGCATAGTCCCGGAAAAGAACCCCTCTCCTATTTTAACACCGGTTATGGCTCCCTTTATCCTTAGATTATTGAGAACATTACCCTGGCTTGTATTGAGAAAAATCAGACCATTCCACTGACCAGGAATATCTTCATAAATTGCCTCTGTACGGTCACCGGCAAATTCTATAGGTCGGGTCACTGAACCAGATGCAATTAGTTTTCCTGCCACCTTCATCCCTCCGTTCCTGTGAAAATACACCCTTGTGCTGTCATGAATAGTAAGAGTTTCGGAAGTATCTACCAGTATGTTACCATAAATAACATAAGGTCTCCCGGCAGTCCAGTCAGAACTTTTAATTATGGTATCCTTAAGTAAAACTATATCCTGCCCCCATGCGAGAAGCTGTACCTTCTGTAAGGAGCCACTAATGCTGAACAGGATCGAGTCAGTGATTGCCACCGGGGAGTCTTTCCCTGCCGGATCTACATTTACGTCAACAAAGCAGAAAATGCTGTCGTAGGGTTCAAGTTCAATATTATTCTTAAGGGTAGCAGGTTCTCCATCGATATTCAGCCTGAAAGCCGATTTGTCTCCACCTGCGAGAGCTATTTTATCGATATTTATACTGCGACCCGTATTATTTTTAACCCTTAGTTCATGAGTTGCTGAGCCTATTGATGAGAATACCGTATCGAAATAAACAGTATCCTCTGAAAATGATAATACAGGGTACAGGTGTCCCTCATTTTTATTACAGGAGATCAGAAGAACAACAAAGAGGATAATCAATATTCTTGGCAGCTGCGACATCCCTCAAATTTAGCAATAAGGAATGACATGAAAAAAGGGGCGTTTCCGCCCCTTTACATTTATTGTTTAATAAGCATTTATCCAGCGATATCGTCTTGCACTTTCACCAAACTTAACAGCGAGTGTAAGCTCATGTGACCCGTAAGTCTTACCCCTGAGTTCACTAAGGGTGAAGTCTATAGCGTAGCCAAAATAAAACCTGTCGTATTTTCCCCCGGCCATAAATATGATTGAATTGCCTGTGCGGTATGACAGCCCGGCCCAGTAGTCTTCCTTATAATAAACCCTCCCGGTAAGGTCAATCTGCCCGGCTTTAATTATCATGTCAGATGATTTGATCATCACTGAAGGTTGTAGCATCCAGTCGGGTGCACCTTTAAAATGAATCTTCAATCCACCTGTAAGAAAGTAATGTCCAAGCTCCGAACGACCGTTATCTCCTTTATTGGCAAAGAGTATGGAACCTCTTGAAAGGGAGGTCATTGAAAATCCGACATAATAATTCTCTGTTGTATAGGTAGCACCGAAGTTAAAGTCAGGTATGTAGGTCACCCTGTCATAATTATTAAGGAACTCATCATCGGTATCATGAAGCAACAGATTGCCATTCAGGTCGATTGCATACTGGTAAAAAGTTGCTGCCAGTCCAAGGGAGAGGTAATTGGGCGTCGTCCCGGTCCTCCCCATGGGGATATGATAAGCATAAGCACCTAGGATACCGGTACGGCTTATTATCCCGTTGCGGTCGTTGAAGATGTAACCACCAAGACCTACATTACCACCTTTTGTCGGTTTAACTACCTTTTTTCTGACCGAGGTAGATTTGGATATGTAACTGTTTTTCAGGATCCTTGTCTGAAAGCTTGCAGCATATGTTTGTGGTGAACCGCTCATCCCAACCCACTGCTCCCTGACAGTAACGTTTACTGTTGTGTATCCGTCACGGCCGGCAATGGAAGGATTTATAAGGAATCCATTCATTATATACTGGCTGTACATCGGCACCTGCTGAGCGTTAAGCCCGGTGCATATGAATCCTGAAACAACAACTAATATCAGAAACTTACTCAATCTCATTTTATAAAGCTACAAATTAATATCAAATTATCTTACAATTGTCACTATTCCGGTTCTTGGTTTGGACCCGTCATTCAGGTACAGAACATAATGGTATGAGTCTACAGGAACCAGTTTACCCTGGTATCTGCCATCCCATGGGTTAGCAGAAATATTCTTTGTCCTGAATACACATTTTCCCCATCTTGAGTAAACAAGAACCTCGGCATTCGGATACAGGTCAATATTCTTGATTATCCAGGTATCGTTCTTACCATCACCGTTAGGTGTAATGACCTCCGGCACTTCGATGCAAGTACTTCCTCCTGAGACTGACACTGTGATGTCGAGGTTAGCACTGCAGAAGTTAGCATCAGTCACAACAACACTATAGACAGTATCTTTGGCTGGCCTGGTAGCGGTAGTAAGTCCATCTGACCATATAATACTATATGGGGATGTACCGCCAGTTACTGTAAGTGTAATTGAACCATTCTCCTCACCATGGCAATGAGCATCAGTATGGGCTTCTGCGATTGCCAGTTTTGCAGGTTCTGTAACATCAGCACTAACGACTACAGTACAGCCAATATTATCAGTTACTGTCACTGAATATGTACCTTTTGCAAGACCACTTATATCTTCTGTTGTTGCACTATTGCTCCACAGGAATCCATAAGGTGCAGTACCGCCTGATACTGTAAGGTCAACAGCACCGTTTGTTCCACCGTTGCAAAGTACATTTGTAACGACTGTGGTTCCTGTCGGTGAAGTATTCACAACAACATTTACAGGTTTTATATCATAGCATCCACCAGGAGTTGATCCTTTGATGTAGTAAGTACCTGCTACTGCCGTTGCCGGGGTTGCATATGGAATTGATGCAGCTGCATCAGTCCAGTATGTGAATGTAAGTCCGGCTGTTGAACCTGAAGTTATTGCAGTTGCTGTGAGATCAACTGTTGCAGGTGAACATACTGCTGCCGGATCAGTAACTACAACTACCGGGATATCATCCACTGTAATTGTGCCGCCAGCTGTAACAGTACCACAACCTCCGGTAAGGGTAACTGTGTAATTAAAGGTACCGGAAGCTGTAGGAGTACCTGTGATCTTAACAGTATCTGATGCCCAGGTACCATTGACACCTGCAGGCAGGCCTGTCACTGTTGCTCCTGTGGCACCGGTTGTAAGATATGTTATTCCAGCTACTGGTGTGTTTATACATACAGCCTGGTTGTCAGTTCCTGTGGCAGATATAAGCGAGACTGTATTGTCTGCTGTTACTGTAACAGAACCACTTACTGAAGCAGTACCACAACCACCGGTAGTTGTAACTGTATAGTTGAAAGTACCTGAAGCTGTTGGTGTACCGCTTATTGTAACGACGTTCGCAGCCCATGAACCTGTAAGTCCTGCTGGCAGACCACTAACTGTTGCACCTGTAGCGCCGGCTGTTGTATAGGTTATGTCTGTAACTGCAGTATTCATACAGATTGTTTGTGCGTCTGTTCCGGCTGCAGAAGTGAGAGCAATAGTATTATTATTTACTACTGTTATCGTTCCGTTAGCAACAGAACCGCCGCATCCACCCGTAAGTGTAACTGAATAATTGAATACACCTGATGCTGTCGGTGTACCGGTTATTGTAACGGTATCTGCAACCCATGCCCCTGTGACACCTGCAGGCAGACCTGCAATGACGGCCCCGGTTGCCCCGGTAGTCGCATATTTAATATCTACAACAGGTGTATTAACACATATTGACTGGGCGTCAGTTCCTGCTGCTGATATAAGGTTCAGGGCATCCGGAGATGCGATTGTTATAGTTCCTGTCGCTGATACAGAGCCGCATCCACCAGTGAGTGTAACCGTATAGTTGAATACTCCGGATACAGTCGGGGTTCCGGTTATTGTTACAACATTTGCAGCCCAGGTACCTGTTACTCCTGCAGGCAGACCAGTTACAGTTGCACCAGTAGCGCCTGTTGTAGCATAGGTAACATCTGTAATTGCAGCGCCCTGGCATATATTCTGGCTATCAGTACCTGCTGCAGATGTGATGGATACAGTATTGTCAGGATCAACAGTGATTGTACCTGTTGCCGTTATTGCACCACATCCACCTGTCAGTGTAACTGTATAATTAAATGTACCTGATGCTGTTGGAGTACCTGTTATTGTTACAACGTCAGCTACCCAGCTGCCTGTCACTCCTGCTGGCAGACCTGTAACAGTTGCACCAGTAGCACCTGTTGTACTGTATGTGATATCTGTAATCGCATTATTAATACATAGTGCCTGTGCATCTGTTCCGGCTGCTGAGGTCAGAGCCATTGTATTATCAGGTGTAACTGTTATTGTACCGGTTGAAGTGATTGTACCACATCCACCTGTCAGTGTAACAGTATAGTTAAATGTACCTGAGGCTGTCGGTGTACCGCTGATTGTAACAACGTCTGCAGCCCAGGTACCTGTTACTCCGGCTGGTAGTCCCGTAACTGTAGCTCCTGTAGCACCCGTAGTTGCATAAGTTATATCTGTCAGCAGGGTATTGATACAGATTGCCTGGTTATCTGTACCTGCTGCTGAAGTAAGAGCTACTGTATTATCAGGATTTACTGTCATTGTACCTGTAGTTGTTATCGTGCCACAACCACTTGTAAGTGTAACTGTATAATTAAATGTACCTGATGCTGTTGGAGTACCTGTTATTGTTACAACGTCAGCTGCCCAGCTGCCTGTAACTCCGGCTGGAAGACCAGTTACAGTTGCACCTGTAGCACCTGTTGTACTGTATGTGATATCTGTAATCGCATTATTAATACAAAGTGCCTGTGCATCTGTTCCGGCTGCCGAGGTAAGAGCCACTGTATTATCAGGTGTAACTGTTATTGTACCGGTTGATGTAATTGTACCACATCCACCTGTAAGTGTAACAGTATAGTTAAATGTACCTGATGCTGTCGGTGTTCCGGATATTGTAACAACATTTGCAGCCCAGGTACCTGTTACTCCTGCTGGTAAACCTGCAACTGTAGCTCCTGTAGCACCTGTAGTTGCATAAGTTATATCTGTAAGCAGGGTGTTGATACAAATTGTCTGGTTATCCGTACCTGCTGCTGAAGTAAGAGCTACTGTATTATCAGCATTTACTGTGATTGTGCCTGTTGTTGTTATCGTTCCGCAACCACCTGTAAGTGTAACAGTATAATTAAACGTGCCTGATGCTGTTGGAGTACCTGTTATTGTAACAACGTCTGCTGCCCAGGTTCCGGAAACTCCTGCCGGCAATCCAGTAACTGTTGCGCCTGTTGCACCTGTTGTTGCATATGTAATATCAGTCATCAGTGTATTGAGACAAACTACCTGGTTATCTGTACCGGCAGCTGATGTAAGTGACACTGTATTATCAGGTGTGACTGTTATTGTACCGGATGATGTAATTGTACCACATCCACCTGTGAGTGTAACAGTGTAGTTAAATGTACCTGATGCTGTCGGTATACCGCTGATCGTAACAACGTCTGCAGCCCATGTACCCGTAACTCCTGCAGGCAGGCCGGTTACAGTTGCCCCGGTTGCACCGGTAGTTGCATAGGTGATATTTGTGATTGCATTATTTATACATAAGGTCTGCACGTCTGTTCCGGCTGCTGATGTAAGAGCCACCGTATTATCAGGTGTGACTGTTATTGTACCGGATGATGAAATTGTACCACATCCACCTGTCAGTGTAACAGTGTAATTAAATGTTCCTGAAGCTGTAGGTGTGCCACTTATTGTAACAACATTTGCAGCCCATGTTCCCGTAACTCCTGCAGGCAGGCCGGTAAATGTTGCCCCGGTTGCACCTGTAGTTGCATAAGTTATATCTGTAAGCAGATTATTGATACAGATTGTCTGGTTATCAGTACCTGCCGCTGAAGAAAGAGCTAATGTGTTATCAGGATTTACTGTTATTGTGCCTGCGGTTGTTATCGCACCACATCCACCAGTAAGTGTAACAGTATAGTTAAATGTTCCGGAAGCTGTCGGTGTGCCGCTTATCGTAACAACGTTTGCAGCCCATGAACCTGTAACTCCTGCAGGCAGACCGGTTACTGTTGCCCCGGTTGCACCTGTAGTTGTATAGGTAATATTTGTGATTGCATTATTTATACACAAGGTCTGCACATCCGTTCCGGCTGCTGATGTAAGAGCCACTGTATTATCAGGTGTAACAGTTATTGTACCAGTTGATGTTATTGTCCCGCAACCGCCTGTGAGTGTAACAGTATAATTAAACGTACCTGAAGCTGTAGGCGTGCCACTTATTGTAACAACATTTGCAGCCCATGTTCCTGTAACTCCTGCAGGCAGGCCGGTTACTGTTGCCCCGGTTGCCCCGGTTGTTGCGTAGGTAACATTAGTTATGGCAGTGTTGATACAAACAGTCTGGTTATCTGTACCTGCTGCTGAAGTAATAGCTACTGTATTATCAGGATTTACTGTGATTGTTCCATTGGCAGTAATTATACCGCAACCTCCGGAAAGTGTCACAATGTAGTTAAATGTACCGGAAACTGTCGGTGTACCGCTAATTGTTACAACATTGGCAGCCCAGGTTCCTGTAACTCCGGCAGGCAGACCAGTGACTGTTGCTCCTGATGCACCGGTTGTTGCATAGGTAATGTTCGTAACAGCATTATTGATACATACTGTCTGGTTGTCAGTACCTGCTCCGGATGTCAGTGTTACAGTATTATTCGGGTTAACTACAATTGTTCCTGTTGCAGTTACAACACCACAACCTCCTGTAAGTGTGACAGTATAGTTAAATGTTCCTGAAGCTGTAGGTGAACCGCTGATTGTAACAACATTTGCTGCCCATGTTCCAGTAACTCCTGCAGGCAGGCCGGTAACATTTGCACCAGTGGCCCCGGTTGTTGCATAGGTAACATTAGTTATCGCAGTGTTGATACAAACTGTCTGATTATCAGTAGCAGCAGCTGAACTCAGTGAAATTGTATTTGCTGCTGTCACGTTCAGTGTGCCTGTTGCAGTGATATTTCCACAACCGCCTGTCAGTGTTATTGTATAGTTAAATGGTCCGGAAACCGTTGGTGTACCGGTTATTGTAACAACATTTGCCGCCCATGATCCGGTAACTCCTGCCGGCAGTCCTGTTATATTGGCACCTGTTGCACCAGTTGTAGAATAGGTGATATTTGTGACAGGTGTATTGATACAAACAGTCTGGTTATTGGTACCGGCACCAGAAGTCAGGCTTATTGTGTTATCAGGTGTTACAATGATTGCACCTGTTGCAGTTATCACACCACAACCACCGGTCAGAGTAACAGTGTAATTGAAGGTGCCTGCCACAGTTGGTGTTCCGCTGATTGTGACAACATTAGCTGCCCATGATCCGGTTACACCTGCAGGAAGACCTGTTATATTAGCTCCGGTTGCTCCTGTAGTAGAGTATGTAATACCTGTAATAGCGTTATTAATACATAGAGTCTGGTTATCAGATCCTGCAATTGAAGTAAGGCTAACGGTGTTGTTCGGTGTAACATTGATAGTTCCATTGGCAGTGACTATTCCACAACCACCTGTAAGTGTAACAGTATAGTTAAATGTTCCGGAAACAGTTGGTGTACCGCTGATAGTTGCAATACCGGCAGCCCATACTCCATTTACACCGGCAGGTAGACCTGCGAATGTAGCACCGGTTGCACCGGTCGTTGTGTATGAAATACCTGTAATCGCTGTATTAATACATTTTGTCTGATTATCTGTTCCGGCAGCCGAGCTAAGTGTAACCGTATTCAACGGGTTAACAGTGATGGCACCGGTTGTTGTTACTGTTCCGCAACCGCCTGTAAGGGTAACAGTATAATTGAATATACCGGATGCTGTCGGGGATCCTGATATGGTTACTGTATTAGCCGCCCAGTTCCCGGTTACCCCTGCTGGCAGACCGGTGATTGTTGCGCCTGTTGCCCCTGTTGTACTATAGGTAATATTCGTAATTGCTGTATTTATACATACAGTCTGGTTATTGGTACCCGCTGCAGATGTCAGTGTTATAGTATTATTCGGAGTGACTGTAATTGAACCGTTTGATGTGACAGTCCCGCAACCTCCTGTTAAGGTAACAGTATAATTAAATGTACCTGAAGCAGTTGGGGTTCCACTTATGGTAACTACGTTTGCAGCCCAGGTTCCTGTAACCCCTGCTGGCAGACCTGCAACTGTTGCTCCTGTTGCACCTGTGGTTGCATAGGTTATGCCGGTTAGAGGAGTACTGATACATAAGGTCTGGTTATCAGTACCTGCTGCTGAACTTAGTGCCACTGTGTTGGCTGGTGTAACATTTATAGTTCCGGTAGCAGTAACAACACCACAGCCGCCTGAAAGTGTAACTGTATAGTTAAATGTACCTGATGCAGTTGGGGTACCACTTATCGTAACCACATTTGCTGCCCAGGTTCCTGTAACTCCAGCAGGAAGTCCTGTAACATTGGCACCTGTAGCTCCTGTTGTTGCATAGGTGATGTTTGTAACAGGAGTACTGATACATAAGGTCTGGTTATTTGTACCAGCAGCTGACGATAGGGTAACTGTATTATTAGGTGTGACAGTAATTGTTCCTGTCGTACTAATTATACCACAACCGCCTGACAGAGAGACAGTATAAGTAAATGTGCCGGCAACCGTCGGGGTACCGCTTATTGTAACAACATTTGCAACCCAGTTACCAGATACGCCTGCTGGCAGACCTGTTACTGTAGCCCCGGTCGCACCGGTTGTTGCATATGTAATATTAGTTATAGCTGTATTTATACATACTGTCTGGGCATCGCTACCCGCCGGAGAAGTAAGCGTTACTGTATTGTTCGGTGTAACATTTATCACTCCGTTTGCTGTAACATTACCACAACCGCCCGTGAGAGTTACGGTGTAATTAAACGTTCCCGAAGCAGTCGGTGTACCATTTATAGTTGCTACACCTGCTCCCCATACACCTGAAACTCCTGCAGGCAATCCAGAGAATGTTGCCCCTGTGGCACCTGTTGTAGCATAAGTTATATTAGTAATTGCAGTATTAATACATTTTGTCTGGTTATCTGTACCAGCACCAGATGTAAGAGATACAGTATTAAGCGGATTGACTGTTATTGCACCTGTTGCAGTTACAGTACCGCAGCCACCTGTTAGGGTAACAGTATAATTGAATAATCCTGAGGCAGTAGGTGTGCCGCTTATTGTAAGAGTATTAGCTAGCCAGTTTCCAGTAACACCAGCAGGAAGACCTGTAACTGTCGCCCCTGTTGCTCCTGTTGTAGCGTAAGTAATTGACGGTAATACTGTATTAATACATACGGTCTGATTATCTGTCCCTGCTCCGGATGAAAGCAATATTGTATTATTCGGATTGACAGTTATCGTTCCGCTTGCATTTACAGTTCCACAACCTCCGGTAAGATCCACCGTATAGTTAAATGTACCTGCAACTGTAGGCGTTCCGCTTATTGTAACAAGGTTAGCTGCCCATGTTCCGGTTACTCCTGCCGGAAGACCAGTAAATGTAGCCCCGGTAGCGCCAAATGTAACATACGAAATGTTGGTGATCGGAGTACTGATACACTTTGTCTGGTTATCAGTACCTGCAGCTGAAACAAGTGATATCGTGTTTATAGGCTGAACAATGATTGTTCCTGTACCTGTTACAGTACCACAACCTCCAGTAAGATTTATAGTGTACGGATAAACTCCTGATGTTGTTGGTATTCCGCTGATTGTAACTGTATTTGCAGCCCAGCTGACTGTAAGACCTGCAGGAAGACCGGTGAAGGTTGATCCTGTTGCTCCGGTTGTAGCATAGGTTATCGTTACAAGTGGATTTGTTATACAAACCGTCTGGTTATCAGTTCCTGGAGCTGAAGTCAGGGTGATTGTGTTAACAGGGTTAACAGTTATAGTACCAGTTGCATTGACAGCTCCGCAACCTCCTGTCAGAGGTATACTGTAGTTGAACGTGCCTGATGCTGTCGGTGTACCACTTATCGTAATAGTATTAGCCGCCCATGCTGCAGTCACTCCTGCCGGAAGTCCTGTGGCTGCGCCTATGCCTGTTGCTCCCGTTGTCGTATGGGTGATGCTGGTCATAAGTGTATTGATACACAGTGTCGGTGTTGAAGAAGCTGCGGTAACTGTATTGTTCACAGTCACTGAAATACTTCCTGAAGCTGCAGCGACACCGCAACCTCCGGTAAGTGTAACCGTATAGTTAAAGGTACCTGTGGCTGTCGGAGATCCGCTTATCGTAACAACATTGGCCGCCCATAAACCTGTAACTCCAGCAGGTAATCCAGCAAATGTGGCACCGGTTGCTCCTGTTGTACCGTATGTGATATTAGTGATCGGTGTGTTGACACATACAGTCTGGTTATCTGTACCAGGAAGCGAAGCAAGAGTTATTGAATTTGCATTGGTAACATTAATTGAACCTGATGATGTTACTACCCCACATCCTCCAGTAAGGGTTACAGTATAATTAAATGTTCCGGATGCAGTCGGTGTACCACTGATTGTTACAACATTTGCTGCCCATGAACCGGTCACACCAGCTGGCAGACCAGTTACTGTAGCACCAGTTGCACCTGTTGTTGCATAGGTAATACTTGTAATCGGTGTACTTATGCAAACCGACTGAACATCAGTACCTGCTGCTGATGTAAGGCTGACGGTATTATTTGGATTAACTGTAATGGTTCCTGTTGCACTTACTGTACCGCAACCTCCCGTGAGAGGTATGCTGTAGTTGAACGTACCGGATGCTGTCGGTGTACCACTTATTGTAATAGTG
>JAXLTT010000020.1:0-52374 GCA_046329875.1 Bacteroidales bacterium
AGGCTTAACGCCCCTTATACAATGATAATCTTCGGGGCACTGCTCCTTCTTGTCGGGATCTTTGTTAACCGCCCGTACTGCAGGTACCTTTGTCCCTATGGCGTTCTTCAGAATATCTTTTCGAGGTTTTCTGCAAAGCATCTTACAATAACACCTGCTGAATGCACGAATTGCAGGCTATGCGAGGAATGCTGTCCCTATGATGCAATATTGCCGTCTGATGATCAGAAAGCACGTGAATCAAGGGAGACTTCAAGAAAAAGATTCGTCCTGTACCTGGTTCTTATACCTGTGATGATGGCAGCTGGTTCATTATTGCTTTATAACGCAGCTCCGGCTCTTGCAACTGTAAATAATACGGTTAAGCTTGCAAGGGAGATCAGGCTCGAGAAGGAAAATGGTATCCCGGCAGTATCTAAAGCTGCAGCCGGCTTCAAGGAGGCAGGGAAAACCGAGGAGCAGCTTTTCAGCGAAGAAGCCGCCATATATGAAAGATTCAGGCACGGTGCGATCTGGGCAGGTGCCTTCCTTGGTCTAGCACTCGGTGCCGGTCTTTTCAGCCAGACAATAAGAAAAACAAGAACAGAATATAAACCTGACAGGGGAAGATGTTTCAGTTGCGGAAAATGCTTTGAGTACTGCCCTGTCCTACCAAAAATGAAGCATGAAGCTTGAGGAAAAGGATATAAGCCTACTAAACGGGATCAGCTACGTATCGGCCGGTTTTGCCCTTATGATCGCTGTTATGATGCTTTTCAGCCTTATACAGCTTAAGATTGTAAAACCACTCGATGATCCAACACTTATAACACTTAAGGAACAGTATGATAAAGACCCTTCAGACCGCCAGAGAGCAGAACAGATAAGAGCAATGGACCTTATGGCAAGAAGGGCTTATTTCTCGTCGCGATGGCAGGTTGAGACCGGTTCCTATCTGTTGCTTGCAGGAATTGTGGTTTTTGTGTTATCAAGAAGGATAATTGCATCGGGCGAAAAACCTGTCCCGGTATTCGGTGAGGAAAGACCGGATATTGTAGCACATAAGAAAAGAAACAGGAGGTATATGATCCTTGCGGCATCATTAATTACTGTTGCTGCAATTGTATCATCATTCATCCTCAGGTATGAACTTCCGGCACCTGGAGAACGATCCGGTTCAGATGCATCAAACATATCTGCTGCAGCATCAACTGCTCCCGCAAAACCGGTTTCGGCAATAAGCGAAACAAACTTCCCTTTCTTCAGGGGTGAGGGCAGCAAGGGAATAGCAGGCGGATCAGGCTATCCTGTTGATTGGGACGGAAATAGCGGTAAAAACATAAAATGGAAAATTCCCCTTCCCGGTGAGGGAAAAAGTTCAGCTGTTATATGGGAAGACAAGCTATTCATAACCGGAGTTAAGGGTCAGAGTCTTGAACTATATTGCATCGACAAGAAGAAGGGCGAGATACTCTGGACTGGCTCTGTCTCAGACTTTGAGGGCGCCTCAAAAGAGGCTCCTGAAAGCGACAGGGAAGCAGGAATGGCTGTTCCAACACCGGCTGTAAACAAGGATGTTGTTTGTGCCGTCTTCGGCAATGGCAACCTTGCATGCTTTGATCATAACGGAAAACGCCTGTGGGCTAAGAATATAGGAATACCGAAGAACTCCTATGGTTTCGCTGCCTCATTGCTGATCTCGGGGAAATTATTGCTGCTTCAGTTCGACAGCAATGCTAAAATCTCAATAAAAGGTATTGACCTTGCAAGCGGCGAAGAGAAATGGGAAACAATAAGGCAGGGAAGACCTGTTTGGTCATCACCGGTCCTCGCAACTTTCGAAGGGAAGGAACAGGTAATTATAAACGGCAACCCGAACGTCTCTGCCTATGACCCTGTCTCGGGTGAGGAACTTTGGAGTATCCCGGGCGTTTCAGGTGATGTTGCACCTTCACCGGCATTTAACAGCAAATTAGTGTTCGTTGTGACTGATTATGCTAAACTATCTGCAATCAAGCCCGGAAAGAATGGCTCGGAAGTATGGTCAGATAACAGTTATACACCTGATGTATCAAGCCCGGTTGCCGATGAAAAAATGCTCTTCCTGACAACAGGAAATGGTGATGCAGCCTGTTACAATGCCGAAAAAGGGGATACATTATGGACCCATATATTCAATAATCAGTATTATTCCTCCCCGATGATTGCCGATGGAAAGGTCTGGATGCTCGACAGGACAGGAATGATGCATATAATTGAGGAAAGCGAAAAATTCAAACTTATAGCGGAGTGTTCACTCGGCGAGGAAACTGACAGCACACCGGCATTTTCGGATGGAATGATTTTCATAAGAGGTAGGAATAATTTGTACTGCATATCGAAGTAATGAGAGGCGAAGAAGAAATGGCAAAGGGCGATTGCGGCTGTAATCCTGCAGACAATTCAGAGATACTGTCGGTTGTTGACAGTATCGTGGCTGAGACAGGAAGGGAGAAGGAGAAGGTCATACCAATACTCCAGGAACTTCAGAAAAGGATGAACTATATCCCTTCCGAAGCAATCAGGCACCTTTGCAGCATTACTGAAATAACACCTGAGCAAATTTCGGGTGTGTCAACTTTTTATTCACAATTCAGGCATATTCCTGCGGGTAAACATACTGTCAGGATATGCCAGGGTACTGCTTGCCATGTCAAGGGGGCAAACCTTGTAACAGATGCATTCAGAAGGGAGCTAAAACTTGCCGGAGATGCGGTGACTACCGAAGATATGCTCTTCTCAATCGAAGAGGTTGCCTGCCTCGGTTGCTGCACACTCGCTCCCGTGGTTCAGATTGACGATAAGACCTATGGTCATGTCAACCCGGCTGCCGTGGATGAGATAATAGCCGATTTCCTTCATCATGCCTCTGTAAAAAAGAAAGAGACAGAAATAAAGCAGTACGGGGATACTATGGCTGAGATAAGGATAGGCCTCGGATCATGCTGTGTTGCCGGCGGCAGCAAGGAGATTCTGTCAGAGGTCTCCGGGATAAGAGAGAAATTTGAGCTCAATGTTGCATTGAAGCCCGTTGGCTGCGTCGGAGTTTGCAACCAGACACCCCTCCTGGAAATAGTAAGTGGTGACACAACAACCGCGAGGTACACCAATGTAAAGAAAGAACAGGTTGAAGACATTATACTAAAGCATATTAAACCCGGGTCTGTAAGGAAAAGAATGAAATCCGGACTAAACGACCTTATAGATACTTTTGTTAACGACTCCAAGATAAGCAGCCCTGCAATCCTTGCAAACGAGGAGAGGGAAAAGGTTCTTGAAGACTTTCTAAGGAAGCAGATGCATCTTGCAACTGAAAAAAGCGGCTTCCTCTCCCCCGTCTCCCTTGATGAATACCTTCTTTACGATGGTTTCAGTGCATTCAATAAATGTCTTGCTGCAACAGACAGGTCTGAAATAATTGAAACAATAAAAAACAGCGGGCTGAGGGGCCGTGGCGGTGCCGGGTTCCCGACAGGGCTGAAATGGACCCTCTTCAGCAAAAATAATTCTGAAAGAAAATTTGTAGTATGCAACGGTGATGAGGGCGATCCAGGTGCTTTCATGGACAGGATGCTGCTTGAATCTTTTCCATTCAGGATAATTGAAGGAATGCTTATCGCAGGTATCGCCACTGGTGCAAACGAAGGCATTTTCTATATAAGGGCTGAATATCCGCTGGCAGTAGCCAGGATCAGGAATGCACTTAACCAGTGCAGGGAAGCAGGGCTGACAGGCAATAACATAAAGAATTCAGGCTTTTCATTCAATATATCAGTTTTCGAAGGTGCAGGGGCATTTGTCTGCGGTGAAGAGACAGCGCTTATTGCCTCAATGGAAGGTAAAAGGGGACTGCCGCATATACGACCGCCCTACCCTGTCGAAAAAGGCTTCCATGGATTCCCGACTTTAGTGAACAATGTTGAAACCCTGTCTTTGGTACCATGGATTATCAACAACGGAGCTTCTGCATTCAGTTCAATAGGTACTGAGAAAAGCAAGGGTACAAAGGTCTTCGCACTTGCAGGTAAAGTGGCAAGAGGTGGGCTCATCGAGGTGCCAATGGGTACTACTATCAGGGATATTGTTGAGACTATCGGTAATGGTGTTGCAGGCGGAAGAAAATTCAAAGCTGTCCAGATTGGCGGACCCTCTGGTGGCTGTATACCTGAAAGCCTTGCCGACACACCTGTCGACTACGAGGAACTGACAAGGCTGGGCGCCATGATGGGTTCAGGCGGACTCGTGGTTCTTGATGACTCCGACTGCATGGTCGATATGGCGAAGTATTTCCTGTCGTTCACCCATAAGCAATCGTGCGGGAAATGCACCTTCTGCCGTATCGGGACGAAGAAAATGCTTGATATACTTGAACTCCTGAGCCAGGGAAAAGCAACAATGAAGGATCTCAATGAACTTGAAGAGCTATGTGGTTTTGTAGCAGATGGAAGCCTGTGCGGTCTTGGTAAAACAGCTCCAAACCCGGTCCTTACCGGATTAAGATACTTCAGGGAAGAATATGAGGAGCACACAAGAGGTTTCTGCAGGGCAGGCAAGTGCAGCCACCTTATTAAATACCAGATAACTGATAAATGTACGGGCTGTACAAAATGTTACCAGGAATGCCCGGTCAGTGCAATACCGTTTACACCATACCAGATGCATACTATCGACCAGGCACTCTGCACCAAATGCGATAACTGCAGGATCGTCTGCCCGGTAAATGCTGTTGAAACAGTTAATATAAATGGTCACTCTTAAAATAGAAAACAGGGAAGTAACCCTTGAAAAAGGTTCGACAATACTCCAGGCTGCCAGGAGTCTCGGAATCTATATCCCTACCCTATGCCACGATGATGCTGTTGAGCACTATACATCATGCATGGCCTGCCTTGTAAGGGACAGGAAGAATGGCAGGTACCTGGCTTCTTGCTCTTCAGTCGTCCAGGATGGAATGGATATAGAATCATCTACAGATGAAGTATATGCAATAAGGAAGAAATCTGTGGAACTTCTTCTTTCCGAACACAGGGCCGATTGCGAAGCCCCATGCAGGCTTGTATGCCCGGCAGGCTACGACATACCATTGATGAACAGGCTTATTGCTGAATCAAAATTTGATGAAGCAAGGGAACTTTCTGAAAAACAGACAGGTTCATCAGTACTCTGGTGCTTCCATTGCCAGGGTTTCTGTATGAATGCATGCAAGAGAAAGAAGATCGATACACAGGTTGCAATAAAGAATATACAGATCTTCGTTTCTGGTAAAGCAGCTTCAGCCGGTAATGAATCAAAGCCGGAAAAGCCTGATAAGAAGGATAAAAGATTTAACTCCCTGGCCGGAAAGGTATCAGAAAAAGAACTTCTTGAATGGCTGAAGGAATGTGAAAGCAATGTTTCAAGACACGAGAATATTGACAACTCAATTTCAGCTGCTGAAGAAGCCAGGGCATGCATGCATTGCGACTGCAGAGCCTCTTCAGATTGTGACCTGAGGAGGATTTCAGAAGAATTTGCAATAAAAAATCCTTCAGGAAAACTCGTAAATGCTGAGGCTGTAAAGAAAATAAATCACCAGACGAACCTTGTCTTTGAAAATGCAAAATGCATTAAATGCGGCCTCTGCGTCAGGGTATGTGAGCAGGGAGGCAATGAACCCGCCTTGTGTTTCATGAACAGGGGTTTTATCAGCATCCTTTCAGAACCGATAACCTACGGATTTGATGAAGTACTGCTCACAAGGACAAGGGAGGTCATTGATATTTGCCCCACCGGGGCACTCGCATGGTTCAAAACTGATCCGAAAGATGAAATACCTGCTTAGCATATTGCTGTTTATTGTCTCGCTGAATTCAGTTGCCCAGAATCCGGACTGGCCCTTATTCAGGGGAAAAGCTGAGCTTACCGGCAAGACAGACTGGTTATTACCTGAGAAGCCGGTTTTGCTATGGAGCTGGAGCTCTGGTTCTGCAACCAAATCCTCCCCGGTAGTATCATACGGTCTGATCCTGTTCGGAACTGATAAAGGCTCACTTATTGCCCTCTCTTCTGATGGTAAACTTGCCTGGAAAACAGATGCTGGAAGTCCGGTTGAATCTCCACCTATGATCTTCAAAAACAACGTTATATACAGCACTGCCGAAGGGAACCTTTACAGTGCTGACAGGAATACCGGGAAGAAAAACTGGAGCTATCACACAGATGGCCAGATATCAGGCTCTGCGAACTGGTGGACAAATGGCACAACAGACAGGATCATAGTCGGATCATACGACTACTCTTTGCACTGCGTAAATCCTGTAACCGGAAAGACGGCATGGAAGGTTGCAACAGAGAACTATATAAACGGAACCCCTGCCGTTTCAGGAAACAGGATTGTTTTCGGCGGCTGCGACGGGATGATAAGGATAGTTGACCCTTCAACAGGCAAAGAAAAAGATACTATTGAGATCGGAACATATATTGCTGCCTCTCCGGCTATATCCGGTAATATGGCATGGTTTGGCGATTATGACGGAAATTTCTTCTGCACAAATCTTAATACAGGAAAGGTTATATGGCACACCGAAGCCGGACAGGATGGCGGTTCTATACAGTCTGTACCCGCCTGTTCCGAAGGGATTGTAATAATCGGATCCGATAACGGCTTCCTGTACTGCTACAATGCTGCTGATGGCCACCTTAAATGGAAATTCCGTGCCAACGGAGGCATAAAAGGATCGGCAGTTATTTCTGGTGATAAAGTACTCTTCTCAGCTGATGATGGCTATGTTTACATTGTAGGTTTAAACGACGGGTTAAAAAAATGGTCATTCAAGACCGGCTCACCGGTAATATCATCACCGGCTGTTACCCGTGACAGGTTTTACATACTTACAAGCGATGGCAGGCTTCTTGCTTTCGGGAAAAAGTAAAACTAACTTAGCAGGATATGAAAGTTGTATTCCTAGTCACAAGCTCCGGCGGCTCCTTCTATTGCAGCAACTGCTACCGCGACATGTTATACTTTACTGCCGTCAGGATAAATGAGGGTGTTGAATCATCTGCGATACCTCTCTACCTTCCCCCGGAAAAAATATACGTCGAAAGCGGTTTCGACCAGAATGTGTTTTTCGGGGCAATATCCCTCTATATCCGTGAAAGGGTTCATTTCCTTTCAAAAATGCCGGCCTTCCTCGACAGGATACTCGACTCCGGACCATTGTTAAGGCTTGCTGCCCAGCGTGCCGGCACAACCAGGTCTGAAGGGCTCGAAGACTTGACGCTTAACATGATAAGCAGTCACGTTTCCACCCGCGAAAATGAGATAAAAAGGCTTGTCAGGTACATGAACAGGAATGGCAAACCCGATGTTATTCATCTCTCGAATGCCCTCGTAATAGGTCTTGCTGGGCAGATAAAAAAAGAACTCGATGTAAAAATTGTATGTTCTCTGCAGAACGAGGATGACTGGCTTAATGAAATGGCTGAACCATACCAGTCAAAGGCATGGAAAATGATAGAGGAAGAAGCTGAACATGTTGATGCTTTCGTCTGCCCGAGCCGGTATTTCAGGGACTTCTTTCTCAGCAGGGCATCAATACCTGCAGAAAAAATTCATATAATCCCTTCAGGAATTGAGACCTGGGATCATGTGCCCTCACAGGCTATGGACAGGGCCCAGGCTATAGGTTTCTTCTCGAGGGTCAGCTATCACAACGGCTTTGACAAGCTTGTTGATGCATTCCTGCTACTGAAAAATGAAAACGGTTTTAAGGACCTGGAACTTCATGTTTGCGGAGGCTACACAGCTGATGACAAGCCATTTATCGCTGAACAGATAAAGAAAGTAAAGGATTCAGGGTACAGGGAATACATAAGAATTTTCCCCGGGTTCCAGGGCAGGGGAAAGATCGATTTCCTCGACTCAATCGACATAATGAGCGTACCGGTAAGGAAATATGACGGCTATGGTTTATATATCCTGGAGGCCAATGTGGCCTCTGTGCCTGTTGTACAACCTGCAACAGGTGCGTTCCCCGAGATACTTGATGCCACAGGTGGCGGAGTGATCTATAATCCTGATACTGTAGAAGCACTTGCCGGGAACTTAAGATCGCTTCTGCTTGATCCTTCAAAGGCACGTGAGCTTGGTGAAACAGGAAGAAAAAATGTCCTGGGAAAACTCACCCATAAACACATGGGTGAAGCACTTGGAAAAATATACTCTGAACTTCAAGGATAGAAAAATTCCACAACTGATGCTTGAAATCAAAGACTTATCAAGGGCTTTTCCACAAAGGGGCCAGGTACTCAATGGCCTCAACCTGCTTGTAAGGGAAAAAGAAAGCCTGGCAATAACAGGGCCCTCAGGTTCGGGCAAGACGACCCTGCTGAACCTGATAGCACTGCTCGACAGGCCTGATGGCGGGACAATAATATTCAGGGATCGCAGCATACTTTCTTTCACAAGTGATGAAGCGGCAGATTACAGGAACCTTAACATAGGATTCGTATACCAGGAACATCTCCTTCTGCCACACCTTACTTTAGCTGAAAACATCAGGATCCCATTGTTAGCCGGAAGGTTATCGGATACCGAGATAAAGGAAAAATACGAATACGGTCTGGAGCTGATGGCTGAGACAGGTATTTCGGACCTGAGGAACAAGTACCCATCGCAGGTTTCAGGAGGGGAAGCCCAGAGAACAGCCCTTGTAAGGGCACTTGTAAACAAACCATCCCTCCTGCTCGCTGATGAACCAACGGGCGCTCTCGACGCAGCAAACTCAGCAAAGCTGTCTGAACTTATTACAAAACTTGGACAGGTTCACGGACTGACTGTAATAGTTGCAACCCATTCTGAAATGCTCGCAGCAGCTATGTCGCGCAGGCTTAGGCTGGAGAATGGCAGGCTTGCCTGAGACCACTTCTTTATATGATAAAGGTCGTATTCCATACAGCTTACAGTTCAGCAAGGTTTTATAAAAAAGACCTTTCCCTGCAGCTTATTATAGTTGTACTTCTTTCAGCCATAATTACAGGTTCGCTGCTTACAGGATTTTCAGTAAGGGAAAGCCTTAGAAAAGGGATTGATGAAAAACTGGGGAATTCATCCATATACATCACATCAGGCCTTAGATATTTCACTAATTCTCTCCCCTCCAGGTTTGAGAAAGAATATGGTAAACCTGTTTTACCCGTCCTTCAGACTGAAGGTTTCGCAGAAAAATTCGGGGAGAATACCAGGTCCGACAGGGTAAAGGTTACAGCCGTCGCAGCTAACTTCTTTACAGGCCTTGGATGGCAAAATACTGAACTTCAGAATGGGGAAGTTATAATAAACAATGCGACAGCTGATTACCTCCATGTGAATAAGGGCGACGAGATAATTCTCACCCTGACAGTTCCCGATGACCTTCCACCAGGCTCTCCTTTTGCACCCTTAAGGAAAAACAGCAACTCCGGTGTATTCAGGGTTTCCCGGATTCTTGACGCAACAAATGGCGGAAATTTTTCCACAGCTATCAGCCAGGTTGCACAGCATAATGTATTTATGCGATCTGATGAGCCCCTGTGCTACGGAAAACTAAACTGTATATTGATCCCAGGGAATAAAGATCTGAATGCAACCGCGGTAACAGACCTTCTTGCGACGTCGCTGAGACCCTCCGATACAGGGCTCAGAACAAGGAAGGTGCCTGCTACCGGGGGTTCGGAGATAATCTCCGGCAGGATCTTCCTTGACAGTGTTATTGTTGATCAGCTTACAAAAAATATCAAGGGTGCAAAGCCTGCCATTACCTGGCTGGCCAACAGCATTTCAAGGGGTGACAGGTCAACACCTTACTCCTTCGTATCTGCACTTTCAGACCCGGTTCTTCCAAATGGCGACTCTATAGTAATAAACACCTGGCTTGCTGATGATCTGCAGGCTAACCCGGGTGATACTGTTAACCTGAGCTGGTTCTACCAGTCAGAAAGCGGCAAACTGCTGGAAAAATCACATCATTTCGTAATATCACGAATTGTTTCAGCCACCGGTCAGTGGAAGGATTCACTCCTTATGCCTGAGTTTCCCGGTATTTCCGGAAGCAAAACCTGCACTGAATGGGATGCCGGGGTGGAAATTAAAACTGACAGGATACGCGATAAAGATGAAAAATACTGGAACAGTTTTCGCGGTACACCTAAAGCTTATATAAGCTACCAGTCTGGTGTAAAAGCATGGGGCAATAATTTCGGCCCCGCAACAACAGTAAGGCTCCCTTATGAGCTTACCGGTGAAGATCTGGACAACCTGATGGCAGGCAAAACTGATCCCGGATCATCAGGGTTTTACGTAAGGAACCTGAGGGATGATATGACTGAGGCAGCTGAAAGCGGCGTTGATTTCGGATCTTTATTCCTGGGTCTGAGTTTCTTTATAATAGTTTCCTGCTTTGTTGCACTTGTCCTCATAACCGATTCATGGTTCTCATCCAGGAAAAAACAGGTGCTAACTTACAGGTCTGTAGGGTACCGTGATTCACTGATAATGCTACTGCTCCTTGCTGAAGTTGTTATTCCGTCAATACTGGCATCTCTAACCGGCGGACTTGCAGGTATAGCTGTATCAGCCGCCTTTGTGACCGGCTTGAATTCTGTCTGGTCAGGTGCAGTCCAGACAAATGCACTGTCAGCTTACCCTTCATGGTTGCCTGTTCTTACCGGAATAGCAAGCACAAGCCTGCTTATGGTGATCTTCCTTTGGCTAAGAACCAGGAAATTCCTGCGCGAATCCGTTTCAAGGAAAAAAACAGTTTCAAGTCCACGTTTAAGGAAAACCGGGCTGATTATCAGCCTGATCCTTGTAATAGTGCCATTGGGGATAAATCTTTTCAATGCATTTTTCCTTGGAAATATAATAACCGGGTATATCTCAGGAATAATATTATTCGCCGGAATGACCAATTTATGGTACCAGTTCGTAATTCACCGAAATTCAGGTAACATATTTTCAGACAACATCAGGTTTCTCTCCTCAAAGTATTATGCATTTCAGCCAGGACGGGCAGTAATCCCGGTCCTGCTGATCTCCGCAGGGTTGTTTGCTGTAGTTATTACCGGAATCAACAGGCTGAAGCTATCGGATGAAAGCCTTTCAGAAAAAGGGGGAACCGGGGGATTGGCTCTCTGGACCGACCTTTCAGTACCATTACAGGGGGATATCAGCCCCGAAGTACTAGGGAAGAAACTTGGCCTGGAGGGTGATGAATTCGGTACTTACAGTATAACCGGCGGAAAGAGAGTAAATGGCGATGATGCCAGCTGCCTGAATCTGAATTACGTTGCCTCTCCTCCCCTTCTTGGTATCGATCCGCTTGACTTTATGTCACGAAATTCATTTTCTTTTTCCTCGGTGCTCAATTCCGCATACAGTGCAAATCCATGGAAACTCCTGGATGAATCACCAGGCCACGGAGTCATAAATGGTTTTGCTGACCAGACTGTGCTTGAATGGGGACTTAAGAAAAAGATCGGTGACACACTCAGGTTCAGGTCGGAAAATGGAACAACACTGAAAGTTGTGATAGCCGGTGCACTAAAACCATCTGTTTTCCAGGGCTATATTATTGTCTCAGGAAAGTTCACCGACAGGTATTACCCATCAACGCCGGGCTATTCTGTTTTGATGATAAGGTGTGAAAGGAACAAGGCAGACACACTGGCTTCTGCAATCCGGTCAGGGCTTGAAGGCAACGGGGCCAGTGTAAGCAAGGCCGGTGAAAGGCTTGCAACATTCTACACTGTAACAAATACCTATCTTCAAGTATTTAATGCACTTGGAGTATTCGGGATGATACTGGGTATTGCAGGACTTGGTTTTGTTCTTGCCAGGAATTATTCCATGAGGAGAAAGGAATTTGCCTTGCTCCTGGCTACCGGTTTCACCCTGGAAAGGATCAGGCGCATACTGATGAAGGAACAGGTTGAAATGCTTATCGCCGGGATAGTAACCGGGGTTATTTCCGGTATCGCATCATCATCGGCATCAGTAAACAATATATCCGAAATCCCCTGGACTTCGATCCTTGTTATTTGCCTTGCTTCAATGGCAGCCGGCATTACCTCCCTTCTTGTCTCATTGAAGAGTATAAACGAAGAGGGTCTTGTACCGGAGCTAAGAAAGGAATAATACTATTTTGTTCCAGCTGCAATAAGGTAGTTTTGCGTCCTGAAATAGATTGCCCCGTCTCCGACTGAAGGTGCCGTCATGCACTTATCCCCCAGAGCTATCTCCGAAACAAGTGAAAATCCGGTTCCGTCCTTTATAATATATACAGTACCTTCTTCATCAATAGCATAGATCCTTCCGTCTGCCGCGACCGGCGATGCCACGAAACTCTTCGATTTGCCAAGCTTACCTGTAAAAATCTCATTACCGGTCTCAGGATCGAAGCAGTTTATATTGCCGTTCCACCCGAGATTATAAAGATGATTATTATAAAGCAGCAGGGTCTGCATGTAAGAACCTCCCCTTTGTTTCTTCCACCTTACATACTGGTTGCTGGTTTCACCTGTTGCCGGCGTTATATCACCTTTCGCTTCACGGCTAATTGCAAAGATTGGTGATGCCATACCATGGGCACTGTTAAGGTATATTAGGTCTTTTCCAATTACAGGTGTAGGAATAGGAATGTCGCCGCCACCGGAAAGTCTCCATATCTCTGCACCGGTTGACAGGTCGTAACCGCCCATGTGCTTGTACCCATTGACAACTACAACAGACTGGTTACCTGTTGTGTAAATATTAGGAGTGCTCCATGTCGGATAATCATCCCTTTTGGTTCTCCATAATTCCTTACCGCTTGTAACATCAAGGGCAGCTACAAATGAATCTCCAAGCACATCGCACTGTATCACAACCTTACCCTTATATATGACAGGCGAACTGGCATACTCCCATTCCGCTCCCGGCATTGCGAAGAAAGACGATTTGAGAACTCCAAAACTCTTCTTCCATAAAAGTATGCCATCTGTATTATAACAGTACATTCCCTCAGATCCGAAAAATGCAACAACAAATTTTCCATCGGTAGCGACTGAAGTATTTGCGTGAGTCGACTTTGGATGTCTTTTTATTGCGGGTACACCCTTGCATGCTGTCTGTTCCCATAGCAACTTACCTGTCATCCTGTTATAGCACAGAACTTTCCACTCATGAACAGATGAATCGGAAACAGGGCTGACATCACCATAGATGCCTGGCTTGAATCCCGACTTATCCTTTTCACTTATTGCAGTTGTTATAAAAAGCTTTTCACCCCAGATAACCGGGCTCGATAATCCCAGGCCTGGAACTTCAACTTTCCAGAGGATATTCTTCATCCCTGAGAGATCAAAATTGTCAGGAAGCTTAGCATTGTCGAGATAACCGCAAGAGGCCGGGCCCCTGTATGAGCTCCACTGCCTTGAAGGATCAACCTGGGAATTAACCTGGGTATTTATAAGGAAAGCCAGGAAAAGGAAGCTAATTGTGTATTTTTTCATTGGGAAGGAATTTTTGTATTTAAATATTGCAGTGCACACAATATTAGGAAAATATTGAATCACATAAAATACTCTTAAGCATCAATTTACCCTCTTTCCAGTTTCCCCCAAGGGGGAAAGGCCTAATTGGTGCTCCTTCCCCCGCTGGGGGAAGGTCAGGATGGGGGTAAAAAAATAAAGAGGAGCCAGACTGCCTAGAGACCATCGCGACAAGCTGGCAAGTTCGCGGAAATCGCCCACAGGGCGATTTCTTTTCGCTCCTTCCGGGGGAAGGACGGGATGGTGGTCATCTTATTAATAAGCATTACCACTTACTCCAGACTTCCAAAACTTAAAATATATTTTTAAACAATTAAACAAAAAGGTCAAATTGATTGTTATATTTGCACCCTTCGTTTTTGAAGGTTAGCAGAGAATGAAACCAGCAACAAGATCATATGACGGGAAAGCCCTGGTAATCCTTGAGGCGGCGCAGAAGCGTTTCGCCCAGTATGGTGTCGAAAAAACAACAATGCGTGAGATTGCCGGTGATCTGAACATGACAAAAGGATCGCTGTATTACTATTTCCCCGACAAAGAGGCTCTATACACAGCTGTAATTGAGCTTGAACACTCTGAATTCCTCAGGCTACTGGAGGATGCACTTATAAAGATATCCGACCCGGCGGAGGGATTGAGAATTTATGTCATCAAAAGGCTCGGCTACTTCAGGAAACTTATAAACCTGAGCAGGCTGAGAGCAGAAGCATACACTGAATACAAGCCCCTTATTGCAGGTTCAATGAAGAAACTGAGGGAGGATGAAGTAAGCCTTGTGAAGGCAATTATGGACAAAGGTGTTTCTGATAAAATCTTCGATATAAAGGACACAAAAGACACAGCAATATTATTCCTGGATTTTCTCAGGGGACTAAGAAGCACTCTCGTTTCAAACAAGTCACTTATGGTGATTGATGACGATGAGTTCGAGGTAATGACAGACAGGATTATGAAAGCTGCGGTAATATTTATTAACGGAATAAGAAAAAGATAAAATAATAAAACCGGTTTAGAAAAAATGAAACAGGATCAGAAAAAAAGCAGGCTAAAGGTTTATATACCTGTAATACTTGTAGTTATTTTTATTCTTGCAGGTGCCGCATACTGGTACAACGATTACAGGAAATACGTAACGACAGACGATGCTCATGTAGATGCCAACAACGTCACTGTAAGTTCAAAAATGCTTGGAAGAATAGTTCAGCTTCATGCAGATGAAGGCGATGCTGTTACAAAAGGACAGCTTCTCGTCGAACTCGACAGTTCCGACCTCCTGGCACAGAGAAACCAGGTAACCTCTGTAAAGAGCCAGGCGCTGGCAGGACTTAACCAGGCACAGGTCAAATACAATTCAGATCAGAAAAGCATAAAGGTAACTGAAATAGGTCTCGAAAGGGCAAAGGAGGATCTCGACAGGGCTAAGAACCAGTCAGCCGGAGGTGTAATCACACAGGAACAGTTTGATCATGTAAAGAAAACCTATGAATCAGCCATGGCACAGCTTGATGCTGCGAAAGCCCAGCTTTCAGTATCTGCTTCAATGATAAATTCTGCAAACGCTGCAGTCGAGACAGCAGGTTCACAGATTAAGGTTATCGAAACACAGCTCAGGAACACAAAACTTTACTCCCCCGCTGATGGTGTTGTTGCAAAAAGATGGCTTCTTGCCGGCGATATAGTTCAGCCAGGTCAGTCGGTATTTACAGTAACTGACAAATCCGTATTATGGGTCGTTGCTTTCCTCGAAGAAACAAAGATCCGCGAGATAAGAGAGGGGCAGGATGTAAGGTTTACAATTGATGCTTTCCCAGGTGAGAAATTCGCTGGAAAAGTATTCTATTCTGGTTCAAGCACCGCTTCGGTATTTTCACTGATACCTGCAAACAATGCATCAGGCAACTTCACGAAAGTTACACAGAGGATACCTGTAAAGATATCTATAGAGAAAACTCTCAGCGGAAAAGACCTTTCCGGATACAGGATACTCTCCGGGATGTCTGCAGTTGTCAAGATAATCAGGTAAGACGATGGCCAGGCGTAGATCACCGTCACACCATATCCGGAACCTTGTAAGGAAGCCAGATTCGGTATTTCATCCACGGCATAAGTCCTACAAATGGATACTGCTTGCCAACGTGATGATAGGTACCTTCATGGCTGTCCTCGATGCCACTATCGTCAATACAGGGTTGCCAAAGATAATGGCATCATTCGGTGTGGGAATTGACAAGATTGAATGGGTTATAACAGCTTACATGCTTGCAAATGCAGTAATGCTGCCTACAGCAGGATGGCTCGCTGATAAGTATGGTTACAAGCTGCTGTATTTTATGGGATTGTTGTTCTTCACAGTTGGATCAGCCCTGTGCGGCATATCGACAAACGAGAATATGCTAATAACCTCAAGGGTAATACAGGGGCTTGGTGCAGGAACAATACAACCCCTCGGACTCGCGATTATCACAAGGGAATTCCCTGTGGAACAGAGGGGCGTTGCTCTTGGTTTCTGGGGTATCTCAGCAGCAGCATCAGTTTCTTTCGGACCCCTTATCGGTGGCTGGCTTGTAGACAATTTCAGCTGGGGCCTCATATTTGACGTAAACGTTCCGGTCGGTGTTTTTGCAATGCTTGCAACAATTATAATACAGGCTGAATACAAGAACCCGCGCATGAAAAAATTTGACCTTATCGGGTTTATTTCTGTCACAATCTTCCTGCCACTTACACTGTATACACTTTCAGAAGGAAGCTCCATGGCGAATTCAGAAGGATGGCATGCACCATATATTCTTGCATGCGCCGCAATATCTCTTCTCGCCTTCGTTGTTTTCCTTACAACGGAGCTGACAGTAAAAGATCCGTTGATAGACCTGAAACTGCTTAAATACCATAATTTCGGTCTTGCGAATGTCATAATGATAATCTTCAGCCTTGGTATGTTCGGCAGTACCTTCCTGATGCCTGTGTACCTTCAAAACTCACTTGGATACACCGCATTACAATCCGGGGTGGTATTCCTCCCTGTGGGAATCATACAGGGAATAATTGCACCGATCTCGGGAAGGATTTCTGACAAGGTCAATCCGAAATACCCTATAATCATCGGGGTGATACTTATGGCTGTGAGTTTTTACCTCAATTCCAAACTCTCGTACCTCACAGAGATGAAATTTATAATGATGTCATTGTACCTCCGCGGACTTGGAATGGGTTTGCTCTTCACGGCGCTCAGCACGATTTCGCTTGTGGAAATTCCTAGGGAAAAGATGGCCCAGGCATCAGGTATCTCAAACTCAATAAGACAACTCGGGGGCAGCCTTGGCGTTGCAATTCTTGCAACACTGCTTACAACAAGAGTCAGCTATCATGCCCAGCAATTCGGAAGCAAGGTCAGCCAGACATCTGAAGTGTACCAGCAGACGAGCAAGAACATCAGGTCTCACCTGGTCCACGATTCCGGAAGCACACCTGGTGATGCGGCAAAACAAAGCCAGTATATGATCTTCTCCAATATAACTACACAGGCATATATACAAGGCATAAATGACGACTTCCTTGTAGCTGGTCTTATAACGATCAGTGCCGTTATTCCTATTCTTTTCCTAAGGGTCAGGAAGCAAAAAAATGATTTAAAACAAGAACATGTTCCTATTCAAGAATAACAAAATGAAACAAAGATTTTTTATACTCCTGGTTATTTCATCACTATCATTGATGTCATTTGCACAGGGTGCTTCAGGGGATAACAATTCTGGATCTTCCGCCGATTCACTCACTCTCAAATCGGTGATCGGTGAGATAATAAGTAAACATCCCACAGTAATTGGAGCCATCGAAGCGCTTAATGCAGCTGATGCCAGGATCGGCCTCGCAAAAACGGGTTACTATCCAAACGTTGATGCAGGTGCCAACTTTTCATATATCGGTCCTGTTATAAAGATTACTATACCCAATATGGGCTCATTCCAGCTCTATCCCAATACAAACTACTCGGCTGCAATAAACGTCAGGCAGCCAATTCTTGATTTCGGAAGGACCAGGGAGAATGTAATGCTCGAGACTGAGAACAAAGCCTATGGCGAACTGACAGTTGAACAGGTTAAGCAGAAGATGTCGATGGCAGCCGTAAACAATTTCTATACACTTGCTTTCCTCCAGGATGCAATCGTTATAAAGGATGAAGAAATCAAAGCGCTTAATGAACACCTTAAATTCGTTGAGACAAAGAAACTTACAGGCTCGGCCACAGATTATGAAGTGCTAACAACCCAGGTAAGGATAACAACGGCTGAAAGCCAGAAAGTGGATCTTCTTACTGCAAAAAAGATCCAGCAATCATACATGAATTCACTTCTTGGCCGACCGGAATCCAATGTACCTGTCGTAAAGAAGGAACTTGTTGCCGTAATGCCGCAGATCAATAATGATTCACTGCTTGATTATGCCCTCAAAAACAGGGATGAGATGCTGCTTGCAAAGAAGAAGATGGACATTGCCCGCATCCGTTATGATCTCACAAGGACACTCAACAGGCCCTACCTTGGCTTTGTTGCAACAGGCGGTGCAAAGAACGGTTACCTCCCGGAGCTTAATGCACTTAAAATGAACTATGTTCTTGGGCTGGGTTTTACAGTTCCGCTTTATGATGCACGCAAGACAAAATATAATCTCGACCAGGTGAAAGTTACAATGAATGGTCTCGATTACGAACAGGAAGCAACCAAAAGAACTGTCACCTCGGAAGTTGATGAAGCTGAAGCTTACGTAACTTCAGCCATGCAGAAGGTAAAGCAGTTTGAACTCCAGCTCCTGCAGGCAGAAAAGGCATATTCACTTGCTGAGATTAGCTACAAGGCCGGTACCATAACCAACCTCGACCTGCTCGACTCCAGTACTATGGTGTCGCAAAGCAGGCTGCTGCTGCTAAAAGCAAAAATAGATTACGCTGCAAGCCTTTACAGGCTCAAGGCTGTAACAGGTGAAAGACTCTATTAATAATATATAACAAAAACGATCTGGCCAAATATTAAAGTCAGATCGTTTTGTTTTATTATTGAACCGGTGACCCGGTCAGCATAAATCAATCATCATCGTCATCGTCATCTTTATCCGAATTGGGATGAGCACTGCTCTGCGGCCTAGATGATTCAAAGTAGATTATAAGGTTACATATATCGCGCTGAAAATCAATCTTGTTTATCTCAACACGTGAAATTTCCTTTATCCCGGTTCTCTCCCTCAGGTCGGCAAGAAGTTCATTATACTTCTCGGGCTTAATAAGGTCGATCTTTTCATAAACTACAACCTTTGATGCCTCACGGCTAAGCAGCCACACTCTCTCCATTCCCCAGGTAAGGCCTATTATAACAAGGTTTGTGAAGATGAGGTCAGCTATTGTTGTTTTCGTGCTGGCAAGAGCGTTTATTACAGAAAGTCCTATTACAAGGAAAAGATAGGTCATCTCCTTTATGGGGATTGAATTTGTCCTGTACCTTATGATCCCGAATATTGCAAAGAGTCCGAGTGCAAACCCAACCTGCAACTTGACGTTAACAAGAAGGAAACAGATCATGAAGACAAGGCAGGCTATAAGCAGGAAGGTAAAGAGGTAATCCTTTCTTTTAGTTGCCGGGTAATAAAATAACCTGACAAGTATGAAGATCACAACCATATTAAGTCCCAGTCGTAAAGCAAATTCCAGAAAATCAGGGATATTAATGATCTGGACACCGTCAATTGATAAATTGTCCTGCATTGTAGATTTTGTTTGAGTCGTTGATAATTTTATTTACCTGTAGCACCCTGGGTTTAAGGGCATTCTTGCCAGGGATATCATAGAGCATTGCCGTACCGAAGCAGTATTTTGAGAATCCTGCCGGGTAAACAGCATTTTTTTTGAGGGTCATAGTAAGTGGCGAGCGGCTTGAACTACCGGGTCTTTTCCTTTCAAGGATTGCAATACCCGGGTATGAAACTGTATTGCCTGAGAGATCAGAAAAACTAAGGTCCATATCTATTGTCACTCTTTCTCCTGTCTCTATACCTGCAAGAGTTATCCGCTGGAACCTGTTTACAAGCACAGGGTTTAAACCTGCCTCACCATCCTCTACATATTTTTTAATAAATGATGAAGACTCCTCATCGAGGCTGCCTGAAACAGCGAGGTCTTTGGTTATCCTCCATTTTTCAGTTCTCAGCTTATTGTTTCTTTTCTTGACCTCCAGGAAGGTTACGCCAGTCTGCTCATACTTTCTGAAACGTACCTTGTTCCTTTCCCCGCGCTGCTTTATATGCTGGTTGAAGAAACTCCAGCCAGGTGTATCAAGGTAGGTTGTAACATATGGAAAAATCCTCCTGCCATCTATTTCAAGCACCTTGAAACCCGGTCCGAGTTCTCCAAGTATCGACTCTACCTTTTCTGCAGAAAAAAGGTACTTTGTATCGATACGGTTCATCAGCTCGAACTTATCGAGCTCATGGAGATAGATAGGTTCAAACTTACCAAGTAGTGTTGAGATAGCAGTTGAATCCGGCATTTAGTAATTAGTGTACTGGTATGTCTTTCTGAGCTTTACAGTCTTTGATGCGTCATATACGACTTTCTCTGTACGCAGCCCGTTTTCGAATTTATATTCTGAATATTCCTTCAGTTTGCCGTTTGTATCATATTCCTCTTCCTTTATCTTGTTATCATCGGCATCATAGGTATACTTGAAATGCTTTGTCACACGCCCGTCCTTGTAATAGATCTCCTCTAGAATATTACCACGCTGATCGTAGTAGATCTCTGATTCCTTGTATTTTTTTGCAACGAGTGAATTTGCCTTCTCCTCGTAAACAATAACACTTTTCAGTTTTGGCTTAGCTTCCTGCTTCTGGCCGAAAACAGGCGATACCGAACCGATAAAGAATACTGCCAGAAGAACTGAAACAAAAATAATTCTTGATTTCATATGCTTAATTTTTAAGTTTTCGATAAAGAATGGTCCTGAATACAAAATTACAGCCTCTTTATAATTTAAAATTATATGAGAGTGAAATAATATTCAGGTTTGACAGATGCGGAATGTAATCGCGCTGGAAAATATATGAAAGATCCACCTTTTGTTTCTTCGAAAGTTTGTATGCTACCCCTGCTGAAAGCCTGTACTTTTCAATTCTTTTGTCTGCAGTTTCAAACATCCTTGAGAAGGTCTCGATATATATGTTAGGTTCAAACTTTGACTTTTTAAGATTGTAAACAGCCTGCAGCTTAATCCTTCCGTAGTAATCTGGCACCTCATCCGCTAAGCTTTCAATATAAGTCTTATCCTGCCGCTGAAGCCTGAACCTTGCTGAAAGTCCTAGCCTTCCAAGGCTGGTCCTCCCCTTCACGTCAAACATGAACTTATGCCTCAGGTAATAGTTGTTGTCGTTCTCAAGTTTGCTTGTGAGCCTGTATGCAGTTCCCACTGAAAGAAAGCGGAACACTTTTAATGAAAGTCCAAGTTCACCAAATCCCTCATCAATCTTTGATCCGCCATCAAAGGTACGGATATCACCCTCCAGACTAATATCGAGATAATGTGTAAGATCCATGCCTGCTCCGGCCGAATACCAGAGACCAAAATCACTTGTCTGGGAAAAGCTCTTTGCTGCAAACAGGAAAAGAAGTAAAAATGCGCCTGTAATCCTTTTCATCACGGGAATAAAAATTTTTTGCAAGATAATTCAAAAAACATAATCCTCGGGAAGAAGATCATATTCTTTCCACTCATCAAGAGGAAGTGTAAGTTCATTTATCAACCCGGTATAGATATCAAAAACCCACCCATGAAAAATAAGCTTCTTGCCTTTCCTGAAAGCTCTTTGAATGATCGGTGTTCTCAGCAGGTTCTTGATCTGCGCAATTACGTTGAGCTCGGAAAGCCTGTCATACATTTTACCGGTGTCACCACTCTGCGAAAGTTCCTTTTTATGATAGTGGTACAGATCGCTTATCTGGCTTACCCAGTTCTCGACAATATCCTCCTCATTCAAACCTTCCACCGCCGCCTTGACACCACCGCATTTGTAATGCCCGAGGATAATTATATGCTCGATGTTAAGTATTTCGACCGAGTACTCAACAATTGAAAGAAGGTTCAGGTCAGTCAGGTTTACCTGGTTTGCAATGTTGCGGTGAACGAAAAGCTCGCCCGGCTCTGACTCAGTGATTTCGGTCAGTGGCACACGGCTGTCAGAACATCCTATCACCAGGCACTTTGGATGCTGGGGAAGAGAAAGCTCGTGAAAATAATCAGGATCGGTCTTGAGTTTCTCAGAAGCCCATATCCTGTTATTCTTCAACAGGTCCATGTAATCATTATGTATAGCACTCATATATAATGTATTAGATTTTAACTTCTGACAGCCCCAGGTCGGGCATAATTATATTATCCGGACATAAAACTTTCTGCATAATTGCTGCAGCACCAAGGGCAGTTGCATTGCTTATCTCAGAGGTCCAGACCCTGCTGAACGGGAAGGAGCTTGCAACAAGTTTCGTGAATATCATATTGTTTGAGAAGCCGCCTGTTATATAAATATTTTCAGGTGTGCAATCTCCAGGGATAACCAGTGAAGCTGATTCTACAGCCAGGTCAGACAATTCTACCATTAGCTGGTGATATGCTTCAATGGAATTATCGAACACAAAGAGATCAGGTTCCTCCCTCAGATTACGGTTGTATCCATCTTTAAAAGTAAATACACATCCATCACCAAAGCGTTCCTGAAGTTTCGACAGAAGCCTTGCATCAGGCTTTATAATCCTGAAGCTCTTCTCGTTTACTTTAAAGTAATGACTAAGCATCGCCACAGCCTTATCGTGCATGTTCCCTAAAAACAAACGTGATGATTTAACAGGTTTACTGTTCACGCCCAGGTAGCAAAGGCAGTCATTTCTCAGCTCCTCACCTGTAAGAGTTGAACTGTTGAAAGGATTCATAGAAATTGACCAGGTGCCTGTAGAGATAAGCAAAAAATCACCTGCAGTTGATGCAAAATAAGGGGCAAGTGATGATGAACTGTCGTGCAATCCTGTTCCTACAAGTATCTTTCTTCCGCGAATTGTACATTCCGTGACCTCTTCTACATCCACAGGGTCAGGAAAAGGTAATCCTTCATCTTCAACCCACCTGTGGTATTTCATCTCATCAAAATCCCATATCGCGGTATGACAGCCTATTGATGTATGCTCGGAAAGCATCCGGCCCGATACAAGGTATGAGAAATACTGGGGGAAATGCAGTATTGTCCTGACTTTTGAAAATACAGCAGGCTTTTCTTTTTTAAGCCAGAGTGCCTGTATCCCTGAATTCAGCATCCCGAGAGGCGGAGAAGCTGTCCTTCTTGAAAATTCATCAATACCGCCATAATTCCTGTAAAGGCCTTCTGTGACATCGCTGCTCACCGGTTTGAGATAGTTATATACAGGTGTAAGCCTCTTTCCCTGGCTGTCGAGGTAGACAAGGGTGGCACCGTAAGTTGTGAAGTTGATCGCCTTCAGTTCGTACTTGTCTGACCTCACAAGCCCGTCAATAGTATCCCTAATCCAAACTTCAATCTTCTCTATATTATCGCATTCAAACCCGTCATCATCAAGTGTGACCTGGAATTTTTCCTCTGTCTCACTTACAAGCTTCAGGTTTAAGTCAAAGAGGAGAAGCTTCTTGTTTGTCTTCCCGATATCAAATACAGCGATAATCTCCTCCTTCATCAGCACATAAGTATTTTGTAAAACCTATCCCCGTTTTGAAAGGACCTTATTTTCGTAATCGAGGATTTCAGTAATATAGTCTTCACCTGTGGGAACATCATTCATCATACAGTAATAATCGTATACTGCTGAATATGGCTGTGTCTTCATAAGTTCAAGATATGCAAGCCTTTCAAAGTTCTTACCCGACTTCTCAAATGCTGCAATCTTTTTAGTCGGTTCCAGCATTGCCATAAGGAAGGCCAGCTGTGCAGAACGTGTTCCAATTACATAGGCCCCTATCCTGTTAAGGCTGCCATCGAAGAAATCGAGACCCACATTAACCCTGTTGAGTGCACCTGCCCTTACAATTTCCTGCGCAATAAGAAGAAGTTCATCGTTAAGTGTAACCACGTGGTCACTGTCCCACCTCACCCCTCTTGTAAGATGCAGAAGTATCTCATCCACGAACAGAAGTATTGAAGATATTTTATCACCAACCTGCTCGGTAGGGTGAAAATGACCGTTATCAAGGGTGATCATCTTATTGTTGCTGATTGCGTAACCCATGTAAAAATCATGGGACCCGACAACCATCGATTCAGAACCTATACCAAACAATTTGCTTTCAACGGAATCCTTCAGGTATTTCTTTGGATATGTAACTGCAAAGATCTCATCCAGCGATTTCTTAAGTATTTTCCTCGATGTAAACCTGTCAACCGGTGTATCCTTTGATCCGTCGGGTATCCAGATATTGTGCACAGAAGGTTTTCCCAGCTGCCTGCCCATCTCAGCAGCTATCATCCTGCACCGCTTTGTATGCTCAACCCAGAATTTCCTGTATTTCTCATTCCTGCTTGAGAGGGTGAAACCATCATCGGCATATGGATGCGAGAAACAGGTACAGTTGAAATCCAGTCCCATACCGCGTTTTTTCGCCCAGTTAATCCATCCCTGGAAATGCTTCACTTCAATCTTGTCGCGGTCTACAGGTTTGCCGCCAAACTCACCATATATCGCATGAAGATTCAGTCTTTGTTTCCCCGGGAGCAGCGACATAACCTTGTCAAGGTCAGCTCTCATCTGCTCAATGCTCCTTGCTTTACCAGGAAAATTACCTGTAACCTGTATCCCGCCGCCGCCAAGTTCGGCACCAGCTTTTTCAAATCCGCCAACATCATCAGTCTGCCAGCAATGAAGGCTTATCTCGAGCTTGTTAAGTTCTTCAAGGACCCTGTCAGTATCAACACCAAGGGTGGCATATTGCTCCTTTGCTGCCTTATACTGCTTTTCAATAGTCGATTTTTTCATTTGGGAGTTTATTTTAGGATGAAGTTTAAATTAAGCAATTGTTATTCCATAAAAAAAAGCTGGTCAAGAGGAATGGATACAGGTGAGTTATCAGGATTTGTCTCCATGATATCCGCCATATACTTCCACCATCTTTTCACAATTTCTGTTGAACCAAGGTCCTGGGATGAGCTCTCCCCTGATTGTTCCTGGTATGCAAAAAGTATATTGGTCTCCTCATCGAGAAATATCGAATAGTTGCCAACACCGGTTTCTTTAAGAAGCGCAACAAGTTCAGGCCAAATCTCGCTGTGCCTGCGTCTGTATTCTTCCCTGCACCCGGGTTTCAGTTTCATTTTAAATCCGAATCTTTTCATGGTTTATCCCAGTTTGACGATGAATGCAGAAAGTATTAGTACAAGTATTCCTGCGAGCAGAACAGCAATCGTTTTCCTGTCCGATCCTTTCCACTCCTTTAGGACTATACCCCAGATATTACTGATAGCAATATTCAGAGCCATCAGTATGCTCCAGCCGAATACAGCCATCCCTGAAGGCAGCTTGCTTGATCCCATGCCGAAAAAATGAAATTGAAGGAACCACAGGAGCCCTGCAAGAAAAGTAAAGAAGATATTGTTCCCGAGTACATTTGCCGGAACAGTAAAGTAATCCTTCCATGTACCGTTTTTGATATTCAGGAATACACAATAGGCAAAGTTTGTTACAAAGCCTCCAAACAGAATGAATATAAGGCTGGGATTTTTCTGGAACAGTGGGTTGGTCCCGTGGGCAAGGGCGACAGACTCTACAGGCCTGGCTGATTCAAAGCCGAAGTTGAAGCATGCACTCATAATCCCTGCAAAAACGGCAATCAGCAGTCCTTTCTTCAGTGCAAATTCCTTTACGGCTTCCTTCTTCTGTTCCTCTGTCATTTTTGAACTTTTCAATGCCCCGGCATAGCCAATTACCGCAATACCGGCAACAGTTAGTGCAACTCCTGCTATTGTGAGTATACCTGAAGTTGAACTGAAGAGATTCTGCCCGTTTACGATTGGCGGTATAAGGGTTCCGAATGCAGCGCATAAACCAAGGGCGATACTCTGACCCAGGGCAATACCTAGGTACCTTATGCTTAATCCGAATGTAAGACCACCGACACCCCATAACATTCCGAAGAATACAGCCATCCACTTTGCTGAAGCGGGCGCTTCCATTATTATCGGCATCAATTCACCCTTTGGAATAAAAATAAGTGCAAATACGATCGGGGCAATTATCCATGCAGCCAGACCCTGGCTGAGCCAGTAAGATTCCCAGGCCCAAACTTTTACTTTCTTGAATGGTACATAAAAACTGGCTGCACCCAGGCTCCCGAGAGAGATCAGCAATACACCCGAAATTGGATCCATTTTATATTACCTTTTAATGATTTAACTGTTTCAAAGTATTAAAAATAGCTAAATATTCAATCTTCTTTCAGGCTGATTGAGATTTTTATCAAATTTGCATAAAGCCCTAAGATTAATGAAAAGGGATATATTTATCACCAAATCCAGCCCTATGAAGACAACAGCCACCCTCCTGTTATTCCTTGTAATGCAGTTTTTTGCAGCTGCACAGACACTGAGTGTCAGATCACTCACCCTCGAACACCTTAAAAACCCTGTTGGAGTTGACGAGCAATCCCCGAGGTTTTCATGGATACTCGAAAGCCCGGTAAGGGCAACTCTACAGGCAGCTTACAATATTAATGTGGCTACTGATCCGTCATTCAGCAGTAAAACAATAGTATGGCAGTCAGGGAAGATCAGCAGCGACAAATCTGTACTTGTCAGTTATGAAGGAACAAACCTGAAGCCAGCAACAAAATATTTCTGGAGAGTAAAGGTTTGGGATAACCATAAGTCTGAATCAAAATGGAGTGAAACAGCATGGTTCATAACCGGATTGCAAAAAGCTGAAGACTGGAAAGCAAGCTGGATTGAACTGCCGGGTGACACACTCAGGTATGCCCCTTCACCACTTTTCAGGAAAGAATTTGAATCACAAAAACCTGTGAAACAGGCACTCGCCTTTGTAACCTCCCACGGATTCTACGAGATCCATATAAATGGAATGAAAGCCGGCGACCAGGTCCTTACTCCTGGCTGGACCTCATATGGAAAAAGACTCCAATACCAGGTTTATGATGTAACAGGTATGATCGCCAGTGGGAAGAATGCAATCGGGGCAATGCTAGGCGACGGGTGGTACAGGTGCACCCTCGGATGGGGTAACAACTGGGCAGTTTACGGTAAGAAACTTGGACTGCTGTTCCAGCTCAGGATAACCTATACCGACGGTACCGAAAAACTTATTACTTCCGACGAAACATGGAAAGGGAACAACAATGGCCCTGTAAGGATGAATGATATATATAATGGTGAGACCTACGATGCAACATTTGATATAACAGGCTGGGATAAGCCGGGATACAACGACAGCAACTGGAAAAAGGCAGATATCGGCAAATACCAGAACTCGAACATAATCGCATCTGAGAGTGTCCCTGTTAGAAAAACAGAAGAGATAAAGCCTGTAAGGATTTTCAGGACACCAAAAGGTAGCCTTGTAGCGGATATGGGCCAGAACATGGTTGGATGGATAAGGCTTAAGGTTAAAGGAGAAAAAGGAAAAACTGTGATTCTCCGGCATGCTGAAGTGCTTGATAAATACGGTGAGTTCTATACCGACAACCTTAGAAGTGCAAAGTGCCAGCTTACTTATACCTTATCAGGAAAAGGCGATGAGATATATGAACCAAGGTTTACATTCATGGGATTCAGGTATGTTGAGATAACCGGTTTCCCCGGGGAGCTTACAAAAGATAACCTTACAGGAGTTGTTATTCACTCCGATATGGCAAGGACAGGGCAATATACCTCATCAAGTCCTCTTATCAACCAGCTCCAGAGCAACATCCTTTGGGGAATGCGTGGTAATTATGTTGATGTGCCTACCGACTGCCCCCAGAGAGATGAAAGGCTCGGGTGGACTGGCGATGCACAGGCTTTCTGCAGAACTGCTGCATTCAATATGGATGTCGCGTCATTCTTTTCAAAATGGATGAAAGATATTTCAGCTGATCAGCGTAAAGGTGGCGAGGTCCCATTCGTAATTCCTGATATACTTAACAGACAGGGTTCTGAAACCGCACCCACATCCGCAGGGTGGGGAGATGTTGCAGTAATTGCTCCTTGGACTATGTACACTGTTTACGGTGACAGGAAAATGCTCGAGACCCAGTACCCCGGCATGAAAGCGTGGGTCGATTACATAAGAAATAAATCAGGAGACAGTTATATCTGGAAAGGGGGAAGTGTGTTTGGAGACTGGCTGTTCTACCATCCGCCTGTAAATAATCACACCGAACCGGATGGCTACACACAGCATGATTTTATTGCAACAGCCTTCTTCGCATATTCAACCAGCCTTCTTGTAAATGCAGCTGAAGCCCTTGGAAAGAAAGATGATGCCGCATTTTACAGGAATGAACTTGCAAGGATAAAAGAGGTGTTTGCAAAAGAGTATATAACACCTGCAGGTCGAGTTGGAACCTGTTCCCAGACCTCCTATGTGCTCGCACTTATGTTCGACCTCATTCCCGCCGGGCTCAGGGAAAAATCTGTGAGTTTTCTTGTTGACGATATAAAGAGCAGGAGAAATCATCTTTCAACAGGATTCCTTGGTACACCATACCTCTGTTTTGTTCTTTCAAAATACGGGTACAGCGATCTTGCTTACGATCTCCTGATGCAGGAATCCTACCCTTCATGGCTCTATCCTGTGAAAATGGGGGCTACAACAATCTGGGAGAGATGGGACGGGCAGAAAACCGACAGCACCTTCCAGGATGTTGGAATGAACTCATTCAACCATTATGCATATGGCAGTATAGGGGACTGGATGTACAGGGTATCAGCGGGGATTGAAACAGACGGACCTGGCTATAAGAAAATAATAATCAAGCCCACTCCCGGGAAAAGACTCACTTCATCAAAAGCCATATTTGAAAGTCCGTATGGAACAATTATTTCAGGATGGGAAAAGAAAAATGACCTCCTGGTTGTTACTGTAAGGATACCGTCAAACGCTGCTGCTACAGTTATTCTTCCTGCAGATGACCCGTCAAAGGTAACCATAGCGGGGAAACCCCTGGGTGGCACAACCGGTCTCGGGGAGGTAAGCAGGTCGGCAGGCAGCGTAACATTCACCGCCGGATCGGGAGATTATACATTTGAGATAAAACAATAAAGGGATTAATATTTAATGGATTTTTTACACAGTCACCAGGGCGAATTTGCGGCACTTTTCACGGCGGTACTCTGGACAGTCTCGGCTTTTGCCTTTGAATCGGCAAGCAACAGGATCGGATCTCTTGCAGTAAATATTCACAGGCTTCTTATCGGTCTTGTTTTCCTTTGTGCAGCAAGTTTGATAACAAGGGGGAAGGTTCTTCCTGTTGACGCAAGTGCCCATAACTGGGCCTGGTTATCGCTCTCGGGACTTATCGGCTTTGTTTTCGGGGACCTCTTCCTTTTCAAGTCGTATACAATAATAGGCGCCCGCTTCTCCATGCTTATAATGACCCTGGTGCCGCCTGTTACCACATTGTTCAGCTGGATACTTATTGGTGAAAAGCTCAAGGTCATCCATTTTGTCGGGATGGCACTCACTTTCTTCGGGATCTCACTCGCCATACTTAACAGGAAAGGCGAAAATGAGAAACTCTCCCTTAAACTTTCTCCGTCTGGGGTTTTATATGCCCTAGGTGGCGCTGTTGGCCAGGCCCTCGGGATGGTACTCAGTAAGATTGGCATTGGCGAGTACAATGCATTTGCAGCAACACAAATAAGGATAATTGCCGGGATAGTCGGTTTTGCAGTATTGATAACAGTCCTTTCAAGATGGGGCACAATAATTAAATCTGCATCAGATAAGAAAGGGATGTCGGCAACCACGATCGGTGCCTTTTTCGGTCCCTTCCTTGGTGTTACATTCTCGCTTATCTCGGTAAGGCTTACCGAGGCAGGAATAGCAGCAACAATCATGGCTCTTACACCTGTTCTTATTATCCCCCCGGCAGTGCTTATCTATAAGGAAAAAGTTACTTTAACTGAAATAGCCGGTTCGCTTATCAGCGTGCTTGGCGTTGCAATCTTCTTTATGTGATTTTGAGATGGCAGGACCGCAGATAACACAAAGAAACCTCGAGAGTGAATGCACTTTCACCGGGACAAGAAGCAGCGGTCCGGGCGGACAGAATGTAAACAAGGTAAATACAAGGATAGAACTTCGTTTCAATGTAAGCCGGTCATCAAAGCTGACTGACGAGGAAAAACAACTTATACTGTCCCGTCTTGTAAAAAAGATTTCCAGGGATGGAGATCTTGTTGTTGTATCGCAGTCTGAAAGATCGCAGCTTGCAAATAAAAAGAAGGCCGTGGAAAAGTTCCACAGCCTTCTTGAAAAAGCTCTCGAGGTTAGGACCAAAAGGATAGGCACCTCTCCTACCCGGACGTCCAGGATTGAACGGATGCACTCCAAGCAAATCCGCTCCTCTGTCAAAAAACTCCGTGGCCGGGTTGATGAAACTAAAGAATAGTTACACAGAGGTAAACTGAGGACCACAGAGGTACACAGAGGAATCTTTAATAAGTTCTTATATCAGTGGAACTCCGTGCCTCTCTGTGAAACTCTGTGTAAGTTCTTAATTCTTCCTTCCACCTCAAGCCTCAAGCCTTACCTGCCTTACACTTCTTTCAGCTTCCACTTTCCCTTTCTGAAGATTACAAAAGCGGTGATTGTCATGAAAGTCTCGGCTATTACAATTGCCAGGAATACACCCTGTTCGTGAAGCCCGGTTTTTGTTGCCAGCAGGTAAGCGAGCGGGATCTCGAGCATCCAGAACGCGAACACGTTTATCTTAAGCGGGGTTGAGGTATCACCTGCCCCGTTGAAAGAGTTCACAATAACCATTCCCAGCCCGTAGGATATGAAGCCAATACTTATTATCCTCAGGCATTCAATGCCGGCATTCAGAACTGCTTCTTCCTTTATGAAGAAGCCGATAAACGGTGCCGGGAAGATAACGAGCACAGCCCCTATTGTACCAAGAAGCAGCATGTTTACCCAGCCTGTTATCATAACGGCGCGTTCGGCACGCTCAGGTTTCTTTGCACCAAGGTTCTGACCGACTAGTGTTGAGGCGGCGTTGCTTATACCCCATGAAGGCAGGAGTATGAAGCTGATTATCCTTATTGCAATAGTATAACCTGCAACAATCTCGCTGCCGAACATTGAGATAATCCTGACAAGTGCCACCCAGCTCGATGTGCTTATCAGGTTCTGACCAATGCTGCCAAGGCTTAGTCGCAGCAGCCTTCCGATGATCCGGAATTTAACCCTGAATGAAGCCAGGGTTACCTGTATTCGTTTCTGCCCGAAGAAGAGCAGGTATAACTGGTACAGTACCGCCATGCCTCTGCCTGTGGTTGTTGCAATTGCAGCCCCTTTGATACCCAGTTCCGGGAAGGGTCCGAGACCGAAAATCAGGCAGGGATCAAGAACAAGGTTTATTATATTACCTGCCCAGAGAACCCTCATCGCAACTGCTGCGTCGCCTGCACTTCTGAAAATTGCATTTATAATGAAGAGCAGCATTATCACGACGTTACCGCCAAGCATGATCCTTGTATAACCTGACAGGTTATTCATGACTTCAGGTGATGATCCCATTGCACCCAGGAGATCCTTTGCAAAAATAGCACCCGGTATCCCGATAAGGGCAGAAACTGTTATTCCTGTGATTATCGCCTGTGCTGCCGTTTCCGATGCTCCAGATGCATTCTTCTCACCTATTCTCCTTGAGACCATGGATGTTGTTGCAGTTGCCAGTCCCAGCGAGATTGCATATACAATTGTTATCATCGACTCGGTTATCCCGACAGTTGCAACCGCTTCGGAGCCAAGCCTTGATACGAAATAAATATCCACAATAACGAATACCGATTCCATAATCATTTCAAGAACTGCAGGTATCGCCAGCATGAAAATTGCCCTCCTGATGCGTACTTCTGTAAAATCCTGTTCAGTACCTGATACTGCCTCGGCAAGGTCGTTCAGAAATGTTCTTAATGAAAAGTTCCTTAAGCTTTCAAATATCCTTTTATATATTTTTTGTGATCCCATTTTCTTATATCTGTAACATCATTTTTTCATAGCTGATGAATAATAACACAGCAAGCTGCCAAGAGCTTTCCTGTTTTTTGTCTGTCCCAGTAAGTTATGTATGATTGATCAGCTATGAAAAACAACACACCCCTACTGTGATCAGATAATCACAGGGACTGTAAACCGGAGAATGGAAATGTTCTTCATCGGAGTGTATTTAATGCTGTTTCAAATATATGCATTAATAATCAACTCCAAAAATAAATAACAATTATTTTTTCGGAGCTATCTGTGCCATAGCCCTTTCCGACATTGCTGAAATTGAAAGTGAGGGATTGACTCCCGGATTGGATGATATTGTTGATCCGTCGCATATATACATATTTGTGTAGCCAAATACATTCTGGTTAATGTCAACAACGCCTTCAGCCGCGCTGGCACCAATTACGCAGCCTCCCAGTATATGAGCCGTTGTGGGTATCCCGCTTATTGCCTCAGTGACAAGCACAAATGGTTTTCCTTTTATTATCTCCGACATTTGTTCAGCAAGCTTCTTCGACTCGGGCATAAATGCTGTGGGTGCATTTCCACCGGTAACATTTGATTTAAGCGAGAAGAGTCCCCTCTTTAGCGAAAGAGTACTGTCGAGGTGCTGCATGAAGAGAAGGATCACTGACTGCTTTGCATGATCGGCGGCGAAATAAATATGCAGCCATGAAAAAGGATGACGTACCAGGTGCCACAGAAGTTTGCCGATGCGCACAAATACATTTCTGCCATGAGTAAGCGGAACACCAAGTGTTTTCCAGAAGCCTGAGCCGCTTGAGTATCTTACCGGTTCTATATGTGAATTCTCATCTGGCGGGAATATGGATCCTATTGCAACTCCCTTGGAGAAATCTTTAGTCATGTCGCGTGAATCAACAAGGACAAGACTTTCATTGTTCGTCCTTATAAAATCTCCTATCCTGTTGCTCAGGCGGGGGAGGTTTTTCTTTTTATTATCAAGAAGGAGCCTTACTGTTCCAAGCACCCCTCCGGCAATTACTATACCTTTTGCTTTTACAGTTTTCTTTCGTGCAAAGAGAAAGCCAGTCTTCCGTCTGAATGAAACAATATAGCCTCCTGACCCATCTTCAGGTCCGTCGGGCCGTATTGTTTTTACCATATGCTCTGGCAATACATGGGCACCACGTTTCACTGCAAGCCACAGGTAATTTTTATCGAGCGTGTTTTTAGCATTGTGCCTGCATCCTGTCATGCATCCGCCGCAGAAAGAACATCCCTCCCTGTCGGGACCTTCGCCGTTGAAAAAAGGATCAGGGACAGTTTTTTCAGGCTCACCGAAGAAAACGGCAACCTTTGTCGGTTCAAACTTGTCACCCTTGTCATTCAGCTGTGCGAGCTTCTGGAGGGCCAGGTCTGAGTCATAAAGCTCCGGGTTTACGTTAGCCCCCAGCATCTCCTCTGCTATTGAATAATACTTGTCGAGTTCATTCTTCCAGTCGGCGAGCCCGGCCCAGTTACCCGAGCTAAAGTATTCTTCCGATGGCCGTGGAAGAGTATTTGCATAAACCAGTGAACCACCTCCCACACCTACTCCCGACAGGACACCTATATGACGGAAGAAGGTCATTTTAAAAAAGCCAAAGAAGCGCACCGAAGGTATCCAGAGCCATTTCCTTATCCGCCAGTTTGTCTTCGGGAATTCTTCAGGGGCAAACTGTTTTCCTTTTTCAATTACAAGAACGCGGTAACCTTTTTCAGTAAGGCGTAAAGCTGAAATGCTCCCACCGAAACCGGAGCCGACAATTACATAATCATATTCAGCATTATGGCTTGTGATAGTATTAAGGTTCATTTCGGTTGTATTAGGTGTCCGGACATCATATCAACAAATGAAATAAATATAATTGAGAATTCATACTACGGGTTGAAAGTGAAATAATTCCGGCATTAAAACCAGGGCAGGAAAATTATGAAATCGATGCTCAATTTTTTCCCATAGCGGGGCAAAAGAGGATTAAAAAGCAGAATTGACAACAAATCTTATTAACAACAATAAACAGCCGGGTAAATAAAGGATATTATAATCTTTAAATCCCAAAAATAGAATATTCACATAAAACACTGACTAACTGCTATTTACAAATACTGGTAATTTTTTGATTTTGCAGCCCGCAAAAAATGAAAAATGGGATCCTGATTTACTTATGAAAAAATATTTAAAAATTTTCATGTTGAGTTAAAGCATCATGTCTCACGTTTCTGTATTGTATCTATTTGATTATATGTACTTTGAACGGACGTTATATGACTGCGAAAATATTGCTTGTTGAAAAAGTCGGATATATGTTAATATTTATGAAAGTGATGTGGTACAATGTATCTGTAGATTACTTATTTTCGTCACAAATTATAAAACATTATAAACCATATTTCAGAGAAACCAAAAACCAATAGGTGAAATTATCATCTGATATGAACGCTAACAATAATGAGGTTGCTGCCCTCCACGGAGAGGGTCGCCTCACGGGTTGTTCTTCCGATGAAGAGCCTGGCGCGAAAACCACGTATTTTTCGCAAAACGAAATCCCAGTTCAGTTAGTTAGCAATAGGAGTTCGGACTTCATTCACCGCTACTTCCCCCTGGCAACTGCAGACGCATGGAATGATTGGAAATGGCAGCTACGCAATTCAATAAATACTATTGAAGCGCTGCAGAAAATCATGAAACTTACCGATAAGGAAATAATGGCCGTTAATAATCTTAAAGGCCGTCTTCCTCTTCGAATAACACCATATTTTGCCTCACTGATCTACGACAGCAAATACGGTCATCCGCTGAGGCGTAACGTGATCCCCGTGGTAGAGGAACTGATTCAGCACAGTAATGAGCAGTCAGACCCGCTTCACGAAAAATCATATTCACCGGTCAAAGGTATCGTTCACAGGTATCCCGACAGGATACTGTTTACAGTTACCCAGGTGTGTTCATCTTACTGCAGGTATTGTACAAGATCACACTCTGTAGGTAAACTTGACAAGCTCGGACGGCAGGATTTTGAGAAAGCTTTCGACTATATCCGCAGTCATAAAGAGGTGAGAGACGTTCTTATCAGTGGTGGCGATCCTCTTACCCTCACAGACGAGATACTCGATTATATCCTTTCAAGCATCAGGAGCATTGAACATGTTGAGATAATCCGTATCGGTACAAGGGTCCCGGTTGTTCTCCCGCAGAGGATAACTGATAACCTTATAAATGTACTGAAGAGATATCAGCCTTTATTCCTGAGCCTGCATTTCTCACATCCGCTGGAGATAACTGAAGAGTGCGCAAAAGCCTGTACCAAACTTGCCGATGGCGGTTTCCCGCTTGGCAGCCAGACAGTACTGCTAAAAGGTATAAATGATAATGTTCCTGTGATGAAGGAGCTTTTCCATAAGTTGCTTAAAGTAAGGGTAAGACCATACTACCTCTACCAGTGCGACCTGATCCCCGGATCAGGACATTTCAGAACTTCGGTCCGCAAAGGGCTGGAGATCATCAAAGGACTCAGAGGATTCACAAGCGGTTATGCAATTCCGCAGTTCGTTGTTGATGCTCCCGGCGGTGGTGGAAAAATTCCCCTCCTGCCCGACTACGTTGTTGAACATAACGACGAGAAAATAGTATTGCGTAACTACAAGGGTATTCTCTGCGAATATCCCGAAATATAATTTCTGATGAAAGTTGGCTTTACATATGACCTCCGGTCGTGGTATCTCGACCGGGGTTATTCTATGGAGGATACTGCAGAGTTTGACAAGATAGACACTGTCAACGCACTTGAAGCATCAGTTCAGAAAATGGGCTTCGATACTGAAAAGATAGGAAACCTCTTCCAGCTTATTGAAGCGCTGAACCAGGGAAAGAAATGGGACCTCGTTTTCAATATTGCTGAAGGTCTTTACGGCGATGGCCGCGAATCTGCCGTACCAGCTGTTCTCGACCAGTACAGGATACCTTATGTATTCAGCGGTCCTGTCATACTGGGGATATCACTAAACAAATACCTCACACGACTTATAGTTGCCTCCGCCGGAGTGCCTGTGAGTCCGGGTATGCTTATCTCCTCTCCTTCCGATATAGAAAAGTGCAGGCTCAACTACCCGCTCTTTATCAAACCAGTATCTGAAGGGACAGGTAAAGGGATCACTGAGAAAAGCCTTGTTAAAAACCCGGCAGAACTGAAGGAGATGGCCGAATACCTGCTTAAAAGATTCGACCAGCCGGCCCTCGTGGAGGAATACCTGCCAGGACGGGAGTTTACTGTTGGTGTTATAGGGAATTACTGGGATGCCGAAGCAATTGGAGGAATGGAGATAATATGCAAGGATAACCTTCCCTATTCAATAGAATTCAAGGAAAACTACAAGGAGTTTTGCAAGTATATCCCGATGGACAAAGCCTTTGCCGATGAGGCAAAGAAAGTTGCACTCGATGCATGGAAAGCCCTTGGTGGTCTCGATGCAGGAAGGGTGGACGTCAAAGCCGACAGTAACGGACGTCTTTGCTTCATGGAGGTAAACCCGCTTGCAGGACTTCATCCTATAGATTCAGACCTCCCTATACTTTCGAGGTTCTCCGGACTTGAATACGATAAGCTTATTGAGAGAATTGTAAGATCCGCAATCAAAAGAAATAATATTAAGGTATGAAATGCTGTATACTCTACAACGAACCTGGACCAAATGCCCTTGCTGATGAACTCGACATTATTGAACAGGTTGAATATGTAGAGCAGCATCTTCACCAGATGAACATAGAGACATGGAGGTATGGCATCACAACCAACTTCATGACAGAGCTTGCGGCACTTGCTGAAAAAAAACCGGAACTTGTATTTAACCTTGCTGAATCAATAAATAATAAAGGTGAGCTCCTTTACTTCGTTCCGGCAATTCTGAACATGTACTCAATTCCCTATACAGGGAACCCGCTTGAAGCGATGTTCATCACAACAAGCAAATCTCTTACAAACAAAATGCTTGTCACCGCAGGCCTCAGAACACCGAGATCCTTCCAGCCTTCACATGCGAAAAAGCTGAAGAAGGGACAGAAATATATTATCAAACCTGTATGGGAAGACGGTTCAATGGGAATAACAGCCGAGTCGGTATTCACATATTCACCGGAAATGAGCAGCAAACTTGAAAGCTATGCCGACACCCACTGGATAATACAGGAGTTCATTGAAGGCCGCGAGTTCAATATAAGCGTTATGACAGGACCCGACGGACCAGAGGTTCTTCCACCTGCTGAAATGACCTTTCCGAACTATGGAGATGACAGGCCCAAGATTGTTGACTTTAAAGCCAAGTGGATGGAAGGGAGCTTCGAATTTGAAAACACTGTCCGCCGTTTCCCGGGTAAAGAACTCGACGAGGAACTTGAATCAAGGCTCAGGGAACTCGCAATCGGCTGCTGGCATGTATTCGGTCTTAAAGGCTATGCCCGCGTTGATATGAGGGTCGACAGTGAAAATAATCCTTATGTAATAGAGGTTAACGCAAATCCGTGCATTTCACCAAATGGCGGCTTCGTTGCTGCCACACATGAAGCCGGATATAAGTTCACAGATGTCCTCCAGTGGATAATCGACGATAAGAACAGGTAGCCAGCAATGAAAGCTCTGTGGACCATAATACTCCTGGTGCTTTCGAACACCTTCATGACAATTGCCTGGTACGGTCACCTGAAACTCAAGACCATGAGCAGGTTCGAAAATCTGACACTTCTTGCTGTAATTCTACTGAGCTGGGGCATTGCCCTTTTTGAGTATATGCTGCAGGTCCCCGCAAACAGGATCGGGTTCAGGGGTACAGGCGGACCATTCTCACTTGTCGAACTGAAGGTTATCCAGGAAGTTATATCTATACTGGTATTTACGGTATTTACACTGATCGTCTTCAGGACTGAACAGTTCAGGACAAACCACATTATAGGATTCTTCTTCCTTGTGCTTGCAGTTTATTTCATCTTCAAGAAATAGCTGCTACTTCACAAGATTTGAATTGTAGTAGGCCGGGTTACCTGTAACTTCTTCACCCAGCCAACCGGGTTTTTCAAAAGATTCATCATCTGTCCCCAGTTCTATTTCGGCAATTACAAGACCTTCGTTCCTGTCATGGAAAACATCGACTTCCCAGGTATGTTTCCCAGCCGGGACAAAATACCTTGTTTTGACTATCTTACCCGGAATACATAAAGGAAGCATCTCAATTGCCTCATTAACAGGTATACTGTACTCCCACTCTCCCCTTGATATTGATCCGGATTCAGACCCGGACTTTACTGTAAGCCAGGCTTCCTCCCCGGCAATGCGTAACCTTATAGCTTTTTCCGGCCCTGCTGCCAGGTAAGCCTGTATAATTTCCTTGCTGCCGCTTGCATATTCAATGAAGCTCCCCTTAACAAGGAATTTTCTTTCAGTTTCCAGACCCATTTAAGTATATACGATTCTGTTTATTTTTTCACAGTATCTTCCACTGTGCCAATGCAAAACTAACTAAATTATCGCTTATACCATTGCCGGTATCTATTTATCAAATATTAGCAGTCGTTTACGTAATAAATTTCATCACGGAGCTAAAATTTCATAACTTTTGTTCGTCATTCTTGCAACCCGATTATACTAACTTAACTCACATACCATGAAGACAAGGCTACTCTTAGTTCTTTTTATGCTGATAAGCCTCGCTGCAACTGCCCAGATGCCGCAGGGACTAAGCTACCAGGCAATAGCAAGGGATGGTTCAGGAAACCCGATTACCGGGACTACAATCCAGGTTAAAATGGGTATCCTTTCAGATACAATAACACCGGTCGTTGTCAGGGAGGAATTATTCTCATCTGTAAAAACAAACGCATTCGGCCTCTTCACCCTTGTAATTGGAACAGGTACATATCAGACGGGCTCAACGGTTAATTTCTCGGATATAGACTGGGTTACAAAACCATTGTTTCTCCGCACCTATGTATATTACGGGGGCAGTTGGAAGTATATGGGAAGTTCCAAGATATGGTCTGTCCCTTACGCTCTCAACTCAAGGCTTGACCCTGTAACTAAGATAAGGGTCTCCGGTACTGAGGCAAATGTCGACTCTGCACTGTTTGAAGTTCGAAACAAGACCGGCCAGATTGTCTTTGCAGTATATCCGGAAGGTGTAAGGATGTACGTAGACAACGGGGCAAAAGGAAATAAGGGCGGGTTTGCTGTTGGAGGCTTCGGCACAGGCAAGGCTCCGTCACAGCCGTTCCTGATAGTCAACCACGACAGTATCAGGGCCTACGTTGATACAACCCTGAAATCCAAAGGATCGAAAGGCGGTTTTGCTGTTGGCGGCTTTGGAGGTGCCAAGGGAATAACAACAAATCTCTTCCTCCTGACAAAACAAAACTATTTTATAGGACATGAGAGTGGTATTAGTAATACAACAGGTCTCTACAACTCATTTATAGGCTACCAGTCTGGTAAGGCAAACCTGACAGGTTCATATAATGTGCACCTGGGGTTCCAGACAGGCCTTGTCAGCCAGGCTAACAATAACGTTTTCATCGGCTACCAGGCAGGTATCTCAAACGCATCAGGTTTTAATAACATTTTCATCGGCTATAAGTCAGGGTTCACAAACAACACCGCTGACAACAACGTTTTCATAGGAAGTGAAACCGGGTACAAGACCTATGACGGTATTGGTAACGTCTATATAGGTTACTGGGCAGGACATGAAAACGTAAAAGGTACAGGTAACTCCCTTATTGGTTATAAAGCCGGTTTCTACAATAACGGCGACCAGAACTCTTTTATAGGCTATAATGCAGGATATTCAAACTCTACAGGAAGTTATAACCTTTATATGGGACCATATGCAGGTTTTGGTGCAAAAGGCTCAGTGGGTGGTAGTTACAACGTTATGATGGGGAACTATAGCGGTTATGGTCTCACAACCGGATCCTATAATACTTTCCTCGGGTTCCAGACAGGTAGAGCATTCACATCAGGAAGCGGCAACGTATTTGTCGGGCACCAGGCAGGTTATTCAGCTGATACAACAAGCTTTAACGTGTTCATCGGTAAAGAATCCGGTTACTCAAATAATGCAGGTACGTTTAATACTTTCATGGGTTACCAGTCCGGTCGGGGTAACATTGGTGGTGACAGAAACATCTTCCTTGGATACCAGGCAGGGCTTGGTAATACAACCGGTTCTGATAACATTTTCCTTGGTAACGGAAGTGGAAAGGCAAATGTCGGTGGTGCAAATAATATCTACATGGGTGTGTATGCCGGGCAGAAAAGCATTGCAAACAATAACATCTTCATCGGAAACTCTGCAGGATACAGCGACTCTACAGGTTATTCAAACATCTTCCTGGGATACCTTTCCGGCTACAAGAATACAAGTGGCTATCTGAATATCTTCACCGGGCAGGAAAGTGGTTATTCAAATACAACGGGATACTTCAATACATATATTGGTTACAGGGCCGGCTATTTTAACACCATAGGGGCAAGAAACGCTTTCGTAGGCTACAGGTCGGGCTACAGTAACATAGATGGCAACTGGAATGCATTCTTTGGGTTCCAGGCAGGTTTCGGAAATACTTCTGGTGATAATAACTCATACTTTGGCCAGGATGCAGGTTTCAATTCAACTACCGGCAGCAACAACTCATATCTCGGGTACTACGCGGGCTTTAATAATGTAACCGGATCAAATAACACATTCATTGGTTACCAGGCCGGTTATTCAGGCTTATCAGCATCTGCAACCGATAACGTTATGATAGGCCAGAATGTTGGATATAAGCTGACCACAGGCCATGATAATGTTGGAATAGGGAACACGGCAGGATATAACCTGACTACTGGTTTATATAATGTCTTTATCGGTTCAAATTCAGGATATGCAAACAGTACGGGCAGCTATAACTCAGCAATTGGTTATCAGGCAGGTGAGAATACAACCGGTAGCTGGAACACATATATGGGTTATCTTGCCGGTAATTCAAGCACCACTGTCGGAAGCCAGGCTATGTTCGGCTACCAGGCAGGTATGAGCAATACAGGCGGATGGAACACAATGATCGGCTCCCTTGCAGGAGCATCAAGCGGTACAGGAACTGAGAATACTTATGTTGGTCTGTGCGCCGGTCAGAACGCAACAGGAAACAGGAACGTCTTCCTTGGAAGATGGGCAGGCAGAAGTGAGGCCACAAACAGCAACCGCCTTATTATTGAAAGCAACTATGACGGAACTGATTACTATAACTGGGGGCTCGTGTATGGTGTTTTCAGTTCTAATCCTGGCGTAAGCCTTGGCAACCTTAGATTCAATGCAACAGTCGGGATCGGGACAGGCTACAGCTCAGCATACGGGCTTGTTGTAAATGGTGGCTCACATGCTTCATACTCAATGTATGTATATAAAGGTGCCTACACCCCTGGAAGCTTCGTCAGCGGTTCGGACATCAGATTGAAAATGAACATAAGAAGAATAGATAACCCTATTGAAAAACTTGAACAGATAAACGGTGTTTATTTTGACTGGAGAAAGGATGAATTCAAGGACAAGAGCCTTTCAGATGAGCACCAGATCGGCGTAATAGCACAGGATGTAGAGAAGGTATTTCCTGAACTTGTAAGCCAGGACGATAAGGGATTTAAAGGTGTAGCTTACGACAAGCTAAACGCAGTAATAATTGAAGCTGTAAAAGAACAGCAGAAAACAATTAAGAATCTCCAGGAAGAAAATGCTTCATTGCGCGAACGCCTCGAAAAACTTGAGAGTGTAGTTTCAACTCTCGCGCCGGGGAATAAGTAATGTGGGGTTTCTTCATAGTTAGTAGATGTTGAGGGTAAGAGAAGGGCTGCCAAGGGGGGCGGCCCTCTCTGTTTTATTGCAAAACACTATATTTGAATTGCAATAAACATGTATGGAAGTAAAGATCGAACAGAGCTGGAAAGAAAGGCTCGGGGATGAGTTTCAGAAAGAGTATTTCCTGAAACTGACTGATTTCGTAAAGAACGAATATCATACAAACACAGTCTACCCCCCTGGCAGCCTAATTTTCAATGCGTTCAATCTCTGCCCGTTCGACAATGTGAAAGCAGTAATTATAGGTCAGGATCCATATCATGGCCCCGGACAGGCACACGGATTATGCTTTTCTGTAAGGGAAGGCGTTGACTTCCCTCCTAGCCTTGTAAATATTTTCAAAGAGATAAAAAGTGACCTTGGTACACCTGTTCCCCTCTCGGGAAACCTCGAGAGATGGGCATCGCAGGGCGTGCTGCTCCTCAACGCAACACTCACTGTAAGGGCTCACATGGCAGGATCGCACCAGAAAAAAGGATGGGAAACATTCACAGATAGTGTTATAGCCCATCTAAATACAGAAAAGAATAACCTTGTCTTCTTCCTCTGGGGAGCCTACGCACAGAAGAAATGTGAGGCTATCGACGAGAACAGGCATCTTGTGCTGAAATCGGTCCACCCCTCTCCCCTGTCAGCATCCCGCGGCTTCTTCGGCAACCACCACTTCAGCAGGTGCAACGAGTATCTCGCCAGTCATGGGCGGGCTCCAATCGAATGGTAAGAAAAAGAATGGTATTCGGTATTCGGTATTCGGTGAGAAAAGTGAATGACGCGAGCCACGCGAGCCAATGACAATTAATGATGCGAGCCACGCGAGCCAATGACTACCTGATCATCGAAAGTGCTTCCATTACAACCGCCTTCAATTCATCGCTGTCCTCGAAACCTGCCGATATCCTTATCATACCCGGCTCGGGATACTTTACACCCCATACAGCCTCAACAGGCATAAGTATGGTCTCCGGGTCACCAAGGGTGGGTATCAGCCTGATATGCCCTGAAACAGCTTTAATGAACTGATCCCTCCTGCTTCTCTTTTGATCCCCGTCTTTCCCTCCAAAGTCTATTGTAAGCATTGCCCCTCCTAGCCCGTCTTTCAGGATTGCTGAGGCAATATTATGCGTCGCATGGGTTGAGAGCTCCGGGAAAAACACCCTTTCAATGAGTGGAGATGATGTGAATATGCCGGCAAGCATCTGAGCATTGCTGCATTGTTTCCTGAACCTCAGTTCAAACGTCTTTAACTGGGTTGTAAGCCTGTAGGCATCATCGGGCGAAATAATATGACCAGCCAGCTTCCTGTACTCAATCGCAGCTTTAAGCAGGCCGGGATCATTGCCGCATATTACACCAGCGGTAATATTCCCGTGACCTCCAAGATATTTCGTTGCACTGTGGATTACTATGCTGGCACCATGTTCAAGCGGCCTGAAAAGGTATGCTGATGCAAATGTATTGTCAACAATAAGCTTGCAATTATGCCGGGCAGCTATCTTTCCCATTGCCGGAATGTCAGAAACAACAAGAAGGGGATTAGATACGGTTTCAGCATATAATACTGAGGGTTTTAGCTTTGAAATCACCTCCTCGAGTTTGCCAAGGTCATAACCGCCACCACCAGGGGTGAACATATGAATATCAAGTCCCCGTTTCTTCCTGAGAACCGTTTCAATATAGCTTATTGTTCCGCCGTATATCTCTGAAAGGAAGAGCCATGGCGCAGTGTCCTTACCTTCCTGGAACAAGGACAGGGAAACATCTATGGCAGCCATACCGGATGCTGTAAGTAGAGCCCATTCCGAATGCTCAACCTTCATAATGGCTTCCTCTGCAGCAACAACGGTCGGGTTCCTGTACCTCGAATAGATGTACATTTCCGGCTCATGCGGATTATTCTGTTCAGCGCTGAAGGTACCCGCAGTCGTGGATGCATCATGAAGCTCAAATCCTGAATCACGGTACAACGGGACACGTGAACTGTTTATATCTCTCTTTTTCATTATTTATATTTTATTGTATTGTGTATCGTTTTTGAAAAGCTGAGCGGGTTGAAATCGAGGTAGAACAGGTACCTGTCTATGAACTCTCCGGCAAGCAATATGACAGTGACACCTGTGCCAATATCTCCCGGAATAACAAGCGATGAAACGATCAGAAGAAACAGCACAGCCATCCTCATGAACCTTACAGGAAATACAGCTTTATTGAATTCACTCTTTCTGATTGATGCAGCAGAAATAACAAGCCTCACAAGCGCAATGAAAACAAAGGGTAGTATTGAAGACTGGAGAAATGATATTACCATTATACCTGAAAAGAGCGCCTGCCCGCTGTGTATGCCACCTTTTTCCGCGCCTTGTAAAAAAATATATACCGTCAATTGCAAAGAGAAACAACAGCCCGGTTATTGTCACAAAAGCAGATGTGAGTGTCCCGGGAATATGAGTGCTGAGACAAGTGATAGCCCGTACAGTATCATGGAAATGATCTCCCGGCTCACCGGTGAGCGAAGAATATTTGATGCAGACCTCCATGCCCTTGCATACCTTCCGAGGTGTAGCAGCGAAGTAAGTGCACCACAAATGAGAAGTACAAGCGCTATAATGCCGGATATATTATTTCCGGCTGAAGATCCGTGGATTGCAAGACTTACTGATATAACCGACAGAAAACTGAAGATAAGAAGACTCCATTCAACATCATCTGACAGTGACTTGTCTGCTGTCTTCCGCCTCAATTTCATTCCGGGCAGGAATTGTTTCTGGTACGCTGTTTCCTTTTACACGTATTTCTGCCGATGGATGTATATCCACAACGGGAAGGATTACAGCAGCTTCATCATTTTCTGCCTGAACGATTTCGCCAAAGCTCAGTGCCATTGTCGGGCAGGCGTTGGTGCATGCAGGCGCTCTTCCTTCTTCAAGCAGGTGGGTACAGAAAGTGCATTTCTCTATTGTACCTGTCGTTTCATTGAATTTCGGTGCATCCCACGGGCAGTTCCAGATACAGAAACGGCAACCAATGCATTTTGTATCATCAACAATAACTGCTCCTGTAACAGGGTCTTTCTGAAGCGCTGAAGCCGGGCAGCCTGTAATGCATGGCGTTTCCCCGCAATGATTGCAGGCCATTGAAATATTTATGACAGGTTCCGGAATGTAAGCATCGGGATTATGGACGAAAATCCTTCTAACCGGGTGGGAGAATCCGTTCTCAAGCATGCATGCTGCGCTGCACGACCTGCAGTTCACGCAAAGATTGCTGTTAAATATGAATCCCTTTGCCATACTACCCGGCTTTCTCAATGTTTATTGATGCACCATGAAAGGCAGAACCGTATCCCATATCTGTTTCAAGCGGGGCTGTGAGGAAGTTGCCTCCTCCCCCTTCATCGAGCCAGATACCATTATGAAGTACTACTATTCCACGAGGAACACGTGAAGTTACCAGTGCTTTCGTAACAACACTGCCCTTTTCATTGAACAACCTAACATAATCGTTTGTCTCTATGCCTCTCTCCATCGCATCAGCCGGGGAGATCCCGGCAGCAGCTTCATTTGAATTCTGCCTAATTATATCAAGGTTCCCGAACTGCGAATGGATGCGTGAAGAGGCATTTGGACTTATGAATGTAAGCGGGTAGCTGCTGTCCTTATCAGTTTTAAGAGGGCTGTAGCATGGAAAGGCAGCTACTCCCCACCTGGCTGAAAATTCAGGATTACATAATTCTATCTTCCCTGAAGCAGTATCAAATTTCATGTTTTCCCAGGCAATCTCCTCGAGACCCGGTGCCAGTACCGGGCCATTTTTCAGATCTTCCAGTGAAAGCCAGGTATATCCTTTTATCCTTGATGACAGCCATTTTTCAGCGTTTTCATTTCCCGGTGCAGGCAGTTGCTCTTCAGATATTGAGAGCCCTATTTTCTTCGCGAGCCTGTAATATAATTCAGTCTCTGGCATTGTCTCACCTTCAGGCTTAAGCACTGCGGGCCTGTATTGTACATAGGGTGACCAGTACGATCCAGTTATATCAGGCTGTTCAAAAATATCAATGGCGGGAAGCACAAGGTCGGCCTGCTTTGCAGTGTCTGTAAGAAACTGCTCTGAAACCACCGTGAATTCAGCATTTGCAAATGCTTTCAGTACGGAGTTTGAATCGGGTGATTGGAGTACGGGGTTGCCCCTCTCTACCCATATCATCTTTATTGGAGGATCTGCAGTCTTCAGAATATCCTCACCAAGTTTTGCCATTGAGATAGTTCTCCTGAATGGCAGGTCTTCTTTTGGATCAGGATAGTAGGACACTGGTTCCTTGACCCTGTCAAATACATAACTCTGCAGGTTTGCATAATTGAACCCTGACCCGCTGCGGCCAATATTACCTGTTATTACAGCAAGTGAAAGAATAGCCCTTATTGTCTGGCCGCCGTTCGGGTAGCGCTGCAACCCGTAACCAGGTATGAAAGTGACGGGGCCACCGGAAGCAATTTCCAGGGCCAGTAGCCTTATATCCTCTTCATTAATCCCGCATATTGATGAAGCTTCGGAAGGGCTCATCAAAGAATTCTTTACGAATTCATCATAACCATTTACGTTGCTTTCTATAAACCTCCTGTCAGCAAGGCCCTCATTTACTATCACATGCGCCATTGCAAGGGCCAGTGCACCATCTGTGGCAATGGCAGGTCTTACAAACAGGCTTGACTTGTCAGCAGTTGGTGTACGTCTCGAATCGATCACAATGATCTTTGCCCCCTTCTCCCTGGCCTTATCCACGAAAGCCATTTCATGGATATTTGTCTCTGCCGGGTTCTTACCCCAGATAACTACAGTGCGGGCATTCTCAATATCCCATGGAACATTGCATTTGACGGAGCCCATTGTGAGCCTGACGGCTTCAAGGCCTGCCGGCCAGCAGAGGTTACCGTATGTTGTTGTGACGCCGCCAAGAGCTTTCCAGAATGAACTGCAGGATTCGTTTATAAGGGATGATTTGCCGCTGCCCCTGTACCATAGTATTGAATGGGATCCATATTTTTCCTTTATTTCAGGGATGCGTTTTGCAAGGATGGCTATTGCTTCATCCATGCTTATTGTGTCGAAGCCACCTTCCTTATTTCTTAGAAGCGGGTGCAGTATCCTTTTCGGTGTTGAAGATCTTTCGATATATGACTGCCCCTTAATGCAAGGTCCTCCCGGTGTTGCCCTGTTGCCGGGGTACGGCAATATCCTGCGGATAATGTTATCCTCAACTTCAACTCTGAAGGTACATGTGCTGTAACAGTTGCGCGGACAGGCTGTGATAAACTCGGCCATCTGGATCTTCTTGATGACAAATTTATCAAATATGAGCAATAAAAAAGGGCCTGGCGGCCCCTCTTATAAACAAACTAACCTAACCAACCATAATTGTTCGAAAGAACGATTATGATATTAAAACAATGCATCTGAAAATAAGTTCAGAAATCGTAAGATTTTTTTTTGATTTTTACCCCCATCCCATCCTTCCTCCCCCCTGGGGGGAAATGAAAAGGGGGACAGAAACTATTCTATTGCCGCATCCAATGTTGTGCTGCTTATCTCAAGCTTCCTTTGCGCCTCGTTCTTGATATAAACATTGTAAGTCGCCTTAACAGTGGAAAGATATTGCTGGTAGGTATAATAAACTGTATCGGTTTTATAAAGCAACCCGTTGATTACAGCAGTTATGTATGCTTTCGGATAGGCCCTGTCGAACCTGTGATAATCCGTTGAATCTCCTGATGCAAGAGTACCATAATTGTATGTACTGTCAAAAGTACTTACAGTGAGTTCATTCATAACAACATCGGAAATATTCCTTACCCTGATATCGGTAGGACCCAGCGGGGCTTTTTCTGTCTTCTTACAGGAAGCCAGTACAGATAAGCATATTACGATTGTAAACAGCAGCTTTTTCATGTCAGGTCAGGATTAAGGGTTAGTACCTTTATATGACCTGAAATTTAGCAAATTGGTTGCAAAAAACTTACAATTTAGTAAGACTATTTACCGGTACCCATCCTTTATTGCCGTCAGACAGTCTGATCTCGCACCAGTCGCCCACCTTTTCACCCACTGTAACCTTGGTCCCTTCATGAATAACAAAGAAATCCTTGCCGCTGCTGTCTGGAGAACTTTTACCATTAACAACAGGACTGAAGATTATCGCATTTTTGTTATTGAAGATAAGTGTCCTGTTCCTCGAAGCGAAAGAATAGGATGCAACGCTGAAAACAAACAAAAATATGGCGGCCCAGAATCCTGTAACCTTTATGCGGTAACGCCCCGAATAGAAATAGGCTGAAGCGCCGATAAGTGATAGTATAAAAGCTATTATACTCATCGTCGCCCAGGTATTTGAAGCAAGTGAGAGGGAAACAAAATTGAACCAGGTGACAAAGAAAAGTTCAGGTATCTCGGCGAACTTATCAACTGTCATTGTTCTCGCTATCTGCAGGTTGTACCTTATATCCTCCCCTGCCGGCCTCAGGAGCAGGGCTCTTTCGTAAAAGAGTATTGAGCCCGGGATGTTATTAAGTTTAAAATAGCAGTTACCGATATTATAGTTTAGGCTTGCAGAGTTATATCCTGACTTATAAAGTTCGGTCCAGATGTCAAGTGCCTCCTGGTATTTCCCGGATGTATAAAGAGCGCTGGCCTCTTTGAACCTTGATGCCGGAAGCTCTTTCCCTGACTGGCTGAATGAAACAACCGGTATCAGGATAAGTATTACTGTAATTATATGCCTGGCTTTCATCCTTTAATCAGTTTGAGTTTTCTACAGTCCTTATAAACCTTGCAGCCCCTTCATAGATCCCTTCTTCCTCAGCAACGTCCTTAACAGGGGCGTAACGCGCAAATTCGCATTTATCGAGTATCCCAGCCAGCAGTGTAATTTCTTCCTGGCTGATACCCTTTTTCTGCAGGGCTTCAAAAGCTCTCTCCCTTGTAAGCTCGGATAGTGGTATTGTAAGCTTATCGCTGAGGTAACCCCAGAGCGCTTTGAGAATCTCCTCATGGAACCTGTCGTTAAGGCCTGACTTAAGGCACTTAGACGCTTCTTCAAGCCTCTTCCCTGCAACCCGTGCCGCCTTCCTGTTCTTCACAGAAGTAATATCAGCGTTCCTCCTTATGTGCTCCCTCCTTACTACCATCACAACGATGAAGATCAGCAGGGCAAGTGCGTAAAATGCAAGAAAGGACCTGCCTGAAACAATATAGTTCTCGCTTTTCGCAAGCTTTCCGGGCGAGGATTCAATAAACCTTATATCCTTACCAAGGTATTGCACATCTTCTTTTGAAACTCCGCCATAAACTGTGACATTTCCTCCTCCCTGGTCGCTCCCTTTCCTGGCATAGAAATTAAAGCTTCCGGAGTTCAGAGTCTGGTATCTTTTTGAATCCGGGTCAAAGTAGGTGTAAGTGACAGATGGTACAGTATAACTGCCGTAATGGCGGGGAATAAGGACAAACTCGAAAGTCTTCTGACCTGTTGTTCCGCCTGCACTGTTTTTAAGGTTATCAGTGATCTTTGGTTCATAAACTTCAACATCGGGCGGCATTTTAAGCTCCGGCTTGCCGGCAAGTTTTAGGTTACCTGAACCGCTTAAAATGATCTTATAATTCAGTGCATCGTTTACATTCACAGAGTCGCGGCTAATTGAAGCCTTCAGGTCCACTCTGCCAACCAGTCCGGAAAAATCAGCAGGCTTCGTTCCGGGCAGTGGCTTCACTTTAATTGTCACAGGCTTTGTGGCAAGGCCCCTCGGGACGTTCTGGTACGATGAGAAGAAATCTCCGAAGAAAGGATCTGAATTGCCAACCTTCTGCTGAATGAGTGCAGAAATCTCAACCGGACCAATCACCTGGTCACCGGCAGCCTGCGGGTAAAGCAGGAATTGCTGTATGATTCCTGTACCGTAAACGACACCGTTGACATTTTCTTTCTGAAGTGATGTGAGCGGTGGTGTCTCCAGGTTCTCCTTCAGGAAGCCCTGGAAATCGGGGAATTTTATCTCGTTAAGACCGGAAAGGTCAACCCTTGAATATATTTTGAGCGTAGCAACAAGAGCCTCTCCCTGGTAAACCTCAGATTTATTTAAAATAAGCCTTATGAAAAGATCATTGCCACCTCCCTGCTGCTGACCCGATGCAGTTGTGCCCTGACGGCTGCCTGCAGACGCATTGGTGTTCCCTGCGCTTATTACAGAGATCCTGATTGAATCGGAAAGGTATTCCTTTCCTTTAATCTTTATTGATGCTGGTGCAAGTGTGAACTTACCCTGCGTGGTTGCCTGCAGGTAATATGTGTAAGTATATGATGTCTGCTGGCTGAATTTGCCATTTATGATCTGGGTGCTCGAACTGTAGGAAGTCTGGGGCCCCATCAGTTTCATGAAATTTGTGAACTGCGGCGCCGTGAACTCACCTCCTGAAGAATTAACTGTGAAGTTTATCGGGAACTGCTCACCGGCAGTCACAACTGGCGGGTAATCGGCTATCAGCTGGATATCCTGGCCGGCAGCCTTTACTGTCAGGAAGCAAATAATCAAATAAAATGTAAGTTTCTTCATAATTGCTCCTTTCACCAGTTTATTACGGTTTTTACCCTCCCTTTTGCAGCTTTTTCCTTCTTCACTTTCTCCTGGACTTTCTTCTCGTCATTAGCAAGTGCATCAAGCAGGCGCTGGGCATCATCCTTTGAGATTCCCTGCTGTTGTTCCGGCTGCTTCTTGTCTTTCTGGTCCTGCTGCTTATCCTGGTCTTTCTGCTGATCCTTATTCTTGTCCTGGTCTTTATTCTGATCCTTTTTCTGGTCTTTGTTATCCTTGTTATTTTTGTTCTGCTGTTGCTGCTGTTGTTGTTGCTGCTGCTTCAGCTGGTCCTGTGCGTAGGCAAGGTTATATTTTGCATGTGCATTTGTCGGGTCAAGCTTAAGTGAATTCTTATAGGCTTCTATGCTCTCTGGCAGTTTCTTACTGTTAAGCAGTGAATTGCCCAGGTTATAGTAGCTGTCAGCCTTTTTCTTTTTATCAACTGTGGAGCCGGCATTCTCAGTGAATATCTTCCCGGCCTCGTCAAATTTATTCTGCTTGTACAGCGCATCACCGGTATTAAAGCGTGCGTCAAGCGACTTATTGTTCCTGTCTGCTGCCTTCCTGTACGCGAGTTCGGATTCGGCATACTTTCCCTTCGAATAATCGCGGTTTCCCTCACGAATAAGCTTCCTGTCTGCCTGGGCATGAAGCAGGATTGGTGACAGTGTAAATAATACTGTCATCGAAAATATCCTCATTATTCTTCCATTAACTGCCATATTCAAACAGCTCAAATCCTGTATTTAAAAATCCTTAAGTTACTCAGTTTCCTGTTCTTCCTTTCCATTATTATGAATTCTACAATGAGGAAGAAGAGTGCAATACCGGCAAAGATCTGGAACTGGTCGTTGTATTCAGTATAGATCTTTCCTTCAAGCTCCTGTTTCTTCATTGCCCGTATATCGCTGAAAACCTGGTCGAGGCCAATGTTTGAATTGCTTGCCCTCACATATTTCCCGTTTCCGGCGACCGCAATTTCCTTAAGTATGTTCTCATCAAGCTTTGTAATAACCGTATTCCCATCCCTGTCTTTCATGAAGTCCTTCTTCCCGTCAACAGTTACCTGGATTGGTACACCTTCTGCCGATCCGATACCTACTGTATAAATAACTATCCCTTCAGCCGCAGCCTCCTTTGCTTTGGCAACAGGATCATCCTCATGGTTCTCTCCATCTGTAATAAGGATTATCGCCCTGCTCTTGTCCTTGCCCGGGCTGAATGATTTCATTGCAAGACTGATTGCAGATCCTATTGCAGTTCCCTGCTTCGGTACCATATCAGGAGATATTGTTGAGAGGAACATCTTTGCCGAAACATAATCTGTTGTTACAGGTATCTGTGTATACGCGTCACCTGCAAATACAACGAGTCCGATCTTATCCTCCGAAAGACTCTCTGCAAGTCTTGTTATTGCCTGCTTGGCCCTTTCAAGCCTGCTCGGTTGGATATCTTCCGCAAGCATTGAATTACTTACGTCGAGGGCAATAATTACCTCGACTCCCTTTCTCTTCACCTCTTCCATCTTCGATCCGTACTGCGGCCTCGCAAGTACAATCACAAGGAAGATGAATGCGACAACCTGCAGGAGGTATTTGATAAGTGGCCGTGATACCGATTGGTCGGGCATGAGCCGCTGCAAAACCTCTGTGTTGCCAAGCTTTTTAATTGCATTCCTTTTTCTCAGGATGTTGTATATCCACACGAGAAGAAAGACCGGCAGCAAAAGCAGCAGGTAAAGAAAATCGGGATTTGCAAACCTGAATAACTGCATAATATCTGTCTAAACCAGGTTTTTAAATATTGTATTCCTTAAAATCATCTCAAGGATAAGAAGGCATATTGCTATTATAGCAGGCAGCATGAACTTCTCATCCCTTATCTTGAACTGGCGGACATCAACCTTCGATTTTTCCATCTGGTCGATCTCTTTATAAATCTCAAGGAGTTTCTCATTGTTTGTTGCCCTGAAGTATTTCCCTCCCGTCATGTTTGCTATATCTTTCAGCACAGCCTCGTCTATCTCAACCTGCATATCCTGGT
>JAXLTT010000021.1:0-49543 GCA_046329875.1 Bacteroidales bacterium
GGTGAAATATATCTGGACCCACGACGCGTTCAGGGTTGGCGAAGATGGACCCACCCACCAGCCGGTTGAGCAGGAGGCGCAGATAAGGCTCATGGAGCATCTCAAAAACCATCATGGCGAGAACAGCATGCTGGTCCTCCGCCCCGCCGATGCCGCAGAAACAACGGTGGCTTGGAAACTTGCTCTGGAAAACACTAAAACCCCGACTGCCCTGATACTCTCACGACAGAATATAAAAGACCTGCCATCAGCTTCTGGTAATCGCTACGCCGACGCGCTCAACGCAGAGAAAGGTGCCTACATAGTACAGGACTGCCAGGGCGAACCGGATATAACCCTCGTTGCAAGCGGCTCGGAAGTTTCAACCCTTATCGACAGCGCAGAAAAACTGAAATCCGAAGGGCTTAAGGTAAGAGTAGTATCTGCTCCATCAGAAGGCCTTTTCAGGCTCCAGCCTGCTTCATACAGGAATTCAGTAATCCCGCAATCGGGACCTGTTTTCGGCCTGACTGCCGGACTGCCGGTTACACTCCAGGGCCTTGTAGGTCCGTTCGGAAAAGTATGGGGCCTTTCAAACTTTGGTTATTCAGCCCCATTTAAGGTCCTTGATGAAAAATTCGGTTTCACACCTGAAAATGTATGCAACCAGGTATCAGAATACCTGAAGGGTTTCAAAAAATAAATCTTAAGAATTCAAAAACTATTAATGAAGTACGATATAAAGGAAGGGATAAAAGGACTGATATTTGACCTCGACGGAACCCTTGTAGATTCAATGCCAATTCATTATGAAGGGTGGAAAAAAGCATGTGATCATTTTGGAGCTAAGATAGATCCCGCATTCCTCAGGTATCACACCGGAAGCCCGGGCTGGGCAATTGCAGCAGCAATAATCGAACACAGCGGCCTTAATGGCAACGTCACTGTTGAACAGATTCTTAAAGTCAAGCTCGAAGAATTTTACAAGGTTCAGCACCTTATAAAACCTATAGAACCTGTTGCCGACATTGTGAAAAAATATCATGGGAAGATACCAATGGCCGTCGGAACAGGAGGTCACCGCGAAGCTGTGGAACGTACACTGAGAGTTACAGGAATGAAAGAGTATTTCGATATCGTCGTGACTGCAAACGATGTTCAGAATCATAAGCCTCATCCTGATACCTTCCTCAAATGTGCAGAGCTTATGAAAGTCGATCCTTCGCAGGTTGAAGTTTTTGAAGATGGCGATCTCGGTATTGAAGCAGCGAAAAGGGCTGGAATGGTCGCTACGGATGTGAGGAGCTGGTACGATTCGAACTGGTAAGATTCAGAGCGGTTAAACCAGGACATATGGCACGGGAGTTTAACTTTATTTAAAATACTGTAAATAATAAGGTTAAACTCTCGCAACCCATTTTTTTATATATTTGCAGAAACGTTTTTAATTGAGGAAAGCTTTAAAAATAAAGACATCTGTCCTCCTTGTCGCGTGGATGGTAATTTTCACCCACAGCATAATTCCTCATTCACATGCTGACGAATGCCTTGCCGATCATGGTGAAGCGATACATTCAATTTCTACTGCACAGGTCAGCCATGATAATTCGGTGAAAATAAGCAGCAAGCCTGCTGAAGAAAAAGTCTGCCACCTGCTAAACCAGGTTTTCCAGTCATTCAACCCCGAAAACTCAATACCGATATCTGAAGGCAGCATCTCATTTGTACCTGCATTCAAACCAGGAAAGATCTATGTTGTACTTTCAAATTCTTTCAGCTCTTCATATACAGTAAGTTCAGAGCCATTCAGGGGACCTCCAGCCGCCTGAGTAAAATCCATTTATTAATTTTCCTTTCCCTGCCTGGCCTGCCAGGTGGTAACCTTTGATTTTTATACGATATGATTGAAAGAATAATTCACTTTTCAATAAAGAACAAATTCATAATCGGCCTGCTTGTCGCAGCCCTGATCGGCTGGGGCTCCTACTCTCTCACGCAGCTTCCGATTGATGCTATCCCGGACATTACTAATAACCAGGTCCAGATTATTTCCCTGGCCCCTTCCCTTGCCGTCCAGGAGGTTGAGAGTTTTATTACAGCGCCGCTGGAAGTTGCAGTGGCAAATATTCCCGACATAATCGAACTGAGGTCTATATCCAGGCTTGGACTTTCAGTTGTTACAGTTGTTTTCCGCGACGGCGTGGATATCTACTGGGCACGCCAGCAACTAAATGAAAGGATCCGTGAAGCCGAAGAAGTAATACCACCCGGGGTAGCAAAAATTGAACTTGCGCCTGTTTCCACTGGCCTTGGTGAAATCTTCCAGTACAGGCTTGCAGTAAGGAAAGGCCTTGAGAAAAAATACGGTCCGACGGAACTCAGAACAATCCAGGACTGGATTGTCAGAAGGGAAATGCTTGGCACACCCGGTGTTGCCGATATTAACAGTTACGGCGGGATTGTAAGAGAGTACGAGATATCTGTAAATCCTCAAAGACTCAGAGGTGTTAACCTCACTCTTACAGATATTTTTGATGCACTTGAAAAGAACAACGAGAACACAGGTTCTGCTTATATTGATAAGAACCCTAATGCCTATTTCATAAGGGGCATCGGGCTTGTAAAAAGCCTTGAAGACATTGAAAAGATAGTTGTAAAGACAAGTTCAAAAGGTATTCCTGTTCTTATCCGTGATATTGCAACAGTTGGATACGGGAAAGCCACACGCTACGGGGCATTTGTAGTTGACACATCCGAAGCAGTTGGCGGCGTTGTAATGATGCTGAAAGGTGCGAATGCACATAAAGTGATTGATAACGTAACTCAAAGGATGGCCTCAGTCCAGAAGTCATTGCCGGCAGGTATCACAATAGAACCCTATCTCAACAGGTCCGACCTTGTGGGGAGGGCAATAAACACTGTCTCGAGGAACCTTATAGAAGGGGCTCTTATAGTGATCTTTATACTAGTTCTCCTGCTTGGTAATATGAGAGCCGGACTTATAGTTGCCTCAGTAATTCCTTTATCAATGCTATTTGCAATTTCACTTATGGGGATTTTTGGTGTATCGGGAAACCTCATGAGTCTTGGTGCAATTGATTTTGGATTGATAGTTGACGGGGCTGTCATTATAGTTGAGAGTGTTGTTCTGAGGATACATACTTCTGTTACAGGCCGTGAAGAAAACACAAAGCTGACACAGACTGAAATGGACGAGAATGTCTTCCAGTCAGCCAAAAGGATGATGAGCTCTGCTACATTCGGGCAGATAATAATATTGATTGTTTACCTGCCTGTTATCGCCCTTGTAGGGATTGAAGGAAAAATGTTCCGGCCAATGGCACAGGTTGTCACATTTGCCCTTATCGGAGCGGCAATACTATCGCTCACATGGGTTCCGATGGCGTCAGCATTATTCCTTAATAAAAAGGTTATTACAAAGAGGACCTTCTCCGACAGATTCATGGATGCCTTACACCGGAAATTCAGCCCGGTTATCAATCATGCCCTTAATCATAAGATGGGTGTAATTATAACAGCTGTTGTGCTCTTCATTCTCAGCCTTGTGGTATTTAACCGGCTCGGAGGGGAGTTTATCCCGCAGCTCGAAGAGGGTGACCTTGCAGCCGGTGTAATGACTTTGCAGGGAGGTTCACTCACTCATACAATAGAAAAGGTAAAAGAGGCAAACCGGATTCTACTCGAAAATTTCCCCGAGGTAAAGCATGCGGTCTGTAAGATTGGTGCCGGGGAGATACCAACTGATCCGACGCCCATGGAAACAGGGGACTATATAATCACTTTAAAAGATAAAAGTGAATGGACCTCAGCCTCAACCCTCGAAGAGCTTGTTTCGAAGATGGAGGAAAAGCTTGTAGTTCTTGCAGGTGTGAAGTTTGAATTCCAGCAACCTATCCAGATGAGATTCAATGAACTGATGACTGGTTCCAAGCAGGATGTTGCCGTGAAAATATTCGGAGATGATCTTGAAACACTTGCAGCAAGGGCTTCTGATGTCGAGAGACTTATCACAGGAACACCTGGCATACAGGATATTAATGTTGAAAAAGTAACCGGACTTTCACAGATACAGGTCACTTACGACCGCGACAGGCTTGCGGAGTACGGTCTCTCGGTAAGTGAGGTTAACAGGATACTAAGGGCCGCAGTAGCCGGCAGCCAGGCAGGTGTTGTCTATGACGGTGAAAAAAGATTTGGAATGGTAGTGCGACTCGAAAAAGACTACAGGAAAAGCCTTGACGATATAAGGGATCTTTCGGTTGCATTGCCTGGTGGAGGTCAGATACCATTCGACCAGGTGGCAAAGATTGAAATAAAATCAGGTCCCGCCCAGGTATCACGCGAAGATACAAGGAGGAGGATAACAATCGGGTTCAATGTAAGGGGGCGTGACGTTGAAAGTGTTATAAGCGAAGTTTCAGATAAGCTCGATAAATCACTGAAACTGCCCGAAGGATACTTTATAACTTATGGAGGACAGTTCCAGAACCTGAAAGCAGCAAAAGAAAGACTTGCAATTGCGGTTCCTGTTGCGTGATCCTTATTTTTCTTCTCCTTACCTCACCTTCGGTTCTGTGAAAGAAACACTACTTATATATTCGGCAGTACCAATGGCAGCCATAGGGGGCATTTTTGCTTTTGGATAAGGGGAATGAACTTTTCAATCTCCGCAGGAGTCGGTTTCATAGCACTGTTCGGAGTTGCGGTTCTTAACGGTATTGTTCTTATTGCGGAGTTCAACCGCCTTGAACAGGATGGCATAGAGGATATTAAGGAAAGGGTGCTGAAGGGTCTTGGCACACGGCTCAGACCGGTAACCGACTGCCGCTGTTGCCTCTCTCGGATTCGTGCCGATGGCGGTATCAACTTCGGCAGGTGCCGAAGTGCAGAAGCCCTTGCCACAGTGGTTATAGGCGGACTCTGTCTTCTACCCTGCTTACTTTGCTTGTTCTACCGGTTTTCTATGTCGCGGCATCTTCACGCAAGAAAAGGACAGGGCAAAAACTCATGGGACCAGCTGCAGGAGCAGTGATATCCGCTTTACTCATTCTCATGCCATATACTAATGCATCGGGACAGGAAAAAAGAAAGATCGGTATCGATGAAGCTGTAAAAACTGCCCTTGCAAATAACCCGGAGTCATGTCATCTGAACTTGACGTTAAGATGAAAAACGCCATGAAGGGTGCAGCATGGGACCTTGGCAAAACCAGTGTTACCTATGAAAACGGGCAGATGAACTCTGTACTGAAGGATAATAATATCAATATATCCCAATCAATAGCATTCCCGTCTGTTTATATTAACCAGGCCAGGCTTTCTAAAGCTGAAATTAAAAGCAGCGATATACGATTACAGGGAACCAGGCTCGAAATTGCAATTGAGGGTTAAGCAGGTCTACTGGCAACTTGTTTACCTTGATACAAAGTACCACCTTCTTCAGTACCAGGACAGTCTCTTTCAGGCTTCCTCAGGGCAGCGGAACTGAGGGCGATGAGCGGGGAGACAAACAGGCTGGAGATGATTACGGCAAGGTCTCAGAGCCTTGAGGTTAAGAATAAACTCAACCAGATAAAGATTGATATCGGTATCGTTTCCCCGCAGATTAAGCACCCTAATACAACCGAGGAACTTAGGCCTGCTGACACTATTCTTATTGCGCCAGGAGATATGCCACTTGTTGATAGTGCGGTTGTTAAACGAAACCGGAACTGGGTCTTGCGATGCAGCAGGTGGAAATATCGCGGATCGGCAAAGCGCTTGAGAGATCTAAAATTATGCCCGACCTTTCAATTGGTTATTTTAACCAGTCAATCAGGGGCTCCCAGGATGTTGGCGGAATAACGAAGTATTTCGGCCCGGTGACAGGTTTACCGGTGTTCAGGCAGGCATTGCCGTACCGCTGTGGTTTGTTCCATACGCTTCAAAGACAAAGGCGGCGGCAATAAGCCAGAAGATATCTGAGGCAAACTCGAGTACTTTTCAAAATCAGTTACAGGGCAATATTTCTGCTGCTCGACGAGTACAGGAAGTATTCGCAAGTGTTGAATATTATGAAAAACAGGCACTCCCGGAGGCAGAACTGATAATCAGCCAGTCGACCCGGAGCTACAGGGCAGGTGCCATGGATTACCTCGAGTATATTCTAAACCTGAACCGCGGAATTGAGATAAAGGGGTCCTATCTTGATGCTCTTAACAACCTGAACCAGACCTTATTTAATATAGACCTTATAACAGGAAAAATACTATAAACAAGTTAAGCATGAATAAATCAGCATTCATACCAGTAATAACAATCACTGCTCTCCTCCTTTCATCATCATGCAAACGGGAGGAAGCACAAGAGCGACAACTGCCGAAGTACTTCCCGACGACACTTGTGGAGATGAGATATGACCAGATCCATCTTGCAGGGATTGACACCGGTTCAGTAAAAATGAATTATATACTGAGTACTATAAAGGTAGCCGGCAAGGTTGATCTTCCGCCCCAGAACTTTGTGACAGTATCAGCGCCACTTGGCGGGTTCATAAAGAGCACTAGCCTTCTCCCGGGTGATATAGTTACAAAGGACAGGTGCTTGCATACATTGAGAACCAGGAATTTTGAATATTGAGCAGGAATACCTCGAAACACGGAATAAGCTTGAATATGCCGAGGCCGAATACAAAAGGCATTCGGAACTGTTCAAGGAAGATGTATATTCGGAAAAGAACCTGCAGCAGGTAACGTCTGATTATAAAAGTCTTCAGGGTAGTTTTGTCCGCCCTTGAACAGAAACTCACTATGATAGGTATTGATCCGAAATCCCTGAAGGAAGAAAACATTACGAGAAGTGTTCCATTAATTTCACCAATAAGCGGCTATGTTAAAACCGTAGGAATAAATACAGGGAAATCTGTTGCTCCATCAGACATCCTTTTTGAAATAGTAAACACCGACAGGCTTTACCTCGATCTTACCTTATTTGAAAAGGATGCCAGCAAAGTCAGGAAGGGACAAAAGGTTATCTTCTACATTAACGATGAGAATGAGAAGCATGAGGCAGAAGTCTTCCAGACAGGAAGGACTATAGAGCCCGACAAGACATTCAGGGTATATACTCTCGTAAGAAGCGATTGCAGGAACGTGCTGCCGGGGATGTTTGTCAGCGCCAATATTGATATCGCAGGGAAGATGGTTACATCACTTCCGATTGATGCGGTTGTAAGCTTTGATGACAAGGATTACATTTTCACTTACTCGAGGAATAAGGAAGAAGGCGGCAACCAGTTCACAGAGTACAGGATGGTGGAGGTTACGAAGGGTATCAGTGATGAAGTGAATATAAGCGATACTCCCGCAAGGGTTCAATATCAATTCTGAAAAGTCGTGACTGAAAAGGAAAGTCGTGTCTTTTCCGGACTCTTTTTCTTTGGTTACTTTCTTTTGGAGGAGCAAAAGAAAGTAACATTAAACTAAAAAGAGAGGGTGACCCTTTTGAGCCACCCCCTTTATTTTAAAATCAAATTTACTTATACAAGTATCTTTGTAGTAAGATTTGTAATGCTTGTCTGGACATCTTCAAACGGAGTTGGTTCCCCTCCCCTGTTATCCTGTTCGACAATCATATATTTCAAACCGGCTGTCTCTTTCTCAGCAAGTATTCTCTTGAAATCTATCTTACCTGCGCCAACAGGAGCGAAGTCCTTAACGCCTTCAGGAGCAAAGAAAGGAGCTTCATTTGTGAACATATCCTTCATATGGAACAGCTGGAATCTTCCAGGGTATTTCTTGAATATTTCAACAGGATCCTGGCCGGCTTTTGTAACCCAGAACAGGTCGAGTTCCATTGTTACAAGATCCTTATCGAGCTCAGGAAGAAGAATATCATAATATGGATATTTTCCATCAACCAGCGTGAATTCAAAGTTATGGTTATGATATCCGAACTGGATGCCGGTCTCTTTCATGATTTTTCCAACCTGGTTCCAGTCTGCAGCCATTTTCTGCCAGTTTGAAATTGGTTTACGAGCCTCGAGAACGACCCATGGCTGGATGCAATATTTTGCACCTACTTTTGCATGATCGTCTGCCATTTTTTTGGCATTCTCAAGTGTTATACCCTGTGCTTCAACCTGTGTATGACTGCTCAGGATAACCATTCCGAGATCATCAACAATTTTCTTGAATTCAGCAGGTTCGTATTTGTAGAATTTTCCGTCTGAGTAACCTGCAAGTTCAAGGTACTTATAACCTGCATCCGATACACGCTTCAGGGTTCCCGGAACATCTTTCTCCATGAGAGCACGGATAGTGTATAGCTGAAGACCTATACCGAAGCTTTTCGGGTCAGTAACTGCAGCTGCACTCTTGGCAGCATTTGCTGACGGGGCTGTTCCGCCAGAGCATTTTGACAGGACTATCGCACCAACTGCACCGGCAGCTGAAAGCTTAAGAAAGTCCCTTCTGGATTTCTTTTGTATCATATTCTTTTAAGTTAAGTTTATAAATAATCCTCTTGTCATTTTGGTCTGAAAACAACAGGTCTCAGATCAAATTCCTCTCAAATTTGATAAAATTATTTCAAAAACCCTCCGAAGTGATGTTTTTTAAGGACGAACATCAGTTTTCTTTTCAGAGAACCAACCAGCCTTTCTGACTAATTTTTCGTAATTTTAATTCTGTTAATGATACCATGAGAAGACTGATTCTTACCATTGCAGGGCTGGTACTTCTTTCTCAGGCAGGAAATTGCCAGCTTCCCCGGGCAGCTGAAGACACACTGAAAGCTGAAAAGCTAACTACAGGTGATCTTCTTTTCCGTAAAGACACCATTGAAATGAATGTGATTTCTGCAAGCAGAAGTTCCAAAAAAATAACTGACCTGCCAATAACAATCTATGTTGTAACGAAGGATGAGATTGTGCTTAACCATTACCAGACCCTTATCGATGTTATGAAGAATCTCCCAGGGATGAGGGTATCGCAGCCAGGCTCAGGAGAACTTGGGGAATCCTTCCAGCTTCGCGGCCTTCCCGGTAATCTTTATACACTTATACTAATCAACGGTTTGCCCATTAAACCTACTTCTGTTACAGGAATGCCATTGCTTGCCCAGCTTCCTGTACGACAGGCCGAGAGAATAGAAGTTATTTACGGACCCGCAGCAGCAATTTATGGCGCCGATGCTGTTTCAGGAGTTATTAATATCATAACACGTGAAGCATCTAGCGGTACTTTCGTGCTTGGCGACGTGGGACTCGGTGAAAACTCATACAGGAACACCGATTTCATGGTTGGCGGCAAAGCAGGGAAAAACAAAAATATTCTTCAGTATACCTTTTACGGAAGTCTCAATGAGATCGGGGACATGAACATAATAAACGGGTATGAGGATGTTTACAACCCCCTGCACTACCTCCAGGACAAGGGTGAACTGATAAAGGTAGGAACTACATTGTACAAGCCTGTTGATATAACAAGTGATATACTCCATAATGCCGGGATCGCTGAGGCTGATTTTATTAAACAGTATTATCCGAAAAACTATAATGGGTCACTCACCCTCCCAAGGACCGAGGATATGCCGGCAGCAAGCAACCTTCTGGGATTCAACCTCAGGTACAGGAATTTCAATATCTCATTTAACTCGATGTACAGGAGGACCCACAGTTCTCTAGGGCAGTCGGCTTATCTTTTCAAGTATGATAACCCGCAGAACTACTGGGGCGAGAACATCAGATCTGCCACTGTAAGCTACAACAGGGAGTGGACGAGCCGCTTCTCAACAACAACAAATATCTCGGACCTGCTGTACAAGATGGATAATAACTCGAGCATGGGGGTGACTTTTGCCGGGTACACTGATAAATTATACAGGTACTCTGAAGGCAACGACCTGCTTATAGAGCAACTTGCAAACTATGCTCTATTCAAAGGGTTCGAGATCCTGGCCGGTGTTTCGTGGCAATACTCCGGCAGTCTCCCGCAGACAAGTTTCCTCGACCAGCCATTCAGGCCAAGTGATTACAGGCTGTATTCAAACACTGTTGAATATTACGATACGCTTAGTAACAACTTTGGCATCAATCCTGTCACATTCAGCAACCTTTCTGTGTTCACACAGGCGCACTATTCATATAAATCCTTAAGGTTAATGGGTGGTGTACGGCTTGATAATCATTCCCTTTACGGATTTTCGGTAAGTCCCAGGCTTGCCTCAATGTACAATATCAGTCATAAGATGTCTGTAAGGGCTTCCGTGGGTTTCGCTTATAAAGCACCTCCGTCATCAATGGCATACCAGTCGCTAGCATACCGTACAGGAAAAAACTATGACAGCCTGATGTATCTTATAATTCCCAACCCATCCCTTGAACCTGAAAAATACATGTCGGTTGAACTGGGGCTCACAAGGAATTTCGGTAAGAAGTACCATCTCAATGTTTCGATGTATTATAACGAGATAAGGAACCTGATAATGGATAAGAAAATTCTACTCCAGGACCTTACACTGTCAAGGGCGGTAATCCCATCAGACTCTTCGTACGTACTCTCGAAAAGCAATAATCACGATGCGGTTTCAAGGCTTTATGGCCTTCAGCTTAACTTCAGGGCCGACAACTTAGTGGAAAAAATCAAAATGAATGCCGAAATAAGCCTTTCATTCGGCAAATCGGACAATACTTTCCCTGACATCCTCCAGATTGCTGAAAACTATTTCACTACATTCAAACTGCTCCCAAAACACTATGGCCAGTTCAGGATCTCGTTCCAGCCGGCAAAAAGGCTTTACATACAGGTTTCAAGCATCTGGGAATCGAGCTGGAAAAGGCTCTTTATCCCGATAAAGCCAATATACGACGAGATATTCAATGAAAAAGACGGCTTTTACAGTATGGATATAGTCGCAGATTACAGTGTTGGTAACAACCTTCATGCTTTCTTAAAATGCAATAACATTTTTGATGAAAAATATGGAGGCATCGTATATTCTGTAATGAATACCCCCCTCCCGTACAATCCCCAGAGCGGAAGAATTTTTCAGCTTGGTCTCACATACACTTTTAACTGATGAATGTAAGACTTAAAGCTATATTGTTCCTTACTCTATCAATAATCCCTGGCTTAACTGCAAGAAGTCAGGATCAGTTGCCATCGGGTCAATCCGAAATAAGGATTTCAGATTCACTGAGGGTTGAAAAAATGCTGATCTCAGCAGCCCGATTCATTCATTCCGGTAAGAACGACAGCGCCCGTATAATTATTCTTAAATCACAGGAAGTAGCTGATTCGGCCGGATTCATAATACCCATGGCACGTTCCTGCGAACTACAGGGAGAGTTGTATGATTCACTTTCAACCTGGAATGAGATGCTGTATGCCTGGCTCCAGGCTGTTACAATTTATGAGAAGGCAGGTGACAAAATAAATGAAGGAAGGATTCTCGGGATAATCGCTTCGAAATATTTCAGTATAGGACTTTATGAAAAAGCCGCGCTTTACTTTTCGAGGAAATTTGAATTGTTGCCTGGTTCAGACACTGAATCAAAGGCACTCACTTCGGAACTGGCTGCCGACTCGTGGTACTACTTCCCTTCCGACTCGCTCTCAGTTGAATGGTACCTTCAATCGCTTGAATATTACAGGAGCCTTAATGACAGGACTGGGATAGAACGCTGTTTGAAGAGGCTCGCGTCGCTGTATATAAGACTGGGCAACTATGATTCTTCTGAAAAATGTAATCTCGAGATGCTCTCAATATTCAATAAGCCCGGCGATGCGGGTAAGCAGGCGGCAATATTTAATAATCTTGGCTTCATAAAATTCAGGCGCAAGGATTTTTCAGATGCTGTAAATGACTTTCTCTCGGCGGCGGACCTCGCAGTGAAAAACAAAGAAGCTAATTACCTCCTGAAAGATATTTACAGTAACCTGGCTGTATGCTACCAGAACATGGGAAAAAGGGAAGAGATGCTCAATGCATTCAACACAGCCCTTGATTATTCCAAAAAATCAGAAAGCTACAGGGATGTCGCAGCAATAGCCCATTCTCTCGCCCTGATTAATGTCAGTCAGAAAGACTATTATCATGCAGACCAGTATTGCCAGGACTGTATCGAGGCAGCACGGAAATCATCTTCACCTGATATAGAATATGAATGCTATAAGACATGGTCGGAGGCTCTCGAGAAAGGGAATGATTTTGTAAAAGCTCTCACCTGTTATGAGAAATATCTTTCGATACGTGACTCGCTTAACCTTGAGCAAAGAATAAGCGAAAAGAATGAAAAAGACAGGAGAAGCATATATGACGCTTCTGAGCAAAGTGCGAAACTGAACATAGCGGACAGGGAAATACAGGGCCTGGCTCTGAAGAACCTTAAAGCAGAGTCACTGAGAAGGGAGAATGAACTTAAACTCCTGTTGAAGGAGAAGGAACTTGACAGGTCTGAGAAGGAAAGACTAAACCAGTCTCTTGTACTTGAGAGAGAACACACAAGGCTCCTCCGGAGAGAACAGGAAATAAGGTCACTGGAACAACAGAAATTAACTGACAGCCTCTCACTTAAGCTAAAAGCTGACGAAGCATTAGCCCTTGAACAATCGAACAGGATTCTTGAAACAGAAAAGAAACAGCAGGAGCTGAAACTCGAAAAGCAGAAACAATACAAAAGGATGGCCGTTGGAATAGTTGTATTGATGGTCATCGTGGCTGCCTCAATTCTTGGGGGACTCGTTAATTCAAGGAGACAGAACAGGCGCCTTGCTGAGAGTAAGAGGCAAATCGAAAAGATTAACCTCGATCTCGAACAGAAAAACAGTGAGATACTCGACAGGAATGAAAAAATCTCACAGCAGAAGGACATAATTGAACAGAAGAACCAGTCGATAACCGATAGTATCCTTTATGCCAGCAGGATTCAGAATGCGGTTTTACCTCCACCGGATTTTATAACAGAGATGGGTATTGAAAACTTCATCCTTTATAAACCCAAGGACATAATAAGCGGTGATTTTTACTGGGGACTCAGAAAAGATGAAAAAATCTTTATTGCCGCAGCTGACTGTACGGGGCATGGTGTTCCAGGGGCGCTCATGAGCATGCTTGGTCATGTATTTCTCGATGAGATACTGCATGCAGGAACTCCGGCGAATGCTTCAGAAATGCTAAACAGCCTCAGGGATGAGGTAATTAACACACTTAAGCAGAAAGGGGTCACCGGTGAAGCCAGGGACGGGATGGATATTGCCCTGTGTATAATCAATACAGCAGAAAAAACTATTGATTTTGCAGGTGCAAATAATCCCCTCTACCTGTTGAGGGAAGGGAAACTGATAAAGGTGGTTCCCGACAGGATGCCTATCGGCATACACGTGACTACAATCACACCATTTACAAATCAGCACCTTTCGTATATGAAAGGCGACAGGATCTATATTTTCTCAGATGGCTATGCCGACCAGTTCGGCGGTCCCAAAGGGAGAAAATTCATGTATAAACCATTCCAGGAACTCCTTGTTAAAATACATAAGCTGCCCCTTGATGAACAAAAAAAGATCCTCGAAGATACCTTTGAGAAATGGAGGGGAGACTACAGCCAGGTCGATGATGTACTTGTTATAGGGATGCTTCTTTAGCTATCTTTGGGGACATTAATACTTCAGCCCCTTCAGCCTGATGACTGATAAAATAATAATAACATCCGATGGATCACACACCCTTCACGTGCCCGGGATGAATGAGCATTTTCACTCAACCGGTGGCGCTGTAAGGGAATCGATGCTTGTATTTATAACAAATGGCTTCGACCATTCAAAGGCTGAGAATTTAAAAATACTTGAGGTCGGTTTTGGAACGGGACTGAATGCCCTCCTAACATTCTCACGATCTGTAGAGACTGGAAGGCCGGTAATTTATACATCAATAGAGAAGTACCCTCTTGACCGGAATACCCTTGAAGAACTGAACCATTACAGCTATGCCGGCACAAACGGGAAACAGTATGCTGAATTGATATATTCTGCACAATGGAACACTGAAACAAGGCTTAATGAAAACTTCGTCCTTAATAAAGTTAATGACGACTTCTTAAGCTGTCAGCTGACAGGAGGCTTCAACCTTATCTATTTTGATGCTTTCGGCCCTGATAAGCAACCTGAGATGTGGAGCCAGGAGCTTTTTGATAAAATTGCAAAGGCAACAGTCAAAGGAGGAATCCTGGTTACCTATTCCGTAAAAGGCACTGTCAAAAGGGCATTAAAAGCATCAGGATTTTCGGTAGAACTACTAAAAGGTCCGCCCGGAAAGCGGCAGGTATTAAGGGCTGTGAAATTATTATAAAATAAACCGATTGACTTTTTTCCTTTACTCAAAGTGTTATCTTTGCCAAAACTTAAATTAAAACATCTATCATGAAAATCAAACACTTGCTAATTCTTGGTATAATGGCAGTTCTGGTATCCTGTGGTGAAGCTACAGTTACAAAAACCAAAATCGCAAATGAATCCGACTCACTTGCATATTGCATTGGTATTAACCTCTACAGTCAGCTCAAGCAGGACAGCATGCAGCTTAATCCTATGCTTGTTGCCAAAGGTATGATGGAAGCAAAATCTGGTAAAGCTACTTTGACTGATAACGCAGCTCAGGGCTACCTTATAGCTTTCTCAAACAGGAAGAGAATGGAAGCAAAAGCCAAGCAGGAAGCAATGGCAAGGGAGAATTTCAAATCTAATATCCAGGCTGGTGATTCTTTTCTCCAGGCTAACAAGACGAAACCTGGCGTAGTTGTAACAGAATCAGGACTTCAGTATAAAGTCGTTAAGATGGGAAATGGTCCAAAACCTGCAGCAACAGACGTTGTAAAAGTACATTACACCGGAACACTTATAAATGGCACCAAGTTTGACTCATCAATAGACAGGGGCAAACCCGCACAGTTCCCCCTCAACCAGGTAATCAAGGGATGGACAGAAGGTGTACAGCTCATGCCGGTTGGTTCAAAATTCATATTCTATGTTCCTGCTGAACTCGGATATGGTTCACAACAGGCCAGTGCTGAAATCACACCTTACTCAACACTGATTTTTGAAGTTGAACTTCTTGACATTGTTAAATAATGAAGTCTGCTGAGATACATACAGGCAAAGGTGTTATGAAGGTTGAATTCTTTGAAAAGGATGCACCTAACACTGTAGCCAACTTCATAAAACTGGCCGAAAGCGGATACTATAATGGTCTTGCTTTCCACCGTGTTATTCCCGACTTCGTAATCCAGGGTGGCTGTCCTTATTCCAAAGATATGAACGATCCAAGAGTTGGAACCGGAGGACCGGGCTATGCAATCAAATGTGAACTTACAGGTGAGAACCAGTATCACGACAGGGGTGTGCTTTCAATGGCACATGCCGGCAGGAACACAGGTGGTTCGCAGTTTTTTATCTGCCATAGCAGGGCTAATACAAAACATCTCGACCGTCAGCATACATGTTTCGGTAAAGTAACTGATGGAATCGAAGTAGTTGACCTTATCCGTAAAGGCGATAAAATAGAGAAGATTGTTGTCACTGAAGGCTGACCGTTATGGCATTTGAAATTACAGGAAAAGTGATTGAGGTGATGCCTGTGAACCAGGTGAGCGACAAGTTCAGGAAACGTGAATTTGTACTCGAAAAAAAGGAGACAGGCGGTGGTTCTGTTTTTATCGACTTTATCAAGTTCCAGCTTGTGCAGGATAAATGCGAACTCATCAACGAATCTTTTATTCAGGAAGAGGTGAAAGTATGGTTCAATATAAGGGGTAACCGCTGGGAACGCGACGGGAAGGTGAATTACTTCACAAACCTCGACGCCTGGAAAATTGAGAGGGCTTCTGCCCAGGGCAATGACCTGCAGGGCGGAAGAGCACCACGACAGGATGATTTTCCTCCTGAAAGAAATGAACTGAGCGATCTTCCTTTTTGAAAATACAGGGGACTCTTGCGGGTCCCTTTTTTATTTAAGATGGGTATCGTTAATTAATTTAAAAACAAGAATAAATAACCTCTATAATTTATAATGGCAATTATTCTCTATTTTCTTTTTGATTCAAATGACCCCCTTTCCCGTTTCCCCCAAGGGGGAAAGGCTTTAATTGGAACTCCTTCCCCCGTGGGGGAAGGCTGGGTTGGGGGTCCTCACATTAAAAATTACAACAGCTTATTCATAATATTCGATAGTCTTTTTGTATAAAAGCATCAATGTTTATTATTTGTCAGTATATATAACACTACTTGAATATCAGGTGACTTTCTTTTAATAATATTGCTTCTGAATTCTATCTCAGAAAATGAAAACAATAAGACAGCTTAAAGCCCTGGTTATCTTAACAATGCTTTTCATGACATCAGTAAGCGCCCAGGTAAGTAATATTGATTTCAAACCCAGGTCATTCACTCCATACCATCTCCCCTGGGACAGGCTTCTGCAACCAGCCGGCCTCCATATACTTTTCGGGTTCGACAATACCGAAAGTCATGCAATGGATGTCGCCCTGTCTCCCGACGGAGCCTGTCTGGCTGTTATGGAAAGATCGAGTATTGTATTTATTAATACCTACACCAACACGGTTACATTCACACTAACGAACAACAGCTATGGTGACCTTATTGGAGGTATGAACACCTATTCGGGAATCAGATGGTATAAGGGAGTAAAAGGACCCGAAGTTTACTGGCCCACTACAGGGAAAAATGGAACCTGTTATATAGCCCAGGCTTCATGGAATGGGAAATCAGCAAAAATTGAAAAACTCTACGAGTTTAAAACAATCCCCCCTGCCCACCTTGCATTACCAAATGAATTTTTAATGTCAAGGGAAAATGACAGGGAATATTTCTATGCTGTCATGAACGGCTGCGACCGGCTGATTAAAATGGACAAGGACCGGCTTGATACGGCATGGATCATAAATCCGGGAGTGGCCCCCTATGCAATTACAATGGCCTCCGGGAAGATCTTTGTTTCCAACTGGGCCGGCAGGCAACCGGAGAAAAATGACAATGATGTTGCAGGAACACCATGGGGATCCGCAAGAGTGGACAATTCAAAAGGTGGCTCAACGCGCGAAAGTTCCGTGGCAATAATTGACCCGGCCAGCGGAAAAATACTAAAACAGGTGCTTACCGGCCTGCACTCAAACAAAATAATAAGTGATTCAAAGGGCCGCTTTGTTTATGTTGCCAACGGAAGCAGCGATGACGTAACAGTAATTGATGCAAGGAAAGAAGAAATTACTGAAACAATAAGCACAAGGCTCCTTGGAGTAAAGAATACTTTCAGCGGTGATACTCCGAATGGCCTTTGTCTTTCAGCAGACGAGAAAACACTGTATGTTGCGAATGGAATGGATAATGCACTTGCCGTAATTTCTCTTGGAAAGAAAAGCTCCATTAAAAGCAAAAACGAACTTAGTGAAGTAACAGGCTTTATACCTACAGGGGCCTATCCCTCATCCGTCTGTATTTCTAAATCAGGATTTCTATATGTCGCCAACCTGGAAGGCGCAGGTGTAACAAACGGGATGAAGGATAAGAACAGCGAAAGGAAAATTTTTAATTCGCACAGGATGTACGCCTCTGTATCGGTCATTAAAGCACCCGGACAGTCAGACCTGAGGGCTTATACTGATACTGTTATAGCTCTGAATGATCTCAGCAGGGCCCTTGCTTCCCGCAAGGAGCCGAGAAAAAACATAGCTCCCGTTCCTGTTCCTGAAAGAACAGGCGAACCTTCACTCTTCAAACACGTACTCTACATAATAAAAGAGAACCGTACCTACGACCAGGTTCTGGGCGACATGAAGGAAGGCAACGGAGAAGCCTCATTGTGTGTCTACGGTGAGGAAATTACTCCTAATACTCATAAACTCTCAAGGGAATTCCTCCTACTTGATAATACCCATGTATCAGGCAAATGCTCTGCGGAAGGCCACCAGTGGACCGATGCTTCCATAGTAACTGACTATATTGAAAAAAACATGAAAGCATGGTTCAGGAGTTATCCGCATGTTCAGACAGACGCACTTGTTTACTCCTCAACAGGTTTCCTTTGGGATAATGCCCTGAAGGCCGGCAAGAAAGTCAGGATATACGGCGAAGCATCTGTACCTGAATTTCCCGGTCCTGTTACCTGGTCTGAAATCTACCATAAATTCAATTCAGGCGATAAGATTGAATTTAAAAATGTAACAACAATTGCACCTGTAAAACCAATACTCAGCGAGACTTATCCCTCATATGGCAGTCATGAATTTCCTGATATTGTCAGGGCGGATGCCTTTATAAAAGAATTGCACGAATATGAGAAAATGGAAGGAGACCAGCTTCCTGATCTTATGATCATGGCTCTCCCTAACGATCATACTGCCGGTACAAGACCTGGTTGCCCTACACCAAGGGCAATGGTGGCTGACAACGACCTTGCGCTCGGCCAGATAATTGAAGCAATGTCCGGGAGCAGGTTCTGGAAGAATACTGTTGTGTTTGTTATCGAGGATGATTCACAGGCAGGATGGGACCATGTATCAGCATTCAGAACCGTGGCAATGGTGATAAGCCCTTATTCAAGACTGAATAAAACAATAAGTACTTTTTATAACCAGCCATCTGTAATCAGAACTATAGAGCAGATTCTCGGACTTCCTCCGATGAACATCCAGGATGCCATCGCATCAACGTTGACAGATTGTTTCAACGACAGGATTAACCTGGAACAATACAGGTGCGAGAAAAACAGGATCCCTCTTGATGAAATGAACAAGTCGCTCTCCCAGCTTTCAGGCAAAGCTCTCCATTATGCAAGGAAAAGTATGCTTCCCGAATTTAACGGGATTGACTCCGGCGATGATGATCTGATGAACAGGATTTTATGGTATTCCGCAAAAGCCGACCTCCCCTACCCGGCCAGTTTGAGCGGCAAACCCGGAACAGATGATGATGAATAAAAACCAGAATAACCCGCTTCTCGCAGAATGGACTACTCCATTCTCAACCCCTCCTTTTGACCAGATCAGATCTGAACATTTCGTGGAAGCCATAAAGGAAGCCATCAGGGAAGCCTCAGATGAAATTGCAGTTATAGCTGAAAACCAGGCTGAACCGGATTTCGGCAATACTATCGAAGCCCTGGAATATTGTGGTGAAAAGGTTGGTCGAATATCATCAGTTTTATATAACCTTAACAGCGCTGAGACAAGCAGTGATTTGCAGGAAGCAGCCCGTGAAGTATCCCCGTTACTTACAAGGTTCTCAAACGATATTACCATGAATGCCAGTCTTTTCGGGAAGGTCAGGCTGGTCTATGATTCGATGAAAAACGTGAACCTTCAACCAGAGAAGCGCATGCTTCTCGACAGGAAATACAGGTCGTTTATACTTGGAGGTGCCGGTCTTGGTGAGGAGAAGAAGCAAAGATTCCGGGAAATATCTGAACAACTTTCTACCCTTGGGCTCAGGTTTGAGGAAAATGTCCTTGCAGAAACAAATGCCTTTGAACTTCATATTGAGGATCCCGCGCAACTCGAAGGGCTGCCCGGAACTATTATAGAAGCAGCAGCAACTGAAGCTGCAACAAGGAATAAAAACGGCTGGGTCTTCACTTTGCATTATCCAAGCTATGTGCCGTTTATGCAGTACTCATCGGTAAGGAAACTAAGGGAAAGAATGTTCAGGGCCTATACCTCACGTGCATCCGGAAACAACCTGTACGATAACAGCAGCATCCTGAGGGATATAGTAAACCTGAGGCTTGAAATGGCTCAGTTGCTTGGATATGACTGCTTTGCAGATATGGTTCTTGGTGAAAGGATGGCGGAGTCAAAAGAGAAAGTTGAATCGTTTCTCGACCAACTTTATAAGGCATCCCATCCGGCGGCCGTAAGGGATTTCAGGAATGTACTCTCATATGCAGTGAAATCCGGACACAAGGATGCTATTGAAAGATGGGACTGGGCATACTACTCTGAGAAACTTAAAAAAGAAAGATTCGATATCGACGACGAGATACTAAGGCCATATTTCCCCCTTGAAAAAGTCAAAGATGCAGTTTTTGACCTCGCAGGTAAGCTATACGGTATCAAATTCAGGCAGGTTTCCAATATCCCCGTTTATCACCAGGAGGTAAGAACATGGGAGGTGTTTGACAGTGACGAAACCTTTCTTGCAATATTTTATGCCGATTTTCATCCCAGGCCAGGAAAAAGCGGAGGTGCATGGATGACATGTTACAGGGAGCAGAGCAGGATAAATGAAAAGAATATAAGGCCACTGGTGTCGATAGTTACAAATTTCAGCAGACCTGCAGGCAGCAGGCCTTCAACCCTTACATTCACAGAACTGACTACCTTCCTCCACGAATTCGGTCATTCATTGCATGCGATACTGTCGGACTGCACATACGAAAGCCTAAGCGGGACTAATGTCGCCAGGGACTTCGTTGAACTTCCTTCACAATTCATGGAAAATTTTGCCTTTGAAAAAGAGTGGCTGAATATGTGGGCTGCACATTATGAAACGGGCGAAAAGATCCCGGAATCACTTATAGATAAAATAAAAGAAGCATCTACATATAATGAAGGTTACGCCTGTGAGAGGCAACTTGGCTTCGGCTTCCTCGACATGGCCTGGCACACTCTATCAAAGCCTTATCTTGAGCCGATACTCGATTTGGAAAGAGAAGCAGTAAAAAAAACTGATCTCTTTCCGGAAGTTGAAGGTTCAGTTATAAGTAATTCGTTCACCCATCTTTTTGGCGGAGGTTACGCAGCAGGTTATTACGGGTACAAATGGGCCGAGGTGCTTGATGCCGATGCTTTCTGGTATTTCAGGGAAAAAGGAATATTCAATCCTGAGATAGCCGGTGCATTCAGGAAAAATATCCTCGAAAGAGGCGCGTCTGATAAACCTGACATTTTATACAGGAATTTCAGGGGCAGGGAGCCATCGATTGAGCCATTTCTTGAAAGAAGCGGTTTGAAAAATGACTGATAACTGCAGAGATGACAAGGAGATAATCCAGTGAAACATGTAGTATATTTATAAAAGTTTTCAGGCTATCGTTTAACAACCAGAATATTACAGCATAATGATCATCTTTTTTGAAAATTCGGTTAAGAATATAATTGCAGTCGGAACGAGGGAAAAACTTTCACCTGCCGACTGCGAAAAACTCGTTTGGCTGTTTGGTATGGCAAAATACCTGGGCACTGAAGCTCCGGCCGGGACTTACGTCGGACCCAGGAAGGAGATGATCACACCATGGAGCACAAATGCAGTGGAAATAACACAGAACATGGGTATAGAAGGGATACTCAGGATCGAGGAGTACTTCCCGTCAGCATCTGATAAACCAAGGTTTGATCCCATGCTCCAGGCTTTATATAAAAAACTTGACCAGGAAATATTCACTATAGAACACAAACCCGAACCTGTTATAGGAATTGATAACATAAGTGAATATAATAAGAAAGAAGGCCTTGCACTGAACCCTGATGAGATCAAATACCTTGAAGAACTATCGGTTGCACTCGGCAGAAAACTGACTGACAGTGAGGTTTTCGGCTTTTCACAGGTTAACTCTGAACATTGTCGCCACAAAATATTCAACGGGATCTTTATCATTGATGGAGAAGAAAAGGAATCAACTCTCTTCCAGATGATAAAGAATACAACACACGTAAACAGGAACTTTGTAGTATCGGCTTACAAGGATAACTGTGCTTTCATACAGGGTCCCCTCGTGGAGCAGTTCGCCCCGCTTACCCAGGATAAAGCCGACTATTTCACAGTTAAAGAGTATGAATCTGTCCTGTCACTGAAGGCTGAGACTCATAATTTCCCGACTACGGTTGAACCATTCAACGGGGCATCAACGGGTACAGGTGGTGAAATACGCGACAGGATAGCAGGTGGTAAAGGGGCTTTCCCGATTGCCGGCACAGCTGTTTATATGACATCATACCCCCGTTCATCAGGTGACAGGCAATGGGAAAATAACATACCTGAAAGAAATTGGCTGTACCAGACGCCTGAAGATATCCTTATCAAGGCTTCAAACGGGGCAAGCGATTTCGGTAATAAGTTCGGTCAGCCGCTTATCTGTGGATCACTCCTGACCTTCGAGCATTTCGACGGGCCAAGAAAATATGGCTTTGATAAAGTGATAATGCTTGCAGGAGGCATAGGGCTGGGTAAGAAAAAAGACAGCGTAAAAAGCATCCCGGAGAAAGGGGATCTTGTCATCCTGCTTGGTGGTGATAATTACAGGATTGGCATGGGCGGCGGTGCAGTATCATCAGTAGATACTGGTCATTACGAAAGCTCAATTGAACTTAATGCAGTACAGAGGGCAAACCCTGAAATGCAGAAAAGGGTGTATAATGCAATCAGGGCACTGTCAGAAAGCGACAACAACCCTGTAGTTTCTATCCACGACCATGGTGCAGGCGGTCATCTTAACTGCCTATCGGAACTTGTAGAAGCCACTGGCGGGAAAATTGATTTAACTAAATTACCCGTAGGAGATCCCACTCTTTCGGCAAAAGAACTTATCGGAAATGAGTCCCAGGAACGAATGGGTCTTGTTATAAAGAAAAAAGATTCCGAATCACTTGAAAGAATCGCGCACAGGGAACGTGCACCCTTTTATATTATTGGTGAAATCACAGGCGATCACCAGTTTACTTTCTTTAACCCGATAACTGGTGAAAAACCAATTGATGTCCAGGTTGATGCCCTTTTTGGCAACCCGCCAAGGACTGTGATGACCGATAAGAAAATATCCCAAAGTTTCGCCGGAATATCCTACGACCAGTCTAAACTCGAGGAATATCTTGAAGCTGTACTCCAGCTTGAGGAAGTAGCATGCAAGGACTGGCTTACAAACAAGGTTGACCGTTCTGTGACCGGAAGGCTTGCTAAACAACAGTGTGCAGGCCCACTCCAGCTTCCGCTTAATAACCTGGGAGCCATAACCCTTGACTATCGGGGAATCTCCGGAATGGCAACTTCCATTGGACATGCACCGGCTGCTGGACTGATTGATGCTGCAAGCGGATCTGTTCTTTCAATTGCTGAAGCCCTTACAAACATAATCTGGGCTCCTTTAAAGAACGGCTTACGCAGTGTATCACTTTCAGCAAACTGGATGTGGCCATGCAGGAACCCCGGCGAAGATGCAAGACTGTATGAAGCTGTAAACGCTGCATCGGTGTTTGCCCAGGAACTTGAGATCAACATACCAACCGGGAAAGACAGCCTTTCAATGACACAGAAATATCCCGACCAGGTCGTCGTGGCCCCCGGTACAGTGATAATCTCGGCTGCTGGTGAAGTATCTGAGATAAGGAAGATCATTGAACCAGTACTTGTAAACGATCCATATACAAGCCTGCTTTATATCGACATGAGTCGCGATGATCTGAAACTTGGAGGGAGCGCATTTGGACAGGTACTGAATTCACCAGGCAATGAGGCTCCTACTGTGAAAGATCCGGCTTACTTTGCAGAAGTATTCAATACCATACAACATCTCATTTCCTCAGGAAAGATCCTTGCAGGCCATGATATTTCAGCTGGAGGAATGGTGACAACCCTTCTTGAAATGTGCTTCTCAAATACTTCAGGAGGCCTTACAGTCAATCTTTCAGCTCTGAATAACGATGACATTATAAAGGTCCTCTTCAGTCAGAACCCGGGAATCATAATCCAGGTTAGTGATGAAAATGAGGTTGCTGAAATTCTGCTCGAACATGGCATTTCTTATTATTCAATCGGCCATCCTGTAGTAGAAAGAAACCTGCTTGTAAGCCTCAATGATGAGAATTACAGTTTTGATATTGACAGTCTCAGGGATACATGGTTCAGGTCATCATACCTGCTCGACAGGAAGCAAAGCGGTGAGAAACTGGCACTTGAAAGGTTCAGGAATTATAAGAATCATGAGCTGAAATTCAATACAGGAAATTTTCATGGCAAGTTTAAAAGTAACGGCATAAACCCTGCACGCAGAAAAAAGAGCGGTATCAATGCATGCATAATCAGGGAAAAGGGTGTTAACGGCGACAGGGAGATGGCTTATGCTCTCTGGCTTGCAGGTTTCGATGTGAAGGATGTTCACATGACGGATCTTATCAGTGGCAGGGAGACTCTCGCCGATATGAACATGATTGTTTTTGTTGGTGGATTTTCCAACTCGGACGTACTTGGTTCCGCCAAGGGGTGGGCCGGCGCGTTCAGGTATAATGAGAAAGCGCGGCAGGCACTTGAAAACTACTATGCAAGAAAAGATACCTTATCGCTAGGTGTCTGCAATGGTTGCCAGGTAATGGCTGAACTTGGACTCATCTATCCCGGCCATAAAGAAATGCCTTCACTGAAGCTAAACGCTTCACATAAGTTTGAATCATCCTTCCTGGGTGTGAAGATCCCGGATAATCATTCGATTATGCTTGGAAATCTTTCAGGACTGGAACTTGGAATATGGGTAGCCCACGGTGAAGGAAGGTTCAGTCTGCCTTACGATGAGAAAAAGTATCATGTAGTAATGAAATTCAGCGGTCACAGCTATCCTGCAAATCCAAATGGTTCCGACATGGATATTGCCGGTCTTGCTTCGGAAGACGGCAGGCACCTTGTAATGATGCCTCACCTCGAGCGTGCTTTCTTTCCATGGCAGTGCGGTTATTATCCTCCGGAAAGGAGAAATGACGATGTAACCCCGTGGATACAGGCGTTCGTGAATGCAAGAAAATGGGTGGAGAGTCTGTAGAAAGATCCCTTGCTATCTTGTAAGTGGTGTCAGTACTACCGACATCATTTTTGTCGGGTTCACATCCTGGCTTTCTGCCACTGATTTGTCCTCAGGAACAACTTTTTCGCTAATGACCTGGATGCTGTATTCACCAGGCTGCTCAATGTAGAATGAACCTATGTACGAATCAGCCCTGAAATACGGGTATTTTACATCACCAGAATTCAGGACGATTTTATCTCCAACAGGCTTTGCCTCAATCCTTTCATCCTGGAGATTAATCTTTACTGAATTTTTGTAGTGCAGATTCATTGTATCGAGGGTGGCACTTGATAACCATACACCATACCTGCCAGGTTTTGAAACCACAAAATTCCATTCGGCAGTATTGTTTGATGGATCTGCCTCGCAATTATAGAAAGATGCTTTATCAAGTTTCAGTGAAATAGTGCCATCGGCCTGCTGGGTAATCTTATCACCAGGACCTCTTGTTTTTCCTGAGTCCGAGCTTGAGCAAGAAACAGCAACTGAAGCTATCAGGAGAGTTGCTGCAAAATAAATTCCAATTCTCATTTAACCATTTTATTTAAACTTCGCCCCCGGGTTGAATCTCAGAATAACAAACGACAAAATAAATCGAAATATTTCAGATTAATTGAAAATACAAATGTTTTTTTAAACAGGTCCATGAAGATATGAACCAAATCACCTGCTGATCAGATCATTGAAGGGAAATATCGACAAGCTCCCTGATATTAAGACCTGAACTTGCTTTCCTCAGCTTCTGAATCTCTGAAATCTCCTCCGCAACGAGTTCGGCAATATCGGCAACCCTTGTTTCCGTTGCCATTGAGAGTGTCTTCTTGCACATCGGGCAGGAAGTTGCAAGTACATCAGGGTTCCCGGAGGTAAGATTCCGCGCTGCATCAACTGCAATCTTCCTTCGGCCTGAACTGTCAATCTTCAGATTACCAAGACTGCCTCCGCAGCACTGGGAATTCTTTCCGTCATTGCTGGTTTCCTGCAGATGGGCGATATGTTCAATAACACGTCGTGGTTCATCATAAATGCCTGATCCCCTGCCTAGCTCGCATGGGTCGTGATAGGCAACTTTTGAACTTGAATAGTTCATCCTTATGCTACCCTCTTCAATCAGCCTGTTTATATACTGTGAGTGATGAAGTACTTCAACGCCCAGGTAGTAGCTTTCCCTGAATACTTTATAGCAAATCGGGCAGGAAGTGACAAGGGTATGAGCACCCGACCTCCAGATTATCTCCGAGTTGTGGTTAATAAGTTCCCTGGCCTCTTTTTCCTGGCCCGAAAGCATCAGGGGTCTTCCGCAACAAACACCGCCGTCACTGTCCATGAATAGAAAATTCTCCCTGGCTGCCTTAAGAATCTTCAGCATCGACTTGCTTATACCAGGTGTGAGGTGTGTCATACAACCTGCAAAATAAATAACGTCTGCTTTTGCTGCAGCCCTTTCAGGAAGGAAGTCATATGATCGTTTTTCCTGTATTCGCTGCTGGGCCGGTGCCTGCTTTGAACGTAGATAACCCTTCCAAGAATTGCGATATTCATTTCCATCTGCCCCTTCCCTTCTCCGTATCATCCTTATGGCAGATATCTCTATGCCAACAGGACAGACTTCTTCACAGCGTCCGCACATAAGGCAGTTATGTGCCAGCTCGAAGGAATTTCCATCATTCCTTATCGCCTTCATAAGGTAGGCAGGCTGAATTGTATTTATTCCTGCAGCGTGATTCATCTGGCATGCATCTATACACATTCCGCATGAAGAACACGAATGAACCTCCACCTCTGAATAGCTGCCCGACCTGTCACCGGTACTGATGCCGGAGTTTCTCATGAAAATAAGGAAGAGCTCCGTCGGGATATGCATGTACCTTGTTGATGGCAGAAGGATAAAAAATGTCCCCAATGACAATGAGTACAACCACCAGAAAGGGTATGCAAGCTGATGTGCAGGCAGGAAACCTGCAAAGAATGATCCCAGTGTACCTGTAAGAAAGCTTCCTGAATCATGTGCCCCAGAAGTGAAACTCTCAGCAAGGAGCCTGCTCGGGAATATCATCCACAGGGAGGCAAGAGCTATCCTGTCGCGAAGTTTTAGCTTTGTTGTCTTCTTCATCCCTACAGCCCTTGGTGTGAATCTTTTTATTATTGCAAGGACCAGACCAGAGAGAATGAATGCAAGTATAAGATCCATAACAAAAGCATAAACGGCAGCAAAGCCTTCCGTGCCGTGATCGGGATTGAAGAACTTAAAGAATATGGCTTTGAATGGAGGATTGAGATGGCTTTTGCCGAAAATATCTGCTTCGAAAGTTCCGAAGAGAATAAGGAGGAACCATCCGAAAGCAAGGCTCATATGCATGTAACCAAGCCTTGGGTTTGCCTTAAGTATCTTCCTGTGAATAAGGCTTTCGAGGAATATTTCTTTCAGGCTCTGACCGAAGGCCCTTCCGAAAAAACCTCTCTGCAGCCTGAGCTTGTCAGCCCTCGAAAGTTCCCGGAACCATTTCACGCATCTGAAAACGACGTACAGGATTATGAAGTATAACCCTATGTTGAATGGTATTACAAAAGGATCAAACTGCATCTGTTTCAAGTTTTCTGAAAGCCTCCCTCGCAAGGAAAATTACATTTCGCGTATTTACTCCCCTCGGGCAAACCAGGATACATTTACCGCAAAGCATGCACTCCCTTACTTTCTTTCCGGGTTTATCATTCTCACCTCTTTTTATAAGAATATTCAGCTCCCTCAGGCTGAAGGCTGTAAACCTGCCTGTAGTACATGTGGCTGAACATCCGCCACATTCAATACACTTTGCGAAACTCCTTTCCCTTTCAAGTATATATGTGGCAATACTCCTGTCGTTGATGTCAAAATCAATTACCCTGGGTTTCGATATAGTATAGCCAAACTTTTCCATTATGATTTTTTATCAGCCAGGTAAGCAATAACCTCCGTGGCAGCAGCCCTGGCATGAGAAATAGTCTCAGTAATATTCATTGGGGCAGTGCAGGTACCTGCGTAGAACATTCCCTTTACATTGCTCCTGTTGCTTCCAAAGTGATGATCGGCTGGTTCAAAGAACCTGTTCTCCCCTGTCTTGAGTGAAGCAAGCTCAGCAATTGACTTTCCACCCTCCGACATTTCCATACCAGCCATAAGAACAAGTATATCGACATCCATCTTCAATGGTCGTCCTGCAAGTGTATCCTCTACTTTAACAACAAGACGGCCATCGATTTTTTCTCCTGCCTCAGATACTTTTCCCCTTATGAAACTTACTCCCCATTCCTCCTGGGCTTCCCTGTAGAGTTCTTCGTAGTAGGCACCACCCATCCTCATATCCATGTAAAAACAGAAAACCTGGCATTCAGGCAGATGCTCACGAATTTCGATAGCCTGTTTAACTGCAGTTACGCAGCACAGTTTGGAACAGTAAAGGTTATTTACTTTTTCATCGCGGGAACCAACACAGTGAACTATTCCAATCCTTGAGGGCTTATCTCCCCTGGCTGTTGTTATTGAACCTTTCCTGAACATCTGTTCAAGGTCAGCTGAACTTATAACATTGTCATAAATGCCGTAGCCGTATTCTTCCTTCCTTGAACTTTTGAAAAGGTCAAAGCCTGTTGAAACTACAACGGCATCAGCATTCAGTTCCCTTCCATTATTGAGTTTAAGTGTGAAATGGCTGTTCCGGTTATGGAATTTTTCTACTTCAGTACCAAGTAACAGCTCCACAGAACCTCCTGAAATCTCTTTTTCTAGATACTCTTTAACTTCCCTGCTGTCTCTCCTGTCGGGAAAAAGCCTGAACCAGTCATTCACATGACCACCTGCAACATTCTGCTTCTCGATCAGACTCACACCAAGGCCTGCTTTCGAAAGTTGACCTGCAGTCTCCATTCCGGCGGCCCCGGCACCTATTACAACTACATGCTTGTTCATCTCCTCAGTTCAGCAATATTATGGTATTCAGTGTGTGAGTTTACTGATTTTTTGAGGTTGAATTTATCCCCGGGAGAGTATTCAATACCCATTTTATCAAGCAGTGGTTCAACATCTGTCTGGTGCATCTGCAAACCCAGGTCCCACGGATCATATCCAAGAACAAGACCAGCCACCTCTTCGTAGGTGAACACAGGTATGCCCTCGTTATTTTTTCCGTAGCCAACACCTTCCATTTCCTTTATAACATACTGCCACCTGTCGAGGAACATCGGACAGCCCGGGCAGTTTGTAATTATCATATCAGGTTTGTAGGGCTTCATTGATTCGAACTTCTCCCGTGAACACGCAACAGAATAACCCCTGTTAGCCTGTACCAGGTACTGCCTGAAACCGAAGCCGCAGCAATGACGTCTTTCAGGATAGTCGACAACTTCCCCACCCCACTCCTCTATCATACCGGCAAGAACATAGGGGTACTCTGCACCTCCGACACCCTTATGCGGGAACATCTTTGCATAATGACAACCTATATGCTCTACTACTTTCAGCGGCTCACCGGTATTGCTGTTAACAAGTTTGTGCTTTGCCTTGGCTGCAATTTCTTTTCTGAATTTGTATATCACATCACTTGCATGGGCAAGGTTCTTTGGTTTATTGAATTCCCTGCCTGTGGCTTTCCTGAGGTTTTCACGTACTTTTTCCTCAATCTCCGGGAAGTGATGCCAGGTCTCAAGTATCTCAGTATAAAGCCCGAATGATGTGATGCACGATGGTATATAATTCTCATAACCAGCCTCGGTCATCAGTGCGAACTGTCGCGCAACAACTGTCATTGCTGTATCCACAGGTACAACATCTCCATGATACCCTATACCGGAGCATGTAGTATGGCAGGGATGTTCAAATACATCTTTATTAAGTTCCTCCCTCAGTATCCTCAGGAAAGCCACTTCCGAACCCGGAAAGAAGTTCTGCCTTATGCAGCTTCTCACATAAAAGTACCTGTCATCAGCTATCTCTTTCTGGTAGTCTTTCCAGATTGCAATTTTACCCTCAGCTTTCATTTTCCTTGCCTATTTCCTTGAGTGTGTATCGCTGTTATTCTTGTATATATACCTGAAATATTCATTATCCATTGAATCATCAAGGGTCATGTCCATTTCTTCCGCTTTCTTCTTTGAGAATGCCTCTATCTTTTCGTACCTGTCAATTCCGCCCGTTACCTCAAATATCTTCTTCAGTTCCCCGAGGGTTTCTTCAGGTATTTTCCGAAGTATTCCAGGCCCTTCCTTCTTATAGTTTCCACCAAGCCTTTCCAACAGTTCTTCGCGGTTCTGCATAACCCATTCCCATACCGGCCCCTGCTCTGGATGCATTTCAGTACTGATCCCATCGAGGTAAACACAGTAACCTGTACTAAGAATCCAGTCGCCAACTGTTCGTTTGATTGCAAGCTGCTGCCTTCCTTTTTCAGACTCCACAAAATATCCAAGCTCCTGGGATAGTCCGCGAAGCGCCATAATTATAAGTCCCGGTGTATTTCCCCTGGGGCAACGGGTTTTACACGACATGCATTCCCCGCAATACCAGATAGTTTCAGACTTCAGGAGACCTTCTATCACGCTGTCATCACGTTCCTGAACCTCATCCACTATTTTCCTGGGATCATAGTCATAAAATTCTGCAGCCGGGCATATTGCAGTGCAGACACCGCAGTTCATGCAGGCGTTGAGTCCTTCAACAAACCTGATATCCTTTAATAGCTGGTTATAAAGTGTTTCCATTCTCTCCCCTTGTCCGCACTTCGATGTGAAACAATTAACACAAAGCTACCCTAAATGGACAGGGGCTAAAACAGGATTAAAACCTATTTACAATGAGTATTTATACTTATGGGGATGATGCAAATCACATTTAGTTCAATTTGACGATTGAACGATTGCATGATCGCACGATTGCATGATCTCACGATCAGATTTCAATATGTTACAAGGCCCGCCTCCCTGAGAGTTGCAAAGTAATTAAGTATATCCTGCAGAGGAGATTCCTTCTCAAACTGGGAATCAACTATCTTCTTGATCTGAAGTATATTTCTCTTGCCATCAGCTAGCCCGGCGATCTCATCTGCATTTACTATTTCCTTGTAAGTATGACCTGTGGCAAAATCTTCACTGATTCCGGAAAGATATTTGGCTTCACCGTTATAACCCATCGTCAATGCCCTGGTGGTTTTTACGGGTACGGTGTGTGAAGCTTTCTTTTCGTCATCATTTTGTTTCAAAGCTACAGGGGGTATGCCAAAATACTTACAGCGGGAAACCATTATTTCCTTTAATGCACCCAGGTCAGTATCAGCAACTTTATCGAGAAGAACCTGGTTGGCGGAAGCCATAGCTGTTACAGCAGGATCATCAGAAAGCCTGTTGATTCTGGCCAATGAAGCTTTTTCTCCAAGAACAGTACCCTCGATATTCCATACTGCCCTTTTATAAACCGCAGCTATTGACTCCTTGCCCGAGTTCCATATCATATCCTGTGCTTTACTCATCTGCATTGCGATCCTTCTTTGCGCAGAAGGAAACATTTCCGCAAGAATCCTTAATGAACCCTGGGCGTCAGCCCATCCGATCGTATAGGCTCCACAGGCGGTTATGAAAACAGCTCTTCTTAATTGTGTAGCGTCACATTTATCAGGCAGATCCTGTGAGCTATGGTAATACAAATCCGGCCACGTTATCATTTTCAGCCCGGGAACGCTGATTCCCCAGTCGTTGAAAACAGCGTTATCTGATGATCCATGGAGTGAAAGCACCCTGTAATAGAAGGGATCATCACTCCCGGAAGGTGCTACAATCCTTTTGCTGAATCCACGCCGGCCAAGATAGTCAGTGATACCTTCGACATTGGTTTCGCCGACATACCTGAAAAGGGTCTCCATCACATCATTTGCAAAATTTGAAGTGGAGTACCCGGAACGGTTCAGGCAATAGAATGCCTTATTCTCCCTGAGTTTTAACCCTGCCATATCAAGATTTATATCGCAAAGGGCATTTTTAACCAGGGAGAGGTGGCTGTTTACCCATGGTATTGTACCCTCGAATTCAGGAACCCACAGAAACCTTATGCTTTTAAGTGGTTTGTCTGCTTTTCCTTCGCTGATAATTCTGTCGAGAAGCCTTGCAACCTCCAGTATAACTGCTGACCCGGAGATATTATCGTTTGCACCCATTTTAACATAGCCTTCGAGAAGATGTGCAGTTATTATAATCTCCCCGGCTGATGTATCCCTTCCCGGAATCAGGTACTGAACGACCCTGGTTGCCGTCCTCTCCTCCCTGCTTTTTATATTCACCTCGACTTCAATGCTTTCCCTGTGAAATAACCTGTCTCTTAAAAGTAGTCCTTCACGTGGGGGAAGCATGAAAAGAAATCCACCGCTTGAGTTTTCAATAAGGGGTATCTGCACAGGGTCTGCCATAACCCTTTGTGAAAAGAATGATATAGTTCCAGCTGCCCCTGCATTCATGGCTCTTGCATGAACCATGTAAGGGTTGCCGGATGTAAGCAATACTTTTCCCTTTAATGAATTTTTGTTTTCCTGGAAAAATGCTGCATCTCCATCGCCTGCCCAGATCAGCTTTGCCCTTAAGCCGCTTACAGACTTGCTGCCCTCAGTCAGCATTTCAGTAACGTCACCAATATCTGCAACCTTCGAAAAACCCGGACTCACTTCGTATACAGAACCTTCAATTGCCCTCCAGACATTTGTCTCACCAACCGAATCCACTGAGAAGATACCGGTTTTCAGTTCACTGAGTTTCCCTGTTATATAAGATATCTCGCTTGTGCCGTTCCGGAATTCACCCTGCGTTCTTGGCCTTGAATACGGAGCAAGGTCTGTTATATGTTTCATAGCCGCTTCACCGGAAGAATAGGCGAGAATCAGGTCAGTCATCTTCTGTGGAAGAAGAGTATACTGGTAATTTGCCGGCCATTGTGAAAACAGGTTGACAGAGAATGCCTGTAACGCAATAAAGATTATAAGAATGAGGCTCTTTCTCTTCATGATCTTTTCAGTGCTATTAGAGTTGATGGTTCAGTTGTTCATTGTACAGCGACAGTTTCTGCAGCGATAACCGGTTTTGTTTCCCGGGTACTCTCAAAAACAGCAGTTATTGACCCATATCGCCATGTGCGCAGGAAAAACCTTGCAATAAAAAGCAACTGAAGCAGGAAAAACATTCCGAATATTCCCCAGACTGACATAGGGTCCAGGGCCCTCGTTACTGTAATTGTTATCCATGAGAACAATCCCTGTATTAAGATAAGGATTGCCATTATTATCCAGGAGCTGAAAAAGCTTCTGAATGCAAACCTGAAACCGTTACCAATAGCCCTGAAAGGGTTTTTTGATCCGGTGGCTGCAAGCCATGCCCTTGAAAAATCGGCAACCATAAGCAATACAGGAAGTAGTATTGATACAAGTATCACAGGGATTTTCATTTTCCCGGGATCAGGCAGCATGCTGTCGCCTGCTGACAGTGAAACAGGCAGTCCTATGACGAGAAGTATTACAATAAGTATCATTAGCTTCATAAGTATCTCTATCACAAGGAAGCTGAAAAAACCAGAACCAGCTTTTCCAAAGAACGATACTCCCGGTGTTTCTTTATCTCCGGATCTCAGAATATGGAACAGCCCTGCACTGAAAAAGGAATTCAGAATCAATGCGAAAAACACTGCAAGGAAAAAAACCGAGGTAAGTGACGCCATTGCCATCTTCAGTCCTGTTCCGGAATTAGAAATAAAATCGACTATATTTCCTTCAGCGATTTTTTCAGTTATCATGCTCCGCCCGATTATTGTTCTCATTTCAGCCTTGAAAGGTGTTGATACAATCAGGGCAAGCATAAGGAAGGAAAACCATATCACCAGCACCCACTTCCATGCGTTCAGTGATCTTTGTGCTCCTTCAGCAAAGTATTTAAGGATTTTCATCATAACAAGCTTATAGTGAAATAATACCAAGGAATAACTGCATAAGTCCTGTCAGCCTGTTTGTAGCTTTTCTGACGGGCTTGTTATCCGGCGTTGAAGTCATGGAGTTATTTATATAGTTTATATCCATCTTGATCTTATAATCCGGATCAAGCTTAACCCATGTTACTTTTCGTTTCCCGGTATATGTAAAATCCTTGAAGCGGGCTTTACCGTCCCAACTTTCAATGACCTTGTCACCATTATCAAAACCTATAAGTACATCCACCGGAAGCATTATTTCCCCTGGTCGTTCAAGTTGTACAACAGAGGAGTAAACGGTATCATTTTTAAGCAGGTTGTTCTTCACCTTCACAGAATCACCATCTATTACAACTCCCTCGTAATCTGTAAGTTTTGTATTATAAAAGCCGGCAACCCTGTAGTCGCAGGTATTGCTTCCCCAGGTCACCTGGTCGAAAAACCAGTTGAGGTCTTTACCATACTTTTCTCCATAGATACCAGGGATCACTTTATTGAAAACTGCAATGAAGTCTTTTCCTGAAGGATGTTTGAACGCCCATTCCCTGTAGTATTCCCTGAATACCTGGTTCATTGCATCCTCACCGATTATACCCATAAGCGTATACAGCCATGTTGCGGGTTTCATGTAGGACATCATTCCATAGGTTCCATGGACGTAGTTCCATGAGTTTTCCGCATTGCTTACAATCATGTTATTTGATGCAGCAACATAGCTGGACCTTCCTATTGACTGATCGCCCGCTTTAAGCCATGGATGATTTATCATTGAAGCAGGACCATAGTAATGGTCCATAATTCTTTCTTCCATAAATGAGTTCACTCCTTCATCCAGCCATGGTTCTTCAAATTCGTTGCTGGCAAGTATGCCCATAAAATAAGCATGTCCGAATTCATGAATGGTAACCATTTCAGGAAGATGTATATATTCCGGCAGTCCGTTGGCTGATTCAGATGTGAATATTGTTGTATACTCCATTCCACCTGCACCCTGGCCAATTGCAGGCGGGTCGACAAAAGTGAGATGTGGCCATGGGTATGGGCCGACATTTTCTGAAAGGTATTCAAGTGCATTTTTAACTGCAGTCAGTTGCCTCGACACCTGGTCCTTTCTTTCAGGCGGGTACAGGAAGGTGATCTTCACATGTTTCCACTGGTCGGTTGCCACTGCATAACCCGGCCAGGCTGTCCATGCGAAATCAACAATATCCTCTGCCCTGTATTTCATCACCTTCTTTCCATCACCTGTTTTATGCTCTTCGAGGAGCATCCCACCTGATCCTACTACATATTTTTCAGGTACAGTTATGTTTACATCATAGGTGCTGTGGTTTGCATAGAACTCGGAAGTTGAATGAAACTGGTGGCAGTTCCATCCACCCTTCACAGCATATCGCATACCTGCAGGCTCATAGACCCCGAACTTGGGGAACCATTGTGCCACGAAGTAATAATCACCGGTATAGCCTGTTCTCCTTATAGAAGCCGGGAGCTTTGATCTGAACTTTACATGTATGAATACAGTATCCTTCGGCTCAACAGCCTTTGGAAGCGACACATTGAGTACCGTCATATCATCGGTATTGCCATCGTCGGGGCTGACGTAAGACATGTTCTTTGTAAGGTCATTCCCATTCCTGTCTGTCAGAGTGGAAATATCAACCCAGCCGAAATCATCTTTTACCTTTCCCGGAGACCTGCCACCTGACTCCTTTGAGAATGTGGACCTGTTGCTCCTGAACGCATTGAGATACATATGCAGCCTTAGATCAGGCACCTTGTCATTAGAAATATTAACCCAGTATGCATCCATGGTACCTGATACAATATGGGTGGCCGGATCAAGTTCAACATCCATCTTATAGCCAGTAACCCTCTGACTTAGAGGGTTACTGTTTACTACCTGGGCATTGACCGGGTAAACAACCAGGGCAAGCCAGCATACCGATGCAATTAGTTTTTTCATCGTGCCGAATTACAAGGACTATTTTTTCTTTTCCCTTGTAAGGGTGAGGGGAATATCTCCGTCGTATGTAGATGCAACACCCGACATTTTGTCGGCTTCATCGAATTTAACCTTGATGGTTACATCTGTTCCGTTAACATTAACATTTACGTTAAGTGTATCCTTTTCAAATTTCACTGTCTCAGCAGGGATTTTATAGTCTGTTCCTTCAAACGACATTGATGCACTTAATTTATTCTGATCCATTGTAACTTCAACGACACCGTTGTTATAGCCCTGGGGAGCAGCAGGAGCTTCAAAATCCCACTTGCCTACAGGATTGTTTTTCTGCTTGGAGGTCTGGGCGCCAAGATTCAGAAATGCAATAGAAAGAACCAGGAGGAGAAATGCTTTTTTCATAAACTTTATATTTTTTTGATTTGCAGATAATTTAACTTCGAAATATAGAAATTTATTGTCAACCTTCAAAGTAAAGAAAGCAGCCGGTAATTTTATTAACCGGCTGCCCCTTCCATCAATCAATTTGCCCGGAACTTATTAATCCGTCAGGCTGCCGGATTTTATCTTGTTAGCTCATTGTTCATTTTAACAGCCACCCGAGGCTTTTTTCTTCTTCCCGGCAGGCTTTATAACAGGTTTCTCTGACAGAGAAGCCGACGGAACTGAAACAGCCACTGATCCGCCACCACCTAAGGCTTGCCCGGCGCCTTTCCTGAAATCGTATTTTGCAAACTCCTCATCGGGACTGATTGTAGCTGGAACTTTTGGATTCATTATAGCATCCATCCAGTAGTTTAGTCCCCCTTCTAGTACGAAATTGTTTTTGTAGCCGAGCTGACGTGTTATCATCCATGCTTCATTTGCGGTGATTGTTCCGTTGGAATAAAGAACATTCATCTTTACATCCTGGTTTAACATGTCTGTATACTTCTCTGAAAGAAGATCAGTTATGGGGATGTTGACAGCCCCGGGAAGGCTGAATTTTTCAAATTCCTCCTGGCTCCTTACGTCGATCAGTCTCAGGGATGGATCTTTTTTTACAATCATGTCAGCAACAGTTTCGGGTGTTATATACTGCGTACGAGTATTAACCTCGGCAAGAAGCTGTTCTGCTGTAAGCTTGTATGGTTTTGTCTTGTTCTGTGGAACTGCTGCAATAATGAGCCCCATTGTAACCAGGACAAGTGCAAGTAAAAGACGTGGTTTCATTTTTTTACCAGTTTTGTATTTTCAATTTTAATATTCTTCTCTCGGGAATTTCTTTTCTGCCCACTCTGCAGCCCAGAACATTGCAAGTGCGGCAAGAATGAGAAGGAGTCCGAAGAAGCCGTCAGACCAGCCAAGGACCTCGCTGACTTTCGGGCTTCCGATAAATTTCGCCATATAGAGTTTTTCCCACAAGGGGTAACCCAGGCCGAAAATAAGCACGCCGATAAACAATCCGCCTATGAATACAAATGCATCAATTTTACCAATTGATGCTCCGCAGAAACTTGTCCCCGGGCAATATCCGCCCATTATGAAACCTGCACCCATAATTACCCCGCCAATAATTGCTGAAGGGATATAAGCCGGGTTTACATATACTAGATTGAGGTCTATCCAGCCGAACAGGCTGAAAAACAGAAGCCCGAGCATTGCTGTGATAGCGGCTGTAAAAAAGACTTTCAATACAACCATATCATAGCCATAAAAGACTCCTGCAAGTTTTCTGCTTGATGAGAACCCGCTTTGTTCAAGGACAAAGCCAAAACCTATACCGATAATGAAGGCCAGGAACAGGTTTGCATTCCCGGAAATTATTTCATTTACTGCTAAAGGACCCATATTTTAAAGTATTATATTTTGTTTATTCTAATTAGAGCTTTAGAGGCTTTAGAGGGTTTAGATGCAAGGCTTTTATTGTTGGAAACCGAAGCCTTTAAAGCCTATACAGCTTCTAAAGCATCTATAGCCTTCATCATATCCAGTTTTTTCTGAAAAAATAGGCAAGTGCGTATGCTGTACCGAAAATTGCCATCATGGTTATGAATCCTCCCACTGACAGGACAGCCATTCCGCTTAGTGCAGATCCGCTTGTACAGCCTCTTCCCAGCTGTGAACCGAAACCGAACAATACTCCACCTGCCAGGGCAAAAATCAATCTGCGCTTTGAAGTGATCTTAGGCGAATGTTCAACCTTAAGTTTAAGCCTTCCGGCAAGGGTCCCGGAGATAAAGCCTCCGACAAGAACGCCAAGCATTTCAAATACAAGCCAGTTCTTCATAGGCGAACCCTGGTGAGCAGAGCTGTATTCTTTTATGAATCCTGATGTTTCACCAGATGAAGGTGCAACAGCGGTCCATGCGGTTACCACTGTACTTTTAATCGCACCGCTTGCACCAAGTCCTCTTCCTGAGACGAAATTCGCTGCAAGAAGGACTATTCCCAAAAGTACCCCGCCGATATAAGGGTTCAGATACTTTGTTTTTTTGTTTGTTTCCATATTATTAAATACTGTTTATTTCATTTTAGTACAACCACCTGCTGAATTGTCCTGCATACACAATTACGAAGCGTAACATCAGGCTTCCGAAGATCACCATTACGGCTGGAAGCATTGCAGGAACATGATATTTTCCAAGTTCCAGAATCTCAAGAAGCGCCGGGAAAAGCATGCCCAGTATCACAACGAAAATCCAGAATGACATTGTATACTGACCTCCAAGGAAGAGATGGGCAGCTTCGATCTGCACCTGTGTGCTTGCAAGAAAACCCATGAACATATGGATTATAAGGAAAAGTTCAATCCCGATAAGTATCAGGTCGATCCTCGCAAACTGTATTCTTTCTTCCCTGTTACGCGACAAAACAAGCGTTGTGGCCGCGCCTGCAGACAGCCCCGAAAAGAGGAAAAGGGGACCTAGAATTGATGTATTCCATAATGGCCTTGCATTGAATGCCGAGAGAAGTATCCCGGTATAAATACCAAGAATAATAGCATAAATCAGCATTATCCAGGCAAGTACCTTTTTATACCTGTTGAAGAAATCCTCAAGCCATCTCAGCCATTCAAATTTCCAGTCCCAGTTCGGGAAAATATCCCGGATATGCAGGGCGCTCCAGATAAAAGAGAGCGGGGTAATCACCATAAGAGTCCATGCACCCCATGACATTGGTGACTGCAACTTTATATTGGTATAAAGCTGCCAGAAAAATAATTTATGACGCAGGTCAATGAAAAGTGCCAACAGCCCTGCGACCAGCAGAATTGGTGCAAGGAATGGTGCAATCCTGACTGCTGTCCTGAATTCGTTTTCTTTCCCGCGGATATAATAAAATGCGGCAAAAAAGAGAATTCCTGCTGCCATTCCACCCAGGAAAAGGTATAACGGAATCTGCCAGTGCCAGATATTCAGATGCGGATCAATCATTTCATTGAGCCTGCCGCTTACAATAAGTTCTTCTTTCATAACTCGACTGTGATCAGATTAGAAAATATAACTGAGGTTGTGTTCCTGCCTCTGGTATCAGGGTTTTGAATTTTCGTTTTTTCAGTACTACTGAAACAGGGCTGTTCGGATCGTCAAGATCGCCGAAATAAATGCACCTTGTCGGGCATACATCCGCGCATGCAGGTTTCATGCCGTTACGGATTCGGTGAATGCAGAATGTACATTTATCAACATAACCTTTCGGATGCGGATAACGGGCATCGTAAGGACAAGAAGCGATGCATGCCCCGCAACCTATACATTCTGAGTGATTTACCAAAACAATTCCCCCATCTTCAAAATGACTTGCACCTGTAGGGCAACACCTTACACATGGGGCATTCTTGCAATGATTGCATCTTTCTGAACGTATCTCAATTTCAAGTTGCGGATAAGTTCCATCCATTACCTCTACAACCCAGTCGCGGCAAAATCCGATCGGGACATCATTTTCAGTCTGGCACGCAACAACACAATCGCTGCAGCCAACACATTTTTTTGTATCAATTGCCATTGCGTACCTCATGATGCCACCTCCTCTCCGCTTCCGGTAATAAAGGTTACAAAGTTCCCCCTCATCCCGGTTCCTCCCATCACCGGATCAACGCTTACCTTTGTGATAAGCTGCGAGTCACTGGCACCACGTCCATATGCGCGTGAAAGCTTTTTAAGGGCATGTCCGAAACCATGAACAAGGTAAACTGAATCCCATCGTATTCTTTCAGTCACTCTTACTTTCACAGGAAACTCGGAAATCACGCCATCCTGGTTTTTCAATTTAATATACTGACCGGAAGATAAGCCCCATTCTTTTGCTATTTTGGGGTTTACCCACACACTGTTCTCATCCATTATATCTGTCAGGTTAGGATTATTTGCTGTACGACCGAATGTATGCATAGGAGCTCTTCCGTAAATAAGCCTGAAGAAACCATCCGGTGGTTCCTCGTGAGCCGTATACTTAGGCAAGGGATCAAAGCCGGAATCAGCAAGATATTTTGAATACAGTTCAATCTTGCCTGAATCCGTTGGGAACTCCACCTTCTCTCCATCAGCTATATACAGGTCATCCTGTTCCCTTTCCCTTGTAATTACACCTTTTCTCTTTATCTCATCCAGTGATGATCCGATCTTTTTCAGCTGCCAGTCAAGGTGATCCTCCTGCTTCCCGAACGGGAAGTATTCACCCTTCCCAAGTTTAATTGCAAGCTGGCGTGCGATCCAGTAACCAGGCTTTGTATCATACAGGGGATCTGTAGCCGGCATCCTGAGCGCAAGGGCTGGCTTCCTGTGAGGACTTGCCCGCAGGACATCATATCTTTCGAGATAGGTGCATTCGGGTAATATAACATCCGCCCACCCGGTAATCTCCATTGGCATTGTATCAACAACAACAAGCAAATCAAGATTCTGGATAGCCTTCAGAGTTTTTTGCTGGTCCGGAATTGATTGCAGGATGTTAGTGGCATTCACCATCCATCCTTTTATAAGAAATCCTGGATTATTGGCAGGGTCTGAAGCATCAACAAGAACATTTGACACAACTGAATTCGCACCCGGGAATTTCCCCGGAAAAGCATCCTGCCATGTCTTTGCAGGTTTAGGGAATGGTGGTACAGGGTATGATGGCAGTGCCATTTTTGCTGGTCTGTAGAATCCGCCTCTCCTTCCCCATGAACCCAGTAGTGCATTCAGAATCGCTACAGCTCTCAGCCTCTGAGTGTCATCGCCGTACCATGTAACATGCCTTCCCGGGTGAACTATAACTGCCGGTGAAGCATTTGCCATCTCCTTTGCAGTTTTTTTAATAAGATCGGGGGTTATTGTTGTAATACCATATGCCCATTCAGGTGTGAAATCCTTTACATGGGCTTTTAGCTCTTCCAGCCCGGTGCAATACGATTCAACATATTTACTGTCGTAATACTCATTATATACAATCTCATGAATCCATGCAAGCAGAAGGGCAATATCAGTGGCAGGTTTAATAGGAAGCCAGTATTTCGATTTGCTGGCTGCGGTTGAAAACCTGGGATCTACAGTTATTATAACCGCATTCTTATCAATTGCCTCAGACATTTCCTGAATCTGCCCGTTATGCATGTTTTCTCCAATATGAGATCCGATCAGAACAAGACATTTTGTGTCTCTCAGATCGGTAACCTCCGGGGAATAAGCTTCCTCCCCGAATGTTGCAAGGAATGCCTCATCACGTGGTCCCCTGCACTGCGCATAAGATGGTTCAGCAATGTTGGCAGTGCCCAGCGCTTTGAATAAGGTTGTAAAGTTTGAACTTCCCGATCCGTGGGTAAACAGCGCCAGGCTCTCAGGACCATATGTATCACTGATCTTCCTTATCTTCTCAGCGGTATAGGAAAGTGCTTCATCCCATGATGCCTCCCTGAACACCTGCTTACCTCTTTCATTTACCCTGATAAGAGGAGTCTTAAGCCTGTCGGTGTCATAATACATCCCGACACCGCCTGTACCCCTCGGGCAAAAACGGCCGCTTGAATGCTGGTCATCATCGTTACCGATTATTTTCCAGATACTTCCATCATTTTTCTTATAAACCCATCCGGCACATTTCCAGAAACAAACCTCGCAATAAGTAGGTGTCCGTGAAAGATCTATTGTGAGCTTTCCCGTGGAGCTATCAGTGGAGAACCTGTACATTGTCTTATAGGCTCCCGCCCCTGCTGCCAGAGCCCCGGCACCGAGAAGGGATAACCTAATGAATTCACGCCTGTTGGTCATATTTGTTCAGATATCTTATTTCAGGTTTCTTTATATATAACTTTCTCTTCGTCTTTAAAGGATGTATATCAGCCAAACCGGCTTATCCTCTCCAGTTTCTTGACATCAATGATTCTAATTACTTTTCCCTGGATCTCAATTAAATTATCCTCTGCAAACCTTGTCAGTACCCTCCCTGTACTTTCCCTTGACGTTCCAACCATATCAGCTATTTCCTTCCTTGTCAGAGGTATCTGGAAATTGTCACTCTTAAAAACGACAGCTGAAAAATAAAGGAGAATATCAGCAACCCTTCCATATATCTTTTTGTGGCTCTGATTTATGAACCTGTGAAAATTGCTGAGATTATCTTTTCCAATTGAAGTAAGAATCTCAAATGCAAATTTACCGTTGCCTTTTATCAGCTTCGTAAAGACCTCTATATCAATATAGCATACCTTAAGGTCTGTAAGAGCTGTGTATGAATAATGGTTAATCCTGTCACCGAAGACAGAAGCTAATCCAAGGTAGGACTGTGGCTGAATTATCTGGAGTATCTGCTCCTGGTTATCCGGGCGAAGTATCGATTCCTTTACAAGGCCTGATCTCAGGTAAATTATATTTGAAGCGGGTGACCCTTCATTTATTAGTGTTGTTCTCCTTCGTACCGAGCTAATGTGCCGGTTCTTTTCAATGAGTCCCATCTCATTGCCGCTGAGTACAGCTGTCGCGCATGATTTATCAAGACAATCCACACAACTGTTCATCAAAGCGACATCCTTCATCAGCTCTTAGATTTCTGTTAAAGCGCAAATGTAGATATTGAAATATTTAGATGTTGTGATATATATCACATTATTTCGTGCGTTTGATCACACTTTTTACACCTGAAGGTCAATTTTAATAATTAGCTGGCCGGAGGCTGCAATCTGATGTCTATCACTATCAAAATTAAAAAGTTGTTTGGGAACTTCTGATACAGGTAGTATTTTTGCGATCTAATTCCAGAGTAAAAATGGAGAATCAGGAGAAGTATTTCGAAAGGTTCAGAAAAAACATAGTGGGTATTGATAAAGAGATACTCACACCGTATGGATTAAAAAAGCTTGTATATGCCGACTGGATAGCAAGCGGACGTTTGTATGGGCCTATTGAAGAAAAACTTCATAAAGTAGCCGGTCCACTCGTTGGCAATACCCACTCTGAATCTTCCACTACAGGTACTGCGATGACCCGTGCATACGAAGAGGCACAGCATATTATAAAGAAACATGTTAATGCAGGCGAAGACGATGTCCTTATCCTTTCTGGTCCTGGAATGACATCTGCAATCGCGAAACTGCAGCGTATCCTGGGACTTAAAATTCCTGAACAGGCCAAGATGTATTGTTATACCGGGAATGGTGAGACAAACATGTGCCGGCAGCTTCCTGAACAAAGAAAGCCTGTTGTGTTCATTTCTCATATTGAACACCATTCAAATCATACTTCATGGCAGGAAACAATTGCCGATGTTGTTGTTATTGAGCCTTCCGACAACCTTACTGTTGATCCGGAGGCCCTGAGGAGAGAAATTAAGAAATATGGTGACAGGCCGCTTAAGATCGGATCATTTTCAGCATGTTCGAATGTGACCGGCTATATGCCGCCATACTACGAACTTGCTGAGATCATGCATGAGAACGGAGGTTACTGTTTTGTGGATTTTGCTGCATCAGCACCTTATACTGATATTAATATGCATCCTGGGAATAAGGCAAGACAGCTTGATGCAATTTTCTTTTCACCGCATAAATTTCTTGGTGGTCCTGGCAGCCCTGGGGTGCTTATCTTCAATAAAGAATTATATAAAAATGTAACTCCCGACAATCCCGGAGGGGGAACTGTAAAGTGGACCAACCGCTGGGGTGGACATAGTTACATAACTGATATTGAAAAGAAGGAAGACGGGGGAACACCTGGGTTCCTGCAGGCTATGAAAGCTGCACTTTCAATAAAACTGAAAGAAGCTATGGATCCTGAGAAGATGAAAATAAGGGAGGAAGAGCTTACAGAACTTACTTTCAGAGAGCTCTCAAAGATAAGGGAGGTTCATATACTGGCTGAAGATATTAATGAAAGACTTGGTGTATTCTCATTCTATGTTGAAGGTATACATCATAACCTGATGACTATCCTTCTGAATGACAGGTACGGGATTCAGGCAAGGGGCGGATGTTCATGTGCAGGAACATACGGACACTATCTCCTGAAAGTAGACTTTTCACTTTCAAAAGAGATAACAGACAGGATCGAGGAAGGGGATCTCTCACTTAAGCCGGGCTGGATAAGGATCTCCCTGCACCCCACAATGACGACAGCTGAACTGCTATATATTACAGGAGCTATCAAAGAGATAGTGGCAAACCACACCGAGTGGGAAAAAGATTATATCTACAACAAGAAAACCAATGAATTCTGTCACAAGGATTTTTGCAGTGTAGTAAATCTAGATCCTGAAAAGTTCTTCATTATAGACGAGGCTTAAGCTTCATAATTCTACCTGGCAGTTCTGGTTTCCGGAGGCATAAGCTCCGGCATGCTAAATATCATCCAAATCATTTTTCCAACTATACAGATATGGATATATAAATATTTATATATTTGTACTGTTATTTATTTAACACTGCATTCCATATGAAAAAATTATTAATACTTGGTGCCGGTACCGGTGGTACAATGATGGCAAACAAGATGAGAAAAGAACTACCCCGCGAAGAGTGGAAGATCACGATAATTGATCAGAATAAAACTCATTATTACCAGCCCGGTTTTCTCTTTATCCCCTTTGGTTATTACAAAAGGGCGGATGTGATTAAACCAAAACAGAACTTCCTGCCTGTAGGTGTTGAGTCCATATTCCAGACAATTGATAAAATCGATGCTGAAAACAATAAAGTCCACCTGGCAAACGGCGAGGTTCTTGGTTACGATATACTCATTATTGCAACAGGTACAAGGATAAATCCCGAAGAAACGCCCGGACTGAAAGGTGAACTATGGCATAAACAGATATTCGATTTCTACACTATTGAAGGTGCAGAAGCCCTGGCAAGATTCTTTAAAACATGGGATGGGGGAAATCTTGTTATTGACATTGCTGACAACCCTATAAAATGCCCGGTTGCACCTCTTGAGTTCTCATTCTACGCAGACGCATTCTTTACCGAGCGCGGAATGAGGGACAAAGTAAACATTACTTATGTCACACCCCTTTCAGGTGCATTTACAAAACCCCGTTCATCCAAATTGCTTGGAAGCCTCCTTGAGAGTAAGAATATCTCGATGCTTACAGATTTCTTCCTTGGTGAAGTTGATAACAAGAACCGTATTATACGTGATTTCGGAGGGAGAGAAGTTAGTTTCGACTGTCTTGTGACCATTCCTCTTCATAGCGGAGACCCCGTTATACTGAAGAGCGGGCTCGGTGATGAATTCGGGTTTGTAAGGGCTGATAAACACACATTACAATCACTTCTTCATAAGAATATTTTCGTGCTCGGTGATGCAGGAAACTTCCCTACTTCCAAAGCAGGATCTGTTGTACATTTCCAGTCCGAAATATTAACAGAGAATCTGATCTGTTTTATTGAAGGCAGGCCATTCACAGGAAAATTCGACGGCCACTCGAATTGCTATATCGAAACTGGTCATGGTAAGGGTGCTCTTATCGATTTTAACTACGACACTGAACCGCTTCCCGGTTATTTCCCATTCCCGGGCCTTGGACCTTTCAGTCTACTCAAGGAAAGCCGTATAAATCATTATGGCAAACTGATATTCAGATGGATATACTGGCATATACTTCTTAAGGGCAAGGAGATGCCTATTGATACCCATATGACAATGGCAGGTAAAAAAACTGACTAAAAATTTAAGCAATGTCAGAAAAAGCGTTACAGGAACAGATAAACGAGATCAACAGGAAACTTGATCTACTTCTTGAGGAGAGTGCTGTCCAGAGGCAGGGACGTGAAGCAATGAACGACCTTGCTGATGATGTGGCTGTTATCGGGAAAGAGGTATTCCGTGATATGGTAAACCAGCTTGACAATGCCGGTATAGAAATGGACGGTGATGCCCTCAGGGGCCTCCTGATCAAACTCGTAAGAAACGTCGAAAACATGGGCATGCTGCTCGAAACAATAGAGAGCATGAACGACCTTCTGAAGGACCTTACGCCAATTATCAGGCAGATAGGTCTTGACGGGGTTAATAAGTTTCATGAACTTGACAAGAAAGGCTACTTTGAAATAATGGCACAGGCGGGGAAAGCAGCTGATACAATTGTCACACGTTATTCCCGTGAAGATATTGCTGCACTTTCCGGCAACCTCGTAATTGCTGCAGATACGATCATAAAACTTGGAAACCCGGGTTTTCTTGAAAAACTTGGAGCAATTGCAGATGCCCTTGGCGAGATCAGGACAGAGGAGATCGAGGAATATTCGGTATGGCGGGCGATGCGGGAATTGAATAAACCCCAGGTAAGAAAAAGTATCGGGTTCATTATGGCTTTCCTCGAAAAGATCAATGAAAAGAACATTTCCATCAATCATAAATCAATTTAAAATTAAAACAATGGCACAAAAAACCTATGCAGGCGTTACAGTAGACGTCAATGAGGAAGGTTATTTCACAACACCTTCCCAGTGGACAAAAGAAATTGCCGCTGAAATAGCAAAGGAAGAAGGTATCGTACTTACAGACAGGCATTTTGCCATAATCGACTATCTTCGCAACAGGCATCTTAACGGCGATGCACTTTCAATAAGGAGTATTAATCACTCCGGTATTATCGATGTTAAAACCTTTTACGAGCTTTTCCCCGGCGCACCGCTGAAAAAAGCAACCAAAATCGGCGGAATTCCAAAACCGGCAAGCTGCGTGTAATCTCTTAAATCCAGCAATATGACAGACGCTCAGAAAAATCCTATCAAAAAGGTAAACATCATCTGCGCAAAAGGTGCGATAGAAGATGTATATGCAACCCTTGTACTCGGAAACGGTGCAGTAATGGAAGGAATTGAAGCAAATATATTCTTTACCTTCTTTGGTCTTGATGCAATAGTAAAAGGAAGAATGGATAAGCTTCACACCGCAGTTGTCGGGAATCCTGCTCTCAGGCTTCCTGGTGGAATGAGGATGCCAACCCTCCTTGGTGTAATACCGGGTATGGAATCATTCACATCGTGGATGATGAAAAGTGAAATGGAAAAACTTGATATTCCGCCTGTAAGCGAATTCCTGGATCTAATAACTGCCGGTGGCGGTAAAATCTATGCCTGTAAACTAGCCATGGACATGTTCAAATTCAAGAAAGAGGATCTTTGTGAACATGTATCAGCAGTACTAACAGTCGGCGAATTCTATGCACTCGCTGGCGGTGAGGGTTCACAGATCATTTTCACCTAGAACTTCATGTGGCGGTTGCTGATCGGCCGCAGGCAGAATTCCCAGAATATCAGAAAGTTTAAGGCCGGGGCAGAACAACTTATATGCCACCGGCCATATTTTTTCCAGCGCCTCATCCTGCTTCTCCCTTATAAAAATCATCAGCTTGTTTAGATCAGCACTGTTATCCTGATTGCCATGATCATATCCTAATACTAAAAGGAGTTGAGTCAAATCGTTATAAACACCCAATTGTTGTGAAAGAGCGTCAAGTTTCTTTTCAAGAGATCTCACTTTTGTGTTATTAAGGGGCCTGAATACATAAAGCTGGTATAAAAGATCTTTAACCTTTTTCCTGAGCCTGTGAAGTCTTTGCGGCCGGCCTTCACTGCGACAGGCAAGGTAAGTAAGACCTGCGGCCTTGTAGCTTTTCTCCAGTTCCCTGAAACACAAATCCGCCGGAACATCACCGAGGTGAAGAAACCTGATCCTGAATGCCGAACCCCTGAGTGAAACTGTTCCTTCTTCAATGGCATCAAGGACTTCCTTTGTTATAATTTTTGAATTATCCACGGAATTGAATAAACCTTCAATCACAAGGTTATTTTTCAACCCGGCAAATAGTGATGCCTTCTCCTTTCTCAACCTGTTAAGGACTTTCCTGTGGACTGAGGTCTCTCTTAAAGAACCAAGTGCCCTACCGGCATCCCTGTAAACAAGGTATTCCTTCTGAAATACAGCGTCTCCTGTTAAAGGGGCAATGAGTTTCAGGGCTGCCCTCGATTTCTTCATAAGCACCCTTACATCATGTACAGCCTCATCGTCAGGAACGGGTGATCTCTTCATCAGAAGCAATGCTTCAGAAAGATATCCCGACAAAACAGATTTCACCGGAGAGATTTTATGTTCCGTTGTTTCCACGGTGGTAAATTTAGTGAATTCCTTAAAAGCAAGCTTTATCATGGAATCAGGTAATATCCTTAAAATGACCGGAACATGCAGCCATCATCCAGATATTGCCAAACTGTCAATCTTTTGGTACATTTGATATATATATTGATATGCCGGTTTGGGAATAGCCGGAAGCCACTGAATATAAAGCAAGAAAAACATAAATAATGGGAAAGAACAAGAGACCACAGAGAATTGGCATCCTGACTGCAGGAGGCGACTGTCCGGGTATTAATGCTGCAATCAGGGGCGTCGGTAAGACGGCCATCGTCAAATACGGTATGGATATAATCGGGATAAGCGACGGGTTCACGGGAATGATTAATAAAGAGTATTCCGAACTTACAGAGAGCCAGCTTTCGGGCATACTAACCCTTGGTGGTACAATACTCGGAACATCCCGTGAAAAGCCTTTCAAAGGTGCCGGTAAAGGGAAAAAAGAACTTAGCAAGCCCGCACTGATAAGAGAGCATTATGAGCAGATGGAGCTCGATTGCCTTGTATGCATAGGGGGTAATGGAACTCTTAAAACGGCATATCTCCTTTCGCAGGAAGGACTGAATGTGATCGGCATTCCAAAAACAATAGATAACGATGTCTGGGGTACTGATGTGACATTCGGATTTGACTCAGCTGTCAATATTGCCACTGAAGCTATCGACAGGCTTCATTCAACAGCCAACTCCCATAAGAGAATTATGGTTATTGAACTTATGGGGCACAATGCCGGCTGGCTGGCACTCTATTCAGGAATCGCCGGTGGTGGTGACGTGATATTGATACCCGAAATTCCGGTCGACGAAAATGTAATATCAGATTATCTGATAGAGAGAGCCGAAGGAAACAAACCTTATTCGATAGTTGTTGTTGCAGAAGGGGTTGAGGTGCCTTCGAAGAAAGAGTCCCCCGGACATTATTTTGCAAGAAGGATTAATGAAATGACCGGACTTGAAACCCGTGAGACAGTACTTGGCTATATCCAGAGAGGTGGATCACCCTCCCCCATGGACAGGATACTTGCATCGAGGTTCGGAGCAACTGCAGCAAATATGATAGCCGACAGGGATTTCGGGAAAATGGTTGCGCACTTAAACTGCGGCATAAATTCAGTACCCCTTAGCGAAGTTGCCGGGAAGACCAGGCTTGTAGACCCCGACAACCCGATTCTCAGCCAGGCCAGGGACATGGGAACCTGTTTCGG
>JAXLTT010000022.1:0-42466 GCA_046329875.1 Bacteroidales bacterium
CTCAACAAGGTAGTTCCTGACATGATGTTTTTCAAAATACCTGCAGATGACATCAACTGTGTAACCTTGTGCAATTGCATTTACATCAAGTTTCATCCCTGGCTTATCCTTTATTACCCTGTTGTTCTCAAGCCTGACTTTCCTGAATCCAACAAGATCGAGAAGGCTGTCGAGTTTTGATCTCTCAAAACTTTTCTTCCTGTCGGGTCCGAATCCCCATGCCTTTACCAGGGGCATTACAGTTATGTCGAATGCACCATCGGTCTCAGCAGATATCTTCATTGAAAGACTGAAAACCTGGTTAAACATCGGAGTCGTTTTAACCTCTTCATTCCTGTTTATAGCTGATATGACAGATGACTCATTGTATACAGAAAGTGATTTATCTACTTCATCAAGTATGGCTGTGATGTCCTTCTGAACACGATTTTTTGAACGATTGTACTTCCCGGAATAGGTAATACTGTAAGTAGAGCCCTGGGTAAAACCGGTAATATTCACAAAGTCAGCTGTTTCACCCGCACATGAACTTAACAGAAGAATTATTGAGAACCAGGAAAACAGCTTCTTTGCCATATACTTTTTGAATTATACATCAAAAATATGAAAATCGGGACAAACTCAGACTTCATGTTCCTCACATGAATTATGTTGTTTGTCGACAATATTAAACCCATTGTCAAAATAAGATTGACAAGTAATTTCGAATGAATAAATTTGATACCAGATCCTGTTTATAAGAACATGGATCTGCGTGATTTTCCCCTTTCCCCTTTTTATGAATCCCCGCTGCCAGGCAGGGATTCTTTTTTGGGCATAATTATTGTAAACTTCTAAAAGAAACACAGTTAATTTATACCTTTAATCAGACGGTCACATCGATGAATTCTGTAAGGACAATATTAATAATCGCCTTTCTTACTGTTGTTTTCAGCATTAAAGGTTTCTCCCAGGCATCTCCTGTCCCCGACAGGGTATATTCTGAAGAAATCCGAACTGTTTTGCTGTATAAGGAAGGATGGAATCTCTCAAACCCCGTGATAAGGCTTAATTCTGATGAGAAACTTGTACTTGGATTTGACCTACTCGGTGATGATCAGCGTACATATTACTACTCATATATTCATTGTGACAGGAACTGGAATGAATCTGGTGTCTTTATAAGCGACTATGTCGAAGGTCTGACCGAAGATGTAATTGAGGAATATAAAGCCTCATTTAATACAAAACAGCATTATTTTCATTACAGTCTTACCTTCCCTGGCGAGAGGATGAAACCCAGGCTTTCCGGAAACTATATTATTAAAGTATATGAACAGGGAAAACCTGATGAACCAGTTATTACAAAACGTTTCATGATCACAGATGAGTCTGTAAGTATAAATGCAACTGTACACAGGCCTGATCTGCTCGAAGCTTATAATACCGGTCAGCAGGTTGATTTCACAGTAAATTTTTCCGGTCTCAGTGTAAAGGATCCTTCGAGGGATATTTCTTCGGTTGTTCTGCAGAACGGCAACTGGCTGACTGCCAGGATGGATCTTAAACCTGATATAATCGGGAACAATGAAATAAGATATGGCGCACTTTCAGGGAAGAATGTATTTAAAGGAGGTAATGAATTCAGGTATTTCGATATAAAAAATATCCGTTACAAAACGGAGTATATAAGGGATATCCAGTTCTCGGATAACCTCTACCAGGTTTTTCTTACCCCGTCAGAGGACAGAGAGTTCAAACCTTATTTCTCCGACAGGGACCTGAACGGCAAGTACTATGTTGCGGTCGCTAACGGCCGGGATATGGATACTGATGCCGACTACCTTATGGTCTATTTCACATTGCCATCTGCCTATAAGGCTGACGGCGGGGATATCTATGTCAGCGGTGCACTTGCAAACTGGGAACTTAACGAAACTAACAGGATGATATACGACCGCAATAAGGGCCAGTATCAGTTGTCAATGTTACTTAAACAGGGGTGGTATAATTACGAATATATTTTTCTTGGAAAAGGACAGCCATATATGGGACCTACACGATTCGAAGGTTCACACTTTGAGACTGAGAATGAATACCTTATATTGGTTTATTACAGGGATCCAAGGGACAGGTACGACAGGCTTGCGGGGTCGGCAGTGGCAAGATCGGTCCACGCAGGTAACTAACGACCGTGACTGTCAATCCCGTAAAGCATCATGAATGTATGCTCAAGTGTCCTGATAATCTCAGGCATATATTCATTGACAGCTTTCAATGAACCAGGCAGAGTGTAGACAAGGCATTTTGAATTTATTATCCCGGCGATACCGCAACTTAGCAGTGCACCTGCCTTTATGCTGCCATACTTCACCCTTATATACTCCATAACACCCGGAATCTCTTTTGTCAGAAAAGGTCTGACAGTTTCAACAGTAATGTCCCTGGGGCCAATTCCTGTGCCCCCTGTGGTGAAGATTGCATCACTGGCACCTGCAGCAATAAGCATTTCCTTCTTAAGCTCATCAGCCTCATCAGGGATAAGTACCATTTTAATTTCATTATCTGTATTTATTGATTGAAAATAGTCCTCAAGGTGCTTCCTGATAGCAGGTCCGCTTAAATCTTCATATTCACCACTCGAGGCCCTGTCGCTAAGGGTAATTATTGTGACCCTGTATTTAACCGGCAAATTCATCTTTTTATTTTTTCAATTAGTTTAATCTCTTCAATCGTCATATTCTTATCCACGGCTTTACACATATCGTAGATAGTAAGAAGGGCAACAGCCACTGATGTGAGAGCCTCCATCTCAACACCGGTTTTACCAGTACAAATGACTTCACTTGAGACCTTTACGCCATTATCGGTGAGTACCGGTTCAACTGCGATTTTTTCGAGCACAATGTTATGACAGAGAGGGATTAAAAGACCTGTCTGCTTTGCGGCATTTATCCCTGCAAGTCTTGCAACAGAAAGAACATCACCTTTCTTTATGAGATTCTCTTCAACGAGGCTTATTGTTTCTTTACCTAGCCTGATGAAGCCCTCTGCCCTGGCTTCCCTATGAAGGATTTCTTTTCCGGCGATATCAACCATTACGGCTTTTCCGCCCTTGTCAGTATGGGAGAATTTTTTCATAACACAACAGGTTTCTAACCACCAATACTATAGAATTTATTATTAATACTCCGAGTTCCGCAGGCTGGTTTCTGCTGAACAGCCATTTTTATCGCCTGTTCAAACCCGGTTTCTCGTATATTAATTTCGGTATCATTGAAAAGGCATGGTTTAAGCTTTCCGTCTGAAGTAAGTCTGAGCCTGTTGCAGATACTGCAATCTCCACCGGTACCCCCGTTGACAACATAAAAATGCCCATTAACGATATCCATTTGCCTTATAAACCTTATTTCAAGTCCCATTTCAGCGCAGTACTTTGCCACTTCAACTGCATCTTTCTCATACTGTGATTCTTTAACAACGCAATTTACTTTTACAGGGGTAAGTCCGGCTACAAGCGCAGCTTCTATACCACCAAGAACACTGTTGAGCAGGTCATGTCTTGTAATTTCATTAAATCTTGCAGGGTCAACAGTGTCAAGGCTGATATTTACCCTGTGAAGCCCTGCAGCCTTCAGTTCTGATGCATACTCACCAAGAAGTACTCCGTTTGTAGTCATTGAAAGATCTTCAATTCCTTTTATGCCTGAAAGCATTGAAACCAGCGACACTATCCCCTTTCTTACAAGCGGCTCACCGCCGGTAATCCTCACTTTCCTTATTCCGTTTTTTACAGCCACCGCCGTGAATCCATAGATCTCATCGTAAGTGAGTATATCCGAGTGATTAAGCAATTTAATACCGGTCTCGGGCATACAATACCTGCACCTCAGGTTACACCTGTCGGTAACGGAAATCCTCAGGTAATCAATACTCCTGTCAAATCTGTCTAACAACTACAACCTCTCCTTTCGTTATTAAATTTATGCCTGGCGACATTCTTATTATCCCATCTGCATATGGAAATGCAGCAATATGAGCCGATCCATGGTAATCTACAGGAACTGCTTCATGCTTTTCATTTATAGTCACCGGGATCCAGGCTGCCCTTGCTGATTGTCTTCTTTCAAAATTTTCAGCCATCTTAACATGCATCTCCACAGGTTTCCATGTACAGCCCATCATCTTATAGATCAAGGGCCTCACAAGAACTTCAAACTGAACAAATGCTGAAACCGGGTTCCCTGGTAATCCAAATATGACAGCACCAGGATGAAGTGCAAGGGTTGTGGGTTTACCAGGCTGGACATTCACATGGTCGAAAAGTATTTCAGCCCCGGCCTTTCTAAGTACATCAGGAACAAAATCAAAATCACCCATTGACACTCCCCCTGTCAGAAGAACAACATCGCAGTCATTTATGGCTTCATCAACCATTTTCAGAGTCTTTGCCTCATCGTCAGGAGCTATCCCATAGTATTTTGTAGCAGCACCAGACCTTTTTGCCTGGGCTGCAAGCTGGTAGGCATTTGAATTCCTGATCTCAGGTCTGCCTGGTTTTTGCCAGGGTTCCACCAGTTCGTCACCGGTACTGATTATTCCTACAAGTGGCCTTCGCGAGACCTTTACATTAATGCAACCGACAGCCGCAAGAACTGCCACATCCTGTGGCCTTATAAGCTTTCCCTTCCTCAGAACAATATCTCCTGTCTTAACGTCCTCCCCTGCTGGAGACAAGTTTGGTTTCAGAGATTTTCCTGTATAAATCACCTTTCCTGAAGCCAGCATTTTTGAGTCTTCAACCATGAAAACAAAATCACAGCCATCCGGAACTATTGCACCGGTCATTATTCTCGAGCATTGATCTTTTCCGGGAATAACTGCCGGCTCCATACCAGCCCTGATTGTTTCAACGATTTCCATAGGGGAATCAAGATCAGACCTGTGGCAGGCATAGCCGTCGACTGCTGCCCTGTTAAACGGGGGCATGTTAATATCGCTCCTCACATCAGTAAAAAGCACCCTCCCCTCGCAATCCGTAAAACTTAGCTCTTCCCAGCTCATGATGCGGTCTATTGAAGAGACTATTTCCGCAGCTTTTTCTGTAGATATCATAATTTTTCCTGGTTTTCTATTTTACAGATTTGCCATTATCCAGTATCACAAGTGATTCCGGTTCAAAAGATAACCACACAGATGAACCTTCACGAATGGAATATCTTTCAATCTCAGCCGCAACTGATTCTGCGTGAAATGTCTCACCCGCCTTCACAGTAAGTTCAAACCCATGTTCTGTGCGTATTATCTCTTCAACAACACCTCTTAATATATTTCCCGCATACTCCACGGGTTTTTCAGTTGTAACTTTAATATGATTACTCCTGAGAACTGCTATACAATCATCCCTCAGATCAGTTTGCACCTTAAAGGACCAGATGGTTTCAGTTGAATTTAAAAACCTGGCATAACCATCACCTGAAACATTTATACGGAAGAAATTCTTAATCCCTGCATAGCGCGCCACAAACCTGTTCACAGGTTTTTCAAAAACATCTTCCACCTTTCCTTCCTGGATGATCCTTCCGTTATGAATCACGCCTACTCTCCCCGCCAGGCTTATAGCATCGCTGTAATCATGCGTTACATGTATAATTGTCTGTCCTGAGCGGTGAAGTTTTCTCAGTATTTTCTTCATATCATCCCTGAGAGATGCGTCAAGGGATGAGAGGGGTTCATCAAGTAACAGCAGTCTGGGAGATGTTACAAGTGTCCGTGCAAGAGCTACACGCTGCAATTCACCACCTGATAGGTTAACAGTACTGCGGTGAAGAAGGTGAGAAATATTCATAAGATCGGAAACAGCCCTGATTCTCACTTGCATTTCCTGCTTTTCAACCCTTGCTGCACGAAGCGGATAAGCGATATTCCCTTCAACTGTCAGATGCGGGAATACTGCGTAATCCTGGAATACTATTCCAATCTTCCTTTCCTGGATTCTCTTTTTTGTAATATCGACGCCGTCCATTTCTATTGACCCGGTATCGGGACGACTGAGACCTGCTATCAGCTCCAGGAGTTGCGTCTTTCCTGAACCTGAACGGCCAAGGAGCACATAGTATTCAGCTTCCGGTATCTCCAATGTGATCCCTGAAAGTTTAAACTCGCCAATCTGCTTCCCTATTTCAGTCAGTCTCAGCATCAATACTCCTTTGTTTTAGCTTCCTGCCGTTTGCCAGCAGTCGTAATATTACAAATACAACAAGTGCAACGAGGATGAAGAGTACTGCAGCCGGCCTTGCATATTTAAGTCCGAAATTGCTGAATCTTTCAAAGATAAGCACCGGCGCCACCATAGGATGATATGCGATTATTACAACCGCACCGAATTCACTCATGCCTCTTGCAAACATCATAATGAAGCCGGTGATTATGCTTCTCCATGCAAGGGGAACAGATATTGTGAAGAAAACCCTGGCGGGACTTGCGCCCAGATTAAGCGCTGCTTTTTCAAGTCGCTCAGGTACTGACATAAACCCGTCACGGGCTGCGTTTATCATAAAAGGTAAACTGACGAAGGCCATTGCAAGGGCTATACCCCCTGGATGATTAACAAGATCGAGCCCGACTGCGCTTGCCATCTTTCCTGCAAATCCGTCGCGTGAAATAAAGCCAAGAAGTGCGATCCCTGCGGCTGTATGAGGCAAAACAACAGGAAGATCAATTACAGCCTGCACTATATTCTTTCCCCTGAATTGTTTCCTTGCGAGTATCCATGCAACAGGGATAGCACCGAGTGAAAAGATCAGTGTTCCAGTAAATGCCACCCATAGTGTAAGCCAGATACTCGACTGTACTTCCTTTTCAGTTGCTGTATTAAATATTGAGGAGAGAGGTGTATGCAGGAACATCCCGGCAAGCGGTGCAATAATAAATAGGAGCACAACGCCGGAAAGGAAAAGAGTCAGCCACCTGAAAATACCATTCTCCCTCATCTTTAATTACCTGCTTAGATACTTTTTCAGTTCAGCCGGAACCTTTTCTGCCTGGTCGGAAGTTGCAGGAATAAGTGGTTCCTGCCCGTTTTTCCTGAATATATTCATGCCTTCCTCGCTAAGAAGGAATTCAGTAAACTTCAGAGCTTCACTGCGCTGAGGTGCATTGTCAAGTACAGTAAGACTGTAGTTTATATATTCACCTGTAACCTTCATACGGCTTCCCGGGGCAGTACCTGCAACTTCTGTTGACACAGTTTTATAATTGTCGTTCATCAAGGGATCACCAAGGCTTATTGCGGCAGGCAGTTCAATATACTTTAAGTTGTGCTGAATGGCGACCGATTTATACTGGAACATGTAATCGATTGTATTCGACTCGAGAAGTGCTATAAGATCGACCTCCTTTGGCCTTACATAATCCTTGTTTTTCGCCTGCATCTTATCAGCCAGGCCGGGCCTGTGATAATATTTTTCAGCAAGTTTCATTACAATTACTGACCTGTACCCGCATGGGTCTGAATCGGGATCTGACCTCGAGTAAATAACATCATCCTTCATAAGAATCTCAATCCAGTTTGTTGTGTCAATCAGTGAAGCATATTTTGATTTTGGGGTAAAAGCGATGACAATCCTGTTTGATGCAAACTTCAGGCCCCATGAAGAATATGCCGGGACAAGCAGTTCATTTATAACGAAGTAGTCGGCTGAAGCAACAATATCGCAAGGTTTCTTAAGTTCAGTAACCTTCCTCGCGCAGACAAGGCTGCCGGCGGACTCAAGAAGCACAGATACTTCAGGATTCCTTTTCTGGTATTCTGTGGCTGCCTCCTTAAGAGGAACTGAAAGGCTTCCTGCATGAAAGACAATAATATCACGGTGCCCTTTCTTCCCGGTACAGGCAACCAGGCTGAAAAACAATGTGATCAATGCAAAGTATTTAGTCCAAAGTGTCATGATGATTCCTGTATCTGATTTATCCTCCTGAAAAAATGCCTGATTATCTCCCTGTCTGACGATTCGAGCCCGCTGACAAGTTCCCTGTATGCATCGAGAAGTTCTTTGCCTTCTGTCGTGAGAAAAGTTTTACCGCCTGAACTGCCTCCTCTTTTCTTGCCGACAAGGGGAAAACCGAGATAAAGTTCAATGTCCCTTATCATCCCCCATGCCTTCCTGTAGCTGATATTGAGGTCCCGGGCAGCGCTTACAATCGACAAATCTTTCTCAAGCGTAAGCAAAAGCCTGAAACCTTCCTCATTAATAATGATCTTTTTATCTGTCACCATTTCAACCTGGTGGCGAAGAAAAACATCATAATATCTTGATCCTTTAGGTCCGGCCATAATTAAGTAAAAAGGTAAAAGGTAAAAGTAAAAAACTGTTAAAGATCAACGTTGAATGATACTTGTAAAGTCAAATGATCAACAGGCAAATGTAATTAATTTGCATATCGCTTCCGAAGGGATATGCAAAAGATTTCAAGCCGGCAAAACTTGCTCAGAATTTACCCATCATTTCATTCAGGGCATTGATTGTCTTCCAGTTACGGGTAGTTGCAACTGATCCTGATTTTTTCTCAATGAAGTTATTGTTCAATTTGGCACGGCCATAACCATCCGGGCAGAAGATATATGCATCCAATCCTCTTATTGAAAGCTTTTCGGGTGAAAAGTCAATCTCTTTAAGCTCAGACAGTTTCGCCACTGAGGGAGAGGTTTTGAGCATAGTAACATAGAGCCTGTCTGCGCCATCCGGGGAGCTGTCGTAAAAGGGATTATTTTCAAGGATGGTTTTGATCTCCGCCCTTGTTCGTATCACCGCAGGAACCTCAAGATTCAGTTTTTCCTTAATGACTTTTTCAATCTCAGCTGTCAGTATTCCCGTTTCCTTCCCGCTATGGGTAAAAACTATATTACCGCTCTGAACATAGGTGGCGATGTTCCTGTAGCCGAGACCTGAAAAAAGTTCCTGGAGGACCGGCATTCTGATCATATTCTTGCCACTCACGTTAATACCCCTGAGAAGGCACACGCAAACCTCGTCCTTCATCACTGGAGATCCTTTACAACTTCAATAAGTTCAGGCAGATCCATTCCAATCTTTTTCAGGAACTCTATCTTTGGAACCCCATTTTTGTTCCAGCCTCTCCTGAAATACACGGCATCGAGAAGTTTTTCGTACTGATCTTCCCTGTATTTGCGAAGCACTGCCATCTTTTCGACTGTGCTCCTGCCTTCAGGATCATACCCGCACTTTTCCCTTAACTGTTTATCATACCTTTCACTCCTCGATTCAAATTCTTCTATTGTTACAGGTCCGGCTGCCCTGTATGGCTGGCGATCGTGCTTTCTAAGGCCATATCCCCTTCTTATATTGAATATCCTCTGGAAGTTGTATACTCTTTCTGAATCCTCTACGAGCCGGTACTTGTCAAATTCCCTGCCTGTTACTGCTTTATAAATAGTTACATAATTATCTACATGTTCAGGTACTTTTGCTGGTTCGGCAGTTTTTGCATTGTCTTCAGGTTCAACGTCATTCCATGGCAACTTACAAAGTCCGACGAGCCCGAACCATGTTCTGAACATTGGGAAGTAATGAAGTGCTTCGGCTTTATTCTCAAAAGTAGGGATCTGGTTGTTCACCATATCCATAAATATGAGCCAAGCCTCATCATGCTGTGGCCCTTTGTTTGTCATGGCATATCCACCCTGTTGTGCAAGGGATTCTTTTGACATATACTGAGAGTACTCCAGCCCTTTGTTTTCCATCCCGATATCATTCAGAAGGTCTGCATCTCCCCAGCCGTTCCTGGCGAAAAGCTCTTTCATTTTCCTGATACCTGATCCTGCAATCTTCCCGAAGCCTTCACCCCTGCCTGCCATATGTAAAAGTTCAAGAGCACTTTCAGAATCACCGAACTGCATTTCAAAACCACCTGTTCTTTCCCTGTTCAGAATTCCTCTCTGGAAACATTCCATTATAAATGCTACAAGTGTTCCCCAGGTAATAGTACAGATTCCATATGTATCACAATAGAAGTTGGCTTCAATAATGTACTCAGGATCAAAGATCCCGCAGTTAGATCCGAGTCCGGCTGCATTTTCATATTCTGGTCCGTCGACAGTTACTACTTCTCCCTTGTAGGGACCGGATTTAATCACAAAATTATCAGCTCCCTTACTGCACGACATATTGCAACCTATCCAGCATCCATCGGGGATACCCTGTGTAAAATGGCTCTTCCACACACCAGAGTCAATCTTGTAGGCATCCTTGTGACTGCCGTACTGGTAGTTCATTGTAGGCAGAAGATCGTGGTCGTTCATCACTTCCATAAGGTGAGCGGTCCCAACCTGCCGCATCTGGCATTGTTTGTCATCAAGTTCCCTTATTTCCCTGTTGAATCTCCTTCCACGTTCCATAATAGCTTCGAGATCAACAACATTATTAAGGTTACCCTTGACACCCGGGATCTTGCATACCAGGGCTTTGATCTTCTTGTCCCTGAATACTGTGCCGATTCCGCCACGTCCAGCCTGCTTCAGCCTTACCTTTTTTCTCTTAGGATCCCAGAAACTGAAGTTAAGCATACCTATCAGGGTATGATCAGCAGCTTCTCCTGAGGAGACAACACCGATATTTTTCCTGTCGGAATCATCATCAGCGAAAATTTCAGTCAGCTGCTCGGCAAGTATATGACTATCCTTTGCTTCGGCGGGTGCTTCGAAGATTTCAACCTTATGGTTTATTCCATCAATATAGATAATCACATCATTTTCAGCTTTCCCCTGGAGTTCAAGCGCATCGAATCCTGAAAATTTAAGGAAGGGGCCGAAGTAGCCACCAACGTTGCTGTCAATTACTGAATCTGTCTGTGGTGAAATGCTTACAACAAGAGATTTTCCTGTACCGGAGTATTGTGTTATTCCACCTATAGGGCCGGATGATATTACTATTTCGTTTTCAGGATCATTCCATTTTGTTTCAGGACGTGTTGCGTCCCAGAGCAGCCTGAGACCATAACCTTTCCCACCTATAAATTTTTCTTTTACAGAGGGAGGAACATCCTTGTCCTTAATTTCAAGTGTGCCCGGATTGATATAAAGTACTTTGTCTGTATAACCCCTGAAAAGAGGTTTCCAGCTATACTCCCAGACTTTGAGTAATTTATGTTTGGATTTTAATTCCTGAATGCTCATGTTTTAAATGCAGTTATGAACAACGAAGTAATTAAATACCTGCAGCTATTAAAATGATTTTAATCAATATGTTATCAGTTACATATCGATTGCTGTTCAGATCAGGCATTTTAAAATAAATCCATTGTAATTTCTGAAAAATCAAATATTCTTAACTTTACAGAAAGCAGTCTGCTTATGCGTTTCAGTGAGATAAAAAAGCACCTGTCATCATTCAGGGTCGGAATAGCCGGTGCAGGAGGTCTCGGGTCAAATTGTGCTGCCGCTCTTGCAAGGAGCGGTGTAGGCACCATTGTTATTGCCGATTTTGACAGGGTTGAAAGATTAAACCTCAACAGGCAGTTTTATTTTGAAGACCAGCTTGGCATGCTAAAGACTGATGCTCTTAAGATTAACCTTCATAAAATAGACAGGAGCCTGAATATAATCACTCACGCACTGGAACTTACCCCGGATAATATCGGGGCTGTATTTTCAGGATGCGATATAATTATTGAGGCTTTTGATGGGGCTGAGATGAAAAGGATGCTTATTGAGACTGTCCAGAATAAAATGCCGGGAGTACCGATGATTGTTGGATCAGGCATGTCAGGATGGGGAATGAATGAGCTTATAAGAACACGGATGATAGATGAAAGCCTTTACCTGTGTGGCGATGAGCAGACTGAAGCAACTGATGATAATCCTCCAATGGCACCCAGGGTTGGAATTGTTGCAAACATGCAGGCGAATGTTGTGATTGATATCCTCATGAAAAAAACAGGGAGACTACAATGAAGATTATTCTGAATAACAGGGATGAAGAATTCGAAGGCAACAGCCTGTCTGTTGCTGAAATGCTCGAGGTGAGGAAGTTTACCTACAGGATGAGGATCATAAAGATCAATGGTGTGCTCATACCAAGGGAGAGTTATGCCGATACTTTCATTAAAGAAGGTGATAATGTCCAGATGCTGTATTTAATGTCCGGCGGTTGAATTTATTATTAAAAACTTGTAGGTTTGCACCGTGGACCTTAAGATCAGGTATAGCGACAGGATTCCCTCATTTCTCAGGAATAAATACTTCCTGACGATAACAATTTTTATTGTCTGGATAACCCTTCTCGACACAAATAACCTGATTGAGAGATTCCGGCAGGTTGCAGAACTCAACAAGCTTAAAAGTGAAAAAGATTACTTTTCAAAGAAGATTGAAGAGGATAAGAAAAAGCTTAATGAACTGCGGACTGATGATCATAATCTTGAAAAGTTCGCACGCGAGCAATACAAGATGAAGAAGAAAGACGAGGATCTTTATATTATTCTCACTCCGAAGGAGGACAGGGAAAGAAAGAAATAAAGATCAGCCAACCGCTTTTTCCAATGCCCTGAAATGCAAAAGTAAATCCATTTCATTTCCAGCGATTTCCTGGTTCATCATTTCCAGCAATCCGGCAGAGGCCAGTCCGACCGGTATTTTTTCATAGTAGTTCCTGTGCGAGGAATTCAGGAATTTTATCATCCTGAACATATTGAACCATTCATGGAAACGTTTACGGAATTGCCGGAAGCCAGATGTATTATCCCTGATTTCCTGCATTTTACTTTCCCATTGATTTAATTGTACAACATTCTTTACCGGAACCGGAAGTTGATTGTATATCGTTTTGAGATCATCACTGCCGGCTGAATACGCTGCCAGGCTGGTTTCAAAGAAATTTTTCAGGTCGGGGAATGCACGGGGATTGTATGTCAGCAATGTCTTATTGTTGCTGTTAATCATTTTGCCTATTGCCGCGCCTGTACCAAATGGTACCCTGTCGGAAACCCGCGGTGAAGGGTGCACTGCTGTAGATGTAAGGCTGAAAAATCCTCCTGCCGGAACAAGCTTCTGGACAAAATAGAAATCCTCTCCTGCCCTGCGACGGTTCATTCCACCGGCTTTCATGTATGCAATGGCCCTTACAGCTATTGTTGAGCCCACTGTATGAAACACCCATGGATAGCCTGTAAAACGGAGTCCCTGCAAAAGGTACCTTAGATGAAGTTCATATTGTATGATAGCCGGGATGACATCCTCATCCTGCTCCTTCCCGTCAAGCCGGTGCTCAAAATAAATCGAACAGGCTTTTCTTTCCCTGATCTTCAGGAAAGAGTTTTCGAGTTCAGTGAGGTAATTGCTGTCTACAGTACAGTCGGCATCAAGACAAACGATAAGGCCATCTTCGCGGTCAATTGCGTCGAATCTCCTCAATGCCTCATCCATCCCTGTCTTCCTTGCAAGTCCTACGCCCCAGTCTTTGATTGATGGGCAGCCCACATCGGCAAGATAAAGAGAAAAGAAAGGTTTATTGTTTGAGTTCCACTGGGCAGCCTGTGAAAGAGCAGAACGGTTTCTGTTTATGACATCTCCGGAGGCTCCATCTGGGGCATTGAAGATTATTATAACCTCCACATGACATTCTGGTTTGTTGCACGCACCCAGAGAAAACAATAATTGTTGCACCGAAGCTTCGTTATACGACGGTACAACAATTATTATTCCTGTATTTTTAGGGGGAGCCTCACCTGTCAACGCAGGAAAGACGGCGCCTGATTCAAGCCACCGGGAGGCGAAGCCCATAACAGTAACTATTTTTTCTTCTCGGTTGCGTACTGCTTATTCAGTGCTTCGAGAACCTGTTTTGTAATATCAAGTCCAGCTTCACTATAGAGAACTACACTGCCGAAGCTTTTACCAAGAATGTACTGGTAGTTATAATCTGATTTATGCTGTTCGAGGAATTTTGTAATGTAATCTATTACCTGCCTGTTCATAACCTGCTGCTCTTCCATCAGATCCTGCTGAAGTTTATCGCGAAGGTTTACAAGTTCCTGCTGCTGCTGGTAAAGACCCTGTTCGGTCTGCTGTGCAGTTGCTCTTGTAATAAGGCCTTTATTTACTTTATCCTGGTAATCATTTACACCTCTCTGGTAAGCTTCACCTTTTGAATTAAGTTCTGCTTCTGCATTTTTCTGCTTGGCTATAAGGTCGTTTTTCTTATCAGTTGCCATGTCGAAATATACGATAACTGTATCGATATTAACCCAGGCAAGGCTGCCAGCAGGGGCACCCGAAACTGACTGTGATACGGCACTTGCAGGTTTATTCCCGCCGGTAAAATGCAAAACAAAAAGTACTGCTACTGCTACAAAGAGCACAACATACAGAGCTACAGATATTTTCTTCATCGCAAAATGGTTAGTGTTTAACAAATGTAAGGCGCAAATATAAACAAATAAATAAAATTCAAGGTACTGGTTGCTTCTATTGATTTACACGGAGAGGTGAGGTATACTACATTTGCCGGCTCCAAGCGCCACAAGTTTAGAATTCAGGACACGGAATTGCCCTTATACGTTTGTGGGTTGAACCAAGGGTAAATGATGTGAATTCGTATACAATTGAAATTTCGTGTGCACCACCTGTTGAAGATATCAGGTTTGATATTGTAAAGTCGTAGCTATAGCCTATCTGGAGATTCTTTGTTTTTATTCCCACAAGTCCAATCACAGCATCACCTGCCTGTGATGTCATGAACGGGATACCCCTGTACCACATACCAAAAACAAGAGGTGACTTGTAGTAGTAAAGCCCGATATCGGTCTGGTAAAAGCTTCCCTGCATTTGAAAGTTCATGGCAACTGAGAGAGCTTCTATCAGTTTCTTTCTCAACCTGGTCTGCCCAATGATTCTTACACCTCCATAAAGATTGAATTTAACAGGAAGTGTTGAGTTGTCACCATAAAATGATTGTTTAGGGGTAAGAAGGTGATCCAGCGTAAATCCGCCCCAGATCTGGTCGTTGTATATCAATGCAGAAGTTGCAAAATCGACATCGGCAACCTTATCAAACGGAGGAGGTGTTACAGGAGGCGTGGTGCCGCTCCCGGTAATCTGGCTGGCAAATATGAGTTTATAAATATTTAAGCCGAGGTAGTAAAACTTAAAGTTAACGCCCGGCCTGATATGCCATTCCTTGTTGATGTTAAAGTCGTAAGAATAGAGAAGGCCGATATTTGTTGTACTCAGGTCCCCTGATCCGGCAACATCATAAGTGGCTAGAACGCCTATACCTGAATTGAAATTCGGCATCGCCTTGTCAAATCCTATGCTGTAAGTATGGAAAACACCTGGAACGGATGGCCACTGGTTGCGGTAGTTTATCGAAAGGCGATATTCTTCCGTGGCACCGGCGAATGACGGCGACAGGTAAAGAGGATTAGCATAAAACTGGGAAAAAGTTGGATCCTGACCGTATGCATCTACAGTAAAAATTAAAGCAAGAAAAAGCAAGTATTTAACCTTACGGAGCAAATTACAAAGCGATTAGGTTTGTACCGACGAAAATAGTCAATTGAATTTAAACTTCCTTGGTTATTAAACGATTTTTTGCCCAAAAGGGTACACAGTAGCCGAAATTTTCAGCAAATGAATTAAATTCTTAGACGAAACACCGCTAAATTTTGATGAAGGTAAAATTGATAGCAGGATATCAGGCAAGGCCTGTTATTGCTGTCGGAGGAGTGTCACATCGCCCATTTTAACGAAGGGTTCCCCGTTTTTGAATGTCCCTCGCACCTTCCATACATAAACTCCCGGATCGCAAAGCTGGCCTTTATTATAACCATCCCAGCCAATATTTATATCAGTGCTTTCAAAGATGAGTATCCCCAGTTTACTGAATATCCTGAGCTGGTAATCTGAGACCCCTGAAGTAACAGGATGGAAAATCTGGGCTGCCTCGTCACTTTTCGAAGAGTAGTATCCACCACCTGGTCCGTCAGCGTTTGGAATAAAGGCATTAGGGAATTTTATATATGACCCGGAGCCAGCAAATGCGTTTATCACAGTGAGGGTGTCAGTGCAGCCATGTTCTGACCAGACAATGAGCCGCGGGTTAAATGCATCGAAATGATCATATTTATGCTCGGGTTCCCATGAATCTGAAGTTCTTCCATCTCCAAATTCCCAGTAACTCTTGATTGCATCTACCGAATAGTTATGGAAAGTAATTGCATCATCAGGAATTATTGGGTTTTCAGGCCTGGTTTCAAACCTGGCCAGAGGTTTAGGATAAATGTTTATTGTACCGGAGAATTCGGAAAATGCTCCATCTTTCCTGTATACCTGCAATACTACTTTATACTCACCTTCGACATCAAAAATCCATTCAGGGTTTGTTGTATATGAGTATCCTCCGTCCCCAAAAGTCCAGCGGCATGAATCGTAACCTGAAGACCTGTTTATAAATCTCACTTTAAGTGGAGCACAACCTGAGACTGCAGACAGCTCAAAATTGGCAACTATTTTCGACTTCAGATTGAAATTTGTGAGGTCACCCTGTGTGCTACCTTCCTTTATATCTGTCTTTTTGACGATAGTTTCTTCGTTCAGACCTGGTTGTTTAACAGAAATATTTACTGATTTCTCATTTACAGGTTGCAATGTACCTGTTTTTGATTTATGTGCATCATTGACAGATACAATATTCTTTCCGGTTTCTGTTACTACAAGAGGATCCTTTACGGAAGGTGATGCCGAAATGCTTAAAGATGCAGTATCCTTAACTATATTTTTTTCTGAATTCACCTGTTGATCAATATCTCCACCTTTACCTGGTGAAAGCAATACTACGGCTGTAACAGCAGCAGCGACTGCTCCTGCCACATAAAAGATATTGAGCCTGGTGGGGTTAAAGCGCAGGAACTCCCTCCGGCTAAGCTGCTTCATCAGCCTGCCGCTTAAATCATCTCCTGGAATAAGTTCAGCACTTTCAAGCTTATCCCTGAAAAGATCTTCAAGTTCCTTATATTTTCCTTCCCCTTTCATTTATTCTTAGTATCATCATTAATATCATGATACCTTTCTTTCAGCCTTCTTAAATTATCCAGTTTCTCCCTGAGAACGGCCTTTGCCCTGCTATACTGGGATTTTGATGTATTTGTATCTATTCCCAGCATTTCAGCTATTTCTTTATGCTTGTACCCTTCTACTGCATAAAGGTTGAATACCATCCTGTACCCGGAAGGGAGGTCGTTCAGAACCTTATAAAGTTCATCGGCGCTGAATAATTCCTCCTCAAAACTTTCTGTTCCGGTCTCAACCGACACAAACTCCTCTATCTCAATATGGTGCCTGTGTTTCAGGTTCCTGTGATAGTGGGTAATAGCTGTGTTAACTGCAACCTTCCTTAGCCATCCTGCAAAAGAACCAGTCCCGGAAAAATCACCAATGCTGAAATAAATCTTCATAAAAGCATCCTGCAAGATATCTTCAGCTTCGGACCTGTCGGTTGAATATCTCATACAAACACCGAGCAGGAACCGGGAGTACCTGTCGTACAGCATTTTTTGCGCTTTCCTGTCGTGCCTGGCGCAGCCTTTTATTATTTCAAGGTCATTTACCATTTGCCGTCGACATCAGTAAGACATTGGCCAAAATAGAATGGTTGCACTGCATGAAAAATTTATTCAAAATAAAGAAATTCCTGTTGTATATCATCTTTAAAATGTGATAAAGGTCAGCAAATTCATTGCGATCTCTGATTTACTTCGCATCATGATCAGCTACGTTTTGGCTGATATTCGATCAAAGTATTAACGTAACATTAATAATAAAAGGTATGTTCAATAAGCTCATAGTAGCGGTGCTCCCATACATGCCAAAAAAGCTTGTATGGATTTTCTCCAAATCTTACATCTCCGGTGAAACTTCTGTTGATGCAATGCGTGTATCAAAGGAACTAAACCAGAAGAACATAAAAGTAACACTGGATGTTCTTGGCGAGTTCATCACCAGCCTGGGTGAAGCAGAAGAAAACAAGAAAGAGTACCTCGAACTTATTGATCTCGCAACCAGGTCAGGCTTAGACGGGAATTTCTCCGTAAAACCTACAAGTTTCGGCCTGCTTATCGACCAGGAAGCTTGCTATAATCATATCAGGGAGATTGTTGCCAAGGCAGCCTCAATAAACAGTTTTATAAGGATCGACATGGAAGATTCTCCATGCACCGATATGGAGATCGCTCTCTACAGGCGCCTGAAAAAGGAGTTCCCGAAAAGCGTCGGACTGGTGCTGCAGGCCTACCTGAGAAGAACATATTCAGATATTGAGAAGATGCTTGACATGCACAGTACTGAATCGCCCCTGAACTACAGGCTTTGCAAAGGCATTTATGTTGAAAAAGAAGAGATAGCCTATAAGAAATACGAGGAAATCAATCAGCATTTTCTTGAGGATCTCGAGCTGATGTTTAAGAACAAAATATATGTTGGCATAGCAACCCATGATAAACCTGTTGTTGAAGGAGCATTCAAGCTGATTGAAAAGTATAATGTTCCTAAGAACATGTATGAGTTCCAGATGCTGTATGGCGTTACCCCTAACCTAAGAACTGAAATAGTCTCCAAAGGCCATGTTATGAGAGTCTACGTACCATTTGGCAAGAAATGGTTTGGCTATTGTTCAAGAAGGCTGAAGGAGAACCCCAAAATGGCAACACATATTATCAAAGCCATTTTCATTAAGGGCTAAGAAGTCCTGCTGCCGGACTCTGTTTTTAGATGATGATTTAACGGGGAGTTTACCTGTATTTCCTGTCAAGGAGTTCCTTATATCTTTTATTTATTTCATTAAGTTCTTTCTGGGAAATGCCGGGGCCTGGAGGCATTGGTTTTTCAGGAGCTCCTTTTACGAGCAGGTATACAGCAGGAATAATCAGCAAAGGACTGATACCAACCATTCTGCTTGAGGGTATGCCGCCCTTTTCGATTGCATCTATCATATGCTGATTTCTTACCAGCTCATAATTTGTGTAAGGATCTCCAAGCTTGCCTGCGCTTACCCTTCCCTGGTAAGAGGCAATTTCGAGATTAGACCTGGCATTATCCAGTTTCTGGTCAGCTATTATACCGGGATTTCTCATATCTGCCCTGAGGCTCGAGAAGGCAGGTAAGATAACCACCTCACCGATCTGAAGCGTATCAGATTCAAGAAAGATACCGGTAAGGAACTCATTTGTCCTGAGCGTGTCCCTTACAATAAACCTCGATGATTTATATCCCAACTGATTAAAAACGATAGTATCATACCTGTGGGCAAAGAATGAAAATGTTCCGTCGTCCCGGCTCAATCCGCTTAGCGAACTATTTATAAAAACTTTTGATCCTGGTAACCTTTCGCCGGATGAAGCTGAAAGTACAACACCCCTGAAAAGTATCCTTGCATTTCTGTCTTCCTGTTGTGAGTAAAGCGATTGTGACAGAAAAATATATGCAAATACCTGAACTATAATGAAGTATCTCATCTCCCACTTTTTATAGTTTCAAAATAAGTTCTTCAAGAGTTCTTTTCGGAACATGATGAATTTTATTCTCATCGCGCCAGTATCTGACGTCCCCGTCTTTTATCTCGTCCATGACTACTTTCTCCACGGGTTTTCCAATAGCCAGTACAAGCAGAATCTCATATTGATCAGGTATGCCCAGGTCATTTCTTAACTGATCTTTCCTGAGAGAGGCAATAATACATCCGCCAAGTCCATTGTCTGTGGCCCCAAGCATGATTGTCTGGGCTGCAATTCCATGGTCCACACCGAATGAGTCAGATATTGACTTATCGCCAAGTACAATAATATATGAAGATGGCCTCTCGCCCGGCTCAGGTCCGGGCCAGTCCTTCAGGTAGGCTGCCCAGGCAGTTGACGGGAATATAAGCTCACAATCGGCATGCGAATTATACAATAGGTACTTAAGAGGCTGCCTGTTTGCACCTGAAGCAGAAATGCGTGCAAGGTCAACCAGGCCTGCCAGTGTTTCATAACTGACAGTATAAGATTCATCAAATCTTCTTATTGTTCTGGTTTTTGCAACCAGTTCACTGAATTTCATTTTAAATATCCTGCTTACAAATTAATATCGTGAAGCTATTTTTTCCCAGTCCAGTATCTCCCAGAAAGCTTTTACATAATCGGCTCTCCTGTTCCTGTAATCTATATAATATGCATGCTCCCATAAATCACAGGTCATAATGGGTTTCAGCCCTTTCCTGATTGGATTTCCAGCATTTGATTCCTGTACGATCTGCAGACCGTTTTCATGGTCTTTAACAAGCCAGGTCCATCCTGAACCAAAAAGTGTTGTTGCTGCTTTTGTAAAATGCTCCCTGAAGGAATCAAAAGTTCCGAATGAGGCATTAATTGCATCAGCAAGTTTTCCGGCCGGCAGGCTTTTTCCGCCTGGTGTGAAGCTCTCGAAATAGAAAGTATGGTTCCAAATCTGGGCAGCGTTGTTGAATATCGCCCCATCAGCCCTTTTAATCATTTCCTCGAGATCCGATTTTTCAAACTGGCTTCCAGGAAGCAGATTGTTGAGATTGTTAACATAGGCGAGGTGATGCTTTCCGTAATGATATTCGATTGTCTCTGCCGTTAGATTAGGTGCCAGTGATTCCGGCTTCCATGGTAGATCAGGTAATTTGAATGTCATGGCGCTACGATTTTTGGTTAGACTGAAAGATTTGCCTATTGTCTATCAAATTTACGAAATTCCGGCGAGGAGGAAAATAAAAAAGGATGCTTATGAAGCATCCACTTAACCATATAATATGATTTTATAATCAGGTCAGGAAGATTTTTTCAGGCATAACGGGGATAACATCTTTTTCCCTGGCTATAGTGAAGAGTTTACTTATGGCTGCCCTTCCCTGGATACCGAGGTCGGCAGTAAATTCATTTACATAGAGTTTAATATGGCTATTCATTACGTCCCTGTCCATCTCCCTGGCATTACCCGCAACAAAATCATAAGATGCAACACTGTCACGATAGGCAAAATCAAGGCTTCTTTTCAGTATCCTGTTCACTTTCAGAGCCACATCGTGAGGTACAGAACGATTAATAACAATTGTACCCAGTGGAATCGGCATACCTGTAAGTTTTTCCCAGTATTCACCCATATCGGCAATCTTCCTTAATCCCCTTTTCTGGTAGGTGAACCTTGTCTCATGAATTATGAGACCGGCATCCACTTCATCATTAAGAAGTGCCTCTTCTATATCAGAAAAAAGATACTCTTTTTTGTCCCTTGCGTCAGGCCAGGCTATACTGAACAGCAGGTTTGCAGTTGTGTACTTCCCGGGAATGGCTATCCTGAGATTATCTATATCATTATGTCCCAGTTCCTTTTTGCTTATGAGAAGCGGGCCGTTCTTCCAGCCAAGTGCACTTCCGGAATCAAGAATCAGGTAGTTTTCAGCGGCATAAGCATAAGCATGGTAACTCATTTTGGTTATATGCACCCTGCCTTCAAAAGCCTTCCTGTTAAGCTCCTCCACATCAGCAAGAAAATAATCGAATTCAAGACCTTCTGTGTCTATCCTTCCATGCACCATTGCATCGAAAATAAAAGTATCGTTGGGACAGGGTGAGAACCCAAGGGTGAGTTTCATTTCTTCAGATAATATTTAACACGTCTTCAAGTTTTCCTGCCAGGTTGTTAAGAGCGAGAGGTATATCCCACCTTCCCCTCCTGCCTGTATCGACATGGTTGGAGATTGCCCTTATAGCAAGAAAAGGAATTTTTTCCCTGAGACAAATATAAAAAAAAGTTGCTCCTTCCATAGTCTCTATGTCGGGATCAAATTTTGACTTCAGCCGTTCAACCGAATGTGGCGAACCTGAAGCGGTGTTCACAGTAACGGCCTTTACTTCAGGCATCAGTTTACTCACTTTATCAGCTAATTGTGAGTTGTTAACGAGGACACCGTCATTATAGGGATCCTCATCGGAATGAATAAATCCGTGTTCAAATAAGGTTTTAAAACTGCTGTCTGTTTCAATTCCAAGGTCTCCGAAACAATCAGATTTTACTGAAACGACATCACCGATTTCTATACCTGGCCTGAAACTACCGGCGATCCCGCAGTTAATTGCGAGACCAGGACCGGAGTTAGCCTGAAGCCACTTCGACATTGCCCAGGATGTTGCCATACCGCCTACACCTGTAACAAGCACATGAATATTATGACCCCTGTAATTACACTGGCCATTTTTTATCCCCTTACCGCACACTGATTCTGCGATCTCTGCTTCCCTGCCGGTTGCAAATATTAATAAGATGTCCACTGCCTGATTTGTTAGACCTAAAGAAGGGATTAAATATATTGCTTTTATGGAGAAAAAGATGCACCTTTATTGTGCAATATTTTAATCCTTAACCTGCTCAAATGATATATCTTACAAGGAGAGAAAGGTTCAGTGCAGCACACAGGATGTTCAGGCCGGACTGGACTGATGAAGAAAACAGCAGGGTCTTTGGCAAATGTGCCAATCCCAACTGGCATGGTCACAATTATATACTTTTTGTTACGGTAAAAGGTGAGATAAGCAGTGAAACCGGTTTTGTTATAAACATGACAATCCTTAAAACCCTAATCAACGAGAAGGTATTGAGTAAACTTGATCATAAGAACCTCAACCTGGATGTCGATTTTATGAAGGGCAGGATAGCAACAACAGAGAACCTTGCAACTGCCATCTGGAATGAATTATATGATCCATTAAAGAAAGAAGGAGCAATATTGCACTGCATAAGGATAGAAGAAACAGAAAACAATTCAGTCGAATACTATGGATAAGAAAATTGAATCAGTTAATAATGGAACCGGGTCAATCAGCAATGGTTATAACAAGATAGAGACATGGGACGAGAAAAGCACAATGGAACTTGCTTCAATTTACCGCAGGGTGCTTGAACTGATTGGCGAGGATCCTACTAGGGAAGGTCTTCTGAAGACTCCGGAACGTGTTGCAAAAGCCCTGTACTTCCTCACCTTCGGCTATAATATTGATCCCTGCAAGATAATCCACTCGGCAAAATTCAAGGAGGAGTACCAGCAAATGGTACTCGTAAAAGATATTGACCTCTATTCAATGTGCGAACATCATATGCTCCCGTTCTTCGGCAAAGCACATGTTGCTTATATTCCTAACGGCCATATTACCGGTCTCAGCAAGATCGCCAGGGTTGTTGAAGCTTTCAGTCGCCGGCTGCAGGTACAGGAGAGGCTCACCACCCAGATCAGGGATTGCATACAGGAATGTCTCAATCCTGTTGGAGTTGCTGTTGTTATCGAAGCCCAGCATATGTGTATGCAGATAAGAGGCGTGCAAAAACAGAATTCCGTAACCACTACATCAGCATTTACCGGTATCTTCCTCGACAACATGAGAACCCGTGAAGAGTTTGTTCATCTTATCGGTACCCGGCTTCATTAAAAAATTTTTATACTTTTGCTCCGCCTTTTTCAGGTTTAACATTTTAAAAAATATAGAATGAAAGCATTTGTATTCCCCGGACAGGGTGCACAGTTTGTTGGCATGGGTAAGGATATGTATGAAAAATCACCTGTTGCCAGGGAGATGTTTGAAAAAGCTAACGAAATACTGGGATTCAGGATCACTGACGTTATGTTTTCCGGTACTGATGAAGACCTGAAGCAGACAAAGGTCACCCAGCCTGCAATTTTCCTCCATTCTGTGATTCTTGCCAGCCTTCTTGGTGATTCATTCAATCCTGCAATGGCTGCAGGCCATTCCCTGGGAGAATTTTCAGCTCTTACAGCAACCGGCGCCCTTACATTTGAGGACGGGCTTGTACTGGTTTCCAAGAGGGCCCTTGCTATGCAGAAAGCTTGTGAACTAAGGCCTTCAACAATGGCTGCTATCCTTGGAATTGATGACAATGTTGTTGAAGAAGTTTGTGCATCAATAAATGAAATCGTTGTCCCGGCAAATTTCAACAGCCCGGGCCAGATTGTTATTTCAGGTTCGAATGAAGGAATAGACCTTGCTATTGAAGCGCTAAAGCAGAAAGGTGCAAAGAGGGCAATTAAGCTGGCAGTCGGTGGCGCATTTCATTCTCCTCTTATGGAACCTGCAAGAATTGAACTTGAACAGGCTATAAATACTACAACCTTCAAAGCACCTAAGTGCCCTGTATACCAGAACGTGAATGCAATGCCTTTCAGCGATCCTGAACTTATAAGGAAAAACCTTGTATTACAGCTTACCTCACCTGTACGCTGGACCCAGAGTGTTGTTAACATGATAGCCGGGGGAGCTGTCTCTTTCACAGAGGTTGGTCCCGGTAACGTACTGCAGGGTCTTGTGAAGAAAATAAACAAGGATATACTTACCGAAGGGGCAGCAGTATAATCAATTAATCTTTAAGGATTTCCGGCAGGCAGGGATTTATTTTCCCTACCTGAAATTTAGCTTTACATTCTGGATAATTTCCTTATTCAGAGAGTGGGCTACCGGACATGTTTTTACACAATATTCGAGTATTTTTTTCTGTTTGTCGGAATAACCCTCCTGCGGAAAGTCAAATTCTATAATTATCTCCCCTATACGCCTTGGGTTTTCAGCCATTACTTTTGTAACCGAACAGGTAGCGCCGTCGATGGAGAAACCATGTTCACGGGCAGCTATTCCCATTATTGTAAAAATACAGCTGCCGAGTGCGGTAGCCACAAGGTCAGTAGGTGAGAAATACTCACCTTTTCCTTTATTATCAGGCGGAGCGTCAGTTATTATCCTGTTACCCGATCTGACATGTGTGGCTTCAGTCCGGAGATCTCCTATATAAATTGTTTTTGCAGTTGCCATTTTCTTAAGTTTTAATTCTGGTAATATACTCTTTACACATCGATATTCAGGGTTTCATTATGACCCCTTTATGCCTTCTTCCGTCAATAAGAATCTCAAGTGGTTTGTCGAATGTCACATGCCTCAGGAATTCATCTTCATATACCATATTCTGGCTTGCAAGCCATTCCACATCATAATATCCTTCATTGTTAAACGGGTTGATTGTGAAATATCCAACCCTGAATGAAGTCAGGTTCTGGAAAAAGTGAGTTCCCTGGCTGGGATCAATCCTGTAATTCTTCAATCCTGATTCAACAATCAGTCTTGCTGCAGATATCTGTGGCCATTTAACAGGTATTCCAAGCCATGGATCAGAGGATCCCCACCTTCCAGGTCCGATCAAAACATAACCGGCACCCTGCTTTACAAACTGTATATTGAGCCTTTCAATATCAGCTGCAATTTTTTCGCTCTGCGCAGGATTGAAAGCCTCGGGTTTGACATAAAGTATATCCCTGATTCCCCTGAACACCCCGTTTCCAAGGGCAGAATCGGAATATATAAGTGTTTGCTCATGAGTAACCTTATCAATTTCAAAATTGTAGGTTTGTTCATTGTTTACTATGGGTCGTATCTGGAGAAAATTGAAGATTTTAGGGGACCCTGGAGGGGTTTCAAGATTTGCCGCAAATTCAATTTCAATAGGGTTATTCATCTCCTCTGAACCCATCTCAAGCAGGGTTGACAGAATCTCAGCCAGCGGAAATTGTGAATGCTGCAGTATTCCTGCAAATGAGACTATCCTCTTGCCAGGCCTTGATATTCCATCGTACAGCATATGATTATTAAGGTCGAAAGTGGACCCGAGGTACCTGAATGCATTATCGTTATCAGCATCCTTAATATTAATCTTCAGTAGGTTCACCCCGTCATCTGTCGATGGAACAAAGCTGTTTTTATTAAGGTCGAGGGCATAGAAAATCTTTTGCGTTTCCCTTATAGCGGTGTCAGGTGAATTAAGCTGTAATATTTTCTTAGGATGTTTTGGAGAGAAGCGCAGCGACATACCACCTTCAACTATCAGTTTTCCAAGCCCGAAAGCAACATTTGCAATCCCGTCCTCTGCCTTTTCAGAGCCTATCGGGTAATAGTTTATAGATCGTGCGACACCTGAAAGTGTAGGGTAGAAAATATCGTTATGCCTGTTCCCGCAAATCTCCTGCAGAATAATTCCCATTTTTTCCTCATCAATCACATTCGCAGTTGCAGACATGTATGCCTTGCTTACCTTGTAATAAACAGAGGCATAGACCTCCTTAATTGCATCAGAAAGCATTTTTACCATATCCCGGTTATCAGAAACCCTTGGTATCATGTAGGTTGAATAAATACCTGCAAATGGCTGATAATGTGAGTCTTCAAGCTTGCTTGATGAACGGATTGCAATCGGATAGCTCCTGGATACCTCAAGAAAGGAATAGAGATCCTGGTAAACCCACCCGGGAAGTTCAGCTGTTATAAACCTCTCCAGTATCTCTTTATCAGGGAGATCTGAAAGGGCAACCGAGTAGAGGTTATTATGCTCCATGAATTCATCAAAAGCATCCGTACTAATTACAACAGTCCTGGGTATCGTTATCAGGACATCAGGGAATTTGTTATAGAGCTTGTTCTTTTTTATTATACTGTTGATAAAGGCAAGTCCTCTCGCCTTCCCTCCTATTGACCCTTCACCTATCCTTGAGAATATCTGGTATTCATCGAAACTCGACTTGTCGAATTTTGCAATCACACCCCTCCCTTTTCCAAGCCTGAAACTTGATATTGCAACGTAAAGAAATCTTCTCATCTCATCCATTGATTCAAAGTCCTCCTTGCGGATATATTTGAACATCTGGGCAACAGGGAAAAGAGCCCTGGCATTGAGCCATTTTGAAAAATGGTTCCTTCCTGCATGATATTCAAGGCTATTGTCGGGTATTGTAAGAATTTTCTGCTGGAGGCTCTGCAGGTCTGTTGCAATTGCGATTGGTTCCAGCGTGTCAGGATTCCTGAATACAAAAGGACCAAAGGCAAGGTTCTGGATTATAAAATTCCTGAGTTCAAGTGACAGTGATTTAGAATATTTATAAATAAATCCGGCACCCATTCCTTCTGCAGATTTCTTGTGCTCGATGCTGGAGGATTGAATCAGAAAAGGCACTTTATCGTCATCGGCCATAACTATCTTACATAGTTCAATGCCTGCAAATTCATCCTGTTCCCCATTCCGTTTATAGCTTATATCCGAGATCACACCAAGTACGTTGTATTTATACTTCCTGTAGAGTCCAACAGCGTCCTCAAAATTTGTTGCAAGGAGTATCTTAGGTCTTCCCCTCATCTTCAGCATTCTCTGATGTTCATTCAGGGCTTCCCTCTGGAAGTCGAGTGACTGTACAAGCACAATCTTGTAAAGGTGCGGGAGGTAGGAAGATATATACCTGATCGAGTTTTCAACCAGTATTATTGCCTGTACGCCGACATGCTCAATATCGTACTCGGCGTTCATCTTGTCTTCAATAAGCTTGATTATTGCAAGTATCAGTGAGGCATCCCCAAGCCAGCAGAATACATAATCAATTGCCGACAGGTCTTCCTTCTCCAGCTTAACCGACACTTCCCTTGAAAAGTAGGTAAGGACAACTATAGGGATCTGGGGGTGCTTTGATTTTATAACCTTTGCAAGGGCAAAAATATCCGATCCCCTTACACTCACCATCGAAATAACAAGGTCGATATTATCAGTCTCAAGTATCCTGAATGCGTCATCCGCATTATCTGTCTGGACAAAGGTCGGGGGATACCTGAGGTTCAGCGAAACATACTCATTAAATATCTGCTCATCGATCCTTCCGTCCTCTTCAAGCATGTAATTATCATAATTACTGCATATTACGAGAACCCTGTGAATTCTCTTCTGCATAAGGAGATCGAAAGAAGTATCGGTAAAATCATACTTCTGCAGATCAACAATTCCATCTATTATAGCCATTCCTGTCTGTTATCTGTTGAAAGTCACAACTGCCATCCTGTTTCTGCCATCCATTCTTACTGTCAGAGGTTTCTGGAATCTCACATGCCTGAAGTAGTTTCCTTCTTCCTCTGCCCTGGCTTCTCTCAGCCTGTCCCATGCCACCTGTCCGTCAAAAGAGTTCTGGTTTATGGAAAAATACCCAACGTTCATTGAAGTGACATTATGGAAAAAATGGGATCCAAGCGATGCATCAAGCGGAAAATCGGGCAGGCTTACCTCAACTATCACCTTGGCATTTGATATCTGGGGCCAGACTACCGGTATCCCAATATACTTATCACGCGTGCCCCACCTTCCCGGGCCTATCAGTATATACTTCCTGTTTTCCCTTAGCATCCTGTCGTTTATCCTGTCAATTTCTTCTGCCATTTTTTCTGTTACAAGGTTGCTGAATTTCGATGGTTCAATATATACAACATCAGTTATATCATCAATAACACCGTTACCCATGCTCTTGTTTGTGAGAAGAAGGACATCCGACATATCAATACTGTCGGGGTCGATTGTATAGCCGGCACCGCTTCCCACGAGAGGCTTGATCTGGAGCAGGTAAAATGTTGCATTACCCGACTTATCCTTCGTAAGGTCGATTGCAAACTCAATTTCCACAGGCGTTCCGAAAGCTTCCTTTACAACATCCAGGATAACTTTCAGGGTATTGGCAACCGGAATATAATTATACTTGAGTATGTCTGCAAAATTTATCACCCTGGGTCCGGCAGTATCAAGGCCCGGGATTATTGTGTCATTATCCGGATTATACACTGATGCTGAATGTTTAAGCGTCCCATGGCGTTCTGCATCAGTTATATTTAATGTCACCATGCCTGCATATTCTCCCTCAAGCAGGTTAACGTCCTTTTTCGCCATATCGACTGCATAAAAGAACACCTGTGAATTTTTATAAAGGTCTTTTTGTGATACTATATCTAGTGAGGGATACTCTGGTGAAAACCTGAAAGCCTTCTCGCCTTCAACAACATAGTGACCAAGCCCGACAGCCATCACAGAAAACCCGTCCTGCGGAGTCATATGGGCGACAGGGTAAAAATTGAAAGACTGGGCTGTACCACTGATATGCGGGTAAAAAGCATCCTCGAACCTGTGGCCTGCAACTTCCTGTATAACAATACCCATTTTTTCCTGTTCGATCTTGTAGTTTATCGCTTCAAAATAGGTCCTTGCCCTTTTTGAATATATTGAAGCAAATACAAGCTTTATTGCGTCTTCAACCTGCCTGAGTCTTGTGTCAAATTCAGGATGATTGTTTGGAAGCAGGTAGGTTCCGAATATTCCGCTGAAAGGCTGGCTCATTGAATCTTCAAACAAGCTTGACGATCTTATTGCAAGAGGCTTCTCTATATGTTTAAGAAAGATCCTCAGTTCCTTCTCCAGGCTATAGCTCAGGCTCCCTTCGATGAATAAACGTTGAAGCAGGCTATAGTCCCTTTCCTCCTTCACCTTTTCCCAAAGGTGATTTCTCTCCATGAACATATCAAACTCATCCGTACCGATAATGGCAGTGACAGGTGTCTTGATGTTTATACCCGGTGTAAGACGGCCAAGTTCGAAACTATAAATAAGTGTATTAACAAATGCAAGGCCTCTTCCCTTTCCGCCAAGAGACCCCCCTGCAAGGCTGACAACATTCGTTTCGTCAATTATAGCAGACTCCTCAAAATTGACAACCTTCCCCTTATTCATTTCCTGCCGCCGTCTCCTGATTATATCGATAAGGAATTTTCTGAGTTCAGACAGGCTCTGAAAATCCGAAACCTTCATAGGGTTAATCATCTTAGCGATCTTAACTTCACCCCTTGCCATGAGCCACAATGAAAAATGGTTTTTCATTGCATGATAAACAAGAGAATCCTCAGGTACGGTTTCGAGGTAAGATTCAAATTCCTTAATTGATTTCGCAACAGCAATCTGCCTGCCTTTGTTGTCCCTGTATACGAAATGCCCGAAGCCCAGGTAATAGGTTATAAACGATTTAATATCCTGGAGGAGGCTGTCGGAGTTTTTGTTTATAAAACTGGATTTTAGAGTAAATGCATATTTGGCATTTGCAGGATCTGAAGACTGAAGCACTGTAGGCAGGTTCGGAAGTTCATTCTTGACATGCTGTATCAGTTCGAACCCGGCCATATCGTTCATAATGCCGTTTTTGGGGAACCTCATATCAGAGATAACACAAAGAAGATTCTCCTTATATTCATTGTAGATAAGAACCGCGTCCTCGTATGTGGTTGCAAGCAATATCTTTGGCCTGGCACGGAGTTTAAGCACTTTATACAACTCATCAGTTGAAACATCCTCAATCAGGCTCCTTGTCTGCTCGAGCACCAGTGTATAGATCATTGGCAGGTAGCTGGAATAATAGAGTACCGAATCCTCCACTATCAGTATTACCCTTGTGAGTCCTATCTTTGTGTCATTCTCAACATTGACCTTATCTTCAAGCAGTTTCACCATTGCGAAGAACACCTTCGATTCACCGGTCCACACAAAATAGCTGTCAAATGGTATACCCGAAGCCTTCTGCTTCCTTACATATTCAACATCGGCAGGGCTGTTAAGGAGAATGAAGGTTGGGATATAGGGATATTTCTCCTTGATCTTCCTGCAAAGCTGCATCGGTGTATCCTTATCAACCCCCACCATTATTATGATCATGTCGTAATGCCTCCATTTGAGGCGGCTGAAAGCCTCTTCCTCGCCTGAAACTCCTGTTACTCTCGGGATTGATGTAAGGCTCAGCTGGTAATATTCTCCAAGCATATGATCGGAGAACCTCCCCTCGCCTTCTATTGAGTAAGCATCGTAAAGGTTTGCAATAAGTAGTATTTCCTTTACCTTGAATGGCTGAAGATCGTGAAATATGTCTCGTTCGGCATTATGCCTGTCGAGGAATTTCTGCAGGAGCTTCCTGCTTGAAATATCTGAAAGGTCTTCTTCAGTTGTGTCGCCCTGGGTCTGCCTGTAAAGGTCACGGGCCTTGAAACTGTTTATATACCCCGAGATAAGTGAGCCTAGGTTCTGGATCAGGTCTCTTTCTTCCTTCAGGAAGGGGCCCTCATCCTCTTCTCTGAAATCCTTTGTGTAAAAAACCTCTATTGAGCCTTTTTCCCCGTCAATAGTTGTGAACTCCTGGTACATTCTCCACCCGGTTTCGATGAAAGTAGGAGTCTCAAATGTATTGTTCATGAACTTTATCCTGGCAACTGTATGATCGGGGTATTGCCAGGCAGGAGGAAGAAGGAGAACTATTTGCTGAAGGGTCTCTTCCACAGGTTTCCCTTCTTTAAGTATGGATGTGGTCTGGTTTATGCAAGCCAGCTCCTTTAACCTCTCCTGTTGTTCATGAAGAAGCTTCTTGTATTCAGGGCCGCTTATACTAAAATCTTCCAATTGTAAGTACCACTTTATCAGATGATAAATTTAATAAAATAGCGGCTAAAATGAAGCGTGGCAGCCAAAAGATAAACACGGGCCCATGTAAGGCCCGTGATAAGAAATATAAAGGAAGAGTTTATTCTACAGTCCAGACAGAGCCTGAATTCAGAAGATCATCCATGTTTTTGATCTTGCTTGTGCTCTTTATTGCTTCAATCTGGGTCTCCATAAGAGCATCATAGGTGGTCCATTCCACATTTCTTATTACTCCCAGTGCAACAGGGTATTCCGGGTAACGCATATTGGCAAGCATATAATGGATTCCAGGGTTATTCTCCTTCGCATCATGAACGAGTATGTCTTTCTCCGAAATTCCATTCTCCCCTATCTTAACCACCTTCAGTTTCAGTCCATCCAGTATAAGGCCGCTTTTACCATCCTTCCCGAAGATCATAGGTTCGCCATGTTTCAGTACGATTGTCCTGTCATCCCTTACTTCCTTGCCTGTCACCTCGTCGTGAATACCATCATTAAAGATTACGCAGTTCTGGAGTACTTCAACAACCGATGTCCCCTTGTGTTTTGCAGCTTCAACATAGATCTGGGTACTGAGGGCGAGGTTGGCATCTATTGTCCTGGCAAAGAACTTCCCTTTTGCGCCTATCACGAGTTCACCCACTGAAAATGGCTCTTCAACCGTTCCAAAGGGCGATGTTTTTGTTACGAGCCCCTTATTTGATGTAGGAGAATACTGACCTTTTGTAAGGCCGTAGATCTCGTTATTAAAAAGCAAAACATTAAGGTCTACATTCCTCCTTATAGCATGAATGAAGTGATTGCCCCCGATTGCGAGTGCATCGCCGTCACCTGTGATCTGCCACACCGACAGTTCAGGGTTTGCGGTTTTTACCCCTGTTGCAATTGCCGATGCCCTGCCATGGATTCCATGGAATCCGTAGGTGTTCATATAGTACGGGAATCTTGAAGAGCATCCGATGCCTGAGATAAAAGCAATCTTTTCCTTTGGGATACCAATTTCTGCAAGGGCTTTCTGAACCGATGCAAGTACAGCATGGTCCCCGCATCCCGGGCACCATCTTACTTCCTGGTCACTTTTAAAATCCTTTGCTGTATACTGTGCAACTTGTGTTTCAGCCATTTTACTTTTCCTCCAGCAGTTTAATACAATGTTCTTTAATTTCATTTACGGTGAAAGGAATACCCTGCACCTTGTTGAACTGATCATAGGTAAATTCCTGGAAATTCATCCTGAGGTAGTCAGCAAACTGACCAAGGTTAAGTTCAAATACAGCTATTCTTTTGAATTTCCTGAAGACTTTGCTTACGTTTTTAGGGAACGGTTTAATATAATTGAAACTGGCCAGGCTTACCTTATATCCTTCCTGCTGAAGCTCACGTACAGCAGTAAGAAGGTGCCCGTAGGTTCCACCCCAGCCTACAACAAGCAAATCATTGCTTTCAGGTCCGAAGACTTTAAGGTCTGGTATCTCATTAGCAACTCTCTGGACTTTCTCCTCCCTTATCTTAACCATATATTCATGGTTTTCAGGAACATAAGAAACTGTGCCTTTGTCTGTTTTCTCAAGTCCTCCAATCCTGTGCTCCAGTCCTGGTGTTCCCGGTATTGCCCACATCCTCGCTAGTCTTTCGGTGTCGCGTTTATATGGATAATATGTTTCTTCACTTTTAACAGCCACAGGTGGATGTATCTCGGGAAGATCTTTCATTGACGGGATCTTCCATGGTTCTGAACCATTACCAAGGTAGCCGTCGGTGAGAAGAAGTACAGGCGTCATATGTTCAAGAGCTATCCTTGCTGCTTCAAACGCAAAATGGAAGCAATCTGAAGGGGAACTCGCAGCTATAACTACAACAGGTGATTCACCGTTTCGTCCGTATAAGGCCTGCATCAGGTCAGACTGTTCAGTTTTTGTGGGAAGACCGGTTGAAGGGCCGCCCCTCTGGACGTTTACAATTACAAGGGGAAGTTCGGTCATAACAGCAAGCCCGATTGCCTCTGATTTAAGTGCAAGACCCGGACCCGAGGTGGTTGTAACAGCAAGCTGCCCTGTGAACGATGCACCGAGGGCAGTACATATGCCGGCAATTTCATCTTCTGCCTGGAAACTCTTTACACCAAGGTCTTTCCTGGCTGCAAGAGCCTCGAGGATACCGGTTGCAGGGGTTATCGGATAAGATCCGATGAACAGGTTCAGGCCAGCTTTTTCTGCAGCTGCAATAAATCCCCATGCTGTTGCCTCGTTTCCATTTATGTTCCTGTACCTCCCTTTAGCTATCGGGGCAGGATTTATCCTTACTGGTTCAAGGGCTTCAATTGTCTCGGCATAATAATAGCCTGCCCTGAGTGCGATTTTATTTGCCTTTGCTACCTCCGGCTTATTCTTAAACTTCTTATCGCAAAACTGCTCGGTATAGTCTAGTTTCCTGTCGAACATCCAGTACACCATTCCGAGTGCAAACATGTTCTTGGTCCTTAGGATGGATTTCTGATCAAGATCAACCTCCTTGAGCGCCTCTTTTACCATTGAAGAGATTGGTGCTGCAATAATATTGTAGCCATCAAGTTTCTCTTCGACGATAGGATCCTTTACATAGCCTGCCTTCTCCATGTTTTTATCGGTAAAGCTATCCTTATCATAGATGATAGTACTCTGGTCCTTTATCCATCTCACATTAGCTTTTATGGCAGCAGGGTTCATTGCAACGAGTACATCGGCATAATCACCGGGTGTATTGATCTCAGAATGACCCATGTGGACCGTAAAACCCGAAACACCACCTACTGTTCCCTGGGGTGCCCTGATTTCAGCAGGGTAATCGGGGAATGTTGAAAGATCGTTTCCATAAAGCGCAGCTGTATCAGAGAAGAGTGTACCGGTTAGCTGCATGCCATCACCTGAATCACCCGAGAACCTGATAACAACCTCGTCTTTTTCAATAACTTTAGGCTTTTTAACCATTTTGAGAGTATTATAAACTGAATTCAATCAAACACAAAAATGCATACGAAATTCTGGATCTTACCATATGCATTCATTAAACCAATATGTGACACTTTTGTTGAACGTTCTGATATTATATCCGTTTGCTGATGAAACAAAAATAAAAATTTTAAACGTTAATAGGTCAACAATATGAAGGTTAATGATATGATTTTGGTCATATTTGGATTTATGTCGCTGAAAACCGTTTTTAGTAATTTTGAAATTTAAATACAGGCACATATGGCTTTAATCAAAAAGGTAAGGGGATTTGAACCACTGATAGGCAAGAACTGCTACCTGGCAGACAATGCAACAATAATAGGGGATGTTGTAATTGGTGATGAGTGCAGCATATGGTTTAACACCGTACTCAGGGGAGATGTAAACTCAATAAGGATTGGCAACAGGGTAAACATCCAGGACGGCACGGTGCTTCATTGTCTCTACGAGAAGTCTGTAATCGGGATAGGGAACAATGTATCAATTGGTCACAATGTGGTTATCCATGGTGCTAAGATCCATGACAATGTGCTTATCGGGATGGGTGCAATAGTTCTTGATAACGCGGTAATCGGTGAGAACTCGATAATAGCTGCAGGTGCCGTCGTGCTTGCTGGTACTGTCATAGAACCAGGAAGTATCTGGGGAGGAGTACCGGCAAAATTTGTTAAAAAAACTGATCCTTTGCAGGCAAAGGAAATGATTGACAGGATAGCTGAGAACTACCTTATGTATTCAAAATGGTATGAACAGGAAAACTGATCAGCTCCAGATATCAGCCTTCTGAAGGTTGATGTTCTCTTCGAAGAACATCCTTGCGATCTTCTCAAAATAACCAGTATAATCAGAGACAAAAAAACTGTCAGCCGATTTCCCGTTATCATTAAGCAGATCATTGGCTTCCAGTGCCTCCCTCATAGCGATGGAAACTATCCTTGCCGAATCAAGCACTTCAATATTGAAGTTAAAGAATTTGCTTATCTGGTTCCTTATTATCGGGTAGTGAGTACATCCAAGTATCAGTGTCTCAATGCCATTCAGGGAGTCGTTTGAAAGATAGGATCTTATTATTGCGTTACTTATATCGTCGAATATAAACCCTTCCTCTATCATCGGTACTAGCAAGGGGGTTGCAAGTGATACAACTTTGGTTTTCTCACTTACCCTGCTGATCTTTTCCTCGTAGGTACCAGAACTTATTGTTCTTTTGGTACCTATTACCCCTATCTTGCTGAATGGCCTGGCACGGATGTATTCAACAACTGGGTCAATTACGTCAAGCAATACAGTCTTTCCCCTGTACTTATCCCTCAGAAAATCGTAGGCAGATGCTGACGCAGAGTTACATGCTATCAGGACAGCTTTGGCGTTGTGATCAAGAAGAAATTCAGTAATTTTCTCTGAGTATGACCTTATTGCCTCCTCTGATTTATCGCCGTAAGGGAGGTGAGCTGTATCGCCAAAATAAATAATGCTTTCACCTGGCAGTATCTGCTTAATTGCATGTGCGACAGTCAATCCGCCGACACCCGAATCAAAAATACCAATTGGCCTTTCCTTCACGATTAATTAAAATAAAATGACCACCCCCGGGGGGATGGTCACAGGTTTATTTTCAGTTCTTTATTTCAAACCAAGTTTTGTCTTGACAGCCGGCAGAAGGTTGACGCTTTTTGTATCGTCGAAATAAAGCATCTGGCCTTTTGCAGTGTCAAACACATAAATATATCCACCTTCCTTACCTACATCCTTTATGGCTTTGTCAACCTTAGCAAAAATAGGCTGGGTAAGAGTATTCTGCTGCTCCTGCAGGGTATTCTGGGCGTTAACCTGGAAATCCTGGATCCTTTTGTTCATATCAGACATTTCCTGCTCCTTGGTCTGTTTAACAAGGTCGGTATAATTCTTACTTTCCTTATTATAGGTCTCAAGTTTATTGTTGAGCTCAACCTGCATAAGTTCGAGCTGGTTCAGCAGTTCCTTCTGGGTTCTCTGAAGCTTGGCCATAGCACTGTCATATTCAGGCATTGCCTTAATGAGGTCGTCACTGTTAATATGGGCAAATTTAAAAGTCTGAGCCTCCGCTTTGTGACCTGCAAAAACCATGAAAATCGCCAGCGACAGAATTCCTATAAATCTTTTCATTCGTAATTATTATTTGTTAAACTATTGATGCAAAAATAAATAATTAATTCTTATATCCCAATTTTTGAAGAACCTGGTCGCTGAGATCATATTTTGGATTGGCGAACAGGATATTACCACCCGCTGCTGTGTCAAAAATTACTGCATAACTGCCTTCAACTGCAATTTCCTTAATTGCTTTAAGAATTTCATCCTGGATGGGTTTTACAAGTTCCTCGCGTTTCTTGAAAAGTTCTCCTTCAACGCCAAAATACTTGTTCTGAAGGTCTTTTATCTCCTTTTCCTTTGTAACAATAGCTTCTTCCCTCTTAGTTTTCATATCCTGAGAAAGAAGGACTGATTCGTTCTGGTAGGATTTATACATCTGCTCGACAACTGCATAGCCGTCGGACACCTCTTTTTCCCACTGCTTTGACAGCTTGTCGAGCTGTTCCTGTGCAGCATTGAATGCAGGAATATTTTTCCTTATATAGTCTGAATCAACAAATGCATACTTCTGTGCCATTGCGGCAAAAGATGTCAGAAGCACGAATACTGATAAAACAACTATCTTTTTCATAATTCAAAGTTTAAATTCAACATTATTAGAATTGCTGGCCTATAACGAAATGAAATTGTGATCCGCTTGCGCTTTTGTTTCCGGGTATTGCATCAAATCCATAACCCCAGTCAACGCCCAGCAATCCAAACATCGGGAGGTTGGCTCTTACACCAAATCCGGCTGAACGGTTCATGTTGAACGGGTTATATTCCTTAAGCGAATACCATGCTTTACCTGCTTCGAGGAATGAGAGAACATAAATAGTAGCCTGTGGATTAAGTGTCACAGGATACCTGAGCTCAAATGTAAGTTTTGAATAGACGTTACCTGATAATACAGATCTTTTATACGGGTCAACAGGTGTAAGTGAACCGTTTGTATAACCCCTTAATGCAATGATGTCCCTTCCATAAAGGCTGTATCCGGTCATACCATCACCTCCAACATAGAAGTTTTCAAACGGGGAAGGGCCAATCTGCTTATTATAGTACCCAAGGTAACCGAAGGCAAACCTTGAGTTCAGGATAAGTTTGTCATCAGTTGTAATTGGGAAATAATAATCAGCTTTAAAGGTCCACTTGTGAAATTCTATCCATTTATATTTTTCAGCATCCGTTGCATTGGACATGTCTTTTCCGGAGATCAGGGAATAAGGTGGTGTTACCTGGACAGCCAGGGTAAATGAAGAACCGCTTCTTGGATAAATAAGGTTAGGGCTTGTCGAGAACCTCATGAGTCTTGCCGTAAAACTCAATAGGTTTGAAACACCATTATCAAAAAGGAATGAGTATACGGTATACTTGTCGAGGTTATAACGCTGGTAGCTCAGTTCACCGAAGATTGAGAAATAATCATCAGGCCATTCAAGCCTCTTGCCCAGTCCGACAGAAGCACCGTCGATAGTCATTGACTGCCTCCCGTCCGCTCCTTTCCTCTGACCATTTGTCATAAGCGAATGATAGAGTGAAATATTAAGTGAATTAGGCTTTTTACCTCCAAGCCATGGCTCAATGAATGACAGGTTATATGACTGGTATATCCTTCCGTTTGATTGCGCCCTGATGCTTACAGACTGGCCATCGCCTGAGGGATAAGGTCTCCATTCCCGGAGCTTGAAGAAGTTCCTCATTGCAAAATTATTGAACCTCACTCCAATTGTACCGACAAGCATGCCGGCGCCCCAGCCTCCTGATATTTCAAACTGGTCGTTTGCCCTTTCCTCGAGTTTGTAGAGCATGTCTACAGTTCCGTTTGCCGGATCAGGAAGCGGCTGTGGATTGATCTTCTCAGGATCAAAATGACCAAGAACCCCGATCTGCCTTACCGATCTTATTATATTCTCTTTGCTGAACAGGTCACCCGGAAGAGTATAAAGTTCCCTTCTTGGCACATGCTCATTGGTTCTTGTATTGCCACTTATGATTATATTGTTAAGGTAAGCCTGGTCTCCTTCATAAATCCTTACTTCAAGGTCAATTGAGTCACCCTCAATTTTCGACTCCACCGGTATGAGTTTCGAGAAAAGATAGCCGTGATCGAGATAGAGAGAGCTTACAGCATCCTCATCAATATTAAGGCGTTTGTCAAGTTCAGTCTGGTTATAAACAGATCCCTTTTCGATATTCAGCTTTTTTGCAAGCAGCTCTTTAGGGTAAATGCTGTTTCCTATCCAGGAGATACTTCTAATAAAATACTGCCGGCCTTCACTGATCTTCATCACTATGCCGATCCTGTCTTCAGACATTTTATATACAGAGTCAGATAATATAGTGAAGTCTTTGTACCCGTTATCGTTAAACAGTGTATAAAGTTTGGTCTTGTCTTCCTCGTATTTTGATTCTATATATTTTGATGAGTGGAAGAAGTTCCAGTTCCTGATCTTGGTATTCTTCATCTTCCTGAGGAGCTTATGCTGTTCAAATGCCGTGAGACCGATAAACTTGATATCCCCGATCTTCACTTTCTCCTTCCTGTCGACCTTTATTGTAAGTATGACGTTATTGGGTCTTTCGGGATCCTCTTTCTGCACAAAATCAACAGTTGTGTTCAGGAATCCCTTGTCAACAAAGTGCTGCTTAATTATCCGTTCTGTGTTGTTTAGTACAAATGCCGTTATCTGGGAGCCGTTGGGCAAAGAAATCTTATCTGTTATATCTTTTGTTTCAGTACTCTTAACACCTTCGAATTTCAGTGATGAAAGTCTTGGGCGTTCCTGCAGGAAGATATCAAGTGAGATAGAGTCATTAACAGGCTTTGTATAAGTAATCCTGACATCAGAAAACAAACCCTGGTCCCAGAGTTTCTGTACAGCAAGGGTTATTTTATCACCCGGTACTGTTACTTCATCGCCGATCCTCAGGCCGGATATTCCTATGAGTGCATTTGAGTCGAGGAATTTTATCCCTGAAATAGTTATTTTATTTATTATATAGTCACCTGGTGAAAGGTAATTTGCAATGCTTTTATCCTCCTGTCCGTAAACGTTGAGGCCGAGGATTCCCATCAGCACAACTACTAAAATTCTTTTTAATCTGTAAATAAGCATTTTAAAATCATTTATCCACGACTTGTTCGCTGGTTTTTCCAAATCTTCTCTCTCTTTTCTGGTAGTCGAGGATAGCCTCATAGAAGTCCTCCTTACCAAAATCAGGCCAAAGCAATTCTGTAAAATACAATTCCGTATATGCCAGTTGCCATAAAAGGAAATTACTGATTCGTAATTCGCCACTGGTTCTTATCATCAGTTCAGGATCGGGAATTCCTGAAGTAGTAAGATATTTTTCAAAATCTGCCTCGCTTATGTTCGACGGATCAGATTTCCCGTTTGTTACATCGGCTGCAAGTTTTCTTGCCGCATTTACAATCTCCCATCTTGAACTGTAACTGAGAGCGACAACAAGATTCAGACCGTTGGAAACAGATGTCACCTTCATTGTCTCTGATAATCTCTCCCTTACATCGCTTGCCAGCCTGTCGAGATCCCCTATTGCAAGGAGTCTCACATTATTCTTAACAAGTGTCTCAGTTTCATTATTTAACGACTGGACCATAATTCCCATCAGGGCTGAAATTTCATCATCGGGTCGGTTCCAGTTTTCAGTCGAAAAAGTATAGAGTGTAAGGTATTTAAGTCCCAGTTCTGCTGCAGTTTCGATAACATTTCTCACAGCATTTACACCCTGTTCATGGCCGAAATTACGCTCCATTCCGCGTTGCCTGGCCCAACGGCCATTTCCATCCATAATAATGGCAACATGCCTGGGCAGTCTTTCGGTATTAATCTGATCCCTTAATGACATATATTACTTTTTCCTCCTGGAATCTACATCCTCATATGCCGGACAGCCTGCAAGCCTGTTGTACATTTTCCAGGTAAGTCCGACACCTGTAAATGTGTACCAGTCATTGCTATGCAGCCATCCGTGATCGGCCGGATCGATAAAATCTTTCAGGCCGTCAAAGTTATCATAAAAAGTTTTACGAAAACCATATTCCACTTCCAAACCAAGATTTTTATAAATGTTGATCTTAAAGCCTACAGATACCGGGATTGCGGGTACGATGGAAAACTGTGTAGTGTTCACAAAAGCAGCCCCGATTCCCGCTGCTAAATATGGGGAATAATTCCATCTCTTACCCATAGTGGAATAATTGAAAAAATTGAACTCGAATTGTGCTGAGATCTCTCCTATTTCTCCTGAAAAAGAAGCTGCCCTGGTTTGCTGGAATAAGTTTTTGAAATCTTTGTCATTCCCCTGTAAACCACCTAAAAAAAAGTTTAATCTTACAGCCTGCCTTGAATGCAGGTTATACCTGTAGTAAGCTCCTGCAGCAGGTAGTGGTGCATAAAGAAGCTTATTCTGGTTTATATCACCTATGTAACTTGAAACCCCGGCAAAAACACCAAAATCAGCATTCCTCTGGCCGGAGGCATACTGAAACAGTAAGATGGAAAGTGTAATTGTTAATATTTTCTTCATCAAATGAACCAGCCTGATCAGAACCTTTTCTTTGACAAAAACCTTGGCATACCGTTGTTGCGTGTCGGTATTTTGTAAGTAAAGGTAAAGGTCAATGTGTAGTAAACGTCATTTGACTTTGAGTATTGTGATGTATAACCATCAAGATAATCTGAAAATGCATATCTGCCGGTAATTTCTACTCCAAAGTTATAATCGGGAAACATAAGCAAATTTGCTCCAATACCAACAGGAATAACAGCAGTAAATCCGCTGGTAGGAAAATTTTTTGCTGCTAACCCTGCGTTCGGTTTGACATTATAACTGAGCCCTCCTATTCCTGCTAACGCATATACGTCGATCTTCTGCATAACTGACTGTAATTTCTGCTTCCTCCCCTTCATAAACAGGTAACTGTTCTCGTTTTTGCTTTTTATAAAAAAGTATTCACCTGTAACAGCCGGTTCAAAGTAGGTTGTTTTAGCTTCAAACCCCCTGTCCTCATTCGATCCTTTTGTATCGATTGCATGGAACATACCGAAAGAAAGACCAAGCCTGACATCCACATTTTCCAGTATACGGTACTTCAATGCCCCTTCAATATTAAACCTTGTCTGGTGAAAAATTATGTCTTTGAAACCCAGAATATTCTTATTCTGTGAAAAACCACCTATATCTCCGAAAAATTGTGATGTACCCAGTCCTCCCACAGCTTCCATCCTTTTAGTTCTGAAAAGCTGTTGTCCGGAGGCAAGATTAAAAAAGACGCAAAAAAGAAACAGGGCCGTCAGGTACCGCTTCATGGCATATGGCTTTAAATATTAGTTACAAATATAATAATCAATTCAATAATAAACGGTTCTGATCTGAGTTAATTGCACTAGTTCCGTTTGTCGGCACCCCACATCAGTTTGTTCCTTAGTGTGCTATAGAAGTCCATTCCATGGAGCATTACGGTCTTAAGTTTCCCCGGATACCGCTGAATAAATATTTCACGGTTCATATCAACCCTTCCGGACCTCGAATCACAGGTTAGTACATACTTGTCTCCCCTGCCCTCCATCTCCAGCCTTAGCCTGCTTTCGCCGGATATTACTATTGGCCTGATAGTAAGGTTGTGAGGTGAAATTGGTGAGATTATTATGCTCTCATCTTCTGGCGATAAAATCGGTCCTCCGACACTCAGGTTATAAGCTGTAGAACCAGTTGCTGTTGATAGGATTAGTCCGTCGGACCAGTACGTGTTAAGATGGACATCATCCACAAACACATTTATAGTAATCATGCTTGGATCGATCTTCTGGATCGTTATTTCATTCAGGGCAACTGGTGGCTCATTGCCTTGAAGTAAATCAGGTTCTGAAATCGAGAGCAGGCTCCTTTCAATAATCGAATACTCTCCTGAAAAAATATGATCGAGTGAATTACTTATCTCATCCTCTGAAATATTTGCAAGAAACCCCAGTCGTCCTGTATT
>JAXLTT010000023.1:0-20262 GCA_046329875.1 Bacteroidales bacterium
ATGAACCCAAAAGTTTTCATGGTAGTCAGGATTATAAATATTCTCTACAAAAATTGATCCAAAGTACTCTAAATAAGGGAATTCTGGTTATAAACCAAATGCCCCAATGCACTATAACGGCCCGGCGGTATAATTACGTAAGCATTACTCGACGAAGCATCCGGGCAGGGTCTTGTCACCCGCGCCAGCGGGACCAGAAAACTGTCACGGTGCGAGGAGAGTACGGCGCGGTTTTTGCCATCCGGGTACAAATTTAAATGAGCATTACGAGTGTCGCGGTACAAGGTTGGTCGGGAGCAGGAAACAAGTCAGGGTATACAAAGTTTTATTGTGGGTACTGGTGCGGTCGCGGTATAAGCTATTACAAATCTGTCTTGGGTGCAGGAGAATAAGCAAAAACCGTGACGAGCTTATGAATTATACCGTCCGTGTTAGGTGGTCGTGCTATTTTTTTATGAGTCCTTAAAATTACTTAAGTTGGTTTCCTCCTCATTTTTAAATAAATCCTTTCTTCTAGCCTTAACTTCATTATATATTATCCCTTCTCTGATATGGTAAATTAGAGATCTTGCTCCATGAGAAGTTCTCATACCACGGAATAGAATGGTCCTATTAGTGAGTTGTCTGTTAAAGATATTGAGACTATCCGCAAATAGGTTGTAAATGTCCTCTATTTTCTTAATATCTATGGGATTAATGTCATTTTTATTTAGAACTGCATATTCGTAATCTCTGTGGGAAATAATCTTTGATCTGAATTTTCTAATGTGGTTTATTTCTGTTTCAATTTTGTCAAGATAGAAGTTGAAGGTTTTTTGATCTTCTGGACTTAGTATTGAAAGATATTTTATTAAAGATTTTAAAGTGAGATTTTTATTTTTGTTTTGATCACTTGGGTCTGTAAACCTACTAATGGTCATGATAAAGCTTCTCCAATAAAATGAATTGACTTTTGAAAAGAAGCTCGGAGCAACTTTGTTTAGGAGTTCAATTCTTTTTTCCGATTCCCTGAATATAATCGAATGTTCTTCCAATTCGTAGAAAGCAGAAGCTAAATCGTCATTCAGAGCTTTTAATTCATTTTGAATTTCCATTTGATTCTATGTAGAGGTTGTCCCGCATGCCACCTAACGGCCCGGCGGTATAATTAGTGGGCGTTGGTGAGTGAATGGAGGCCGGAGCACATTTTGTCTGTTGTGTTTGGCCCTGTTGCCGGCCGTAATGAAAGAACCATGGCATGTGTTTTTGCAATCATGTTTGAATGTGACTGGTCTCTACGCGTATCGTGGTACAAGGTGTCTTGGATTTAGAAATTTATCCTGAAGTAGATACTTAATTAAAATTACTGGCGGGGCACCCTATGTCGAAGCGAAGCGGAGATTGGGGCGCGGGGCTTAGTCCTGATGTAGGAACAGTCTTGAAAGCAGGATCCAATGCAAAAACCATGACAAGCCCATTAATTATACCGTCCGTGTTAGGTGCTGTAATATATTTACAATGTGTTTTTTATCAAGGCCTTGTCTACTCTTAAGTATAATTGAGGTTATAAATATTTAGGATTTATTAATTCCAATAGGCTGTATTTCTCCATTTGTCCGATTATGAAATATAACTTGTTGTTAAAGGTTAGAACTAATAATTCACGAATTTTGCTTGATGTAATTATGTAACAAAGCTGTGAATTGCTAAATACAACACTCCTTAAATTTCCAGTTAAATAAAAGTGATTGTCTTTTCCTTCCTCAAGTTCAATATGATTTGGTTTTAAAACTAGAATTTTCAGAAAACCTGATTTCTTAGGGTTAAGAGCTGCTTCTACCACAGGGTAATTCTTCCATAAAATTATAGAATAAGTTTTTCCATCAGTTTTTTTAATTCTGTCAATTGAATCAACCTGAAGTTTGGATGGATCTATATTGATGAAATTATTGGCTTCTATTAATAGAAATTTTGAAGAACCGATAGAAACACAGTAGATTGTTCCTCGCTGTCCTGATTGGTATTTATGCTCAACATATATGTCGTTTCTATCCTTATTGAATAGACCAATCAGTTCGTTGTTATAACTTGTTCTCTTAAAGTGATAAAGGATGTCATTAAGAAAAGTACTTCCAATTAAAAAGAGAATCATGAATAAAAGCAGGTATAATGCTGCTTTTACTATTCTTTTAAACCATTTTTTCATTCCCTAAATCTCAAAAATAGGTATTAATCCTTTCCTGCAATTTATAGCACCTAACGGCCCGGCGGTATAATTAGTGGGCGTTGGTGAGTGAATGGAGGCCGGAGCACTTTGTGTCTGTTGTGTTTGGTCCTGTTACCGGACGTAACGAACGAACCATGGCATGCGTTTTTGCGATCATGTTTGAATGTGTCTGACCTCTACGTGTATCGTGGTACAATTTGTCTAGAAGTTAGAAATCTGTCCTGATGTAGAAGCTTAATTGACATTACCTGCGGGAAGCGCCCTATGTCGAAGCGAAGCGAAGATTGGGGCGCAAGGCTTAGTCTTGGTGTAGAAGCTTTCCTGAAAGTAGGATCACCTGCAAAAACCATGACAAGTCCCATTAATTATACCGTCCGTGTTAGGCGGAGCCTTTTGTTCTGGTGCAAAGTTGTCTACTATAACCAATTATTCTTAACAATTTTTCGAAAGTAAAAAGGAGCATATATTCCAATAAGGAAAAAGATCAGGAAGAATCTTCCTACATGTTTATCATGTTTTGACCATTTTATCATATCGAAGACCCACAATACAAGAATTGGTACACCTATTATCAGCCTTATATTTAGAAATGTTGGATCATAAAACACATAATTAATAAATGAATCCATTTGAAAGAGTGCTGCGATTATGATAAAGATGTAAAGCAAAAGAGCTAAGATATTGATCCAATAACATAGATAAATAAGCTTTTGTCCAGTAGTCATTATTCTTGTCTTTAAAATTAATCTTTATTTCAGGTCAATGTAGTGCCACCGGTTACGCCTAACGGCCCGGCGGTAGGGGTAGAAAGCGTTAACCGACGTAAGCACCGGGCATTATTCTTATGCTTTAGCTTAAACACTATCACGGTGCAAGTAGGTTATGGCGCGGCATTTGCCGCTTAGCGCGCATCGGGTTGTTTGCGTGGGGTTACCTTTGATGAAACAAAATTGAGTTTTGAAATCTTCTTTCATTACAGATCTGTCTTGGTGAAGTTCTGCAAATGCCGTGACAAGCTTTTTACCTCTACCGACCGTGTTAGGGTGGCGTTGATTGGGTTGGCAGCTCTGGGAGGCACTTGCAGATCGCGCTCATGGTCCGGTTTTGTAAATTCTAAAGACAAAACCGCGAATTGCTATATGCAAGTGCCAGGAGCGACGGCTGAGGGAACCCTTTCTTTATTTTGTCAGACTGATTTAACCTCTAAAAACAAACGGCCTTAATTGGCTATATATTAAAAACATGGACAATGCACCCTAACTTGTGTATAGTGATAGGAAAGTTACTTATAATGTGTAAAAAAGAGGAGATAGCGTTATGTTTTTGTGGGTTTGGATTGTGGTAACTTATTTTATGTCAAGATCGTCGATCGGACTACGAACTGCTATCAGATTGCGTCGACTTACATGTGTGTAAATCTCAGTCGTACGCGAACTCTTATGCCCCAATAACTCCTGTATGTACCGTATGTCCAACCCGCTCTCGTGAAGATGGGTAGCGTAACTGTGCCGTAAACTGTGAACACCAACATCACGACTTATACCTGCCTTCCGCATCGCCTCCTTAAATACCCTGTACACACTCTCAGATGAATACCGACCACCTCCCTGCCCCTCAAATAAATATACCACAGGATTATACGAGGATAAATAAATATCCAGCTTGTCCCAGACTTTCTCTGATACCGGAACTATCCTGTCAACCATTCCCTTACCTTCTCTGATATGAAGTATCCCACGCTCCCTGTCAAGATCATTCAACCTGATATTCGTAACCTCCGAACGCCTCAAACCACATGAGTATATAAGCCATAATAACAACTTATGCTTGTCATTCCTAGCTGATGTAAGTATTCTCCCAACTTCCTCCTTCGAAAAAACCTTCGGCAAGGCCCGCGATCTCCTCGGCCTCTCAAGAAACTGTGGAACAATCCTGCCATTACCCGAGATCTCATAGTAGGTCTTGATGGCAGAGATCACCTGGTTCTGAAAAGACCCTGAAAACCCAAGCCTTATTATAAAGTCATTTACAAAATCAGATAACTCGTTGTGAGTTATTTCCGAAGGATCCTTACCTGCAAAATACTTAAAGAAAAGCTCAAGCTGCGCGACATAAGATTCTACTGTCCTTGGACTGTAACGATTCTTCTCAAGGTATGCCTTCAGATCGGCTACCCCAACTTCCGCCGCATCACTTAAACGCCTGCTACGAACCTCATTTCCAAGCTCCGTCCTGTCAGCCTGCAGATCACCCGGAAGAGTCGTCCTGACAACCTTTACCTCCACACCAGCAGTAGCAAAGAAATCAGATAGTGAATCCGCGGTCAGCCTGGAATAGGGCAGAAGAAACTCTTTACGGCTCTTGTTGTAGGAAAGCCTGCCGTAACTCCTTAACTCATCAATCCATAACTGATCATATATGCCTTCAAACTTTATCGTCAGACTACCATCAGCTTCACCTATCCTGAAAACAACAGGACCATACCGGCTCTTAACCTTCTTTACCACAGAAGAAATGCCGGATGTATCCACAAAAGCACCCGGAGTCTCCTTTGCATTAACATTTTTGTCAGTGTCAGCAAGTATCTCAGAAGATACCAAAAAACTGTCCTCGATGATCTTCTCGGGTTCAGAATCTGTCAAAGTCTCCTGTTCATCACGACATGAAGGGGATGCTAACGACGATATATCCACGTCGGCACGATCCCTGAACACCTTTAATAACATCCTGATAGAATCTTCAGAATCATCAACATACCAGCATTTCCTGGAATCGCTGTAACTCCTCCCCGGAATTGTCTTTATCAGATCATTGATGCCCTGATTATAATCGAAGACCATACCAATACGCCATCTTCCACGATGGTGAAACCTTTTTAGCACTACTTTCTTTTTCATAATTGCAACGAGACATTTTTGCACGCTCCCGCCCCGTCAGTCACATAGCATTTCTTATCAACAAGTTGATATTCCCTATGGTAAAATGCAAGAATCCGACTTTCACTCGTACAGTTAATCCAAATTTAAACAATATATTTTTCACTTTCAAACAAATCATCAATACACTTAAGTGACTAAAATTCAGGTAGGATAATAGTAAACCCTGGCTCTTTTCACAGGTAGTATCTGATCCAGGAAACAAACCCCTGAAGCCTGGGTGAGCCCTCCTTTGCTGAAGCTATGGAGGACAAAGTGTGAGTGTGAGAGTGAGAGTGAGAACCGAACCCCGGAACCCGGGGTGAGCTCGTCGAGCATAGCGAGACAAAAAGAACGAGAGTGTTCGCTCTCGCTCTCACTCTCGCTCTTTTTAAAGTAGTCCCACCAGGAATCGAACCTGGATTTAAGGTTTAGGAAACCTCCGTTCTATCCATTGAACTATAGGACCAGATATTTATTCTTAAGAAATTCTTTGCCAGATCCGCTTTTTAAATACTTTTCTCTACTTCTTGCTTCCTCCCTAGTTTCAACACTTTCTTGATGTATTAAAACCCATGGTCTGAATCCCTTTGTAGATTTTGTTCTTCCAAAGTTATGTTCTTTCAACCTAATCTCAATATTGCCAGTGAATCCGACATAAATTCTGTCATCCAAAGAACTCTTTATGGCATAAACTGTATAAGCCATCCTTCCAGTTTATAATTTCCCTCCGTTCCCTGCCTGCCGGCAGGCAGGTATCCATTGAACTATAGGACCATTAATAACGGACTGCAAAATTATATCTTTTTCTTAATCCTTGCAAACGATAGGCCAAGAAAGAACTCATTTATATAATCCTGCCCGGCGGAACAAGAGAAACAGCTGCTATCTAATCCGTCAAAATAGAAAGCCCGCAGATATACCAGCCGAGGCAACTTTTGGAAAATGTTTAATATAGTTTGTAGAGAACAGGTAATCTGTTTCAAGGAAATATGCCACACCATATGCGAGATGCAGGTCCAGGTAAAGAACATGTCCGTCCAGGTCGTACGATAATCCCGCAACACCCGAAAGCGAATAACTGTAACAGAACTTCAGGTTATCGGTAAAGCTTTCCTGCGTAAGCATCACACCCGACTGGTTATAGGTCGAGTGTTGCATCGATGACTTTTCCGATACCCCGAATCCCATTTCATACCCAAGCCCGGCTGTCGGGTTGAATTTACCCTTAGGGTACTTATACGTGATTTCGATAGCCCCGGTAACTCTTTTGTCATTAAGGTTAATAATGTACTTCTCCGGGTTGTTGTTTATTATTTCCTTAAAGCAGAATCCGTTAATCGAATTAGAATTGTAGAATCCTTTTAGAGCAAGGTTCAGCTTCTGATTGATCGCATCCATCCTGAAGTTGACAACGATACCATACATTAATGATGGATTGCTTTTGAAATCAAGGTTCGAAAGCGTACCGCTGAATTTCATATGATTATTGAAAAAATCACTCCTTAGCTCAACCCCTGAACTAATCCTGGTGAGCCTCGGATCCTTTGCATAAACAATACATTTCCCGTCCCTGCAAACCAGGTCATGATATTTCTGTGTCAGATCGCTCAGCGACTTCCTTGTGAAAGACGATGAATTAATTGTCGGGAGAATATCCTTTGAGTCAAATAAAAGATAGGTAAGCACCCCTTTATAAGTGTTAGAGGATACCTGGTAGCTTTCGTTATAATTGTTCCTGAATGTTACATCTTTATTCTTAAGATCATAGAGCCTGCCCTCTTTTTCAATGAAATAATGATCCTTGTTTGGTTCCTTCAGGTAGTAAAGACTTATTATTCCTTTCACAATATACTCCAGGAAAACCTCCTTTACAGTATCTCCCAGCAATACAGAATGCGAGATATAAAAACTGCTGCCCGGGAACCGGTATCCCTTTATTTCACCCGGCAGGTAGATAACGGGCTCTGACGTAAGACTGCCATAAAAAACACATTTTTCCGAATTGTATATATAACCCCGGTTATCAATGAACCCGTACAGGGTGTCATTTTTCAGATCTATGACATATCCCGGTTTAAGATTCTTCTGCCCGAGGACGGAAAAGAAAATGCAATCCAGGATCAGTACCAGTAACAGCGATTTAAGCTTAAACATATTGGAAATGACTTTCAAATCAATTACCCAAGTTACAAATAGGCATTGAAAGAAGAGTCGCTGATCGGGGATATTTTACTTTTTTCAAATTAAATATGGAGCTTACCTGGTTATAATAAAATTCTTTGGATGTTTTATATCAGTTGACAGCATTTCCTTTATTCTGATCAATTTGTATTATCTTTCAATTTCCAAAATCATTGCCATGAACTGGATAGATGCTGTAATTGTAATTATACTGATACTTGCCGCTGTAAGAGGCTTTATTAACGGGTTCGTGAAAGAGGTGGCCTCACTTCTGGCACTCATACTAGGAATATGGGGGGCCATTAAATTCTCAAGCTTCACAGCCGAAAAACTTTACGATTATTTCGACCTCACAGGGAAGTATGTGGGGATTATGGCCTTCATTATAACCTTCATCCTAATAGTAATAGCAATCCACTTCCTCGGCATGCTTGTCGACAAACTCATGAAAGCAATCGCACTTGGATTCGTTAACAGGCTAGTGGGAATCGTATTCGGCGTGTTGAAAAGCGTCCTTATAATGAGCGTAATTTTTGTTGTGCTGAACGCAGTCGACTCCCACAGGCACTTCCTCCCGAAAGACAAAATAGAAAAGTCATTTCTCTATAACCCGATATCAGATATTGCCCCGGCCATCTTCCCGATTATAGGGGAGGGCAGCTTCGGCCTCAGCTTCGACAGGTTTAAAAAGAAACCCGAAGAGGTCAGTATGTGACCATTTTGTTATCTTAGCGCGTCAAAAATAATGTTGTCATGAATTTTGTTGATGAGCTGAAATGGAGAGGCATGATCCACGATATCATGCCCGGCACGGAAGAGCTTCTTAAGAAGGAAAAAACATCAGGCTATATCGGCTTCGACCCCACTGCCGACTCCCTTCACATAGGTCATATGGTGCAGGTAATGCTACTCGTTCATTTCCAGCGCGCAGGCCATACCCCGATTGCACTTGTCGGCGGGGCAACAGGAATGATAGGAGATCCTTCGGGGAAATCAGAGGAGAGATCACTTCTCGATGAGACAACCCTCAGGAAAAACCAGGATGGCATTAAGAAACAGCTTGAACATTTCCTCGACTTCAACTCAACAGCCCCCAACAGGGCCATCATGGTCAATAACTACGACTGGATGAAGGAGTATTCTTTCCTTGAATTTATAAGGGATATCGGAAAGCATATCACGGTGAACTACATGATGTCAAAAGATTCCGTAAAGAAACGCCTGGGATCGGAAGCAAAAGAGGGGATGTCATTCACTGAGTTTTCATACCAGCTCGTGCAGGGAACTGACTTCCTGCACCTGTATAATGAACATAAATGCCGCCTCCAGATGGGTGGCTCCGACCAGTGGGGAAATATCGTCACAGGCACCGAACTTATAAGGCGTAAAAGTGGCGGCGAGGCATTTGCACTTACCTGCCCCCTCATTACAAAAGCCGATGGTTCAAAATTCGGGAAGACCGAATCGGGCAATGTCTGGCTCGATCCCGAAAAGACATCACCATACAAGTTTTACCAGTTCTGGCTTAACGTATCCGATGAGGACGCTGAGAAGTATATTAAGATCTTCACTATCCTTGATAAGGAAACAATAGACGACCTTGTAAAACGTCACAGGGAAGCACCGCATGAAAGACTCCTGCAGAAAAGACTTGCAGAGGAGGTGACAACAATGGTCCATTCCAGGGAGGAATACGAGTCTGCTGTTGAGGCATCACAGATACTCTTCGGGAAAGGAACCACTGAATCCCTGAGGAAAATGAATGAGAATACCTTCCTTGCAGTTTTTGAAGGTGTTCCGATGTTCGATATAAAAAATGAAGTTCTTGCCCAGGGTGTCACAATATCCGACCTCCTTGCTGTTCATACTGCAGTTTTCCCTTCAAAAGGGGAGATGAGAAGACTCGTCCAGGGCGGCGGACTCAGCCTTAACCGTGAAAAAGTTGAGGATGCTGAAGCTTCAGTTAATAGCTCGGCTCTCCTGAACGGCAAGTATATTCTCGTTCAGAAAGGGAAGAAGAATTACTACCTGATACGTGTAATCTGATTATTCTTATTTAGTGTCTTTGTGAGCTCTGATAAGGATTTTTTAGTTACACAGAGGTTCACAGAGGAACACGGAGTTCCACAGAGGTAGATGGGACAGGGACCTGATGTGATAAATGATTATATTTGCTTAAACCCAAATCCCGTGGCGCTATGGACCAGCCTCAGAAAATCAAGTTCAGTGCCGATTCGGTAAACCTCCTCGACATCACCTGGAGAAACTGGAAACTGCTGCTCTTTACCGCACTTTCAGTCTTTGTGATCTCAGCTGCCGTCTCATTCCTTGTGAGACCCCTTTACAGGGCAACGGTGGTTCTATATCCCACGACAAACGTAAGCGGAACACAGTCACTGTTTGCAGTGCAGAGCAAGGCCACACCACTGTTTGGCGATGAGATCGCGACGGAAAAGGTCCTGCAGATTCTTAAATCCGACAACATTAAGGCCTTCATAGTAAACAAGTACGACCTGATGAACCATTATGGCATCAGCCCTAAAGCAAGGTACCGTTATACACTTCTCGAGAACAGGCTTAAGAAATACATAGTCTCACGTAAAACCCAGTACAGCTCGGTTGAGATAAGTGTCCTTGATCCTGATCCGCAGATCGCCGCTTCTGTTGCAAATGATATCTCCAGGAGGATTGATACAGTATTCAACGAAATTGTAAGGGAGGCAGGCAGGAAAGATTATGCTGCCGCACTCGGAAGCTATAATGAGCAGCTTGCAAAGGTAAGGGAGCTTGAAGATTCAATAAAGCTGTCGGTCCCGGCAACGCAGGCTGGTATGGACCCCGGGAAGATAAAGGCCGGTTCCGCAAGGAGTTCCTGGTCTGCAGCAATACTGAATTACTCACCGGAGATGCTCAGGCTGATTAACATGTTCGAGGCTGAGAACGAAAGCCTCTCCGCAATCCGGAACAGGCTTACCGAGGCAGGTATGGCTGTTGAACAGGTACTTCCTTATACCCACATAATAAACGAAGCAAAGGTTCCCGAGAAAAAAGATCTGCCGAAACGTTCACTGATAGTCCTGGCATCTGTTGCCTCTTCACTTGTTCTTATGATATTCTTTCTCGCCCTGCGCGGAATGACTGTTAAAAATGAATAGGGAGAAGCTCCTTACCTCTTTATCAAGGGTAAGAAGTTTCAGTTTTATCTCCTGGCTCCTTACTGCCCTTATTATTGTATCAATTATACTCCTTGCCGGAAACCAGGGAAGCTATTTCTGGTTAATACCTGCCGGACTGGCACTCGTTCTCGGGGCCCTGCTTGATGTCAGAACCTTCCTGTTTATAGTAATATTCCTTGTACCACTTTCTGTACAGATGAGGTTCCTAATTCCCGAAGCAGACGCCGATCTTTTTCTTCCTACTGAGCCGATGCTCTTCATAGTCCTTGTGATTATGCTTATCAAAGCTTTTGCCCGGAAAGAGATTGAAAAGGACATAATCCGGCACCCGGTGTCGATACTCACAGCATTACTGCTTCTATGGATCTTTATTTGTGCCTTAACAGGAACGATGCCTGTCGTTTCATTAAAATACTTTCTCTCGAGGCTATGGTTCATTACTGCCTTTTACCTTCTCGCTTCACAGCTTTTCCTGCATAATGAAGATATAAGGCGCTACTTTTCTGCCTACCTCCTGGGAATGATCCCTGTTGCTGCTTATTACCTGGTACGTCTTTCAGGATTCGGTGTCCTGAACCAGGAGACAGCCTATTCGGCAATACGCCCATTTTTCAACGACCATACCGCCCTTGGCGCCTCGCTCGCTTTCTGCATACCGGTGACAGTGTATTTATTCATCTCCGATAAAGGAAAACCCCTTCTGAGGATCTTCCGTTTTCTTCAGCTGTTACTGTTCTCAACCGCCTTTGTTTATTCTTACAGCAGGGCAGCATGGATAAGCCTGGCTGTTTCAGCTGCGATTGTCCTGGTTATCATGCTCAGGATATCATGGAAGCTCATACCACCTTTAGCTGTTGCAGCGATTGTGACAATAGCTGTCTCATGGCAGGATATAATACTGAAGCTTGGCGAGAACAGGCAGGACTCTTCTCTGGTTATCGAAAAACAGCTCAGGTCTATTTATAACATACGCACCGACGTATCCAATCTTGAAAGGATAAACAGGTGGAAATCGGCCCTAAGGATGGCAATGGAAAAACCTGTGTTCGGCTGGGGACCGGGGACGTACCAGTTCGAGTATGCCCCTTTCCAGTTGACTGAAGATAAAACTGAGATTAGCACTAACTGGGGAGAACTGGGCAATGCCCACAGCGAATATCTCGGGTTGATGGCCGAGACGGGTGTCCCAGGTATGGTTATCTATATTTTGCTTCTCGCATTTATTTCCAGGAGCGCTTATATGGCGCTAAAGAATTCCCCGACCCGCAATGAAAAGATACTTCTTATAGGTATGGTTGCAGGTCTCCTGACTTATGTTGTTCACGGGACACTTAATAATTTCCTTGATACCGATAAGATATCGGCATTGTTCTGGGGCAGCGCCGCAGCAATTATAGCTGTTGAAATAAGTATAAGGAAAAGGCTGGCCGGATCAGCAGAGATCGGCAGCAATGATTGAAACATCGTCGAATAAGCCCGGGTTCTGATCGGGGATGCCAAGTTCCTTCAGCATTGTTGTGATGTTATCTTTTACAGGCTTCTTGTTGGAGATATGCCTTATTATAACTGCTGTTCCGATATCGTTTCCTGTCTCATCCTTAAGTTCTGACAGGCCGTCGGTGTAGCAGACAAGCTTACAATAGCCTTTCACCATAATCTCGTGGATCTCGATCATGGGGATCTCATCAAGCATACCAACACCAACCGAAGTGGCTTTGAGATGATTGACATCGCCTGTTTCAGTATTGTAAAAAACCGGAGGGTTATGGGCAGCATTCACATACTCAAGCTTCCCTGTGTTATGGTTGAACCTGGCTACAAAGAATGTTATGAATTTTTCGCCGGCAGCATTTACTACAACTATTGTATTCAGCTTCCTTACAAGGGCTTCGAGGCTTATATCCTGTGTAAAGAGTGCCCTGAGGCTTGCCTGGAAGTTCGACATCAGGATGGCTGCGGATATCCCTTTCCCGGAAACATCGGCAATGCAGATGCCTGTCATGTTATCGGAAAGTTTTAGGCAGTCGTAATAATCGCCTCCAACCTCGTAATGGGGGAAATAAAAGCCGTTTGCTATTATTTTTCCTTTCGAGGGAAGCTGGCTTTCGTGGGGGATAAGCATCGTCTGCATGCGTGCAGCAAGTTCGAGCTCTTTTCTTAAAGCTTCCTGCCTGAGGCTCTCATTAAAGAGACGCATGTTCTCAATAGCAACAATCATGATGCTCGAGATTGTCTGTATGAAGTTCAGGTGCTTCAGCACAGGACTCATACCTTCACCTTCCTCCTCGATGTCGCCGATGAAGATGTAAGCAAGGGCTACATTATTGTTGAAAACAGGGATTATAATATCGACCCCTTCGTAAGCAGGGTTGTTTGTTACGATTGTTATCTCTGTAAACTTCAGCAGTTCGGCCTCAACATTTGTTTCTTCCTTTGCTTTTGAAAAACCGGCGTTGAGTATTACCTCCCACTTCTTATCCTGGAACTTGAAGATCAGTATCTTCCCGATACCGAGATTGGTCCTGAGTGTTGATTCGTATTTTCCGAGAAGCTGGTCTGTAGGAAGGTTTGCATTGATCGACAAGGTGATGTCGAGCAATGCATCAAGCTTAAACTTCGACATTTTAAGCCTGTCCTTCGCAGCTCTCTTCTCTTCCATTACCAGGCTATGCTTTTACCCTTTCAACGTAACTCCTGTCCCTTGTATCTATTTTGATTTTATCGCCTGCATTTACAAAGAGGGGAACCATAACTGTAGAACCTGTTTCAATCTTTGCAGGTTTAAGGGTGTTTGTTGCTGTATCGCCCCTGAGACCAGGTTCTGAATAAATAACTTCCATTACAACAAAAGGAGGAAGGTCTACTGAAAGAACAGTTTCAGTGTCAGCGTGAACAACGATTTCAACATTCATCCCTTCCTTCATGAATTCATGACTTTCAATCAGGTCTTCATTGACAGAAATTTGTTCAAATGTTTCATTATGCATGAAATGGTAACCAAGGTCGTCCCTGTAAAGGAACTGGTGGGGACGTCTTTCAACCCTTTGTGTGTTCACTTTTACACCCGATGAAAAGGTGTTGTCAATAACTCTTCCTGTCTTGAGGTTTTTGAGTTTCGTCCTTACGAAAGCCGGGCCCTTGCCTGGTTTCACATGCTGAAACTGCACGATTGTGTAAAGGTCATTGTTATATTCAATCACCATTCCGTTCTTAAAGTCAGCGGTAGTTGCCATAAAAAATCTTGAATCTTATTTAGGTTATACTTATTCTTCTTCAATAGCAAGCGGGGCCACAAGCCCCTCATATGTCAGCAGTTCAACGCTGAAAGCGCCCACAAAGATATCAAAACGAACTTTAACAGGTAAATAATTTTTGTCATCCGAAAACCAGATCGACACATCTTCATTCGTTTTGAATACCCTTCCAACCTCCGTAACAGGGTTAAATTTGATTGCTTTAATCTTTCCTGCCTTCGTCCTGACGCTTTCTTTCCCTTTATAGGCCAGCTTAATAGGATAGAACTCATCGCAGAACCAGGTGTTTATTGTGACGACATCACCCTTTTTGAAATTATAATCCTTTGCAAGCCAGTTTTTCCTGAACGAATAGAAACACGAAAGGATATCGTGAATCTCCTTCGTGGTTACATGTTTCCCTGTAAGATTGCTTGTGAGAATCGCTGAATCCTTCCTTGTCGTCCTGTCGAATGTTACCGGGTTGTATCTTTTATAATGTCCCTCCTTCACATTCCTTATCGCATAGAGAGGCATATCGGTTACGGTATCCATGTAGCTTTCATAGATGTCCCTCATGCTGTAAAGAACATCAGCCACGCCTGTTGTGTATGCAATGAAGTAGGAGTGGAGAACATCCTGGCCTTTGAAAGTATCGCTTTTAAGTTCAAATGAAGCGATGCCGCCGTTTACAAAGCCGTATCTTACAGCGTAGGAAGCCTTTTCCCCGGGACGGTAAGGTTTCACCTGCGAGAATGATACAGTAAAGATCATCACAACTGTAATGAGTGTGACGAATCTCTTCGATTGTATATTGATAGACTTTTTCAAGCTTCCTTCTTTCCTGTTATGCTGTTTCTTGGAACTGTTGCTATAAAATCCTTCAGGTAGAATGGCTCAAAGTAAGCCACATCTTCAAAGCTCCCTGAATCAAACGCTTTATATGCAGGTATTCGCATATTCTGTGCCGAAATTCTGAATGTATCATCAAAATATATATCAGGCCTGCTTATCAGATCCCTGCACTTTCCTGCCCCGTTGCCGAAAAACAAAATCTTCCTGTCAGAAGGAATATCATTGAAATATTCTGGTGTTATTATTCCTGCCCCGGTCTCCCTTGTCATTTTACCGTCATTACCGATGAGGGCATAATAAACCTCCATTCTCCTTGCGTCAATCATCGGGCAGAAGAGTGAAGTGCCTGTGAGATTGAATCTCTTCCTTGTTTCAAGGCTCACTCCATGGAACATCGAAACAAGTGTATCAATCCCGATAAGCGGTATTGAAGCACGGAATGCAATTCCCTTTGCAACAGAAACGCCTATCCTGAGACCGGTAAATGATCCGGGTCCTTTGCTTACGGCTATGGCTTCGAGCTCCCCGGCCTTTATATTTTGTTCGCTGAGGATTTCATTTATAAAAACTGTAAGAAGAGCGGCATGGGACAGTCCTTCCGTATTTTCACGGAAAGAAATGATCCTCTCCCTGTCACACAGGGCTACAGAGCAAACGGATGTGGCAGTTTCTATACAGAGGATCATAGGCAGCCTTGTTACATGCTATTTGACCTTAAACAGGTCCTCCTTCTTTACAACCTGGATAACTGTACTGTCGGCCAGTTTCTTGCTTATCGCACTGTAAGGAGCAGTGATAACCTCATCGCCTTCCTTGATACCATTTGTAATCTCGATATAGCTGTTATCCTGTATACCGGTCTTTACATCCTTTGTGAGGGCATACTTGCCATCGCTTACAAAAAGGAGGGTTCTTGTATTATCATTTGAAACCGACGATTTTCCTTTTGTTGTGTCGATCCTTGTTGTAACAGCCTGTATCGGAACTGTGATTATATTACGTTTGGTAACGGTCTGGATATCAACTGTTGCAGACATGCCCGGGCGAAGCGGATTCATGTTCCCGTTCTTCTCGAGCTCCATGTATGATTCGGGCAGAACCCTGATCTTCACATCGAAGTTTGTAACCTGGTCGGCTGATACGCCTGTTGTCTTTGCCGAGTTGGCAAGTTCCGTAACAACGCCCTTGAATTTATGATCGAGGTAGGCATCTACTGAAATAACAGCAGTGTCACCGAGAGATACCCTTACGATATCATTCTCATTAACCTGGACCTGAGCTTCCATCCTCGAGAGATCGGCAACCCTCATCATCTCGGTACCTGCCATAAGGTTGGTTCCGGCAACACGTTCACCAAGCTCAACGAGAAGCATTGATACTGTTCCCGAGATAGGTGCGTATATAGATGTTTTTGTGAGGTTTTCGTTGGCTTCTTTAAGGGAAGCTTCAGCACTTGTCACTGAAAATCTTGCAGCGTCAACTTCAGCTTTTGCCACTTTGTAGGAGGCTTCAGAGTTCTCAAAATCTGATTTTGAGATTGTCTGCTGTTCAAAAAGCTGCTTGTTCCTGTTATAAGCAAGTTCGGCCTGGAGGAACTGCGCTTCCGACTGCGACAGACGTGCCCTTGCGGAGCTCAGCGCTGCAACTGACCTGTCCTTCTGTGAGATATAAACATCGGGCTTGATCCTGCAGAGGAGTTTACCCTTCTCCACATTGTCACCCTCTTTTACATTGAGTTCAACAATCTCACCGGATACGTCGGGGCTGATCTTTACCTCTTTTTCAGGCTGGATCTTACCGTTGGCAGTAATAGTCTCGGTTATTGAGCGAAGCTCAGCTTTTTCAACAGCAACCTTCAGTGTTACAGCTTTTCCAAACCAACCTGCCTTTTTCCCTACAATAGCAAGAAGGAGCAGGACGATAACAACAGGAATTAGTATTTTAAGGAGTTTATTGCTTTTCATGACTTGTAAAAAATTATTTAGGGAGTGAAAGTGGAATGCCTTTATAAAAATCAAGAACTTTTATTTTGAAGAGGTACTGGTACTTTGCCTGTGCAAGATCTGACTTTGCTTTAAGGAGTTGTGTTTTAGCCGCATTATAGTCTACAGGTGTTACCATTCCCACATTGAATTTCTGCTCGGAATACCTGAAAGATTCCTCGCTTGAAGTGACAGCTTTTTTACTGGCGTTATATTTTTTCAGGGCAGCATTTGCATCCGCAAATGCCTGCTGGATGCTTTTATACAGGGTTTTCTTCGAAGCTTCAAGGGCGTATTCCGAATTCTGTATATTTAGTTTTGAGTTGGCAATGTTTTTATTAACCTGCCAGCCGTTCAGGATCGGAATGCTGAGCGAGAAACCAAGGCCATAGTTTATATTATCGTTTACCTGGTCAGCGAAGGAATATTTTCCATAAAGCGCCACTGGCGGGAACTTTGTGGTATCATAGCCAAGCATTTTTTTTCTTGCGTCAGAATAACCGGTACTAAAAGAGTGGCTCATGCTGAGCCTTGGGCTTCTGCCTCCCTGTGCAACTTTAAGAGCATACCTGCTTGAAGCCAGCTTGTACTCCGAACTTTTTATCTCTGGCCTTGTGTTCTCTGCAATTGTAAAGATTTCATCGATTGAACCTGAAATTACTGTATTTGAGTCCAGAGAGATCTGCGGAACAGTTACTTCAAAACCAGAGGGTGTCTTCAGTTCCAGGAGCTGGGTGAGGTTAAGATAGGATATATCGAGCTGGTTTTTCACATTAATAAGCTGAACTTCTTCCTGTGCCGCCTGTGCTTCAATCTGAAGAAGATTTCCGCGGGCAGAACTTCCTGCGTCAACAAGCTTCCGTGTTTTCTCAATCTGCTGAAGGGTTATCTGAAGCTGTTCATCAGTTGCCATAACAAGCTCTTTATCGAGTAGTATCTGCAAGTAATCCAGTGCTACGGTGAGTGCTATATTATCCTTGATGTTTTTTAGATCCTCTTCACTTGACAGAAGGTTATACGTGTTCCTTTTTATAGAATTCATATTCTGTAATCCGCTGAAAAGTACGAGGCTTCCTCCCAGGTAAAAGTTATTGGATTGTACAGTCTGATTGTTTGTAAACTGGTAGGTTGTCTGGTCAAGTGCGCGGCCAAATGAATAATTATGCGAGGCGCTTCCGTTCAACGTGGGTAAAAGATTCAGCTTTGAGAGATCAAGAGTGTTCTTTTGCATTTCTGTCATAATCACCTGCTGTTTGATGGTGATATTGTTGTCTATTGCATACATTATACACTCCTCAAGGGTCCATAGCTTCTGCTGTGCCGCAAGCCTGCCCGGGATAAGCAACAACAACAGAAAGGTCCAAAACAAATTTCTTTTCATTTTCATGGTTCAACTAAGGATTGACTTTAAAACGATTTATTCCCCTGTTTGTGTAACTGATTATCAGTAATCAGAACCACTTGAAAACAGGTAAAAAAATCGAGCTACGAAGATAGTTAATATCTCAGCAGGATGACTATCCTTACGGCAAAAAATGAACCACAAATGCATTTTTTTAAGGCAAATTAAGAAATGTGGTTTACAGATTTTTGCTCTATTTCTTGGCTCCGAAAATCAAAATCCATAACTTGGACGCCTCATTTAAAAACATGAACTATGCTACATTATAAAGAACTGGGACTCGTAAATTCGAAGGAGCTGTTCAGTAAGGCAGTTAAGGGTGGATATGCAATCCCGGCCTTTAATTTCAATAACCTTGAGCAGTTACAGGCTATAATAGGAGCCTGTGTTGAAACCAAATCTCCTGTTATTCTCCAGGTATCAAAAGGCGCACGTAAATATGCAAACCAGACTTTGCTTCAGTTCCTTGCAAAAGGTGCTGTTGAATATGCAAAGGAACTTGGATATGCTATTCCTATTGTCCTCCATCTCGACCATGGTGACAGCTTTGAGACATGCAAGGCATGTATCGAAACCGGTTTTTCATCAGTAATGATCGACGGATCACATTTCCCATATGAGGAAAACGTAAGGCTTACAAAACAGGTGGTGGACTTTGCACACCAGTACGATGTTACCGTTGAAGGTGAACTTGGCGTGCTCGCAGGTATTGAGGATGAAGTTTCTTCGGAACATACATCTTATACAAGGCCTGAGGAAGTTGAGGACTTCGTGAAAAAAACAGGTGTTGACTCACTTGCAATATCAATTGGTACATCACACGGAGCGTTCAAATTCAAGGTGAAACCCGGTGAACTTCCTCCTCCGCTTAGGTTCGATATCCTCGAAGAGTGCGAGAAAAGGATCCCCGGATTTCCCATTGTCCTCCATGGCGCATCATCAGTTCCCCAGGACATAGTTGACGAGATCAACAAGTATGGCGGGAAGATGGAGAACACAGCAGGTGTTTCAGAAGACCAGCTCAGGAGAGCCGCTTCATCCGCTGTTTGCAAGATCAATATCGACAGCGACGGCAGGCTTGCTATGACAGCCGCTATCCGCAAGGTGTTTGTTGAGAAACCGGGTGAGTTTGACCCGCGTAACTACCTTGGTCCGGCCCGCGACAAACTCAAGGAGCTCTACAAGCACAAAGTGATTAACGTCCTTGGCAGTGCAAACAAAGCTTAGCTAACTACTGAACAATAAAGTTGTTCATAGTCTAAATATAAAGAGATCAGGTCATTATGGCCTGATCTCTTTTTTTCTGTTAAAAACTAGAACGTCGCAGGCTTCGGCAGAATGAGGGGTTTTATAATTTAGCGGTGAACCAGGAAATATCCGCCTGTGAAGCGCGCCAACAACAAGGAAGAAAAACTTAAGCGTACACATAAGCTCTCACTCATGCTTAACGACAGGGAGATGAGGGCGCTGAATGTATATTGTACACGATTCAGGATCAGTAATAAGTCAGAGTTCCTCAGGGCAACCATAATGACTGAGATACTGAAACGATTTGATGATGAACATCCTACCCTCTGGGAAGAACCCGTTCCCACCCTCTTCAATCAGAATACATCCAAATAGATTTGGAGAATAATGCCAATTTTATAATTTTACAGGTTCAGGTTGGGGCCCTGTAACTATTGAGGCATACCTGCTGAAGCTGTAATTGCCACCATATTTCGGAAAACAAATATAAAGGGGAATGGCTCTTCAAAGCCTGGTAATAGAACCTTCAAAAAAGACACCGTCGATAATACTTGAATCGGGGCGCATTTATATTTCAGGCAGGTCAATCTCTGAAAACCCCGCCGAGTTCTACAGGCCTATTCATGAATGGGTATCTGCATACTCCCTCGAGAGTCCCCGCATGACTGAGATAAAACTCGGTTTCGAGTTTATAAACACTACCTCCATAAAGTGGATCTATGCGATCCTTAAGGAACTTGGCAAAATCCCGTCAATGGCAACCCGCGCCAGGATAGCATGGTATTATGAGGAAGGTGATGAGGATATGTGCGACCTTGGGCTAATACTGCGCTCACTTGTCAACTGCCCCTTCGTGATAACCGAGGTTGATGACATCAACAAGGTAAAATTCAATTAGTAAACAAAAACGGTTTTTGACTGAAGAATGGCAACATTCTTCCATTCATTATTTGCCATTTGCCCTGTTCACCCATTTTTTCCTGTCGGATAAACGTGGTCCAAACGCTATAAAGGGAGGCTGGTGGTAATCGGGTTTGTTATACACAGGGGCATTTCCGGTT
>JAXLTT010000024.1:0-17633 GCA_046329875.1 Bacteroidales bacterium
TATGTGAAAAAAGCCTATGCCAGGGGAGAGAAAATAAGATTCATGTTAAACAATGATATGGTGGCTTATGAAACTGATCCCGATAAATCACACTGGAGAGTGAATATACTCGATTACCCGAATTCGCTTTACCTTAGAAGCGAAGCCGAAGGAATCTGCGGTAAATTCAGTGTTTTGCAACCTTATACCGACGATAAATACAGCCATGCCAGCGACAGTTATTCGTTTTGCCTACAGGGTTATAAATCAATATTCTTTTTCGCAAATAACATTGATCCGAATTATCACTCGACAAACGACGTGGCAGTAAACTGTAATTTTGATTACTGTGCCGAGATTGTAAAGGTGAACAGCGCCATTCTTCTTACCAAAAACTGAAAAATACAATGGCTGGCAGTCAGCAATGACAACGGATTCTCAAATTGCTTACTTTTGCTGATCGTTAAAAAAAATTTAATCATGCCATCGATATCGGAAAAAGGCAGGCTGATGCCTGCATCGCCAATAAGGAAACTGGTCCCCTACTCTGAAGAAGCTAAAAAGAGGGGAGTTAAAGTATACCATCTTAATATCGGCCAGCCCGACATACCAACACCCGAAGTTGCACTCAACGCTATTAGGAATTATAACACAAAAGTTATTGAGTACAGTCACTCTGCAGGAAATGAATCCTATCGCAGGAAACTTGCGGGATACTACCAGGGAATAGGCATTAATATTGACCATACACAGATACTAGTCACAGCAGGGGGATCAGAAGCAGTTCTTTTTGCACTGATGAGCTGTGTCAATCCTGGTGAAGAGGTGATCACACCTGAACCGTTTTACGCTAATTACAATGGTTTTGCAGTATCCGCCGGGATAAATGTAGTACCTGTAATTTCACATATCGAAAATGATTTCGCCCTTCCACCTATAAGTGAAATAGAAAAGAAGATAACCCCTAAAACAAAGGGGATCATTATCTGCAATCCAAATAACCCTACTGGCTATCTCTATTCAAAAGAAGAGCTAATGGTTCTCAGGGATATTGTTAAGAAACACGATCTCTTCCTGTTCTCGGATGAAGTTTACAGGGAATTCTGCTACGACGGGGCACAGCATTTCAGCGCTATGAACCTTGAAGGAATTGAGAACAATGTCATCCTTCTCGACTCTATTTCAAAAAGGTACAGCGAATGCGGTGTAAGGATCGGTTCACTTATAACAAGAAACAAAGAGGTTATCTCAACCGCTCTTAAGTTCGCTCAGGCACGCCTTTCACCTCCGGGACTTGGCCAGGTTGTTGGAGAAGCTTCTATAGATACCCCGCCTGATTATTTCAGGGAAGTAAACAGGGAATATACAGCAAGGAGAAACTTCATGGTTGAAGCTCTTAATAAAATGCCGGGTGTTTACTGCCCGAAACCGAAAGGGGCATTTTATACTGTAGTTAAACTGCCTGTTGATGATTCAGACAAATTTGCACAGTGGCTCCTTGAGAAATTTGAATATAAAAAGCAGACTGTGATGGTTGCGCCTGCAACAGGCTTCTATTCAACCCCGGGCTCAGGTAAAAATGAGGTAAGGATAGCGTATGTCCTTAATATCGACGACCTGAAGAATGCAATGGAAACCCTTGCCGAAGCATTAAAAGTATATCCTGGCAGGGTGTAGAAACGAATACACGGTGCAATGAAAAAACATCTTACAATTCTTGGCGGAGGAAATATTGGGCTTTCCCTTGCAAAAGGGTTAATAACATCAGGCCAGTATACTTCGGATGAAATCATTATATCCGAAAAAAGAGAATCAAGGAAGGCCCACCTTGAATCACTCGGTTTCACCGTTGCATCAGATAATGCCGGCGCAGTAAAGAACGCCGGAATTGTGGTTATCTCAGTTAAACCGCAGCAGTTTTCAGAACTCGCGTCGGAAATAAAAGGGCAGCTGGGCAAAGGACAGCTTGTAATATCTACTGTCACAGGTGTGCTTCTTAGTGAACTCGAAAAGCATCTTGGTAAACGACCACTTGTAAGAATAATGCCAAATACTGCCCTTGAGATCTGCGAGTCGATGACCTGCTTTTCTTTCAGCAACATCTCCGAGACTGAGAAAAAGAAGGTTCTGGACATGTTCGACCAGATGGGAAGTACACTTATAATTCCTGAAGAGCTTATGGATGCATCAACAGTTATCGGTGCATGCGGGATAGCTTTTGCCCTGAGGTTCATGAGGGCAATGTCGCAGGGTGGCATAGAAATAGGTTTCAATGCCGAGATGAGCCAGATGATAACCGCCCAGACAATGAGAGGCGCTGCCGGACTGATACTTGAAAGCGCAAATCACCCCGAGAAGGAGATTGACAAGGTTACAACACCACAGGGCATCACAATATCAGGGCTTAATGAAATGGAACACCAGGGACTGAGCTCTGCAGTTATAAAAGGACTTACAACTTCCTACAATAAGCTTGAGAAGCTTTCCTCGGGCGATAAAAAATAATTCTACTGGTTATATAACAGGTATTTCGACCTGATCTTCCCGAACTTTTCAAGACCTGGCTGCCAGCTTGCTTTTATCTGGGCAGCAGTCATACCTTTAATTATCTGCTCCCTCAGAGTTGGTCCGCCGGCCAATGTATCAAAGTATGAATTAAAGAATTTTGCCTTATCGGGGAAATCGTTATAAGCAGCTATCAGCCAGTCAAGATTTAACCCCGGTGATGGAACAATTCCCTTTTCAATGGCATGGCTGAGATCAGTTCCATAGCACTTTTTACCCAGGTACAGTGGACTTTTGGCACCGGGTTTACTTTCAGGCGTAAAGCTGAATCCATGATCGGGCATTTCGGGACTGCCGAAAGTCTGGAAAGGAAAATCTGTTCCCCTGCCGCATGATAGTGCAGTCCCTTCAAAGAAGCAGAGGGATGGATAAAGGTAAACAGAGTTCTGGTTCCTCAGATTTGGTGAAGGAGGCACCTTCAGTTCATAAAAGGTGTTATGGGTATAGTTGAGACATGGAATCACAGTCAGCCTGCATTTCAATCCTTCCCTCAGCCAGCCTTCCCCGTTAACCATCATAGCATACTCCCCGATTGTCATCCCATGGGCAACAGGGACAGGATGCATTCCAACAAAAGACCTGTATGCAGTGTCAAGAATATTCCCGTCAAAATAGAAACCGTTAGGATTCGGCCTGTCTAGGACTATAAACTCAACATTATATCTTGCGCAGCTTTCCATAACCAGGGAAAGTGTCGATATATAGGTATAGAACCTTGTCCCGACATCCTGGATATCGAAGATCACTACATCAATACCCGAAAGGTCTTCTTCTGAAGGTTTGTTATGCTTTCCGTAAAGACTCGTGACTGAAATTCCGGTTTTTATATCACGGCCACCTGTAATACTCTCTCCTGCATCGGCCATGTCGCGGAAACCATGTTCCGGGGCAAAGATTGTCTTTATACTTACTCCCATTGCCAGCAGGGTATCCACCAGGTGGCTCCTGCCAGCAATCGAAGTCTGGTTGGCGACAATCGCAACAGATTTGCCTTTTATAAGATCGAGATACTTATCGAAACGTAGGTCACCTGTAATCACGCCAGGGTCAACTGAAGACGGTTTGGTACCTGCACAGGCTGAGAGCAATAAAAGTAAAGCAAGAATGATTGTGGACAGAGTGACTGATTTCATATTGTGACATTTGTCCAATAAATATCTGAAATCTTTACGATTTTCCTCTATTACTAAGGCAAATGATGTGAACAGGTTTTTTGTTAAATTTGATCCCGGCAATCATGAACCTTCCATATTTCATAGCAGGGAAACTTATAAAGGGGAGACAGGAGGGCAGCTCCTTCTCCAGGCCGATTAATGTAATTGCAGTAATCGGGATAGCCGCAGGCCTTGCTGTTATGATAATCGCTGTTGCAACACTAACAGGTTTCAAGAAACAGATACGCGATAAGGTTTCAGGTTTCGGATCACACATACAGGTCCTGAATTTTGACTCAAACAGGTCGTTCGAAACAACACCGATTGCAGCCGACAGCGCCTTTCTTGATAAAATCAGCAAGGTGACCGGAGTTCACCATGCCGAGGTTTTTGCAACAAAGGCAGGCATAATAAAGACAGAGGATAACATCCAGGGTGTAGTTCTTAAAGGGATTTCATCAGATTATGACTGGAGCTATTTCAAAAGCTGCATGACAGACGGAAAACCTTTCACTGTAATTGACACAGTCACCACAAACAATGTTGTCATTTCAAAGAAGCTCTCAGAAATGCTGGGACTTAAAACAGGAGATGCTTTTGCAATGCATTTTGTTCAGGATCCCCCGAGGATGAGGAAATTCACAATTTGCGGGATATACGAAACAAGCCTTGAAGAATTTGACAAGATCTATATCTTTTGCGATATCAAACATATAAGAAGGCTGAACGGCTGGGAAGACGACCAGGTAAGTGGTGTTGAGATCTATGTAAACGATTTCGACAGGCTTGAGGAAACTGCACAGGCAGTAAATGATGCAATCGGGTACAGGATATCCGAGGATCAGCCTGCCCTGAAAGTCTCAACAATCAGGGAACGCTTCCCGCAGATCTTCGACTGGCTTAATTTTCAGGATATCAATGTAATAGTAATAATCATCCTGATGCTTATTGTTGCCGGTTTCAATATGATTTCCGGCATCCTCATCCTGATCCTTGAAAAAACCAACCTCATTGGTGTTCTCAAAGCCCTTGGTACAGAGGACCGCACAATCAGGAAGATATTCCTCATCCAGGCCGGCTGGCTTATAGCCAAAGGGCTGCTATGGGGAAATCTTATCGGCATCGGTCTTGCCCTTCTTCAGAATTCAACAGGAATAGTAACCCTCGATCCAAGTTCGTATTACCTTAAGACGGTTCCTATAAATCTGAATATCCTACATATTCTGCTTCTTAATGCAGGCACAATGGCTGTTATAGTGCTTATGCTGCTTGTGCCGGCCCAACTTGTCAGCAGGATCACCCCTGTAAAAGCTATCAGGTTCGATTAAGCATTTCAGGGGCCGAAGGATCCATCATTTACAGCTGGTTAATAATTTTAAATTTGATTCAAATAACCCTCTTTCCCGTTTCCCCCAAGGGGGAAAGGCTTAATTAGGACTCCTTCCCCCGTGGGGGAAGGCTGGGATGGGGGTCCTCTCATTAAAAACACAATATCTTTTGTATGATTCCCAGGTTAATAATTTTAATTAAAATTTTTAATTGGATTCTCTTGATATTATGAAGAGATACCATGCCGGTGATTTAACAAATAAAACAAAGGAAAGTCATTCTGCAAAATTCATAAACATGGGCTAAATGCACTGATTTACACCGTTTTGAAATTTTGTTTTTCCGATCTAACTTTATCCTTTCGAGATAAAAACAGATGAGAAAATTTGATCCTGGAAGGAACTACGAGGCAACCCGGAAGGCAATTGGCTACGTATCAAGAAAGTCGGCCACGCTTAAAGATTATAAGAGAATAGGTTTTAAGTCGGGCCTGGAAGTGCATCAGCAGTTGAAAACATCAAGCAAGCTTTTTTGCAGGTGCCCGGCAGGCATTTATCATGGAAATGACGATTACAATGCCGAATTGATAAGGCATATGAGGCCTACACTCAGCGAGCTTGGGGTATACGACGGAACTGCCCTCATGGAGTTCAGGACAAGGAAAGAGATAAGGTACAGGATAAACAACACAACGGCCTGCACCTACGAGGTTGACGACACCCCGCCTTTTCCAATCGACAGGGAAGCACTCGGGATTGCACTGCAGATATCAATTCTATCGAAACTTAATATTGTAGGCGAAGTTCATATAACAAGAAAGCAGTATCTCGACGGCAGTATTCCTACAGGATTTCAGCGTACTGCAATACTTGGGGTTGAAGGGGAGATTCAGCTTAAAAACAAGAAAGTAAGGCTCATCCAGCTGAGTATTGAGGAAGATTCATGCCGCGAGATCTCAGATGTGGGACACGTACGGGTTTATAAAACTGACAGGCTCGGGATGCCTCTTATAGAGACTGTTACTTACCCCGACATGCTCACACCCGATGAACTGGCCGAAGCTGCCGAGTACATAAGGTTCCTGAACCGCAGCACCGGTAAGGTCCGTACGGGTATCGGTGCAGGACGCGAAGACGTGAACGTAAGCTGCGAAGGTGGAACAAGGGTTGAACTCAAGGGGGTTGCCCATATTTCATGGATACCGGAACTCTCACACAATGAATGCTTCAGGCAATGGGCCCTTCTGAATATCAGGAAGATACTCAGGGAAAGAATAAATGACATAGCCGGCTGGACAATAAGCCACAGGCAGATAGACTTCTCTACACCCGAAATGATTTCGGCACCAGTAAGGGAGGCTCTCGATAAAGGTTACCAGGTACATGCAGTCAACCTTCCCTCCTGCCATGGCATACTTTCCCATTTCACACAGCCTGGTCACATATTCGCAGATGAGATCTCAGACAGGCTCAAGGTAATAGCCTGTATTGAGAAACCGAACATGACACACTCCGAAGAGCTGAAACCTGAACTAAGCTCAAAGGAGATTGAAAGACTTGCCGGTTTCACCGGGGCTGGCGAAGGAGATGCACAGATACTCCTTTGGGGACCCGAAGCAGACATTAAAACGGCTCTTGAGACAATCGAGGAAAGGATAAAGCTTGCATTCGAAGGTGTTCCCAATGAGACAAGGAAAACCTTCCCTGACGGAACAACAATGTTTGAAAGGGTGCTGCCGGGTCGCGACAGGATGTATCCCGATACAGATTCAAAGCCAATACCACTCGAGGATTCTTATATAAAAGCTCTATCAGAAAAAACTCCAATACTAGTTGCCGAAAGATATCACCAGTTGAAAGAATGGAAGGTTCCGGAGGATACATACAGGTACCTGCTGAGCCGTAACCTTGTTGCCCTTGTTGAACGGATCTCTGCGAACTACGGGTTTGATCCGAAATCAATAGCTACCTTCCTTGGACATACTTTTAAGAGCCTTGAAGGGAGCAAGAAAGCTCACAAGAATTTCACATATGAAAAGATATACGGGTTGTTTGGTTTTATTTCAAAGAAAAAACTCCTCCCGTCAATTGCAAGGCTGATGCTGCCTGTAATTTATGACCATCCCGATATGGAATTCGGATCTGTACTCACTGCAATTGACTTCAGGAAGTACACAATGCAGGAAATACTGGCCCCTGTTGATTTTCTTTTCCAGAAATTCAGGCAGATAAGGTACAGCGAAACTGAAAAGGCTGCAATCGACTGGATGATGGGACAGCTTCACAGGCAGGCTCTCGGAAATGTGAGCCTTACAGAGTTAAGGAAAGAGATTGAAATGAAAATCAGGAAAGAAAGATGACAGAAGATATCTTCCAGGGATATAAAGGTGAAGCACTCGATATCCTTAAGAAATATAACGTGAGGGTCTGGGGAAAAACTGAAATTGATACCACGAGGGGTCTTTTCAAAGGCACGGTGCTTCCAAGGGCTGAGAATGACGATGACAGGCATATAGTCCTCAAGATAGATACCGGTTATAATGTAGGGATCGATATATCGACAATAAAAGGGATGATCGAGACCGGGTATCAGAAAGCAAACTATAAGATACCTGAGAAAGAGTTTCCCTATTCCAAAGACAAGCCAAGCGTGAAACTTTTCGGCACCGGAGGGACTATAGCCTCGAGGCTTGATTACAGGACCGGGGCTGTTATACCCGCTTTTTCACCCGGTGAACTTTATGGCGCTGTTCCAGAACTTGCAGATGTCTGCAATATAAATACAGAAAAGCTCTTCGCGGTCTTCAGTGAGAATATGGGACCGACACAATATATCACACTTGCAAAAGCAATAGGGAAAGAGATAGCAAATGGTGTCGATGGTATAATGATTGGTCATGGCACCGACACTCTTCACCATACTGCAGCAGCACTGTCATTCATGGTGCAGGATTCACCGGTTCCGATAGTGCTTGTCGGTTCACAGAGATCATCCGACCGCCCTTCATCCGACGCAGCCCTGAACCTTATCCATGCATCAACTGCTGCCGGTCATGGCGACATAGCCGAAGTTGTTGTCTGCATGTTCGGCCCTACATCTGATGAATATGGTTTCCTGCACAGGGGAACACGGGTGAGGAAAATGCACAGTTCATACAGGTCGACATTCAGGACAATCGGTGACACCCCGGTTGCAACTGTTACAAGAAACGGCGTTGTTCCGATCAAAAAAGAGTATAACCACCGCAGGAAAGACAGGAATGTTAAAATACTTCCATATTTCAGCGAGAAAGTAACGATGCTCTATTATTATCCTCATATCCAGCCCGAGATTATGACAAACCTTGTTGACATGGGCTACAAGGGGATAATAATCGTAGGTACAGGGCTGGGGCATGTTAACAGGGAACTTTACCCGGCTCTCGACTATGCCCGCGAGAAGGGCGTTAGTGTATTCATGACCCTCCAGACCATCTGGGGCTACGTGCATATGTATGTTTATGAAACAGGTCGTGACATGATGGCAAAGGGGGTTATTCCGCTCGGGAATATGCTTCCTGAAGTGGCATGGGTAAAGCTCGGATGGGCCCTTGGCCAGACGGAGGATCCTGAGGAGGTTAAACAAATAATGCTCACACCTGTTAATGAAGAAATAACCGAGAGGGAACCTTATAATGGCTACCTTGTATACCAGGGCGGAGTAGCCGAGGTTGAGGATTTCGTCCGGAAATTCAGAAAATAAATGAACAGGCTTATAGCCGGACTTAAGAAAGAGATCGCTTCCGGGCTTCCCGGGACAGAGGTTCAATGGTCGATGGCCTCATCCGACAGGCTTGTAAAAGATTTCCCGAGAACACCACGTAAAGATTCAACAGCTGCCGCAGTTCTTATCCTTCTGTATCCCATTGAAGGGAAAACCGGTACTGTATTCATCCAGAGGCCGGACTATGACGGTGTCCATGGCGGGCAGATAAGTTTTCCCGGTGGAAAGGTTGAGAAAAATGATGAAAGCCCTGTAACAACAGCGCTGAGGGAAGCTGCAGAAGAGACTGGACTCGAGACATCATCCGTCGAAATTGCAGGGATACTTACACCTCTCTACATACCTGTAAGCAATATCAATGTGACACCTGTTGTTGGCTGGACAGCCGAACGCCCTGTTTTCAGGCCCGATCCTGCAGAAGTTCAGTTCGTGATTGAGGCTGAACTGGCACCCTTCCTTGAAAGATCAATAATTAAAACAAGGCCCTGGGAAGTCAGGGGTGAGTTAATCAATATAAGGTACTTCGATTACAAGGGACACGTTATCTGGGGCGCCACAGCAATGATGCTTCATGAGCTGCTGACAATAATTAAAAAGGCTGGTCTTTCCCCGATGGTATGATATACTTGTATTCTGAGTAACGCTGTAGTATCTCCGACACAAAGTTTACAGATTCATCTCCCCTGCAGTATCCGAATTTCACAACAGGGTCGTTATAATAACCCGGCTCGGTTTTTTTCAGGAGAAAATAAGCAACATTATTATCCCATAACAGTGGATTCTTGCCATGTTTCTCTGCGAGTTTCATGGCATCTATAATATTACCTTCTCCGGCATTATAAGCGGCAAGAATGAACTTCAGCCTTTCGTTTTCGTCGGGTATTCTTTCTGCAAAGAAATCCTGCAGGTACCTGAGGTATCTTACCCCGGCCCGTATGTTGTTAACCGGTGAAGCCTTGATATCAATGCCGAATGAACGCCCGGTTGCAGGCATAACCTGCATGAGGCCGTAAGCACCGGCAAATGATGTTACATAGGGATCAAAACGCGATTCCTGGTAGATAAGTGATGTCAGCAGTCGCCAGTCCCAGTTTATTGTATCACTGAATGATTTTATATAAACATCCCAGGGGGATACCTTGCCTGTTGAGAGCGTATAATAATCGCTTTTCACAATATTATTCGACCAGCTGTTCCTGAAATACTTTGAATAAAGTATAGCATAGCTGCTGCTCTTCCTGTAATTATCGAGCCAGTTATTAAAGAGAGCAGAGAGCTGTTCTGATTTAAGTCTTCTGACTCCCCATGCAAGATCCTCAAACTGTGAAAGTACTGTGCGTGCATCAATAACGGGATAATAACCTGTATTCACCTGTGCCATGTTTTCATCGCAGACGGCAAAATCAATTTCCCTTTTTGCGACAAGCGAAACAAGGTCCTCTGTTTCATATGGAACCTCTATAACAGTTATCTTGCCATTACTCTTATTATTTAGTTCCTTCAGGCAATCAACTGCCGAGGAACCCGACTGTATGTAGACTGTTTTCCCGTATAACCCGGTTCTGTCTTTTACAAGTTCTTTGTCGACCTGGGCAGGAGTCATTGAACTCCACCTGTTTGGTTTCCGCTGAATAAGAACCTGCCTTGTCCTGCCTGTGGTTCCCGTGCTTTTTAATTCCCTCCCTTTTATAGAGTTTACAGAAAGGTCAACAGCAAGAAGGTCGGCTTCGCCGGAGTTCAGCATTTCAACCGACCTGTTAATGTCATTTTCCGTGATTATCTCGAGATTAAGCCCGGAATATTCTGAAAAGGATTTCAACAACTCATAATGAAAACCCATAGGGGTTCCCTTATAGATGAAATAGTTCGTTGAATTGAAATCAGTAACGGCAACAAGCTTCCCGTACTGGCGTATTCCGTCGAGATCTGTGAAGGAAGTCTGCTTTATTTCTTTTCTTGGAGTTTCCTTGACGCACGCAGAAAGCTGCGCCAACAGCAGGATAATGAATAAAATATAACCCTTAGTCAATAATCTTTGTTTTGGTTACTAAAGCAAAAATTTAAGGGCGCAAAGATAATAACATTTTTCTAATCATAAAATGTCCAGGCGAATCCATACCTGAAACATCTTGTGTTCATTGGATAGCCAGGAACCATAAAATACTCATAACCAGACATTCCCGAGTTGAAATGATCAAGCATGAGGAAGACCCTCGCTCTCTTGATTTTTACATTAAGGAAGGCATTCAGATATGGGTAATTACCTGTTTTAGTGGACTGTTGCTGGTAATAAACACCGCTTGACGGCATCCAGCCGTAGCCGTTATAAGCCGTATAGTAAATAACCTCTGCTCCAAGCTGTGTAGGAAATGAACCACCAGTTAGCTTGAAATGTATATTATGTTCAAAGAAACCTGCCGATCTGACTGTCACAAGTGGCAGATCAACAACATTCTTATTACTTGTCTCCTGGATAAGAACTTCGTTTGCAAGGTGAAATTTCCAGGCAGAGAATTCCTTTTTCACAAGCAGTGAGGCAACAGACAGTGCTCCCGAATGCTGGGCCGGCAGCGCGTTGGCGCCGAAGTAGGTATAGTTGTCTATTATACCGTAGTTAAATTTAAGGAGGAACCTCCATGCCGGGTAGCTGAAGCTTGTCCCCGCATTCAGCCTGAACTCCCTTCCAAATGAGTTGCTCCATCTGAAATTATTTCCGATCCACCTCTGGTACCAGTCAGATGGAGTCAGGCTGCTTACACCACCATTAATAACCCAGCTTGCAAGCCCTTTCCTCAGACTGAATTCCTTTGTTATGTCGCCCTTAATATCAAAGTCCCCGGCCCTGTAGCCTGTAAGAAAAAGCTCTCCGCTCGCCTGCCACCTGAACTTAGTTCCTATATCATTGAAAAGATGACCCACGAGCACATTGTTAGAACGGTGCCAGACAGCAGTATCAGAAGGAGTACCTGCCTTAAGTGTAAATGTATCAACACCCTGCATAAAGCGATATAGATCGTTCCTGATTCCCACACCTCCGCCAAGCCTGAACTTCCTTGTTTCGTCGGTACTGAAGTCGAAACGCACTGTATTCCTCAATACCCTCATTGCAACAGTGTCGTACGTTATCCTGGTGCTAATAAAAACTGAATCATAAAAGCCACCTGACGGCTTCTCATCATAAAATGAGGCTTTGTCCTTTTCGAAAAGCAGGATATGTGACAGTACTCCATTCATCCTGAATTTCTTAGGTGTGATATCCTTGCCGGTTGAGTCAGTAACCACCTGTACAGGCTTATTAAGAACAAGTTTCTGTACCAACAGTAGTTCCCTGTTCCTGAAAATGTTCTTTGAATTATTGAGATTGCCCATTTTCACTTCAACATCCCTTGTATCGAAGGAAGGTAGTTGGGTGGCATCCGAAATTCCCCCGTTCTGGAAACCTGTGAGATTATTTATGTCTGCAACAAAATAGGCCTTGTATTTTTCACCTGTATAGGAACCATTAAACTCAAATGTCTTGTTATCAGTGCGCTGATATGTGTACTGGCCCAGGCTGTATGCTACATCAAAAATGAGCCCGAAGTTCAGGTCTTTGTGAAAATTCTGGGAATGTCTCACCCTGAAATTCTGCTCAGCTTTCTGCCTTGGCCCGGCATAGCTGAAGATCATCTCCGTAAATGGAGTCTGGGTATTCATGTACAGCGCGTTCTCGCCTGTGTGCATAAATGGATAGAGATACCTGTAAATAAACTTATCAGGATCTGTTACCCTGTCAAAAAAGCTAAGCTGGTACAAAGGCTGACCATAATTGCCCAGGTAAACATTAAATGGAGAGTACCTGTCGGTCCGCCTGTTGTGATGATACTGTGAAAAACTGGTATCTACGGGAGTATTAATTTCTTCAGAATAGTCCGCCGAAAGCATCCATTGTCTCTTAATTACCGGCTTAATAGTATCAGCCTTCTGGGCTGCCGCTGCAAGCGTCACCAGTGTCAATAATAGTATGAGAACAGATCTTTGCATGACGGGCAAAGATAGAAAAAGCAACTGAAAGGTTAACCCCTTACGGCTAATCAACGTTATCGTTCAGGTAAGCGTTATTCTCCCTTAACACAGGTTCATCATCATCTGAACTCAGGGTAAACTTTGAGACCTTACTGTCCGCTGCCTTTGATGAATCACCGAGCGCAAGGTTTTTTCTTACATATGCCGGTACATCCTCGAAGGTGTCTATATTGTCCTTCATTGCCTTATTAGAAAGGCCCTCTTTCTTCATGATGTTCTGCATGTGCTTGACCTTCCTGAGTGTGGCATCCGATTTACTTCCCGGCTCACCATCCTGGTTATGCTTCCTGCCTCTCGCCAGTACACTCTCCTCTTTTTCCTCTGAACCGAAGTCTATTGTACCCTGCGACTCCTCATCCATATCTGTGATAATTGAACGCTTTCCTTTCTGGTGAACAGTAAAGACATCATTACCCTCTTCGGGGATTATGCGCTGTGGAATCACCGGCATCTGTGTTTCGAGCGATACCTTGTGCGGTTCCCTCGGTTTATAAGGCTGGAAGATGCTGTTGGCTTCAAACCCTGTGGCAATTACCGTAACAGAAATCTCTTCATTTAGGCTTTCATCTTTTGACAGACCCCTTATTATCAGGGCATCATCAGAAGCCACCTCATAGATATAATCTGTTATCTCTCCAAGCTCATCCATTGTAAGCTCATGTTCTCCGCTGCCTGTGGAGATATTAATAAGGATGCTCTTTGCCCCTGTTATGTCGTTCGAGTTAAGCAAAGGTGAGGCGAGTGCATTCTCAATTGCTTTAATGGCCCTGTTCTCACCGGCAGCGCTGCCCATTCCAAGGAGTGCGACACCTGAGTCCCTCATTACAGTCTCCACGTCAGCGAAATCAACATTTATATAGCCTGTGACAGTAATGATCTCAGCGATTCCTTTCACAGCTGTTGTGAGGACATCATCAGCTTTAGAAAAAGCTGTTGAGACCGACTGGTTGCCATATATCTCCCTCAGTTTCTCATTGTTTATAACAAGGAGCGAGTCAACCTTATCCTTAAGCTCGGTAACACCGTCTATTGCATGTTTTATCCTGATCTTTCCTTCAGACTTGAAGGGGATAGTAACAACAGCAATAGTAAGCAGTCCGGCATCTTTACATGCTTTTGCGATAACAGGTGCGGCACCTGTCCCTGTTCCTCCGCCCATGCCCGTTGTAATAAAGACCATCTTCGTGTTACCGGAAAGGGCCTCCATCACATCGTTTATATTCTCGATTGCTGCCTTCTTTCCAATTTCAGGCTTGCTGCCTGCGCCCCTGCCCTCGGTAAGAGATTCTCCTATCTGTACCTTGTTCGGCACCGGGGAATTAATTAGCGCCTGGTGGTCGGTATTGCAGATCACGAAGTTGACATCACGTATCCCTTTTTCGAACATGTGATTAACAGCGTTATTTCCGCCTCCGCCTACTCCAAGAACTTTTATAATGGATGATCTGTCAACGGGAAGATCGAAATTCATCAGTTCCTCTGCCATAATGATAATATTTAAATGTTTCTGAACAGCATTTTACAACTTAACCATATTCTTAGCTGATCTTCTGATCCTCTATTTCAAACATTTTTGTGAGGATCCCTTTGATCTTGTCTGTGAGCGATACTTTTTCCTCCTCATTTTCCTCTTCATCGATCATCTCGTTCACGACTTCCTCTTTTTCGACTTCTTCCTCAACCGGGATGGTAGGCTTCGGCTTAACATACTCCTCGTGCTTCCCTGCATTAAAGGCTTTATGGTAGGTCTCGAGGTATTCGAAGCCTCTCATAACAAGACCAACTGCTGTTGCATACATTGGCTGGTTTATCTCATTCCTTGCAGCACCGCCAAGGTGTTCATTCGGAAGACCAATCCTGACATCCATTGCAGTTTTGAACTTCATAAGCTGGGGCAAATGACGGAGCATTGCACCACCACCTGTAATAACGACCCCTGCAGCTAGCTTATCGGCATAGCCGGAGTTCTGTATCTCAAAGTTGACTGCATCTATTATCTCTTCCATCCTTGACTGGATAATATATGCAAGGCTCTTGAATGAGATCTCCTTCGGTTCCCTTCCGCTTATACCAGGTATTGAAACCACCTTGTCCTCGGGTGCAATATCACCAAGTGCAGAGCCATACTGTATCTTGAGCTGTTCTGCATGCCTGTGCAGGATGGCGCATCCTTCCTTTATATCTTTTGTGATCACATTTCCACCGAAAGGTATAACCGCAGTATGCCTGATAATATTATCATAATAGATTGCAACATCGGTTGTACCGCCGCCAATATCAACAAGTACAACACCGGCCTCCTTCTCGTCTTCAGTAAGGCAGGCGTCGGATGATGCAAGCGGTTCAAGGATCATATCCTTTACTGTAAGGCCCGCTTTCCTTATGCATTTCTCAATATTTTTCGCTGCAGCAACCTGTCCTATAACTATATGAAAATTGGCTTCGAGCCTCCTGCCACACATACCTATCGGGCTCTTTACTCCAGTCTCATTGTCAACAATGAAATTCTGCGGAATAACATGGATTATCTCTTCCCCGATATCGATATGGATCTTATGCATATCCTCGATAAGGCGGAATACCTCTTCCTTGTTTATCTCATCGTCATAGCTGTCGCGCATAATGTATCCCCTGCTCTTCATACTCTTTATATGCTGGCCGGCGATACCTACAAAGACCTCCGAGAAATTGATACCTGATCTTTTCTGGACGTCGAGAACTGTTGTCTCAATTGCATTGACAGTGTCTTCAATGTTGAGGACAACTCCCCTTTTAACACCGCGGGAAGGTGCCTTGCTGAGACCGAGGATATCAATCTTCCCGTTCTCATTCATGGTTCCGACAATTGCAACGATCTTTGTCGTTCCGATGTCGATTGCTGCTACATACTGTTCTTTTTTGTTCATAGCTTCTGAATATGGTTTTTTCATTTTATCTCTTCCTGCAAACTATCTGACCTGCAAATTCAAGGTTAATAAGCTCATATTTATTCCACCCTGCAACAGGCATGACTTCTTTATAAAACACCTCGAGGTTCCTAAGTTTCCCCCTGTAATTTTCAATAGTGCCAAGATGAATTCTCTGGCTGCCCACCCTCGGTATCAGGTCTATCTCATCTTCATCATCAACATAGATCTGGTCGATCTGTGCTGACCAGAAGCTGTCGCCGTTAATGTATTCCACAAGTTCATACAGGTCTTTCAGGATGCTGTTTTTAATCGCTGTATCAAGTACACTTACGCCGTTCATCATTTGCGAAGTGATCTTAATATTACCCTGGATCACCTGGAGGCGTGGGGTATAGAGTTTCTTTTTCCTTATTACAACACCGTCGTCGTCAACAAAGAAATCGCCACCGCCTGTTATAACACGCATGACCGGGTTCCTCTGGTTGGCATAAACATTCAGCATGCCGTCTATTGTAAGATAGGCTTCAGCCACCTTGAGCTCCTTCAGTTTTCCCAGCCTGGCTTCAACATCATTCAGAGATATATCCTTTAATGGCGTACCGATAATCTTCGCACCTCCGCTTGATACTATATTGCGGATCTCCCACCTGTTGACAAGATGGTAATCTTCTGAATCAGATATATTTATATTAACACCTTTACATGGCATTGCATTCGTTATATGAGTAAGGTAAGCCGGCATTGTAACAAGGTACAATGCACAGATAACTATTAATATCCTCACTACTAGCTTCATCCCCTCCTCCTGTTAAGTTCATCCTCAATGGGCTTTACGAGCCTGTCAATATCTCCTGCACCTATTGTAAGCAGTACATCTATATTGTCTATATCGAGAGCGGCAGGTATCTCCTCTTTGCCAAGAAGGCGCTTCCTTGTACTTTTCATCTTCTGGAATATCAATCCTGATGTGACGCCTTCGAGAGGTTTCTCTCTCGCAGGGTATATAGGCAGCAATATGGCTTCATCGAGAGTATCAAGTATTTCCGCGAACCCTGCTGCATGGTCTTTAGTCCGTGTAAACAGGTGAGGCTGGAAGATCCCTGTTATTTTCCTGGTACCATAATACTCCCTCACCGAATTGATGCAGGCTTTTATTTCTTCAGGGTGATGCGCATAATCATCAATGTATGTCAGCCCTGGCCGGTTTATCCTTACATCAAACCGTCTTCTGACACCGGTAAATGTTTCGAGTGCTTTACGTATCTCTTCGGCGCTGACACCACAAAGAAGGGCCATTGAAGAAGCCGCAACTGCATTCTCGACATTTATCTTCCCGGGGAATGGGAATACAATATCTTTTATTTCAGCAGATGGAGAACTGAGATCAAACAGGTATTTCTCTCCCTCCTGCCTTATATTGGTCGCCCTGAAGTCAGAATCAGTGTTCACACCATATGTATATCCTTTTACATCAGGTGGCAATACGACAAGGTTCCTGACTTTTTCGTTCATAAGGAGGTATCCCCCTTTCCTGATCTTTGAGAAGAATATGTTGTACCCTTTTATCATTGATTCATGATCACCGTAAATCTCAAGATGATCAGGGTCCATTGCTGTTACGACAGCCATTTCAGGCTGAAGCCTGTGAAACGACCTGTCGTACTCATCGGCTTCCATAACAGTGAACCTGCTTTCGGATAAGATCAGGTTCGATTCATAATTCTTTGATATGCCACCAAGGAAAGCGGAACAGCCTTTTTGTGACATATACATAATATGTGCAAGCATTGTAGATACAGTAGTCTTGCCATGGGTTCCTGAGACAGCAAGTGTAGATGTTGTTGCTGATATCTCCCCGAGTATTTCAGAT
>JAXLTT010000025.1:0-8596 GCA_046329875.1 Bacteroidales bacterium
TTACATTTAGGTTCAAATGACCCCCTTTCCCGTTTCCCCCAAGGGGGAAAGGCTTTGTTTGGTGCTCCTTCCCCCGTGATAATGCCAAATGACATTACAATAGGGTGATTAAAATATTTATAGTTCTTTGACATATGTGTTAATAATTTGAAGATACTGATTAATTACATGTTTGGAGATGTTGGTTGTGTGATGAATAAAATCCAGATCTTTTTTATCATTTACCAATGTTTTAATCCGATAAAAGTCTTTAATATATTTATCTACAGCCAGTTGAGAGTGGTTTGTCTCTCTAGCAACAACTGATGGGTCTTTCTTTTCAACGATATGTTTGTAAACAATTAGACGTTTATGAGTTAAAGTGGTTCCCATATCGTGAATGACTCCTGTATGAGGAAGTATTGTTTTGTGGTCTTTCTCATATTCGATTCTTAACTGTGAGAGATAAGCAGAACTTGAGACAAGCAAGAGGCTTAAATCTCTTGTAGACAAGACAGCTCCTTGCTGATAGGCTTCTCTTATCATCCGGACAATAACATTCTTTCGTATCGAAGAGACAGAAGATCCTTTCTCGAACATTGAGACTTCATCATCTGTAACAAGGGATAGTATTACAGGTTTATACCGCCGGTTTTGGCTATCTGCTCTGGTTCTTTTGTCAAGGGCATTCCACACAATCTGACCCGGCTTTAACCTTGATGATTCAGGACACAGAGAGTTGAAAAGATCTATAAGTGCATCGGCGATATTTTCTCTGACAACAGGACCAAACATACCACAGAACTCACGTTCAAAGAAGTTCACAATAGCAGGTTTAAGGAACCTATCGTGTGCAGAACTGTAGTGTTTTACCGATGATGCTTGTGGAATCATATCTGACTGATGGTTTAAGCGTTCTGGCGACTTTTTTTTATCAGATCATCTAGCTCTTCTTGTCGATGTGGTACCGCATCAATTGCATGATACAGATCGTAATATTCCTGTGTCAGACTGGGCGATAACTTGACTAAGAAGGCTATGGTTTTAATCTCATAGTTATTCTTTGCCAGGCAGACAACCCGCTTGAACTTGTCAACGTAGTTTGCTACGGCATCAATGCTGTGATGTGTTGCCCGGGATATCTCTGAGTATTCTTTCCCTGACAACCAATGTTTAATAATCAAAGCACGATGTGTGACAGATTTACCCATATCAGTTATCGTAGAGCGTAGAGGAAGAACAATGCCCTGTTCCTTGAGTGCCTTAATATCACGGCAAACAGTACGCTCTCCGCAATTAAGCAATCTATTGGCAATGTCCTCAACTGTAAGCAGACCTCCTTGTTGGAATGCCTCATTTACCATTCGTTCCATACGGTGACGTCGCAGACCCGGAACACCCTCATGCTCTTTAACCAGAAGATCTTCTTCTCCGGCATCAAGGGTAAGTACTACGCTGAGCATCTTGCATTCAGAAAGCTTCTTCTGAGCACCATTCTCAACCGATACCACTTCAAACAGAACTTGTCCTGGCTTCATCGCTCCGGAGTTATCAAAAAATGGTTGATAGGTCTCATAAACAGCATTCAGGATAGCTTTAGCTTCAAACTGCGAGCAGTTCATCCCTTGAATGAGGCTGTTGACAAATTGGGTGTCTAACTGCTTTTGCTTAAGGCGATCCCATTTCTGAAGAGAAGAGTTATTAATCATAGGATTAAATTTTATGGCCAATAATTGGGTGATTCCGCTTCGGCTACGCCTACGCTCCATCACCCAATTATTAACTGTATCAACAAACTTAACAATTATGTCAAAGAACTCTATATTAAACCTATATTGCCAAATGGCACAAATATAGGGGGGCTTACAAATCCATTGATTTTCAATAAGTCCCCCTTGGGGGATTTAGGGGTGGATATAGCAAAAGTAGCTTTTGAGACACCCTCTTTTTTATTATATTGCATTCCAGTCTAAAATTATTAAAATGAGATATGTATCAGCATTCAGACTGATTGTCCTTTTCTTTGCCCTGGCTCCGTTCCGGGAAGAACAAAGCGTAGGACAATCCAGGGTACCAAAAACTCTTTTTAAGGATCTTCCTTTCGAAATGAATGCTTTTAATGCAACAAGTTTCCCTAAAAGAAGTGTAAGTATCGAAAAGTATGGTGCTGTGGGCGATGGCATTACTGATAATACTAAGGCCATCTCTGAAGCTATCAGTTATATCTCAGGGCAGGGTGGCGGAACTGTCAATATACCTGAAGGATTATGGTTCACAGGCCCCATAGTGTTTAAAAGTAATGTAAGGCTGAATCTGGAACGTGGCGCCTTGCTGCTATTCAGTAATGATAAAAGCAGGTATCCCATTGTTGAAACTATTTTTGAAGGGTTAACAACAAGAAGATGTCAGTCACCCATTTCAGGAAGGAACCTTCAGAACATTGCGATTACCGGCCAGGGTGTGATAGATGGAAACGGTGATGCCTGGAGGGCCGTTAAGAAGGAAAAGCTCACCGAGGCACAATGGAAAAAACTGGTTGCCTCAGGGGGGATCGTTAATTCAAAGAATACCGAGTGGTATCCTTCCGAGAGTTTCAGGAGAGGAATGGAACTTTCGACCGACCAGAATGTCCCTTCAATTAATAGTGATCTACCTGGCTTGGAAATAAAGGATTTTCTGAGGCCTGTGATGGTAAGCTTTATGAACTGCCGGAATGTGCTTCTTGATGGAGTGACCTTTCAGAACTCACCAGCCTGGTGCCTTCATCCACTGATCTGTGAAAATGTGATAATCTCAATGTAACAGTCCGTAATCCCTGGTATTCGCAGAATGGTGATGGAAAACGACCTTGAATCCTGCAAAAACGCTGTAATTTATAAATGCAGTTTCGATGTGGGTGATGACGCAATATGTATGAAATCAGAAAAGACGAGGATGGCGGAAACGGGGAATACCCTGTGAGAATGTGATTATCAGCGATTGTGTAGTTTATCACGGTCACGGTGGGTTTACGGTGGGCAGCGAGATGTCGGGCGGAATCAGGAATTTAAGGTAACAAAATGCCTCTTCATCGGTACTGACGTTGGCCTTCGTTTCAAGAGCACCAGAGGCAGGGAGCCTGGTGGAGAACATTCATATCGGTGATATAAATATGATAAACATTCCGAATGAAGCTGTTCTCTTCGACCTCTTTTATGGTGGCAAGGACCCTGGTGCATCAAACCCGGGTGTGGCAGGAAAGTGGTGTCAATTCCACCGGTCACTGTCGAAACACCATCATTCAGGGATATTTATATCAGCAACATCACCTGTAACGGGAAACTGAGAGCTATGCTGTTCAATGGTCTGCCGGAAATGGGCGCAGAAAAATATCAATATCAGTAAATCAACATTCAGTGCATCATCCGGTGCTGATATACGCGAAACCGACGGGATCACAATAGAAAACGTGTGTCGTACTGAAAGGTCCGGCAGTTAAACTCTACAACGTCAGTAATTGCAAACTTGAAAATGTAACAACAGCTGATCTTGCAAAGGCTAAGTTTGAAGTCGGAGGTAAGGCAACAAAGAATATCACGCTTACCAATACATCTTTTACGCCTGCAAATACCACCAATACATCAGGTGAAAGTGTGGTGAACTTCCAAGTGAATTAACCCATTCCACTTCGTTATGGGTGGCTTCAAACGCATCCGGCAGTCAGGTTTTATAACTTTCAAACTGAAACTGATCCTGTAACAGCCCCTCTCTCCTGGGAGAGGGGTTGGGAAAGTTTTGGGGATTATTCGTTTCACTTATGATCCCTCGCTGGGGTGGCTTCTGCAACATCCAGGTCAGTCCGGGCTTTATAACTTTCAAACTGAAACTGATCCTGCTGTAGCCCCCTCTCTCCTGGGAGAGGGGTTGGGGAAGAGGGTTTTCAGGGATTATTCGTTTACTTATGATCCCTCGCTGGGGTGGCTTCAAACGCATCCGGTCAGTCCGGGCTTTATAACTTTCAAACTGAAACTGATCCTGTAACAGCCCTCTCCTGGGAGGGGGGGTTGGGGAGGAGGTTTTTCCCGCAGATATATATTGAATGCAGGATCCAAAGCCCCCTTCAGGGGGTTGAGGTAAACTTCAGAGAGGGTTGGGAAAGGTTTTTCAGGGATTATTCCGCTTCGCTTATGATCCCTCGCTGGAATCGACTTCAAACGCATCGGTCAGTCCGGGCTTTATAACTTTTCAAACTGAAACTGATCCTGTAACAGCCCCTCTCTCCTGGGAGAGGGTTGGGGAGGGTTTTTCAGGGATTATTCGTTTCACTTATGATCCCTCGCTGGGGTGGCTTCAAACGCATCCGGTCAGTCCGGGCTTTCGCCCGGTTTTTTGATAAGCCGCTTCCTTATCCAGGTGAACCTGGACCGGACGGCACCAAAATAAAAATTCCGCAGCGTGTGCTGCGGAACTGACCGGATGCGTTTGGCGGAAAAGAAGGGGATTCGGGCCGGTTCCCGTGGATACAGAACAACGGTTTTCAAGACCGCCGCATTCGACCGCTCTGCCGGCTTCTCCATCGGGCTTCCTTAGCCTTGGCGAAGGAAACCGCCGCAAAGATAATCTTTTTTGATTTTACAAAACCCGGCTGCGGTTTTTCTGTCTTTTTGATTGGCGTAAACTTTCCATCTGATTTAAAGATTTATTCAATTCCTGGCTACTGATTATTGAATTTTTGTTGTTTTAGGATTTATTTTAGTTACATAATTTTCCGTTTTATTCTCATCAAATGATTGATTTGGGTCATTGGTGTGTTATTATATATAATTAATATTCAGGTTATTACATACTTTATCAACACCTTCTTAACATAATTTTCATCAAAATATTTCTGAAACTTAATACTGGTGCGGACTTGCGACGATGGAGAATAAAATGACCTTCATCAAAAAAGATACATTTTAACCTTAAAGTCACATACACTATTTGTGGAAAAACGGCAAAATAAATTTGCATATGAAGTAAAATAAAATAAATTTGTATTCAATTAGAAAAATTGGTCTAACCCTTTAATTTTATTACGATGACAAAGAAAGATTTAGTTGCTGCTATTGCAAAAGATGCAGGTTTAACAGTTAAAGATACTTGGAAAAGCTCTGAATTCATTCGTTACAACCGCGCCATCAAAGGAGACTATCAAATGGGAAGATGGAAAGGATTATCCTCTTATTAAGCTTGAAATTTCCAACACATCTCATCCGTTCTATACCGGTAAGATGAAGCTTGTTGATACTGCAGGCAGGGTCGATAAGTTTATGAACCGTTATAAGGATCACGTAGGCAAGAAGAAGTAATTCATCAGATAGGATTTATGGAAGAGGGTGTCTCAAAAGGTCACCCTCTTATTTTTTTATGTTCCTTTCTTTTGCTCCTCCAAAAGAAAGGAACCAAAGAAAAAGAGGCCGGAAAAGACAACCGTTTCTGTTTTTCGCCATTTGCGCCTGGCCCTTTTCCGCTCCAAAAAACAGAAACGGTTCGCACCTTTTCCGGTCTGCCTGCGCGCCGTGCTCAACAAATTACTACTTTATTGACAAGTAAATATCAGATTGTTAATAACTTATGAAAAGAAGGGGGATGCCTCCCCCTTCAAAAACCTCAGGTTATAGTAACTTGAGGTATGCAAATACGTAAATCAAAGGTAGTCTTTAAAGATTACAGTCCCAACCAGAATTTACTTCTTCCACCATCTCTGGAAGAAATGATCGAAGCGAACCATCCGGTTAGAGTAGTGAATCAAGTCATTGATAGTCTTGATCTGGAAATAGTATTTAATAAGTATAAGGGAGGAGGTTGCTCCAGTTATCATCCCAGGCTGCTTCTCAAGGCGCTGGTTTATGGTTATCTGACAAATAATTACTCAAGCCGCAAGATAGAACAGGCGTTAAAGCAAAACATATACTTTATGTGGCTTAGCGCAATGAGCTATCCTGATCATAATACTATTAACCGGTTCCGCAGTGACAGGTTAAACGGGGTACTAAAAAAAGTGTTCTCCCAGGTTGTCTTACTGCTTGTTGAGGGTGGTGTGGTAACATTAAAGGAAGTTTATCTCGATGGTACCAAGATCGAGGCTAATGCCAACCGCTACACTTTTGTATGGGGGCGGAGTATAAATAAGAGCAAGGAGCGAATAAAGAAACAGCTTGACGAGTTATGGGCTTACGCTGAATCTGTAGCCAGGGAAGAACTTGAGAACAATGAGCCTGACGACTTCGACAAAATAGATCCGGACTCAATTGAACGAACTATAGATAGGATTAACAGAGCTCTTAAAGACAAGCCTGTAGACAAAAAGATAAAACAGAAACTTAACTATGCCAAAAAGAACTGGCCTGAGAATATTAAGAAATATGAACATCAGGAAAAGACTCTTGGTAAGCGTAACAGTTACTCAAAAACAGATCCCGACGCAACGTTTATGCGTATGAAAGAAGATCATATGTTGAATGGCCAGTTAAAGCCCGGGTATAACTGGCAGATCTGCACACAGAACCAGTATATTTTAGGATATACAATCCACCAGAGCGCTACCGATACCAATACCCTTCCGGTACATATGGAGTCCTTTAAGGAGAATCTTGGCAAAATGCCCGAAGTCATTGTTGCTGATGCCGGATACGGTTCTGAGGAAAACTATAACTATCTTGAAAATAACGGGGTGGAAGCGTTTGTAAAGTATAACTACTTTCACGCAGAACAGGGTAAGAAATTTAAGTCGGATCCCTTTCGGACCGAGAATCTTCAATATGATGCTAAAGATGATTACTTCATATGTCCAGCCGGACAAAAAATGACATTCCTTCGGGATGAATCACATAAAACAGATAATGGATTTTCTCAGACAAAAAGATTATATCGTGCTCAAAACTGCGAGGGATGTCCTCTTAGGTTGATGTGTCATAATCAGAAAGGGAACAGGATTATAGGGATCAATCATAATCTTAACAGGTATAAAGCTATAATCAGGGAAAGACTCTGTAGTGAAAGGGGAAGAAAATACCGAAGTCAGCGACCTGTAGATGTGGAAGCTGTTTTTGGAATAATAAAGTGGAATAGAAACTATAGGAAATTATTGCTCAGAGGTCTGAGTAAGGTCGAAATCGAGATCGGTTTAGTAGCTCTGGCTCACAACTTAGCCAAATTAGCCAACAGGAACTAGTATAAAGGTCTGTTTTCTTGTTTATTTTCTCCAAAATCGTCTGCATATCAAAGAAAACAATCCCAAAGTAAAAAGCTTCTTAAAAAAAAGAGACCGTCTCTTTTGATTTGAGACGGCCCCTTTTTTATTTTACAATACTGAATGCCTGTTTCCAACAAATTGCTCACCGCCTGTGTTTATGAAAGAATTTTATTATTTTTGAAAATGTTTGAACAGCCCCAACAGTAAGATGAATTGTATAATTGTTGATGACGATAAGCTGAGTTGCAAGATACTGGAAGGGTATGTTGCAAAATCATCGTCACTGAATCTTATCGGTACTTACAGCGACTCTGTCACAGCCAGGAATATCCTTACCCAACGTCAGGACATCGATCTGGTGATCCTAGATATACTTATGCCTGAAATGGATGGCTTCGATTTCATTACGAGCATTGAAACACCTCCAAATATCATCTTTGTCTCTTCTGCGGAAGAATACGCAATGAAGGCTTTCGACTTCAATGTTGTCGATTTCCTCCTTAAGCCTGTTACTTATGCCAGGTTCTGTAAAGCCATCGATAAAACATTCAGGTATTTCACAAGAAAAGAAACTCCAAGCACAGGTGATGAGGAGATATTCATAAAGAAAGGATCATCTCTTGTCAAACTTAAACTCAGGGAGATAATATTCATTGAAGCGCTTGAGAACTACGTGAACCTTAATACCCGCGACGACAAATTTACAATCCATTTTACTATGAAGGCTATCGAAAACCAGCTTCCTTCAGGAGTATTTGTCAGGGTTCACAGGTCATTCATAATCAATAAAAGTATGATCCAGTCCATCAAGGAGAATTCTCTCGACCTTGTGGTTGGTGATACTGTTAAGAACATTCCTGTTGGCAAATCATTCAGAGATACTCTCCTGAATGATATCAATGTGATGGCCAGATAATTGCAATTATGTTGCTTTCCAACCGCCAGCTTTTTATGAACCACCTGGGACAAACTTCCCCGGCACCATTAATGGTCGAAATCGAAAGAGCAGAAGGTGTTTATCTGTATGGCCCTGATGGTAAGAAGTATATCGACCTGATTTCAGGTGTTTCAGTCAGCAATGTTGGTCACGGAAATCCGAAAGTCCTGCAGGCAATTCACCAGCAGACTGATCAGTATCTCCACTTAATGGTTTACGGGGAAATGATCCAGAGTCCTCAGGTAAAGTACGCCGGATTACTGACAGGTTATCTCCCCCCTGAACTTGACAGGATATATTTCGTTAATTCGGGAAGCGAAGCTGTCGAAGGGGCTCTTAAACTGGCAAAAAGATTTACTGGCAGAACGGGTATGGTATATTTCAGAAACGCATATCACGGCAGCACACACGGAGCAATGAGCGTGCAGGGCAGTGAGACATTCAGAAATGCATTCCGGCCTCTG
>JAXLTT010000026.1:0-5640 GCA_046329875.1 Bacteroidales bacterium
GATGGCAACATCGTTATAAGCGTTGGCCTCTTCGGCCATTCCGGCGACGAGGAAGTATGGCTCGAGAAAACAAAAGTTATGCTCGACGACATGCACAAACGTAAAATCGACCTTGCAGACGAGATCTTTGTAATAAATAAAGGTGGATATATCGGGTCATCAACCCGCAGCGAGATAGAATACGCTGTTTCAACAGGCAAGGCAGTCAAATACCTCGAACCCTGATTTTTACTTTATACTTTCGCCTTTCTCCTTTCGCCTTATTGCTTTTCAAGGTGTTCTTCAATCCGTTTCCTGCAGATCTGTTCAATCTCATAAGCCGCAGGTATACCGAGGATGTATACAATATCCGGTACATAGCTCGATCCGCTCTTCCTGCTTACCATCCTGCCAGTCTTCATCTCAAGGCTGATGCTTCCCTTTTTATTGCTGCCTTTTAAAACTATTACTCCTGTGAACTGGTCCCACGACATACTTTTCAGAGTCCCCTTCTTAAACCAGACGAGTCTTGTCGGGGTTCCAGCAAAATAACCACCACGCCTGAAAAGTGAAATCACTGCGGGTATCAGCACTATAAGACCAATAACAACAAACACACTCAGGAATACAATTATCGGAAGTGCCGGTTTAAGATTATCAATAGAAATTGTAGTCTCCTTTCCATTCTGCAGGTATGTTGTCGGCTCTCCCCTGAAAAGAGGACCAAGGAAAAGGAAAATGAATACTGAAATGAATGCAAGCCAGACTATTCCGAAAGCAATCCTTCCAAGTGAACTTCCAACAGGCAGCTGGCGGCTGCTTTTTACTGCAAATTCTTTCGATTCGGATCCGATGTTAATGAGCATCTCTTCGGGTAACTGTATACTTTCTATCATAGCTTTTAGGTGTAATAAGTAAAGTTATAAAAAAGATCAAGCATGAGAAATCCATATCAGCCAATTATCTGAACCCGGCAAAAAGAGTAACTTAACAGTCAGGTTTTGATTTACCCTCAAAGAAAAAATAAAATGAAAACAAAACTTACACTTATTTCAGCAGCAATTATGCTGTGCCTTTCAATCAATGCACAGACAACAGGAAACTGTGTTACAGACGCAATCCTTAATGGTTATTCTCCCAGGAACTTCAACACGGTCCCGGTTACTGATCAGCAACTTGAGACGATCCTGAAATGCGGAATAAAAGCGCCAAGTGCAAGAAATAATCAGCCCTGGAGATTCACAGTTATACGTGAAGAAGCTGACATGAAGATGATTATAAACAATGTTGTAGACGGTAACGTTCTGATTATCGTTTCGGGTGCCGAAACAAACCAGACAGGAGTAACAGTTGATTTTGACTGTGCTCTTGCAACCCACAGCATGTTCGTAGCAGCAGAGGGCATGGGCCTGGGAGCAAGGATATATGGAGGCCCGGTAAGCTCTGTAGTTGAGAAAAAGAAAGAATTCCAGGTCCCTGACGGTTTTAAACCTGTCATAATTCTCAGGATTGGCAATATCGATAAGAGTGTAGATGCAGTATCAGCTGCCACCTCCCGAAAAAATTATGAAGAGCTGGTTAACTTCAGCAATCACAAATAAAAAATCAGCATTTCCCGGCTATTCAAACAGACAGGTCTATAGAGGCCAGTGCCTTTTTCAGAACCCCGGCTGAATTCTCCAGCTGGGCTCTTTCTGTATCAGGAAGGGGATTGTTTATAATCTTCTCAATACCTCTGTCTGACACGATGCATGGAATGCTCAGGCAAACATCGTTCAGTCCGAATTCACCTTCGAGCAGGGCTGAAACAGTTAGAACACTTTTCTGTTTTCGAAGTATCGAAGCAGTTATCTTGACCATTGCAAGCCCCACAGCATAATGGGTTGATCCCTTTGCATTTATTATATGATATGCCGATTCCCTTACCTGTTTTTCTATTTTCTCCCTTTCGGCCTTCCAGTTACTGCATCCATTGCATACAGGGCAGTATTCATTTATCGGAATACCGGCAATATGCGTCATCGACCATGCTGCAAGTTCGCTGTCACCATGTTCACCAAGTATATAGGCATGAACATTATGTACGTCAACTCCGCAATGCTGTGCCAGGAAATGCCTGAAACGCGCACTGTCGAGAACTGTTCCGGATCCTATCACCCTACTCCTGTCCCATCCCGATTTTTTGAGTGCCACATATGTCAGGACATCAACCGGATTTGTCACAATCAGCATAACAGCCCTCGACTCTGCAGAAGCCACATCCTGGGCAATGGAACCTACAATGGCTGCATTTTTCCTCAGGAGGTCAAGCCGGGTCTCACCAGGTTTCTGTGCCGAACCTGCAGTTATTACAACCAGGTTTGCATCAGTGTAATCATTTTTGTCTCCCTGTCTTATACTTACTGTTGGAAAGAATGGCTGCCCGTGAACAAGGTCAGATACCTGGCCTTTCGCAAGTTCTTCATTCTTATCAATGATTACTATTTCATCAGCCAGTCCGCTTTGCGCAAGGGCATAGCAATATGTTGCTCCCACAGCTCCGGCGCCTACAACTACGACTTTACGTTTATCAATTATATGATTTGAAGTATTCATTTCAGTTATTCCTTTCAGGTTTGTTAATCATTTAACAAATCTGAAATGATATAGTTCGGACAGGAAATAAGATCGTGCAATCTTACAATCATGCGATCTTGCAATCAGTTCAAGCAGGATTTTTTAAGTATTGACTGGAATTTTGTAATTTTATATAAACCTATAACTCGTGCTAAAATGGGTACTTATAAAAACTTCGAAGATCTAGATGTTTGGAAATCATCACGAATCCTTGTAAAATCAATATACAATGATTTTAATAAGTGTAAAGATTTTTCATTCCGTGATCAGATAACCAGGGCAGGTATTTCAGTTATGAACAATATTGCTGAAGGTTTTTGTCGGGGAACTGACAGTCAGTTCAGTTATTTTCTTGATATCTCAAAAGGCTCGGCAGGTGAGATCAAAAACCTATATTATGTAGCTGAAGATTTAAAGTACATTGAGCCATCAGTTGCATCATTGAGAAGAGATGATTGCCAGAAAATTCTTAACAGTCTCGGTGGTTTTATAAAATACCTCAAAAAATAATGATCTTAAGATCGCATGATCGCACGATCTTTAATAATACCTGCCAAGGTATTTATTTTCAACTATTATCTTCCTGATTTCGTTAGGAATGATAGCTTCTGGTCGATGATAGATGATCCTACCACCTGGTTCGACAATGATTGTGTAAGGTATACCGCCAAACCATTCTGGGTCGGCCGCATCAAGAAGCTTATATACATCGTCTTCCCTGAAGATATAGTTTCGGTTTGAGGCTTCGTGCTCCCTCAGGAACTCAAGCACCTCGGTTTTCTTCTTATATACATCGGCGCTTATTGTAACAAGCTCGAAAGCCCGGCCACGGTACATCCTGTCGGTCTTTATGATCTCGGGGAATTCAATTACACATGGACCACACCATGTGGCCCAGATATTGATCATCCTCAGCTTGTTTGAATTATTCTTAACGAGCTCCTTAATCCCTTCCGCGTCAATATCCTGCAATGTAACTGGCAGTTCAGCCCATTCCTGGTATAGCTGCTTCGTGTATTCATCCTTCCACGACCATTTAATTGTACAGCCAAATACTTTTGTGACCTCTGTTTCTACTTTCTTCCCTTTAAGGACTGCATCTATTGCCTTCCTCAGGTCTTCCCCTCCATCACCGCTTTTTAATCCTTCGCCTGGCTTTTCATGACCGTCAACACGACCCGTATAGCGCAGTTTTCTCGACTTGTCAAATACAAAACAATGTGGCGTGGCAACCGGACCATAGGTAAGCGCTGCTTTCTGTTCATCGCCATCGTAGAGGTATGGAAAAGTGAATGACCTGTCGCGCGCCCTGATCTTCATATCGTTATATGTATCACCCAGGTCGGTATAACCCATTTCTGCAAGGCTCAGCGCTTTTGGTGAATTAGACGATATCACAACCAGGTCGACACCCCGTAGTGTATATTCCTTTGAAATGTTCTTTATCCTCTCCTCGTAGGCCTGGGCTGTCGGGCAATGGTTACAACTGAATATTACAACAAGTACATCGCCTTTATACTCGGACATGGTATGAATTTTCCCGTCAATGCCTTTAAGACTGAAATCAGGCGCGCTGCTGCCTATTGGAAGTGTCTTAGGAACAGGATGCTCCGATTGTGAAAATGCCTTGAACTGAGGCATCAGTAAAAAGAGAAAAACTATCAAACAAAAGTTTCTCATACTTTTTTTTATTCCTGTTCCTGCCCTTTTACCTTATACCCTTCCGCCCTCAGCCCTCAGCCTTCTACCTTCTACCTTCTACCTTCTTCACTTTGTAACTATAACGGTATCGAGAGTCGTGAAATTAATTTCATTTCCATAGCTTGTACCAACGCTATTGGTACCGTATCCTCTTGCATAGTATTTTGTTGCCGGCTTAAGGTAGTTAAGCTTTATATTGAATTCACCTTTGCCCCATGCATTCATTGTGTATTTATTGTCAATTGTCGGGGTTGGTATTGTATCCCAGCAGATACCGCCAATAGCAACCTGTGCCCCTCCGTCATCGGCTATTATCATTTTCACAAAAGCACTTGTTGCCGTGATGCTTGTTGCATTATTTGTATATATGGTTGCAAGATCTCTTTTCGTGCATGATAGCGCAATGAAAGAGATGATAATCACTAAAAAACTTACCCTGATTTTCATATTTGTTTTTCTATTATTAACGGTCCTTGATGATTAAAAATATATATACTCACTTAATTAATACTTTCGCCTTCTGCCTTCAGCCCTCTCCCTACCGGTCGTCATTGGCTCGCTCCACTCGCGTCCTTGACGTCATTGGGCCCTCCGGGCCGTCATTCACTGTTATCACAGAATACTGAATACTGATTACCGAATACCTTCACACCATCTCCCCATCAGCCTTCTGCCTTCTGCCTTCAGCCTTCTGCCTTCTGCCCTCCGCCTTCCTCAATAAGTCTCAAATGATACCTCATTCCCATAAGCCGTTCCTGCCTTATTTGTCGCATATGCACGCACATAGTATACGGTTCCTGCTTGGAGTTTTGTAAGGTAGGAGTTATAGGCACCCAGGCCTACCCCGTCAACTGAAGTAATGTCACTAAGGGTCGGCAGCGAGTGTGTTGCCCAGCAGATCCCTTTTGCCGACACTGCAGAGCCTCCGTCAGAAGTCACATTCCCGCCCGAAATTGCAGTTGTCATTGTAATTGAAGTTACCGCTGTTGTTGTAACAGTAGCCGGATCACCCTTCTTACTGCATGAAATTAAAAGGGGACTCAAAACAAGTACTGTGATAAAAATCTTCTTCATACAAAAATCCGTTTACACTATCACAAATTATCGACTCTCACAATTATCCGACACTTTCGCCTTTCGCCTTATACCTTTCGCCTTTGCCTAACGCTTCATGCCAGTCTCAACTCAACTTTCCTCTCCTCCTCCAGTATCCAGTATATTACAATACTTATAAGAGCCGCAAAGAAGCACCATACTGATGTTACGAATACCTTGTAAAAGATCCCTGAGACAACGACCGAAAGCAACATGAGTACTCCCATTGGCCTGACCCTCTTTACACTC
>JAXLTT010000027.1:0-4322 GCA_046329875.1 Bacteroidales bacterium
GATGGCATCAACAGCATTCCCTGTGGCTTTTCCGCCAATAAAGCTCACAAACATGAAGACCATACCTGATGGCGAGTATATTGATGGAGGGGTCGGTGATGATCATGTTCCATTCAGGGCCCTGCTCCAGTTTGAGAAATACAGGGGTATAGGTATAAACAAGGTTTATATAATATCGAGAAAAAGCGATAGCATTCCATCTGTCAGCGAGGAACTGAGGGTGCTTGGCATAAACGATAACGGTCTTTTTGACAGGATGGGAGTTTCAGTCGATAATATTCTGAAAAAGGGGATAATAAAGCGACTTACTGCATATGCTATGGAAGCACCTGAACTGATCCCGAGAACCTGGGTATGGGTACCGGAATTCCGGGAGAACTTCCTACTTTTTGATTTTGAAAAACTCCAGGATCAGTATACAACAACGGCTAAATGGGCTAAAACGCATGATCCTGTTCCTCTTGGTAACTACCTGTTGCCCTACCTTATCAATAAAAAGAACGAGTACAGTCTCGAACCGTTTTAATTAGGTATCTTTAGCGGGTAGTATTAACCAAAAACCAGATTATGAACACAGGCAGGCACCCCTGGCATTCAATTGCCGCCGGAGCTGAAGCACCGTCTATAGTGAACAGCATAATCGAGATCCCCAAATGGTCGAAGGGGAAATATGAAATGGACAAAGCATCAGGGCTTCTAAAGCTCGACAGGGTGCTTTTTTCATCGGTTCACTACCCGGCAAACTATGGCTTCATACCCCAGACCTATTGTGATGACCACGACCCGCTTGATATACTTGTTATCTGTTCTATCGATGTATACCCGATGTGCCTCGTGGAAGCAAGAGTCATTGGGGCGATGGAGATGGTTGATGAACAGGAGAAGGACGCCAAGATAATTGCAGTCGCACGTCATGATATGTCAGTAAGCCATATAAATGAGCTGAATGAACTGCCACCGCATACACTTGTGGAACTTCGCAGGTTCTTCGAGGACTATAAAAAGCTTGAACATAAGAACGTTACTGTTGAACGGTTCATTGAAAGGACCGAAGCGTATGCAATAATCACCGACGGCATGAAGGAATATGACGAAAAGCGCGATATCCTGATGAGATAATTCCATACGTTCATACCCGCAGACAAAAGACATTCAGACACTATGTACGGATATTTTGAAGGACACAGCTACAGGACGAAGGAGAAAGAGAAGAATCTGAAGAACTGGATTCTCAGGGATAACTGGTACCTTTTCCTTACAGGTTACGGAAAAATTGTTTTAAGGACACGCAAAGAGGCAAGAAGCGGAATCTACGACGATAAATACTGGTCCGATTCATCAATTGAAATATTCAGGCTCATTGAGAAGATAGGTGGTATCTTCGATATCGAAGGGATGGAAAATATTTCTAAACCTGCAGGCCCGGTTCTATTCCTCAGTAATCATATAAGTACACTCGAGACTATGATCTTCCCCGGTATTATAAGACCTCACCGGCCGGTAACCTTCGTTGTAAAGGAAAGTCTTGTCAGGCACCCTCTATTCGGCGACGTAATGAAATCGAGGGACCCTATAGTTGTTGGCAGGACAGATCCGAGGAAAGACCTCGAGGCCGTTATGAACGGCGGACAGGAACTGCTTTCAAAAGGAATATCAATCGTTATTTTTCCCCAGAGTACAAGAAGCGAGAAGTTCATCCCGGAGGAATTCAACTCACTTGGAGTAAAGCTTGCAAAAAAAGCAAATGTGCAGGTAATACCTGTTGCAATCAAAACTGATTTCTGGGGCAATGGTAAGCTAATAAAGGAAATAGGGAAACTCGATCACAGGAAGATAATCCATATGAAATTCGGCGAACCGATGACAATCGCGGGTAACGGTAAGGAAGAAAACCAGCAGATCATCAGCTTCATCCAGGAGAATCTTAAGATCTGGGAAGCCGAATAGCACCAGATTATATTCGCAATTGTTTTTTCACCCCTGAATCTCCCAAGGGGGGACTTTCTCATTTGCAGGGTTTTAAGCCCCCCTTGGGGGGTTGGGGGTCAAAAAATGATTAGACGCTTTTGTCTTCACCTCTACTTGCCCCGAGGAGGGACTTTCTCATTTGTACTGTTTGAAGCCCACCTTGGGGGGGCCATGGGGTAAAAGCTCGACGTGAAAATTCTCTCCAAATTTATTTTAAGTGTATATGTTACATTTAAAATATTTTTTATATTTATAGTGAGAGATTTCATTAAACAGACCAACCTTAAAATCAACTAAATGGCACTACTTGACTGGATCGTACTCGGTATATTCTGTCTCGGACTTGTTGGCATAATATTCTGGGTTTCAAAGCAGAAGGATAATACTTCTACAGATTACTTCCTGGCCGGTCGTGATGCAACATGGCTCGCAATCGGTTCTTCAATTTTTGCGTCCAATATCGGATCTGAACACCTTGTCGGGCTTGCCGGGGCAGGTGCTTCCAGCGGTATGGCAATGGCCCACTGGGAAATGCATGGATGGCTCATTCTTATCCTGGGATGGTTCTTCGTACCATTCTATGCAAGAAGCGGAGTTTTTACCATGCCTGAATTCCTTGAGAAAAGGTATAATAAGCAATCCAGGTCCTTCCTGTCAATTATCTCCCTTGTAAGCTATGTCCTTACCAAGGTGGCCGTGACTGTATATGCAGGGGGCATTGTTTTCAAACAGGTATTTGGCATCGAATCACTTTTCGGAATCGATTTCTTCTGGATCAGTGCTGTCGGACTGGTTGTACTGACAGGTATTTACACTACCACTGGTGGTATGAAGGCGGTTTTATGGACCTCTGTTCTTCAGACACCTGTGTTGCTAATTGGTTCAATAGCAGTCCTGGTTATCGGTCTTGTAAAACTTGGTGGCTGGTCGGAGATGATGGCAATCTGCAAAGCAGTACCTGTCAACTCTGCGGGCGATACTATGACCAACCTTATGCGATCGGCAAGTGATCCGCAATATCCATGGACGGGTGTAATACTTGGTTCTGCAATCATTGGATTCTGGTACTGGTGTACCGACCAGTACATAGTACAGAGAGTACTTTCAGGAAGGGATCAGAAAGAGTCGCGCCGTGGTGCAATCCTTGGCGCCTACTTTAAGCTTACTCCTGTTTTCATATTCCTTATTCCGGGGATGATTGCTTACGGGCTTAACCAGAAGGGGCTTATCACCCTTCCAAACTCTGATTCTGCATTTGCCGTACTTGTAAAAGAATTGCTTCCAATAGGTTTTAAAGGACTTGTTGTAGGAGGTCTTCTTGCTGCACTTATGAGCTCACTTGCATCACTTTTTAACTCTTCAGCAACCTTATTTACTGTCGATTTCTATAAAAAATACAAACCTGAAAGTTCAGAGAAGGAACTTGTCAGGGTAGGAAGAATAGCCACTATAGTAGTTGTTGTCCTGGGTATTCTCTGGATACCGGTTATGAAAGGACTCGGTAATGTACTTTATGCATATCTCCAGGACGTACAGTCACTCCTTGCCCCGGGGATAGCCGCGGTATTCCTTCTCGGAATCCTGTCAAAAAAGATCACTTCAAAGGCAGGCTATTATGGACTCGTAGCAGGTTTCATACTTGGAATGACCCGCCTTGTCCTGAAGATTTTCGGTTCATACCTTTCAACCGACGGGCTTGTTTACAGGATTTTTGTTGCCCCGAACTGGCTCCATTATGAATGCATAATTTTCTTCATAATAATTGCACTAATAATTGTTGTTAGCATGCTGACCCCCAAGCAGGATCCTGCCACAATCAGGGGCCTCTATATCGGATCTGCAACTGCAGAGGAAAAGGCTATAACAAGGGCAAGCTGGACAAACTGGGATGTTATCCATTCTGCAATAATTATAGTTGTAATAATGGCATTCTACATTTATTTCTGGTAGAATCAAATTCTGGATATTATGATAATGCAAAAGAATAAAGCTGAAGCCTGGTTTATCACAGGCAGTCAGCACCTTTACGGACCTGAAACACTAAGGCAGGTTGCGAAAGACTCAGCTGAGATAGCCGCATGGCTTGGAAAAAATGTCAATGCCCCTGTGAAAATCGTTTTTAAACCGGTTCTGACAACACCTGATTCAATAACAGCGATCTGCACTGAAGCAAATAATTCTGACGATTGTATAGGCCTTATAGCCTGGATGCACACTTTTTCCCCTGCCAAAATGTGGATACGCGGTCTCAATATTCTTAACAAGCCGCTGCTCCACCTGCATACACAGCTGAACAGGGATATCCCATGGACATCTATTGACATGGACTTTATGAACCTTAACCAGTCTGCCCA
>JAXLTT010000028.1:0-3905 GCA_046329875.1 Bacteroidales bacterium
TCTTCTCAAACTACCTCGATAAGCCTCAGAATATTGACGTGAACTGGGAGACTCTTATAGTTATGAAGGTTAACAAGCTCATAAGTGTGAACCTTAACCTCAACCTTGTTTATGATGATAATACAAAGGTGCCAGTTGACAGGAATAATGATGGTGTCAAAGAAGGCACGGGAGTACGCACCCAGTTCAAGGAAATCTTTGGTGCCGGACTATCATTCAAATTTTAAACTAACCAATAATACCTTATCCTATGAAACTTGTTGATGAATTCAAATCTTTTGCGATGAAGGGCAATGTTGTCGATATGGCAGTCGGTATCATAATTGGTGCTGCTTTCGGCAAGATTGTATCTTCAATGGTAAATGACATTATCATGCCACCGCTTGGGCTCCTGATCGGCGGAGTGAATTTCACGGATCTGAAAATAATAATGAAGGCTGCAACAGACGGTCATCCTGCAGTTACCTGGAATTATGGTAATTTCCTGCAGGTGATATTTGACTTCCTGATTGTTGCATTCTCTGTATTCCTTGTGATAAAAGCAATGAATGCAGCGAAGAAGAAAGAGGAGTCTGCTCCCTCTGCACCGGCAGCTCCGACAAAACAGGAAACACTGCTTACAGAGATCCGCGACCTTCTTAAGAAATAAAACAGGTATAAATAAAAAAGGGTGCCCAACGCACCCTTTTTTTATAAGTTTCGTTACTTATTGAGATCCTTCAGAATCTCCCGTGCATCTTTGTTATATTCATTAAGCATCCTCTGGGCCCTGCTCCTTGCACCTATTCCTATAAGCAGGAAAAGCACCATGATTGCAATGAAGACATAGCATACTATCCTGGCTGTTCCTGCATTACCTTTTAGCGATTCAACAAGACCGTGATAAAGCAGCCACAGCGAATAAGCTGATACAGCAATACTGACTACAGCACCGAGATAAAGATTTAATCCGGAGGTAAAACTGAGCAGTGCTGAGATTGGCATAACAACCATCACAGCAGCAGTAACTCTCATGTTGGCTTCAAAATCGGTATTGCCCTTGCATATCGACGAGATAATGAGAAGAATTACAGCGCCGATAAAAAGACCGATTACCGCAGAAAGTATTGCATAAATAAATGCCATGAAGCCCACAGCACTCCCTAATAGCCCTCCTCCAGTGCCTAGATGTACAAAGCTCCATAAAAAGTAGAAAATACCTGTCAGGGTACCGTAAATAACAGCTTTGATAAGAGGTTCAGCGATTCCACCGGAGGTTTTCATTGTGGAAAAATAACTCTTTGGATTAAGGAGAGTCTCCTTCGATTCTGCAATAAATGCATTGAAATCAAATGTTCCGTTGCTCATAAGTTTAAGGTTATGGTTTAATAATAAGGTTTACCAAAAGAAATACAAACACCTGTTCTTTACTGTAAAAACAGGAACTAAATAAGAAACACAGGCTTTACTGACCTCACTATCTTCTCTTATCCTCTTTCTTGGCTTTTTTTGCGGCTCTTTTCTCCTTCAGTGATTTAGCAGGTTCCTTTTTCTTGTTCTCCTGTGCTTTAGCTTTTTCGTGTGACATAGCATTGAGATTTAAGTTAATAAAAGGTAATCCAAATATAAAAAAAATAGATAGTCAGCTTACAACCTGTAAATCTATTTTCCTCACATTTTGTTCACATCCTGTATTTATGCTAGGCCCACTGGCCAAGTAATGAAGCTGCATCGAGGTCGAGATACCATCTTAATGTCCCATGCACTGGTTCAACAAGTGCGGCCGGGTAATCTGCCTGACCGGGCTTTTCTATAATGTCTGCAACAATACCCGATTTTGCCTTACCGGTTACAAGAAAAACGATATTTGCCGAATTATTAATTACCGTGCCTGTGACGGTTATCCTTTTCTGCCCGGTTACAGGATGAGATGCTGTTTCACATATCTTTTCACTCTCAAAGAGTTTTTCGTTACCCGGGAATATGGAAGCTGTATGTCCGTCGTCTCCAAGTCCAAGTATCATCAGGTCGAAAGAAGGCAGCCCGTTTATGATTGAAGTATGGGCTAAAATTTCTGATGAATATCGTTTTGCTTCATCCCAGGGTTTGGCTTCTCCTGTAATCCTGTGGATGTTTTCCTCCGGTATATTGAGTTTCATCAGAAGGGCTTCCCTTGTCATCCTGAAATTGCTTTCCTTATCACCAGGCGGCACACATCTCTCATCTCCCCAGAAGAAATGAACCCTGTGCCAGTCGGCACGGTCAGCGAAACTGTCTCCAAGAACTGTATAAAGCAATCGTGGTGTACTTCCTCCCGATAGAGCAATTGTGAATTTTTTACCCCTGAACGCTGCGGCAGCGATCATGTCGGTTATTTCCTCTGCCAGGCCTTGTGCAAGGTCCTCAGGATTATCTGCTACTTTTATTATTGTTTCCATTTTAATCTCTTACGATCGAGCAGTTTTGTGATTTAATCACAGCTCACAATACAGTCCGTCGTCGGCCAGGTTTTTGCACGGATAACGCCACGATGTATCGGTGCCTTCTATAAGGTCGTTTGCATTTTCAGGGCCCCAGGTACCTGCCGGGTAGCCATACATCTTGATATCAGGGTTAGTTGCCCAGGCTGTCTGTATAGGTTCAAGGAATTTCCATGCTGTCTCAACAGTGTCGTCTCTTGAATATAGGGTCGAATCGCCGAGCATCACATCACTAAGTAGCCTTTCATATGCTGAAGGGAGCCTTACATCCGCAAGATCAGAGTAATGAAAATCCATGTTTACATTCTTCACATTGAATCCAGCTCCTGGTTCCTTCATTCCGAATTTCAATAATATACCTTCATCCGGCTGAATCCTTATTATAAGCTGGTTTACCGCCTTGTTTACATCCTCGCTCCTGAACAGGAAGTGAGGTGTAGGTTTAAAGTGTATAACTATCTCAGTAACCCTTGTGGGCAGACGTTTCCCGGTCCTTATATAGAAAGGGACACCACCCCATCTCCAGTTATTTATATAAAATTTAATAGCCACGTAGGTCTCGGTCCTTGAGTTGTGATCCACCCCTGGTTCCTGCCTGTACGACGGAAGGCATTCACCCCTCACCCTCGATGCTGTGTACTGTCCGCGTATTACATACTTTGGGACATCCTCTTCCTTAATTGGCTGGAGGGACTGGAATACCTTCAGGATTTCATTTCGTATTGCGTCGGGATTAAGGGATGAAGGTGGTTCCATTGCTGTCAGTCCCGCCATCTGCAGGAGGTGGTTTTGCACCATGTCGCGAAGCGCACCGGCAGAGTCATAATACCCTCCCCTGTTTTCCACACCAAGGCTTTCTGCAGAGGTGATCTCGATATGATCGATATAATTCCTGTTCCAGAGTGGTTCGAAAAGCCCGTTTGAGAACCTTGTAACAAGAAGGTTCTGTACAGTTTCCTTTCCCAGGTAATGATCTATACGGTAAATCTGCTCCTCTGTAAAGAGTTTATGAAGAGTATTATTCAGTTCACGGCAGGAGAAGAGATCATAACCAAAAGGCTTTTCAAATATTATCCTCCTGAAACCTTTTTCCTCGCTGCTGAGACCTGTAGATGCCAGGTTCCTTGCAACGGTTGTATAGATACTGGGCGGTGTTGCCAGGTAGAATACATAGTTTCCGGGGATGCCCCTGGCGCTCTCAACTTTCTTAAGGACCTCTGAAAGTTTTTCAAAATCTCCCTGTGAAGAAAAGTCAATCCTGAAATATGAAAGATGATCAAGGAAAGCTCCGAGTTCTGTATCCGCGATATTTTTCTCACCTGAGAATGAAACAATTCCCTCCTTCATCCTGTTCCTGAAATCTTCATCAGAAATCTGGGTCCTGCCCGCACCGATTATTGCAAAATTTGAAGGGAGCATCCGCTGGGCACTAAGGGAATAAAGTGC
>JAXLTT010000029.1:0-3043 GCA_046329875.1 Bacteroidales bacterium
GAAAAAATATAGCAACGACACGAATAAAGACATTATTGAAACTACAAAAAGAAGCTGGCCAACAACTTTCAGGTCAACATCATAGATACTCATTATAAGCAGAAGCGGGATTATGAGGCAACTAGATATCATGCCCGCCAGCATCCATGCAATCGAGTTACGCAGCAATCGTCCCCTGTCAAGCAGTATTTTAATCTCATTTTTTTTGATCTTTTCCCTTCTTGCTGATGGCTGATCAAGTTCAGCAACGAGGTGCCTGACCCTGTCGACAACCCTTCCCAGCCTGTTTGTGATTGTAAGAAGAAGCAGGCCTACTCCTGAGATAAGCGCAACAGGGGTTATACAGGCCTGGAGGAATTTTGTAAAATTTGCAAGAGTCTCCATCAGTAAACATTTAGGGTTGAATGCAAAGATAAATAAATAGTCCTGCAGACAGGCTGTCATTAGTCATGTGCGCAAAGAGTAAGCCTGGTTGTCGAATCAAACTTTTTTCGTACATTCGGTTAATATTAACCTAAAACTTTAACCTATGGGATATTTTGGCGCCTCCGTCTTCCTGATTGTGCTTATCGCAATTGGTGTATCACTCCTTCCACTAATCTTCTTCCTTCTGACCCAGCAGGGTGTTCTGCAGGACTGCAAGCCTGAGAATCGAAAAATGGAACCTGGAATGGTTTGGCTGTCTCTTATTCCTCTTTTTGGAATTGTATGGCAGTTCATTGTAGTTGGAAATATTGCCGATTCACTGAAAGCTGAGTTTGCACAGAAAAACATAAATGTTGGGGAAGACAGGCCCAGCTACAGTATCGGTCTTACATACTGCATCCTTCTCTGCTGCTGTATTATACCTTTTGTTAATTTCTTCGCTTCGATAGGTGCACTCGTATGCTGGATCATTTACTGGGTGAAAATTGCCGGCTTCAGGAGCACCCTCAAGTCAACAGCATCAGCTACAGTCTAACATTAACTATAAAAAAGAAACTCCGTGCCATTCAATGGTGCGGAGTTCTTTTTTTATGAAGGTTATAGCTGTTATTTCTTTATGTATCTCACGCAGGCACTTCCCTGGTTATCCTCGGCATAGTACCATTCAAAGCCACCGCTGTTGAACTCTATAATATTTGCCATTTTCCCGTTTATTTCACCCGGTTTAAACCAGTATCTGATTATGTCGTGCGACCTCATATAGTCGGAGATACCAACGCTTGATCCATGCCTCCTCAGCGGACTTATGTTCAGTTTATAGTCATCGTGGGAATGATAGCTGTAATGTACAGTTTTGAAACCTTCCTGCATTGTGCTTTCAGTATTCCAGTTTTCCCCTATATAGCCCCTTATAAGCCATGCTGTTGATGGCGTGATTCGCTTATCTTTCATTATGTACTCTATGAGATTTACCCAGTCCTTCGCTTCAGGCATCCGGTATCCACGGGGGCAATTTTCCAGGGCTTCCTGGTATGTGAACAAATACCTGAACTGGTAGTTACCTTCATATTTCGAAAGATCATCAGTTGTAAAGTTCATAAGGGCTACAGGTAGATCGGGGATTGGTGGCTCCGGTTTACTAAGCACCAGTTTGGGTTCTACCCACTGGCCTCTTTTTTTAAGTTCCTCTATTGCTTTATTGCGATGTTCCTTAGCTTCTTTTTCGTTCTGGTACAACCCTGCATACAGGTAATAATGTTCCGCTGCCTTAAAATCCTGTTCATTAAACTTCTTATCACCCATGTATATATATGCTTTTGAACCCCATGCTGAACCTGCGTTTGCCCACATTGCATCATTTTCAGCATCCTTGAAATTATTCAGGTCTGTATATGTTTTTGACCTGAAGTATAGAAGTGGATAGGGTGCATAAACATTGCTCCCGAATTTTTCAACATGACCTGTCAGTATCGGGAGGGCCTGCTCCGGTTTCAGGTTGCTGCAGGCACCAAGAGCATCCAGGTATATGATTTCAGGATTTTTCGGATCAATTTTAAGCAGTGCCGAAAGATAGGCTGAGGCGGTTTTATAGTTCTGCCTGACATATTCCTCGTCTAAAACAAAAGGTACAAGCTCTTTTCCGTCGATGCCAATACCGCCTAATTTCTTTCTGCTATCAAGTAAAACAAAACCTCCATTACCCGGGGAGGACGGAACAGACTCAAACCGGCATGGCACAACAATTTTTCCCGTGGCATCAGCAATTCCTGTTTTGTCATTGTTCCATACCTGGTACATTTCATCAGGATACCTGATAATCTTGTCATAAGTGAATGGGATCACTTCCCTGCCTGCAGTATCGATTACACCCATTTTCTTATTCTTACTTAAAACGAAATACCCGTTTTCGTAAGATGACGTATCCGGTTCATCGTACTGGCAGTCAATAGAAAAACTGTTCCTTGTTATGAACCCCCATTTATTGCTTATACAGACAGCAAAGAGCCTGTCATTAATGAGTTTATAATCATTATAAATGCGGTCGGAAATTTTTTTCCCGCTCATATCAAGGAGGTAACAGGTATGCACAGTGTCGGAAACAACAATAATCTTCTTTTCAGGATAAATTCCAACAGACCTGTGAACAAACGGGACGAGTAATTCGCCGGATGTTTTGAGAATACCGTCATTCCCTTCTATCCGTTCGGATATATATCCGGTCCAGCTTTCCTCGAGTTGTCTTGGAATTGTGACGGGTATCAGTTCTTCCCCGTTTACCCCGAAAGCACCATTGCAAAAGTTTCCGTTTAAATATCTCTCGACTATATAAACCTTATTTATTTTATTAACCTTGTAATAGACAGGTGGAATAACAATATTAAGATTAAGGTCCATTACACCTGTATGGGCTGTTTTAGGATCTTCAAATCTGTATCTCTCATTTTCCCTGTCGAAAATTATTCTCTTGCTTTTCAGAGGGTATATGGCTTTCCCTTTTTCATCAATAATCCCATAAAGATCATTGTTACGTACTACCGCCTTTCCCTTGTAGAATTCTTCAGCCATCGAGTAACGCGGAGGAATGACCTCCTTCCTGGTCCCTTTTATACAGTAACCA
>JAXLTT010000003.1:0-235898 GCA_046329875.1 Bacteroidales bacterium
TGTAGAGGAAGAGTGCGATAGCAAGGTAAACAAGGTTAGGTATCCACTGGGCAAGCATCGGATCGAGATTACCCTTCAGGGAGAACTGGGATGCAAACTGCATGAAAAGTATATAGGAAAAACTGAGGCCGAGACCAATTCCTATCTGCATACCTATACCTCCCCTCACCTTCTGAGAAGAGAGGGAGACACCAATCAGTGTAAGTATAAATACCGCAAACGGGTTTGATATTCTCCTGTGTTTTTCGAGAAGGAAGAGCTTCAGCTCGTCCGAGCCCTGGAGCCTTAAAAGATCAATATAATCATTTAACTCCCGGTATGTCATAGTCCCTACAAATTCAGGGTCGCGTGCAAAATCAGCCGGTTTCACCGTAAGGGCGGTGTCTATCCTTATACCTCTGTCTATCTTCTCCTCTTCACCCTCAAGGTTGCGGATGTAATAGGTCCAGGCACTCCATTTATGAATTGTTGTGTCCCAGGTAACCCTTGCGGCAACAAGCTTTGAAACAAGTTTACCCTTATCATCGAACTTCTCAAGTGTAAAGTTCAGACCTGTCTGTGTTTCAGGCTTGTAGTTGCCCATATACATATAAACATTCTTGTATACCTGCCTGTGGAAGTTATAAACCATGCCGTTTCTTATCCTCGAGTTCCTGTAGTACTTGTCCTCGAAGTCAATCCTTACGGAGTTAGCATGCGGGATAACAAAGTTTGTAAGGTAAAAGGTAAAAACTGCAATCACGAACGAAGAAAGGAAATAAGGCCACATCATTCTCCTGAAGCTCATACCGCTGTTCAGGATAGCAATTATCTCAGTATTTACCGCCATCCTTGATGTGAAGAATATCACGGAAATAAATACGAAAAGTGGCGAGAAGAGGGTTGCAAAATATGGAATGAAGTTGAAATAATAATCAAATATGATTGCGCGCAGCGGAGCCTCCTTTTCCATGAAGTCGTCGATCTTCTCCGCAAAGTCGAATACAACGGCAATTGTCATTATAAGGGCAAGAGAGAACAGGAAAGTCCCAAGGAACTTCCTCATGATGTAGACATCTATCAGTCGGATCCTGAGGTCGTCTACAATCTTTCTGAAACTCTTTTTATTGCCGACACTTTCCATTTTGCGAACTCGCCCTCTTCAATTTTTTTCCTGGCTTCAGCCACAAGATACAGATAAAATGAAAGATTCTGCATGCTTGCTATCTGTGCCCCGAGCATCTCCCCTGATATTATAAGGTGCCTCAGGTACGACTTTGAGAATGTCCTGCTCACGTATGAAGGGCATTCAGTGTCGATTGGTGAAAAATCACCGGCCCACTTTTTATTCCTTATATTTATGATTCCTGCACTTGTGAAAATCATACCGTTCCTTCCGTTCCTTGTCGGCATCACACAGTCGAACATATCAACACCCCTTTCAATAGCTTCAAGGATGTTGGCAGGAGTTCCCACCCCCATCAGGTAACGTGGTTTATCGTCAGGCAGTATCTCATTTACAACTTCAATCATCCTGTACATCTCCTCAGACGGTTCACCCACGGAAAGTCCGCCAATCGCCATACCATCCATCCCTGTTGATGCAGCCATCTCGGCCGATTCTCTGCGGAGATCTTCGAAGGTGCTTCCCTGGACTATGGGAAAGAGATGCTGATCGTAGCCCCAAATCGGGTCTGTTTCCCTGAAGCGCTGTACTGCACGCGACATCCACTGGTGAGTAAGATGCATTGATTTTGCAGCTGTTTTGTGATCAGCCGGCCAGGGAGTGCATTCATCCAGTGCCATCATTATATCGGAACCTATTATCCTCTGGATATCGATTGTATTCTCTGGTGTGAAAAGATGTTTCGAACCGTCTATGTGCGAGGAAAAGGTGACACCTTCAGGTTTTAGCTTTCTTATTTCTGAAAGAGAAAATACCTGGTATCCGCCGCTGTCGGTAAGCAATGCCCTGTCCCAGTTCATGAACCTGTGAAGGCCTCCTGCCGATTTCAGGGTCTCCATACCAGGGCGCAGATAAAGATGGTATGTATTTCCAAGTATTATCTTAGCGTCAAGGTCGCCTGAAAGGTCTTTCTGGAGCACGCCCTTTACTGTTCCTGCAGTGCCAACGGGCATGAAAATCGGTGTCGGAATATCACCATGTGCTGTATGCAGCACACCTCTCCTTGCTTTCGATCCGCTATCCCTTGCTGTAATTTCGAACATCTGTCTTTTCTTCGGAAGCACAAAGGTAATTTTTCTGGGAAGGAGAAAAAAGAAACTGCACATTTTTGAGATGTTCTCATAATAGGGTCTTTTGTTGAAAACTATCTTTTGATCTTCCGATTATCTTTTTAATATTGCCGGTTTAACTGAGAGCCTGATGACAGAGGGAAACGAAGGGTTGTTTTTGATTTTTTTCATAGTATTCTGTGTTGCTGCCGCCCTGCAGCTGTTTTATTATCTCTGGTATTACCTGGCCCCGGCATTGTATAAGCCTGCCGTTGAGGTTCCATCAGAAAAGCCCGTTTCTGTAATAATCTGTGCACGTAATGAAGCCGAGAACCTGCGGAATTTTCTCCCTTCTGTACTTGAACAGGACTATCCTTCATTCGAAGTGATAGTCGTCAACGACTGCTCGGAAGATGGCACGGATGATGTGCTTGGTGAATTCCTTGTAAAATATCCTGAACTGAAAGTTTCATCTATCAATAAAGATCCCCGTTTCACCCACAGCAAGAAGTTTGCACAGTTTATCGGGGTAAAGGCCGCTGAAAATGAAATACTGCTGTTTACAGACGCCGACTGTACACCTGTGAGCAAAGACTGGATAAGGAGCATGTCAGCATGTTTTACAACAGGGAAGGAATTCGTGCTTGGTTATGGTGGTTATGCCAGGGAAAAAGGGCTGCTTAACAGTTATATCAGGTATGAAACACTGTTTATCGCACTGCAATACCTGGGAATGGCAATAAGGAGCGTGCCCTATATGGGTGTGGGAAGGAACCTGGCATGGTTAAGGCAGGTGTTCTTCAGGAACAAGGGTTATGGCGCACATAATCATATAGCCTCAGGCGATGACGATCTGTTTGTAAATGCGAATGCCACTGGTAATACTACAGCTGTTGAATTCAGCCACAGGTCTCACACCAGGTCTGTACCTGCAAGAACAATCGAAGGCTGGATAAAGCAAAAACAAAGACACCTTACAACTGCAGGGTATTACAGGCCATTGCACAAGGTTTTACTTGTCCTCGAGCCCTTCAGCAGGCTGCTATTTTACACTTTTTTTATTGTGCTCCTTTCAGGACTTCATTTCTGGCCATATGTATTGGCCATCTTTGAAACAAGGCTGATAATCCAGCATATAGTGTTCTTCCTTGGCTCAAGGCGGCTCAACGAAGGTGGCCTTATGCCCGTTGTTATGTTGTTTGATATTTTCGCACCGCTTATTAATATTACTCTCTATTTGAGTACCTTTAGGAACAGATCGGCAGCAAAGGCATGGAAGTAAACCAGGAGTTATCGGAGAAGGCGAAGCAGGATCTGATCCTTGTTGAAGCTGCCCGGGGGGGTGATGAGAAAGCTTTTGCTTCACTCCTTAACCGCTATCGCGACTCAATATACTTTATGCTCCTTAAAATGGTAAATAACGGCTCAGATGCCGAAGACCTGACTATAGAAGCATTTGGAAAAGCATTCAGGAACCTTGAATCCTATACTCCCAACTTCGCTTTCAGCACCTGGCTCTTTAAGATAGCGACTAACAACTGTATCGACTTTATAAGGAAGAAGCAGGCTTCGCCATCAATAATCGACCATGGCCAGGATGATGATATGGATAATTATACTGTGAACATACAGTCAGATTCACCCGATCCGGAGGAAGAACTTATTCACAGGCAGAAGATAGCAGCCCTGCGTGAGATAGTAAGCCAGATGAAGCCAAGGTACAGGACACTTATCGAGCTCAGGTTCTTCAAGGAGTACTCATACGAGGAAATATCTTCAGAGCTTGACCTTCCAATAGGAACAGTTAAGGCACAGCTTTTCAGGGCAAAAACCCTCCTTTATAATATCCTGAGCAAAACAGGCGCTTCAGATGCCGGCCCTTATTGAAAAATATTATCAAAGCCTTTCAGAAAACCAGGTAAGGCAGTTCTCAATGCTTCAACCTCTTTACGAGGAGTGGAACAGCAGGATAAATGTTATTTCCCGAAAGGATATTGAAAACTTCCAGGTCCATCATGTGCTTCATTCCCTTGCCATCTCAAAAGTGATAATGTTCAGTGCCGGAACAACCATCCTCGATGTAGGCACTGGTGGAGGATTTCCGGGTATTCCCCTCGCAATACTTTTTCCTGAGGTGCAGTTTTCACTCCTTGATTCTATTCAGAAAAAAATACTTGTTGTTACCGAGATAGCAAAAAGCCTTGGTCTTCAGAATGTACAACCTGTAAGGTCAAGGGTCGAGGAACATAAGATTAAATATGATTTCGTAATAAGCCGTGCTGTGACAGCCTTCCCCGAGTTTGTGAAATTAACACGTCAAAATGTGAGGCAGGGTGGTTCAAATACGCTTGCAAACGGGATCATATGCCTTAAAGGGGGCGATCTAAACGATGAACTTAAAGACTACAAAAGCAAAGTCTCAACATGGGATATCAGCCGTTTTTTCGACGAACAATTCTTCGAAACCAAGAAGATAGTCTATCTCCAGGTCTGAAAATCTTCATAAAAAAAGAGCCCCGGGATTTTGTATTTGGAAAAAAATACTACCTTTGCGATCTCAATTCCGGGAATAAAATTTAAAATACAATAATATGAAAAGGACATTTCAGCCATCGAGAAGGAAAAGAGCGAACAAGCACGGCTTCAGGGAAAGAATGTCTACTGCCAATGGCAGAAGGGTTCTCGCATCACGCAGGGCAAAAGGCAGGAAAAGACTTACTGTATCTTCAGAGCTTAAACTGAAATAAGATATTCTTTGCATCATAATGAAAAGGGTGTTAAAAGCACCCTTTTCTTTTTTTATATTTTTACGTCATGAAATCACTGTTAAACTACATAACCGATCCTTCCCTGAAAAAAATTGCTGAAAAGGTTTTTGCTGGGGAACGTGTTTCACCCGAAGAAGGACTTATACTTTACAGGAATGCCGATCTTCCTCTCCTTGGTTTGCTTTCGTCATCTGTACGTCGCAGGCTTAACGGGGAAAATGTATATTACAACAGGAACTTCCATGTTGAACCTACAAACATTTGTGTATATAACTGCAAATTCTGCTCATATCATAAACCTGAAGGTGACCCGGAGAGCTGGGAATTCAGCATTGAGCAGATGATGGAAATAGTAAGGAGGTTCGACAATGTTGAAGTAACTGAGGCACACATAGTCGGTGGTGTACACCCTTCACACGACATCCACTACTATGGAAACCTTATAAGACGGATAAAGGAACACAGGCCCTCCCTGCATGTAAAGGCATTTACTGCCATAGAACTCGACTATATGATAAGCAAATCGGGCTACACCCTTGAGGAAGGACTTAAGATACTTAAGGACTATGGCCTGGATTCAATACCCGGTGGCGGTGCTGAGATCTTCGACGAATCTGTAAGAAAACATATCTGCGATGAGAAAGCCTCTTCGGAGCTCTGGCTCAGAATACATGAAGCGGCTCACAGGCTGGGCATTCCATCAAACGCGACTATACTTTACGGCCATCTCGAAACCTATGCCCATCGCATTGATCATATGGAGAGACTGCGCCAGTTGCAGGACCGGACACAAGGGTTTAATGCCTTCATTCCGCTTAAGTACAAGAAGGCTAATAACAGTATGTCATTCCTCGGAGAGGTGAGCACATTAGAGGATCTCCGGAACTATGCTGTCTCGAGGATCTACCTCGATAATATCCCCCACATAAAAGCATACTGGCCGATGGCAGGAAGGGACGTCGCCCAGCTTAGTCTTTCATTCGGTGCTGATGACCTTGACGGGACTATAGATGATACAACAAAGATCTATTCAATGGCCGGATCTGAAGAGGAAAAGCCTTCCCTGTCAACAGGCGAGATATCTGCCCTTATAAAAAGTGCCGGCTTCATACCTGTTGAAAGAGATACTCTTTACAACATTATTAAGTACAGCTAGCCAGCCCATCCTTTAGGCAATGATAATTTTATCCTTATTTTTGCGTTAGTATAACTGTTCATGAAACTTTTATGAGCCTGAAGAACTACCTTTTTTCCAGGACCTTCGCGAGGAACCTCGGACTTGCTGTGGCTATCCTTGTTGGTCTTCTTATCATCCTGCTCATCTGGATGAATATTTACACCCGTCACGGGCAGGCGAGACCGGTTCCCGACTTCTATGGCCTTTCACTAGACAAGGCTGAAAAACTTGCAAAAAAGAGCAGGCTCAGGTACCAGGTAATGGATTCAGTATATACATCGGTTGTTGGTCCGGGATGCGTTGCCGACCAGAATCCCAAGCCCGGTTTCAAAGTCAAAAAATGGAGGAGGGTTGTTTTTACTATCAATGCATTTAACCCTGAAATGGTGGCTGTTCCCGACCTGGTAGGCCTTCCGAAGCGCCAGGCTATAGCACTGATAGGGAGCGCAGGACTTGAAGTCGGCCAGCGTTTCTACCTGCCAGACCTCTCAGTGGATTTTGTACTGAAACAAATGTACCACGGCCAGGAGATAAAACCTGGTGAAAAGATCAAAAAGGGATCAGTTATAGACCTTGTACTGGGAAAAGGACTCAGTAACGAAAAGACCCCGGTTCCCAACCTTGTAGGACTTAGTCTTTATGAAGCAAAGAATGATATTCTCGCAGCCTCACTGAACCTCGGAACCTATATCTACGACTCTACGATAGTTACGGCAGACGACACAACGAGTGCCTTTGTTTACAAACAGAACCCGGAGTACAGTAATAATGCAAGGCTGCAGCTTGGATCTGCTGTCTACCTCTGGCTGACTGTCGACTCAGCAAAACTGCCAGTTGATTCAACACTTGTGAACCTGAAAGACACCCTTAGTGCAATCGACAATCACTAGCCTGCAAATGGAAACCTGATGACCCGGAAACTCATTATAATATCCTTTCTTATTGCAGGAACCTTCAGCGTCACTGCCCAGGAAATTGTAAAGGGTCTCTATTCCGACAGGCAGGTAAAAAATGCCTGGAACAGGCTGGATCACAGGAAGAGTTTTACATCTGCGGATACGCTTGACCTTCCCTTTTTTGACGACTTCTCCCAATCAGCGGTTTATCCCGACCAGTCGAAGTGGGAGGATAACTATGTATTCATTAACAACACATATTCAGTCAAGCAAAGGACCCAGGGTGTTGCCACATTTGACGCTATCGATAATAATGGCATATTATACCTGACAGCCACACCGCTTGGCTTCGAAGCTGACCATCTCACATCGCTGCCCATAAGACTGAATTACAGCCCTGCAGACAGCGTTTATCTGAGTTTCCTGTACGAACCCGGGGGGATTGCCGATCCGCCTGAATTGCAGGACAGCCTTACTCTCCAGTTCTATGCACCGGTTGAAGACAAATGGTACTCTGTATGGAAAGCACCCGGAAGCCAATCGGATACTTTCAGGGCAGCCATTATAAGGATTGAGAATCCCGCTTTCCTGAAGTCAGGCTTCCGCTTCAGGTTCATAAACTATGCAAGTCTTAGTGCATCTGACGGTGATCCGTCGATGCTTGGAAACTGCGACCAGTGGAATGTAGATTACATCTACCTGAAAAATCTCAGGACCAATGCCGACACTGTCTTCCGTGATGTTGCTTTCACGAAACCAGTAAGATCTTCATTGAAGACTTATGAGGCAATGCCATGGAAACAGTTCAGGATGTACTTCCTTTCCGAGATGGGTCCTTATATCACAATAAATTATTTCAATAACGATACGGTTGTTCAGAATCCTTTCAGGTATTTCGAGGTATATGACATGTATAAAAACACTGTTGTTCATAACATTAGCAGCAGTAATGTAAACATAGAACCCCTTTCACTTATCACATATAACGCGAACCTTATATATACATTCAATACTGATAATCCCGACAGCGGGCTGTTCAGGATAAAGAGCTGGCTTGGTACAGGTATATCCGATCCTAAAGCCAATGATACGATTACATATTTGCAGCGGTTCACCGATTACTATGCATTCGACGACGGCACGTCAGAAAGCGGTTACGGCATAAACGGGCTTGGATCGAGAAACGCCATGGTGGCTTACAGGTATAACTCTCCCGGACCAGATACTATCAGGGGTGTAAGGATCTGCTTCAACGAGAGCCTCGGTGATGCAAACTACAAGACCTTTAACCTGATGGTCTGGGCAGATGATGCAGGTGTCCCGGGGACCGTGCTGTCAACTGAGACAGGCGTGTCGGTAAAACAGGGACCCGATATAAACGGTTTCAGAACCTATACACTTTCGAATCCTGTTGTTGTGAACGGGAATTACTACGTCGGCTGGCAGCAACTGAGTGAATCATTCCTTAATGCAGGGTTTGACCTGAACACTCCCCACCAGGGACGCCTGATGTATTACCTGAACGGCAACTGGAATGTCTCACAGACAAAAGGAAGTGTGATGATAAGGCCTGTTTTTGGTCCGAGGATAAGTACAACTGGTATAGATGATACCAGGAGTAATCTGGGGAAACTGAGATTCTGGCCTAACCCGGCAGGTGATTATATTTATATCGACAACCAGGGTGTAGCTGATGAAGAAAGCACAACGTACCGGATAAGTGATATCCAGGGGAGGGAAATTATAAGGAGTAACTGGACAGAAAGAATTGATGTATCGTCGCTGATGCCCGGCATTTATATCCTTACAAGGTACGAGGGAAACAGGGCAACGGCTTACGGAAGGGTAGTCAAAACAAGATAATGAGCATGACTGAAGAGGAGATACTCGACCAGCAGGAATTATTTGAACATCACCGGATCAAGGTAGATGGAGGGCAGTCACTGCTAAGGATTGACAAGTTCATAACAGCAAGACTTGAGAATACTTCAAGGTCGCGTGTGCAAAACGCTGCCAATGCGGGGAACATCCTTGTAAATAATGTAGCCGTAAAGCCAAATTACAGGGTAAAGCCCGGCGATATTATACAGATTGTATTGCCCACTCCACCAAGGGAGATAGAGCTTATCCCGGAGAATATTCCATTGAATATAGTTTATGAGGATGATGACGTGATTGTCGTCAACAAGGAGGCCGGGATGGTCGTACACCCTGCGTATGGAAACTATACAGGAACCCTGGTTAATGCACTTATGTGGCACCTGAAAGACCTTCCGCTTTTCCAGACCGGGGAAATCAGGCCAGGGCTTGTTCACAGGATAGATAAAAACACCTCTGGAATACTCCTCGTTGCAAAAAATGAATATGCCCAGGCAAGGCTTGCGAAACAGTTCTTCGACAGGACGACCGACAGGAAATATGTTGCGCTTGTATGGGGAACACCCGAACCTCCGGCAGGCACAATTACAGGTCATGTGGGAAGGGATCCAAAAGACCGCAAAATAATGCATGTATTTCCTGACGGAAGCCAGGGCAAGCATGCCGTTACCCACTACAAGGTTATCGAGAACCTCGGGTATATTTCTCTTCTTGAATGTAAGCTTGAGACAGGGAGAACGCACCAGATAAGGGTTCATTTCAGCTATATAAAGCATCCACTATTCAATGACGAGGAGTATGGTGGCGACAGGATACTTAAGGGCACCACTTTCTCGAAGTACCAGCAGTTTGTAAAGAACTGCTTTGAGATACTTCCACGCCAGGCCCTTCATGCAAAATCGCTTGCATTTGACCATCCGGTAACGAAGAAACGCCTCTCCTTCGATTCCGACCTGCCTTCTGATATGCAGACCGTTATCGAAAAATGGCGTTCCTATACCTCGTTACGCGAAAGCTGATTCCCTAAAAACCCTCAGCCTTCCGCCTTTAGCCTTCCGCCTTTCTTACCAGCTTCCACCTGCTCCGCCGCCTCCGAAGCTACCGCCTCCAAAGCCGCCGAAGCTTCCGCCGCCACCGCCACCAAAGCCGCCGCCTCCTGAGAATCCGCCCCAGCTTCCGCCTGAACGATTACCGGAGTTAAGCATTGTTAGTAGAAGCCAGAGAGGTAATCCGCTTCCCCTGCCACCGCTCAGGTTGTTATGGTTCGACCTGCCTGCTGTCATGGCAATGATGAAGATTACTATAAATATGACAATTATCCCTGCGGGAGCACCTTTCTTTATGATCTTGCCAGGGTCTTTTCCGTATTGTGAAGCTGAAAACTCACCTCGTACAAGTGACATTATAACATTTGTCGCTTTATCAAGCCCGTTGTAATAATTACCATTCCTGAACTCGGGAAGTATTTCATTATCAACTATACTAGCGCAGGTAAGATCAGGTACAGGTCCTTCAACACCATAGCCTGGTTTTATAAAGACCCTACCTTTTGAATCCTCAGTCTTTGTCTTGACTACTATAACCAGGCCATTGTTCTGACCTTTCTGGCCTACGCCCCATTTTTCACCCAGCCTCTGGGCATATTCCTCAATCTCATAACCTCCCAGGTCCTTTACAATGACTATTGCGATCTGTGTTGATGTGGAATCGTTGAAAACATCAAGTTTGTTCTCGAGGGAAGCCACCTCGTTGCTGCTTAGCAGACCGGCATAATCATTAACAAGCCTCGGGGGGTTTGGCCTTTCCGGGATACCCTGGGCAAAAACATTTAATGTTGAAACCAGCAGCAGAGCTGCACTTAGCAATGAAAAAATCCTCTTACTCATACTACTTTCCTCCCCTCGGTTTATCAAATGATATTTCATCACTAAGCTCATTAACGTCATCTTTCTGGTGCGGAAAATGTGTCTTGAGATGTGACCCTGCCAGGATAATTGCCTCAGAGAGGCCTTCCGTGAATTTTCCATCCCGGAAATTCTTTGCCAGGAGTTCCTTGACATCATCCCAGAATCCTTCAGGTACCTTAGCATTTATTCCGCCATCACCTATCACTGCAAATTTCCTGTCTTCAACGGCAAGGTAAAAGAGCACACCATTGCGCTCTTTTGTTTTGTGCATTCCAAGTTTGCCGAATATCCATGCAGCCCTGTCGAGCACATCACCCTTGCAGGTTGTCTCAATGTGCACCCTCACCTCACCTGAGGTGTTGCTTTCAGCTTCGTGGATAGCAGCCACAATCTGTGACTGCTGATCCTTCGTAAAGAATGATGAAGCATTCATTTAGTCAGAAGCACTAGAATTTAACTTCAGGTGCCTTATCAGCCCCTTCAGTTGATTTGAAATATGGTTTTTCAGAGAAACCGAACATGCCAGCCAGCAAGCTCTGCGGGAACATCTTGATATAAGCGTTGTAACCCTGTACGATCTCGTTGAACTTACGTCTCTCTGTTGCAATCCTGTTTTCTGTGCCTTCAAGTTCTGTCTGGAGGTCACGGAAATTCTGTGTTGCCTTAAGCTCGGGATATTGTTCAACAACAACCATAAGCCTGCTCAGTGATGAGCTGATTGCACCCTGTGCCTGCTGGAACTGTGCAAGCGACTGCTCATTCAGTTTTGTCGGATCAATCTGGACAGAAGTGGCTTTTGCCCTTGCTTCAATAACCTGGGTAAGGGTCTGCTGTTCAAAATTAGCTGCACCTTTTACAGTATTCACGAAGTTCGGGATAAGATCCATCCTTCTCTGGTAGACTGTCTCAACATTGCCCCACTGGGCTTCTACACCCTGTTTCATTGTAACCATTTTGTTATAACTTCTTACACCCCATGCTACAAACATGATCACAACAAAGAGCAGTACTGCACCAATGATTATTGATACTAAACAACCTTTTTTCATTTTCTAAATTTTTTAAAAGTTTGAATCAAAGGTAATACATCGGCCTGAAACAGCAATTTCTTATCCGCGTAACATCGAAAATCTGCGGTGAGAAGTTCCCTTTAACCGGTAAATACTTTTTTTTAGAAGGTAGAGGGAATTATATTATTTTTGAATGAGAAACATGAATTAAGATGAGAACAATAGCTATTGCAGCAGGTGGCGATTCTTCTGAATATGAGGTATCTGTGAAGAGTGCTGCCGGCGTTGCCCGTGCCCTGTCAGGTAATTATAAGGTATATATTATAATGATCCGCGGAACAAAATGGTACTGGGAAGATGATAAAGGAAGGGCTTTCAATGTCGATAAAAACGATTTCACACTTAAGCTTGATGACACCAGTATAAGGTTTGATGCAGTCTTCATTGCGATTCATGGAACACCCGGTGAGAACGGCCTCCTCCAGGGTTATTTCGATATGCTCGGGATACCTTATACAAGCTGTGGCGCTTTCTCATCGGCACTTACTTTTAACAAACAGGCGACAAAACTCTACCTTAAAGAATATGGCATCGAGATGGCAGATGCACTTATACTAAGGAAAGGAGAAGAAGCTGATGTTCATGGCATTATTACCCGTACAGGGCTTCCGTGCTTTGTAAAACCTAATGCAAGCGGATCAAGTTGCGGCGTCTCCAAGGTGAAGACGGCCGAAGAGATGCTGCCTGCTATTGAAAAAGCCTTTGCCGAAAGCAGCGAAGTGATGATTGAGAGCTTCATGAACGGACGTGAGGTGGCCTGCGGTGTTGTAAAATCCAGGAACAGGAAACTCCTGCTCCCCGTAACGGAAATAATAAGCAAAAATGAGTTCTTCGACTACGAGGCTAAATACACACCCGGAAGATCCGAAGAGGTTACCCCGGCAAATATGGAAGAGGATGTTGTGTCAGAGATACAGAGACTGAGTTCACTTGTCTATGACCTTCTTGGCTGCAAGGGTATTGTGAGGGTTGATTTCATTGTAGTTAAGAACAAACCGTTCTTCCTTGAGATTAATACTGTTCCAGGCATGACCGAGGAAAGCCTCGTTCCGCAACAGGCCAAAGCAGCAGGAATCGAATTGAAGGATTTATATTCTATGGTTATCGAAGATCTGTTCTGAATCCCCTTGCCATTTTCAGTGCCGACATTGTTGTGTAGTACTTTGTCAGCATCCCCTGTACTTCCCATTCAGGCAATTTACCTGCTTTCAGGTATTCCAGGAATTTTGCAGTGACCTGTGCAAAATGTGCTTCATGGCCAACCCTGTATTTTGATGGAATTACGATTCTCAGTCCATTACCTGCAGTAATGAAAGAAAGACTGTCATACGGCAGTCCGGAAAGTGCTTTTGTAAGGTTAGCCCTGAAACCATCCATGCCTCCCTTGATATTCTCTATATAAAGCTCGGGTAGATATTTCTCCTTCTCCGACTGCCTTATAACAAGATCACAATTTGTGCCTTTCATCACTGAATAATGTGTATCACTACCGCCTTCAGGTGCCCTGTACCTCCATTCAACAGATACTTTCACCCATTTACCCTTTATGCTGTAGGTCATTGATCCGTTAGAATACACTCCCAGGCTGTCGTTCCTTGTCTTTGCTTTCAGGTACCCGGGATAAGCATCCAATCCTGTTACTTCCCTGAACTCCTTCGATGAGAGCCAGGTTTCCCACCTCCTCGCCGACACCATATGAATATCCGAGGTGTCTGGCACCCTGTCACTGAAACATTCCCACTGCACAAGGTCGACAAGATGGGTTGTCACGTCAGTTATACCTTCACCCTGCTGTTCAGTATCGAAGAACCAGGCAGGCCTGATAAGTGGCGAACCGGATACTATTTTTGAAAAATGATGTATGCTCTCTTTTGTCACTGCCGGATCTTCCTTTGTACCATCGGTAAGCTGTCCGAAAATTTCACTATTCTGCGATAGCTCTTTCTGAAGTATCGTGGCTATCTCGTACCTCTCGGTCATTATATCATATAACAGCAGCCCTTTTGCAGATGCTGTGCGAAATGCCTGCTGTAGTACCGGCAGATCAGCAGGATCTATTATCATCGGCTTGTCTGAAAGTACATTCAGGCCCGACTCTATAGATTTTTTTATATACTCAGCCTTATTCCTGTTGTTACCGGCAAGGACAACTACATTCCCCGCTTTATCGCTTAACATTCTGCTAAGGAAGTCATCGCCACGGTAAACTATTTCTTTCCATGAAGTTGGGTCGACCACCCTGGTATTATAGGCATTGATCCTTGCAAGATGCTGTTCAAGGTCAGCCCCTGGCTGTGCATAAACGTGCACAACAGGCGATACATTCGCGTACATTGATTTCTGTACAAGGGCCGCGTGGAAATGACCCGGATCGAGTGTAATCAAACTTACCATCCTGTCATCAGCTGGCTTTGTGCTGCCCCCATTGCATGATGCAAGCAGAAGGCAGGCTGATATAAATATATAGCTTAATCCTTTCATACAAGGATCAGCACCCTGGAGCTTGTCAGAACTTAAGTGTCTCGGTCCTGTAAGCATCAACAGGGGCGCATGAGCAAACCAGGTTCCTGTCGCCGTAACCATCATCAACCCTGCCTACCGAAGGCCAGAACTTATTCTCTGCAATCCATTTTACGGGGAATGCAGCTTTCTGCCTGTCGTACTTGTGGTTCCACTCATTTGCTGTGATTACTGCCGCAGTATGGGGTGCATTATGCAAAACATTATCTTCTTTGTCGGCAATCCCGTCACGCACCTCATCAATCTCTTTCCTTATGCTGCGCATTGCATCAATGAACCTGTCGAGTTCAGAGAGAGGCTCTGATTCAGTGGGCTCAACCATAAGTGTTCCATGAACCGGGAACGACAATGTAGGAGCGTGGAAACCGTAGTCCATCAGTCGCTTCGCAATATCTGCTTCTGTGATACCGCACTCTGCTTTCAAATGCCTGCAATCGAGTATGAGTTCGTGCGCAACAGTTCCGTTTGACCCTGTATAAAGAGTACTGAATGAATCCTTAAGAGAGGCTGATATATAGTTTGCATTCAGTATTGCGTATTTTGTTGCGTCGGTAAGCCCGTCAGGCCCCATCATCAGGACATAGGCATGTGAAATTGTAAGCACATGTGCACTTCCGAATGGCGCAGCTGCTACTGCTGTTGTTCCATGGCTTCCACCTGTTTTGACAACCGGATGGGATGGCATGAACTCTGCAAGTTTTTCATTTGCAAGTATCGGGCCCATGCCTGGTCCACCGCCTCCGTGAGGTATTGCAAAGGTCTTATGGAGATTAAGATGGCATACATCAGCACCGATATAACCGGGGTTTGTGAGCCCCACCTGTGCATTCATATTCGCACCATCCATATAAACGAGTCCGCCATTAGCGTGCACTATATCTGTCATTTCCTTCACAGCTGCTTCAAAAACACCATGTGTTGAAGGATATGTTATCATGAATGAAGAAAGGTTCGCTTTATGCTCGGTTGCTTTTTTCCTCAGGTCCTCAACATTTATGTTCCCCTTCTCATCACATTCAACAACAACAACCTGCATCCCCGCCATTGCGGCGCTGGCAGGGTTTGTACCATGTGCCGATGAAGGTATGAGTGCTACATTCCTGTGCCCTTCACCCCTTGTTATGTGATACTGCCTGATAACCATCAGTCCGGCATATTCACCTGCAGCTCCTGAGTTTGGCTGGAACGAAACGGAGCTGAATCCTGTTATCTCTTTCAGTGCCTCACCAAGTTCGTTCATGACCTGGTAATAGCCTTCCGCCTGGTCAGCCGGAACGAAAGGATGTATATTGGCAAACTCCGGCCAGCTCATCGCAAACATTGAGGTTGCCGGGTTTAGTTTCATTGTACATGAGCCAAGAGGTATCATGCATGTTGTAAGTGAGAAATCCTTTCTTTCAAGCATCTTGATATACCTCATCATATCTGTCTCACTCTGGTATTTGTTGAAGGATGCCTCACCAAGGAAGGATGACTTCCTTATGAACTTATCCTCAATTCCGGTTGCTGAAGAGAGGACTTTGATCCCAGCATGCTTTTTGCCTGTTACTTCTGCAAATACTCCAGCTATAATGTTGACTTCCTCAAGGGTTGTGATCTCATCGGTACTTATTGAGACCACTCCGTTACCAGGATACCAAAAATTCATTTTAGCAGCTGTTGCTGCTTTCTGAACTGCCTCTTCGCTTACTCCTGAAGGAAGTTTGAAGCTTATCGTATCAAAGAACTGGCTATGTAAAGGTTTCAGTCCCAGCGATGTAAGAGCTTCAGCAATTGTAACTGCTGTTTTATGAATGTGACTTGCAATTGCCTTTAGACCTTCCGGGCCATGATACTGTGCATACATCCCTGACATCGAAGCCAGGAGTGCCTGGGCAGTACATATATTTGATGTTGCTCTTTCTCTCTTTATATGCTGTTCCCTTGTCTGCAGCGACATCCTGAGTGCCTGTTTACCCTGTGCATCCACAGATACTCCGATGATCCTTCCCGGCATGCTTCTCTTAAGTTCATCCTTTGTGGCAAAATAGCCAGCATGCGGACCTCCGTAGCTCATCGGGAGACCCATCCTCTGGTTTGATCCCACAACGATGTCTGCTCCCCATTCTCCCGGGGGTGTGAGTAAGGCAAGACTCATAAGGTCGGCTGCAACACCAAGAAGGGCACCAGCCTGGTGTGCACTCGCTGCAAATTCGCTGTAGTCGCGAATCTCACCCGAGGCTGCAGGGTACTGGACAAGAGCGCCGAATACCGAAGGATCGAAACTGAATGTCTTAAATGAACCTGTAACAAGTTCAATACCAAGTGGCGCAGAGCGTGTTGTAAGCAGGTCGGCTGTCTGGAGGAAGATATCCTCGTCAACGAAAAATTTATTTGCACCTGCCTTAACAGCTGCCCTCGGGCGGGCGTTGAACATCATTATCATTGCTTCGGAAGCAGCTGTAGACTCATCAAGCAGGGATGCGTTGGCAATCTCCATCCCTGTAAGTTCCATTATCAAGGTCTGGTAATTCAGAAGTGCTTCAAGCCTGCCCTGTGATATCTCTGCCTGGTATGGGGTGTAAGATGTATACCATGAAGGATTCTCAAGAACATTCCTGATAATTACAGAAAGGGGAGCCACCCCGTAATAACCCTGTCCGATGAATGACCTGTACTGTTTGTTCTTTACACCTGCGGCTTTGATATGATTAAGATACTCGAATTCCGTCATTGCCTTTGGAAGCCTCAGCGGATTCCTGAGTCTTAACTGGGAGGGTATTGTCTTTTCAATGAGATCGTCAATTGAGGCACTTCCTGTGGTTTTGAGCATTTTATTCAGATCCTCTGTGCGAGGGCCGATATGGCGATGAACAAATCTGTCTGATAACATGATACTTATAATGTTTGAAATGAATTAGTAGTGAATTGAAAAGTCATGCGAAAATACTAAAAGAAATCTTTTTAAAACATGAAAAAAGACATGCTTTATACGAGGTATGGATTGGTCTTTTTCTCCCTCCCTATTGTTGTGGCCTGTCCATGACCGGAATAAACTATCGTATCCTCCGGAAGCGTGAGGAGGTGAGACTTTATAGCGTTAACAAGTGTCACATGGTTTCCACCTTCAAGGTCGCTCCTGCCTATGCTGCCTGCAAAAAGGGCGTCACCGGTGAATACACATCCGTCAGCCTCGGAATAAAACGCAATACTACCGGCAGTATGACCAGGTACAAGAAAACACTTCAGCGAGATCTCGTCCATTGTGATAACCTGTCCGTGTTCGATAAAGCTTTCCGCTTCAGGGGCAACTCTCATATCAAGACCGAACAATGCTGCATGAGAAGGCCCATTCAGGCGGTTGGATTCCTCGAGTACCGAGAAATGGCTACTGAGCCCGTATTTCTCCAAAACCATACGGTTACCGAAAACATGATCAAGATGGCAATGCGTGTTAAGGAGAAGTGCCGGTTGCAGTTTCCTGGTCTCAATCGCTTTCACCAGCCTCGAAAACTCCTTTTCATCATAACATCCGCAATCGATTATAATGCACTTTCCTGATTTTCCAGCAAGAACATATGTATTCACCTCAATTGGTGAAAAGACTAGTTTAAATACTTCCATTATCTGATTTTTTCAGTTTACAGTTCCCTTCAGCATCGGGACAAAGACGAAATTCCCGTGTGTTGTCGTTTCGAACACGTCATCAGCGGTTCTTGTAACAACTGTCATAACCTGCATATCCGGATTGCCGACAGGAACGACAAGGCGCCCGCCTGTCTTTAGCTGCTTAAGAAGTTTCTCAGGGATTTCAGGAGCCGCAGCCGTAATAAGAATACCGTCAAAAGGTCCGTATTGCTCTTTTCCCTCGTAACCGTCGCCAAAGAAAAAATTTACATTGTAGCCAAGGTCGTGGATTATGCGCTGTGATTTTATATAAAGCTCCCTGAATCTTTCTATTGTATAGACCTTCACCCCCATCTCGGCAAGTACTGCAGCCTGGTACCCCGAGCCCGTGCCAACCTCAAGGACCTTATCACGTTTCTTTACCTGCAAAAGCATGGTCTGTACTGCAACAGTATAGGGCTGAGAAATTGTCTGTCCTGACGATATAGGGAAGGCCTTGTCAACATAAGCATGACTCAGAAAAGCGGGGTCCATGAAACTGTGACGAGGGACGGCGTTAATTGCCCTCAGTACCTCCTCATCGGTGATACCCTTCTGCCTCAGGCTGTCAACAAGCTTTTTCCTTAGTCCCCTGGCCTCAAAAGAATCGGTCATTCCCAAATCATTCTGTTAGTGCCAGCAAATATAAAACATGTTTTTTTATGGAGATGAGGCGAAATAATAATATCTTTCCATTAGCTAACCTTGCAGGACAACAGCCTGACAAGTAAATATTTATATCGCCGGCGGGATAATGAAAGTTGAAAAGAGATCATATCTCTATGCAGCATGGGACCTTGCAGGATCAATGGCAGCATGGGCTTTATTTTGCATGATAAGGGACCGGGCAGGTGCAGCAGAAATACCTGTTACTTCATCGCAATTCATAACAGGGCTTATTGTTATGCCGGCTGCATGGTTAACAGTTTATCTGTTTTCCGGCTTTTACCTTGTTTCACTTAAGAGATCCAGGCTTCTTGAACTCGGTTATTCATTGGTTTCGACCTTTACAGTATCGATAATCATATTTTTACTGTTGATTATCAAAGGCTTTATCACTGAAGCCTCACTTTTCACAGGTATGTTCCTTGCCCTCTTCGGTCTGCAGTTCATTTTAACTTACATCCCAAGGGTTATAATCACAAGCGTAATCGCTTCCAGGGTGCACAGCGGAAAGCTTGGATATAACACAATCATAATAGGATCGAACGGCCTTGCCTGGGATGTATACAAAAGGATAAGGGATGAAAAGATACCCTCGGGATCTATTATAAGAGGCTATGTAAGTGTCAGCGGAAAAGAATCGGGATTGTTTGGCAACCAGGTGGAGCACCTTGGAAGGATAGATGATCTTCCTGCGATAATAGAGAAGCACTCTGTAGAGGAAGCAATAATAGCGATTGAAGGGAACGAGCATGAAATGACCGGACTTATTACAGGCATGCTCTACAGCTCGGATATAACCATAAAAGCCATCCCTTCGTTAAAGGACATACTTACAGGAAGGGTTGAGCATACTTCAATCTACGGAACCCCGTTTCTTGAGATCTCAGACAGGCTGATGCCTTTGTGGCAGGCGAATGTAAAACAGGGGATTGACTATCTTTTCGCTCTGATCTTCCTTGTGATATTGTCACCTGTAATCGCCGTTCTTGCTGTAATAATTAAGATGGAGGATGGCGGGCCGGTGATCTATTCACAGGAACGAATCGGGAAAAATGGCAAACCTTTCACTATATACAAACTCCGTTCGATGCGCTGCGACGCAGAGGGCGGGGAGCCTATGCTGTCGAGCGTAAATGATGAAAGGGTGACAAAGACAGGAAGGTTCATGAGGAGGCACAGGTTAGATGAGATACCGAACCTCGTGAATGTGCTAAGGGGCGAGATGTCGCTTGTAGGCCCGAGGCCTGAAAGGCAGTTTTATATAGACAGGATAACGGAGAAGGCTCCGCACTACAGGCGTTTGCTAAAGGTAAAACCAGGGATCACCTCCTGGGGACAGGTGAAATATGGATATGCAACAAATGTAGACCAGATGATCGAGCGCCTGGAGTATGATCTGCTCTATCTCGAGAATATGAGTCTGCTTGTTGACCTGAGGATAATTATCTATACCAGCTTCATAATACTGAACGGACGCGGAATGTAGGAAGTATAGAAAATGGATACTATTTTAGCATTCAGATAGAGCTCTGATTAGATAGCACGATTGCCGATCAGATAAGCTTTAAAGTCTTCATCGGGATATAAACCGGCCCTGCAGGTTTAAGTATGCTTTCGTAAAAGATAACTTCTGTAACATTTACTCCCTGGAATTCTGTTCCGCTGTACTCCTTAAGCATCCTCTCAAGTGCCTTTTTATCCTTCAGCCATTTCACCCTGCCAAGTGTGAGATGCGGACTGAAAGCCCTTTCCTCGACAGGAATCTCAAGCACGGCAAGTGCCTCTTTAATCACTTCAAACAATTCCTTAAGTGGTTGAGATCCTTCAATCCCTGCATAGATTACCTTGGGATCATGAAGATTCCTGAAAACACCCAGACCGGTAATGCTGAAACTGAATGCTGATGTCTTTCCGCATATCTCCCTGAGCTTGTCAGACACTTCTTTGACAGTATCTTCCGAAGTATCACCAAGGAAGGCGAGCGTTATATGCATCCTGTCGGATTCTACCCATTTGACCGATCCCCCAGTTTCATCTTTAAGCTTTGAAAAAAAATTCTCCAGCTTCTCACCCGGCTTTACCCTGACTGCAATAAATGTACGTTTCATGTCTTCAGGTTATTTTCGTAATTTTAACCCTTGCTCGGATTAAAAATCTAAAGATACAAAATATGAAATTTGCAGTTGTTCTGGCAGGTTGCGGTGTTTACGACGGGGCAGAGATCCACGAAGCTGTGATGACCCTCCTTGCAATAACAAAAAACGGCGGATCATACCAGGTGTTCGCACCTAACGTATCACAGCATCACGTTGTGAACCATCTAACTGGAGACGTGATGAAAGAATCACGTAACGTTCTCGTCGAGGCAGCAAGAATAGCTCGAGGGAAGATCAAAGCCCTTATCGAATATAACCCCGCCGACTTCGATGCAATTGTCTTTCCGGGTGGATTCGGTGTCGCAAAAAACCTGTGCTCATATGCATTCGATGGTCCCGATATGAAGATCGACAGGGTTGTGGAAAAAGCAATAAGGGATACCCACAGCGCCGGGAAACCAATAGGTGCCCTGTGCATTTCACCTGTCCTTATAACGAAGGTCCTGGGAAATGTAGAGGTGACAATAGGAAGCGAAAAAGGGACTGCAGCAGACATAAGTGCAATGGGCGGCAAACATGTTGTAACAGGCAACGGTGAGATCGTGACTGACAGGAAGAACCTTATTGTAACAAGCCCATGCTACATGCTCGATGCCAGCATAACTGATATTGAAAAAGGGGCGGATCTTACAATAAGGGCACTTATGAACCTGGCAGGAAAGTGATCAAAGCCTCCCGGCTTCAATCTCCTGTAATATCATCTCTATTGCCGCATCCTCACCGTAAGGATCATATTCATCCTTCAGGTTTGTGCCGAAGATACGTGCAATTCCCTGCCAGAAGGCGGCTGTTATTTTGCCCCTGTATTCCTTTATAAGATCGTATGATGTTATTTGTGTTTCCCTGTCGATGAGCTTAATAAGAATCCGTCCCTGTGTAATTGTAAGGTCCCTCATGTCACCCTCGTAATCCTTGAACACCTGCTTCTCGAAATTCCGGATATACTCCTTTCTCTCCTTCTCACCCGACATCTTTTGAAGCTCGCCATTGACCTGTTCAAGCTTGTTCCTCACAATCAGAGCATATGGGTAAACTACCTTAATATTGTAGATGGTCCTTGCATATTTTCCCCCGGCAAATGGTGAAACATTCTTCTTCCTCGCAACTATAGTAACCTCCTTTATCTCTATCTCCGGGAGGGTCTCACCACTCCTCTCGACCTTCTGCAACATGTAAAACCTGGCTGGAAGAGAATCTGTCTTAATGCGGGCAGTATCCCTCTGGGCGGCAAGCTGCAGCGTGGCAGTGATTATGACTGATATCAGAAGGACCTTTTTCATTTTGCTACCGCAAAAATATCAAATATTGAAATTCATTATGGCGTAAAGCATTATTCATGCCAGATAATTAAACTCAGAAGAATAATAATTATTGAAGAATTTGATAGAATTTTCATTATTTCAAGAACCCCCATCCTTGCCTTCCCCCAGTGGGGGAAGGTACCTCAAAGAAATCCTTTCCCCCTTGGGGGAAACAGGAAAGGGGGTCAATTGACAAATAATGATTTTAAAGAGATATCTTTGAATAAACAGGCAAATGAAGTTAAAACCAGACGATCTTGAGGACCCGGCCCGCTACAGGCTCATCCTTACGCTTAACTACGGCGAGATCGTCACCTTTGTGCTCGAATATCTCAGGAAAAAGAGCAGTCTTATGTTCTTCTTCTGGACCTTCTGCCTGCTCACTTTCGGGATTGCTGCAGGAATCCGTGTCGAGATTGCCGGACTCTATGAACACAGGAGTATCTTTCTGCATTCAATGCTTGGGTTTATAATATTTCCATTAGTCATTATACCTGTTCATGAGGCGCTTCATGTCATTCCGTATGTACTTTCAGGAGCAAGGAACATAAGGGCTGGTGCCGACCTGAAGCAGTTTATTGTTTATGTTACGGCTCACAGGTATGTTGCAACAGCAAGGCAGTTCAGGCTGGTTGCCATGGTACCTTTCGCAATTATCTCCGCTGCATCGGTCTTTCTTCTTCTCTGGTTACCCGGACTATGGAAGTGGAGCATATCTTCGTTCCTCTTTGCACATTCAACAATGTGCGCAGGCGACTTCGCCCTTCTCAACTTCTACCACCTTCAAAGCGATAAGAAGATATATACCTGGGACGACGCCGACAGGCGGGAGGCGTATTTCTACGAGGAAATTTAAAACAGAAAAAACTTAATTCTAATTTCTTCACCCCTAAATCCCCCAAGGGGGACTTTTTCATTTGTACTTTAAGCAAGTCTCTATTTTCAGATTCTATTAAGCACAACTTGTTTTATTTCATCTATAACACGATCTATATCTAATAATACCTCCTCATCGGTAAAACGGATCACCAGAATATCATATTTATTCATTTCTGCAGTTCTCCCAATATCGTATTGTCGCTGAAAATTGTGAATTTCTCCATCTATTTCGATAACTAACTTCGCAGAATGACAGTAAAAATCAGCGATGAAAATATCTATTGGATGTTGTCTTCTAAATCTTACATTGCAAATTTGTTTTCGATTCAACTTTTCCCATACAATACTCTCAGTCTTATTCATCCTGCTTCTCAATAATCTGGCAGCCACTATAGTGGAGGTGTGGGCATTATAGTACATGGTTTTCTCTAGCTCTCTCATTTTCGGACAAAGCTTAAAGATTGAACATAATGACTTTGCAGATAGCTCTAATCCAAATTTAAAACAAAATTTTGAGCCCAATATTTCCAAGATTGGACTTTCTCATCTGTTTGTCTTTAAGCCCCCCTTGGGGGGTTTGGGGGTGTAAAATTAAATGTATGGCAGTGTATTAAGTACAATGCATTTTTTAATACTTCTCTTTCAAAAGTTTTTGCAAATCATCGTCCTTTGTGAAAGGTTTGAGCCTGAATGAATACTCATATTTGTCGGCCAGCAACCTGTACTCCTTATGTATCTCTGAGCCCCATGAGTCGTCTCCGCCAACTCCCATCTGTCCCAGATCAACATTCAGGTTTACAAGGTCACGGGGTTTGACATTGGTTGTATGTGTATTTGCTGTTTTTGCATCCTTCCTGTAAACCGATAGTTTTCCCGGTGACTCAAAATCATCGTGAATGTTATGAAGTGCAGCAAAGCAGAATACCGGATCCCCGGTCACAAGCAGCCCTTTTCCTGTCTCATCTGTAAGTGTGAGCCACCTTGTATCTGTCTTATATCCATTTTCCTGCGGCCTGATATACGGCACATACTGGTCACCCGCAGTACTTTCATATATTCCAACCTCAGCTGCTGTGTACCTGTCGCAGTAGTTCTCATGAGGACCACGACCATACCATTTCAGGTTTCCATACTCGGCAGGAAGCTGCATCTGCATGCCCATCCTCGGGATCTCGGGTACTTTTGAGCCTGCCTTTGCAAAACTGTTTTTCACATTGATATCACCCGACCCGAGAACAGTATATACAGTTGAGTAGCCTGCTATCTTCTTACCATCTGTATCATTTATCTCGTACCTGAAAGTCACAATAACCTTACCCATACCCTGCTGGTTTATGTCTGCCTTCACAACTTTCATCCTTTCAGGAGCTTTCTTCCATACTGCAAGCCTCCGGTCCATTCCGTATCCGTAATCATTGTCGGTTGGCGGTCTCCAGAAATCGGCTTCCGGACCTTTCAGGAAGAGCTCGGAGCCTTTATAGTTATATGCTTCCAAAATTCCTTTTGAAAGGTCGAAGGTCACCTTCATATCCTGGCCAGCCACCTCAAGTTTTGTCCCCTCAGTCTTTGTCTGCAACAGGGCAAGGTTGTCATTTGCAGTTGCTTTCATTTTAACTTCGTATGGCAGTTTGAACTGCTCTGTTGCATAAACATGGTCCTCTGGAACGAGGTTCCACTCCTCGGTCTTAGACGCCTTGATATTCAGGAAATATTCACAACCAGGCATGGGTTCTATCTTCCTGAAAGGAACCTGTACAAGCGCTTCCTTACCAGGTGCGACTGATGGTATGTTAAGCTTTCCTGACTGCATCACGGCTCCGTCGCAAAGTATCTCCCAGTCGAAGTTAAAAGCTTTCAGATTTGTGAAGTTATACTTGTTTTTAATCCTAATGATCCCCGCTTTAAGGTCATAAGGTTCGAAGCCCATATACTGGTAAACCTTCTTAACCTCGTAAAGGCCGGGATGAGGTGTTCTGTCGGGCCATACGAGTCCGTTTATATTGAAGTTCCCGTCGCTTCTTATACCTTCCGGTCCAAAATCGCCGCCATAAGCCCAATATTTCTCACCTGCCTCATTTGTCTTCAGAATACCCTGGTCGACCCAGTCCCAGATGAAGCCGCCCTGCAGCTTCGGGTATTTCTCAATAACATTCCAGTAATCCTTGAGGTTACCGGTACTGTTACCCATAGCATGAGCATACTCGCACATTATAAGGGGACGATCGTTTTTCGGATCTTTGACATATTTCTCCAGGTATTCAATGTGGGCATACATCGGGCACCAGATATCCGTATGTCTCTCAGGGGCATTAGTGAACTCTTCAGCTCTTTCATACTGAACCGGCCTTGAATCGTCTCTCCCCTTTATCCATTTATAGCCGTTAAGGAAGTTATGCCCGTCACCGGCCTCGTTACCCATTGACCAGATAATAACAGAAGGATGGTTCTTATCACGTTCAACCATTCTCATCATCCTGTCGAGATGGGCAGCTTCCCATTCAGGCTTATCGGCAAGTGTTATGTCCTTGTTATAGCCCATGCCATGTGATTCAATGTCAGCCTCATCTATAAGATAAAGGCCATACCTGTCGCACATCTGGTACCATAGCTCCTGCTGGGGATAGTGGCAGGTTCTCATGGCATTTATGTTGAAGCTCTTCATGGTTTTAATATCCTTCAGAATAAGGGCTTCATCAATAACATGACCTGTAACATCGTTATGTTCGTGCATGTTCACACCTTTAAGACGAACAGCAACACCATTCACAAGCAACTGGGAATCCTTAATCTCCACCTTCCTGAAGCCGATCTGAGAACTGACGCTTTCCAGTCCTTTGCCTGAATTGTCTTTTAAAGTCAGTACAAGAGTATAGAGTTCAGGTGTCTCTGCCGTCCATTTCCTTGGAGAGGGTATCGACCTGCTGAGTTTCACTGTACTGCCTGGAACTCCTTTTGAAGTACCTGTCCATATTTCCTTTCCCTTATCGAAAAGTGATGCTTCAACTTCGTATTCATTTTTATCCTCAGATTTCGATGCTATGGCGACATCGAGGTCGAGCTTACCATCAGTATAATTATTTTCAAGATCGCCTTTTGCAAAAAAATCACCTATATACGCTTTTGGCCGTGCATGCAGGAAGGTTGTCCTCTGTATCCCGCTCATTCTCCAGAAATCCTGGTCTTCAAGGTAACTCCCGTCACACCACCTGTATACTTCCACTGCAAGGCTGTTCTCACCTTTCCTTATATATTTCGTTATGTCGAATTCTGCAGGTGTCTTGCTGTCTTTGCTGAAACCGACAAGCTGTTCGTTCACCCATACATAAAAGAACGAACTTACTGCGCCAAACTGCAGGAATACCTCTTTACCATCCCATCCTGACGGGATTTCAAAGAATCTCTTGTATGAGCCCACAGTATTAATCTCGTGCGGTATTTTAGGCGGATCTGCCTTGAAAGGATAAGGGATATTTGAATATATCGGAGGGTCGTAACCTTTCATCTGCCAGTTCGAAGGAACAGGTGTATCATCCCAGCCACGTGTGTCAAAATCATCTTTAAAGAACCAGTAAGGTCTTTCTTCTGGTGTTTTAGAGAACATAAACTTCCATACTCCGTCAAGGCTGAGATAGTTTGGTGATTTCTCTTTCACCCCGGCAAGGGCCGATGACCTGTCGGGAAAGCTTATCATTGTTGCATGCGGCAACTCCCTGTTGAGACCGGTCAGCTGAGGATTCTCCCAGTCGCGCGGTTCTTTCTCAGTGTAAGGTACAGTCTCGTAACGAGCGTACTTTTTACATGCTGTGAACAACAAGGCAATCAGTATAAGGAGGGCAGCTGTTTTCTTCATCTGGTTACATTTTCACGACTAAGTTAAATAAAATGGGCCATTATCTGTACCTGTCGGCATCCTCAGGTGTGTTTATGTTTACAAACGACATCCTGTTGACTGAATTTGAATCCACGGTCCACCAGTCGGTATTGCACTGTTTTAGGAGGCGTGCCACTGACAGATCACCTTTCCCATCCAGTGCTTCTTCTATTAACGGAAGCATGTCTTTGTGGTAAACTGAATGAAGGAACTGGCTTTTGCCGTCAATAACGGGCACTGTTGCCATTGATCCGCTATTCAGCGCTCTTGTGGCTTCCGTTTTTATAAGTTCCTGATCCGGGAAGGGCATGTCGCCGGCAATAACAAAAAGAAGATCGTTACCGGCTGACAACATTGCAGCATGTATTCCACCAAGGGGCCCGGATGCGGGAATTATGTCCTTCACAAGCCTGCAACCTGCAGGCTCAGGATCATCTCCTGTACCGGCTGTAACTACAAGCACTTCACTGAAAATATCAAGTAGCGTTTCAGAAATCCTGTCTATGATCCTCCTGCCACCAATTATTTCCATGGATTTAGGCTTTCCGCCGAACCTGCTGTTCTTACCCCCGGCAAGAATTACCGCCGACATCTGTATCTTTCCTGATTTATTCATGATGTCAGTCCTCCCACCTGATGATTGTTTCCTCTCCTTTCCCTGCTTCCATCCTCACACGCAATCCTACGGGGAAGTAATTATTTATACGTTTCCCTATATTCTTGAACAAGCCAATCCCTGTGCCCCTGTATTTTGCTATCACCCATCCTGCCGGTACCTCATTCAGTGTTATATTGTCTCGTCGCAGAAAGGCGAGGGCTGAAGTGTAATCGAGTTCAACAGAAGGGATTGCATTGTAATTAACAAGCAATGAAACAGCAAGTTCATGATCGGGCACGAGGTCATTCCCCTTCACCTGGCCAAGAAAGGTTCCCCGTTTGACAATATTCAGTCCTGATTTAAGAAGGCTGAATTCATCCTGCCTTACCGGAATTGCAAAATGATTTTCGCCTTCAGACATAATGAATGGCACTTCACTGTTCAGAAGCTTACTGAATGAATCATTTCTCACTGCCCGTTGGTCACTCCTTCCATGTATTTTTTGGGGGGCTGATTCCGGTCCGTCATTTTTTCTCAGAACCGATATAAAAAAGCCATCTCCGCTTATTCTACCCGGGTGAAACCCATATCCCGTAACATTGTTACAGGCTATCTCTCTTATCCCGGTGAACCCTGATATGTCAAGCCTTAGGCTCCGGGCATCGGCCTGCTCTGACATCCATTTTATGTTCTCCTCATTCTCAGCAGGGTTAAATGTGCAGGTGCTGTAAACAAGGTAGCCTCCCGGCTTAAGTGCCGGCCAGATATCCATGACTATCCTTCGCTGGCGTTCGGAGCAGAGTTGTGTATTAGCTGTTGACCACTCATTCCTTGCTATTTCATCCCTGAACATACCCTCGCCGGAACAGGGTGCATCAACAATTATTATATCAAAATAACTTCCAAGGAAAGAAAATGAAACAGGGTCGTCACATGTTACAATCGTGTTGGGTATCCCCCATTTTGTAATATTTGACGCAAGTACCCCTGCCCTCTGCCTGATAACTTCATTAGAAATAAGCACACCTCTATCCCCCAGCAATGAAGAAATATGTGTTGATTTTCCACCCGGTGCACCGCAAAGGTCAAGTACCCTGAGATCTTTTCTTTCGTCTGCAAGCTGCCTGAATACCTCACCCGTGAACATGCTGGAAGCCTCCTGGGGGTAGTAGCATCCTGCCTGGAATAATGGATCAAGTGTGAATGAGGGCCTTTTTTCAAGGTACCACCCGTCACTGCACCAGCTTACCTGTTGGGCACCGGCTGGCTTAAGCTTCCACTTATAAGGGTTGAGCCTGATACTCACAGGTGGTGGGGCTGACAGAGCATCAAGCAGGGAGGCAGGATCAATAGTCTCCTGGCTGGTTATCCTTTTTATGAATTCTTCAGGAAAGGTCATGTACAAATATACTAATCGGCTGCAACAGTTCCGTTACCGATGAGTATGAATGGCGACCAGTACAGGGGCTGTGGGTAAACCTTCATTACATCCCTCTGGGCTAGTGTAAGTGCCTCTTCAACCGGGTGGTTCTTAAGGTATGAGTAGAATGCTGACATCAGCATTGATGTGGGGTAATCTGCCACCGCCCAGAGGCTGACAACAACTGCCGACGAGCCGGCAAAGAGAAAGGACCTGCTCAGGCCTATCAGCTCATCACCCTGGTTTATATTACCAAGACCTGTCTCACAGGCACTTAGCGTAACCAGCTTCGCGTTCAGTTTCATTTCGAGCACTTCAAAGACATTAAGTCTCCCGTCATCATCAGCACTTGGGGGAAAGAGGAGACACGAATAAAGAGGCTGCATGAAATTATAGCTTCCATGTGTTGCAAAATGGATGAAGTCGTATTTCCCGGCATTGTGCTTTGCAAACGTCTCTGTACACTCATTTCCGATTGCAGACAGGCCCTGTGGAAACTGCTTCAATATGTTCCTGACCTCATCACCCGTACCCGGAAGACCCTGTTTACCACCAACAGACACATCTGCAAGGGCAAGTCCCATGAAGCCTGATCCCTTTGATACCGACCTGTCGCGGCAAAGGATATATATTCCTGCTGAAGGGGCATAAATCAAATTGAACCTGTTAACAAGGTAGTTACCGCCATTGTCCCTGAGAGCCTGAAAAGGTATAAAATGCAAAGCCCCGTTAGGTATTATAAGAAGGTTTTTTATCCCGTGCAGTCCAGCATCGAAGGGCTGAACAAGGTATTGGTAAAGGAGTGAAAGACCGTTGTAATATTTTTCTGATGCATTTGATTCTATTGCCTTTCTTGTCTCTTCAATCAGTCGTGAAAGCGTTGTCCGGTCAACCTGAACAGTTGTGCTTGAGACTTCCGAGGATTTTACGAGCCATATAATAATTTTGTCGTCACTGATCCAGTAAACAAGCGCTGCTGAAAGCTGATCCAGTTTCTTTTGCAGATCAGGGATGTTAACAGGTTTAGGGCTCACCATCTCGGAGTAGGATGGATTATTGAGTTTCAGTGATTTAAGTATATCCTCGTACTCTTCCTGGTCGCGCGCCAGTTCTCTTTTAAGATTATCTATTTCCGATCTGAATCTGATGTCGTTTGCCGTGTCCGATGCTTCAGATCGTTGTATTAAACTTGTCAGCTTCTGCATCTCCATCCTTTTCTGTTGCTCCTTAGATACAAGGTCACCCGGAAGTGATCCCCTGAAATCAATCTTCCTGTTTGCCAGCAGGTCGTAGAAAGACCTTGCCCTGTCCTGTTCGGATACCCTGAAAGCTTCTTCCTGCTGACCAGTCCTGAGCAGCAGTTGTATTAGCCTGTCATAGACTTCACGTTTGCTCTCGAAGAAGCTGCTTTTCAGTTCATCGATGGTGAGGCTGCCCCTTACCTTCTCGATTACATCAACAGAGTTCCTGTATGCTTCTATTGCCTTGTCATAGAGACCGGATTTTTCAAATATCCTCCCTTTCTCATAATATGCTTTCCATCGTATCTCAGGGAACCCGGATATGCGCAGGGCTGAGTCGAGCAGCTGGCCGGCCTTTATATTATCACCCTTCTCGAAGATCAGTTTTGCGAGGGTTACCTGTGCATTTGTAAGTCCCTGTATATTCTTTGTACTTCTGAATCCTGACATTGCCTGCTGCAGGAAAATTTGTGCGCTGTCGGCTTTTCCTTCGCGCATCATCATGCCGGCAAGTTTTACTGAGGATATTGCTTTTCCCTGCAGGGATCCCTGGGAAGAGAAAAAGCGACTTGCAGAATATAAATCACCTGACCTCATTCCTATTGATGCACCAAGGCTCTCGGAGGCCAGGGAACTGCCGGATCTTGCCTCCTTAGCTGCATTGTAATATTTTTCAGCCCTTGTCATATCACCAAGTTCAGCATAAATATCTCCCATGCCTATTTCAGCCCATACTATCTGCGCAGCTATTCCAAGCTTCTCGGCTTCCTTAAGAGCCATCTCCTGGAACCGCAGGGCATTTTCATAGGCACCTTCAGAAAGTTCAAGAGATGCCATAAGCTGGTAGTGTCTTGCTTTACCGAAATCCTTCTCACTGGCAATTTTAAGTGCATTTGCAACAATTTTTCGTGCAGTAACTATGTCTCCCTGGTCGGAAGCAACGGTAGCAAGAACGAGGTTTGTTTCCATTTCACCTTTTGCGTCTCCGGTTTCCCTGAAACCCGACAGAGCTCTTTCCGAGAAGTTAAGAGCATTCTGTGAACGCCCCATAACTGCATATATCTGTGCAAGGGAAAGGCAGGTCTGGGCAGCAAGAAGTTTCGGAGAGTCTTTCAGTCCCTGGGTTATGCTGTTTTCAAGTTTCAACGCCTTCTCAAAAGAGAGGATGCCATCGTGATAAGAACCCATATAGACCTTTATGTCACCCTCATGCCTCAGGTCCTCAATTATGCCCTGTGTATTGTTTTCTGCAGAATCAAGTTTTGCCGCCTGGGTAACATAATCAAGCGCCGCGCCATAGTTACCAAGCATCTCGTACCCGTTTGCGATCTTCCGGCAAACCTCAGCCTCTGCACTCCTGTTCCTGTAAATCCCCAGTTTACGGCTTGCATCAAGCATCCTGTCGTAATGCGTTATTGCATCGCGGTAATTATGATTATTGAAAAAACTATCACCCTCACCCTGCTCCTTTGTAACAGTCATCGATGGTGTGAGGCAGGAAGCTGCAATTGTGAATACAACAAGTAACACGGGTAATAGAGGACTGCCCGTGGAAGATATCCTGAAGCTTATCCTTTCAGAAGACATACTGCACTGTAATTATATAAAGGGGATCGGCCGGCACATTACGCCCGAAGAGCGGAACGGAAACCGATTCGGCCATCCTGAAACGTTTCACCTGGAACACAAGGTTTGGAACATAAACGGCAGCCCACGAGGGCTTTACAATGGCCCTGTATGTATTTCCCACCCAGCCCTCTCCTTCATGGTAATAAGAAAACTGGTTGACAAAAACTATCCATTCATTGAGGTGAACGTTAGCGCTCAATCCCCCTTCAATCCTGTTCCCAAGCTTGTAATCAGTTTCCCTGAGATCAGATGCTGTAAGAAGTTTTGATCCTTTGAAGTTGTACTCATAGAGGGTATAAGCAGTGAATGAATAAGGATAGCTTATCATCCTTGCATATAATTCTCCTGCAAGTGAATATGTACCATCACCAACCGGCAGATCGTACTGGTTGGCACTACGGATATTAGTGGGATTCTTCTCTCCTGTAGGGAAAGTTGAATTGATTATCCATGTAAGCGAAACCCTGTATTTTGATTCCGGGATGAGCTGGTATTTTATATCGATGTGGGTATCCCCGATCCCAAGTCCCTGCTGTTTCGATGTAACAGTCGTGGTTGTATTGGTGCCCGGAACAACCTCAACTGACTGGCTTTTCTGCTTCGAGTACATATACTCTGTGAGTAACTCAGCCTCGAGCCTGTCGCTAAAGCCATACTGAACCGTCAGGTTATATGCTGATTTTGTTCCCCATGAGCTTGTGAGGTAGTACTCTTTATCCTTTCCGTCGTTGAAAAACTTATCAGCCACCCTGTAATTAAAAATCGCACCTGCCCTGAAGTAGCCCTTCCTGAGTGTCACTGGTTCAGTGACTATTGTCTGTTGCTTCAGGTCGGCGGGGACAAGCTGTTTTTCAGTCTGCGCCTGAACAGGAATTGCCATTACAAACACTGATGAAAGGAGTAGCAGTTTTATTATCTGTTGTCTTCCTGTCATCTCACTTATAAAAAATTACTGAAACGGATAGTTGTGAAAATATAGAAGGGGGCAAAAGTATTCCTGCCTGAAACCGGGAAACCTGCAACCTCGAATACTGTAAGTGAAGGTGAAACCTGCAGCTCGAAACCCGGATCGATAGTCACAAGCGAGGTTACAGGATTACTGTACTTAATACCGGCCGATTCTGTCCATCCTCCCTTTGTCTTCTGCCAGTTACAGCCGACAAAAAAATTGAACCATCCAACAGGCTGGTAGTGTATCTCTCCATTAACAGTGTATTCGTTGCTCAGGAGATATTTATACGCTTTATCTGTATATGTGAATTTAGAATCTGCAAGGGTAGCCTGCCATCTTATGTTCTCCCCCTCGCGCTTAGGAGTCCTGAATGTAAAATCGGCTGCCAGGCTGAACTTCTTAACAGATACCTTAAGGCTGCCTGCCAGCAGGTAGACAGGAACGCCATAACCATTTGTATACCTGGAATATGAATTGATTATATAAGTGTTTGCGACAGCTGTTGTTGTAACCTTATCATTTGGCTGCTGAGGCTTAAACTGTGATGAAGGAATGTATAATCCACCGGTGGCACTCACATCCACATACCTGAAACTGAATGGCTGTCTCAGAGTTGCAAAGAAAAGGATGTCGCCAAGACCTTTTACCTCTGTTATCTTGTTCAGGGTAACATTACTTGTACCACTAAGTGTTGTTGAGACGTATGTTGAAGTTTCATTTCTCATCCCGTGTCTGATATAATTAGTCTCAACACCAGCCTCAAGAAAATCTAGAATGCCATACCTCACATCTGCAAAATAGTAATGGTAAACCGATCCAGTGCCTTTATTAGTAAGGTAGACTATCTTCCTGTTATCACCGTATGATCTTGACTGAACTGCAAATTTATAGCCGGCATTAACTGCAAACTGGCCCCTGTAGAGAGTCAACTGCCTCATATTATACGGCATAGTAAGCAGGGTGTACTTATCGCGTCCTTCCTTAATTACCTGGCCACTGAGGGTGGAAGAAAGTACTAAAAGCAACAGTATATTTATAATCCTGCTCTTCATTTTCAGTATTTAGGTATGAACTCAACAGGAAGGGTATATTTTACAACACCTTTACCTGGAATGCCGAACCACAGGTTACCGTCCTTATCCTCACCAATACAGTTTATACTGTCCGAAGGGAACCCGTTATATTTCTTAAATGCAATTGGAACGAGGCCATCAAACTTAATAACGCCGTTCCCTGATGTAGCGAACCAGATATTGCCGTTCCTGTCTTCGTGAATGTCGTTCACAGTTACACTGTCCGAACCGGCCATGAGATTAAGCTTATGAATTCCCTGTGTATCGATCCACGCGGCATCGCTGCCACCCCTGGCTCCCAGCCAGATTTTCTTGCTCATTGCATACCTGATTGCAGAAATCCTGTTTGATGGAAGACCCTCACTGGTCTTAATATAAGAGTAGGCGTTCCCATTCCAGACTATTATACCATTGTCAGTGCCTATATAGATGTTACCCCCGGGTCCTTCTTCAATTATGTTAATTTTTGCATAGAGGGCTGAGAATACCTTTGTGAATCCTGTTCCTGAATTAAGATAGAAACCCTGGTCCTTTGTTCCCACCCAGATCCAGCCATTTGAGGCAACCTTAACCGCGGTAATGTTCATACTGGCTATCGGATCGATATAAGACGACCAGCCATTACTCCCCGAAAATATTGACAGGCCGTCAGAAGTTCCTATCATCACCTTGCCATCCGAAGATATATCCAAAACTGTTACATCGTTGCTCAGTATATCCGAGCTGGCAATTGAATAAGAAACCCAGCCGTTATCGCCAAGCATTGCAGCACCTTTTCCAGGGAAAGTGAACCAGAGCTTACCATTGCCGTCGAGTTTTATACTCCCCACAGTATTTCCCGGAAGGCCATCAGATGTAGTGTAAAGTGTCAGCTTCCCTGCTTCAGACGGATCGGCAAGATCATAGCTGTTCCTTGTACAGGAAACAATTACAAGCAAGACTGTCAGCAAATAAACCAGGTTGCCGCGCATGACAAGTATTTTAGTATTTAAACGACAGGTCAGCCGATCAGGTTACATAACTCTGCCTTTATGTAAACAGCAAAAATCAGGCCTGAAATCAACAAAAGCCTACTGGTCAAGAACAGAATCAGCCTTAAAATCCGGATTTGATTTCCGCTTCCTGTCCCATATATAAAACACCGGTATCCCGAGCAGAACTATCCCGAGCCCCGGAAGTGTGTAGTTCGGTTTGTATATAAGCAGAATGACGCTTATTGAAATCGTTATAATAATATAAATAACCGGTACCACCGGATATCCGAAAGCTTTATATGGTCTCGGGATATCGGGTCTTTTTCTCCTGAGTACAAATATTGCAATTATTGTCAGGGTGAAGAAGATAAGAACTGCAAAGATCACGTAGTCGAGAAGGTCGCTGTAAGTTCCTGAAAGGCATAGTATGATTGCCCATGCACCCTGCAGGGTCAGAGCAAAACCAGGTACACCCCTTTTGTTCAGATCACCAACTTTCTTAAAGAAAAGTCCGTCTTTCGCCATCGCATAATACACGCGCGGACCGGCAAGCACCATTCCGTTGTTGCATCCCATTGTGCTTATCATTATAAACACTGCCATAATTATAGCGGCATAATCTCCAACAACAAGGCTGAGTGCCGACGTTGCTACCCTGTCGTCGGTTGCATACTGGATGCCGCGTGCCATTGCATCTTCCCCGTCGGGACTTCCATGCAGTGGAAGGAGGTTTATATATACAAAGTTTGCAAGCAGGTAAAGAGAACATACTAGGACGGTTCCGAATAACAGGCTTAGCGGAACTACCCTCCTTGGGTTAATTACCTCCCCTGAAATATATGTTACATTGTACCATGCATCAGCTGAGAAAAGTGAACCTACAAGCGCAGTTCCTATGGCGGCTATCAGTCCGAAACCTGCAAGTGAGACAAGCTGCCCGTTTTCATTAACATGGCTTGCCTGCCAGAATACCTCCTTGTTGACATGCCAGGCCCCTGCAGCCCTGGTTACAAACAGTCCGACAATAATAAAGCCGATGAGTGCTATTACTTTAGTTGATGAAAATATATTCTGTACGGTTTTTCCTGTAACAATTCCGCGGGTATTAAGCCAGGTGAGGAAGAGTATTGATAATATACCAACAAACTGCGTAGTGGAGACCTTAACCGGACCCAGGCTGAAGAGTATATTTTTCTCAGATATCCATGGAATAAGCACACCGCTGAACTTTGCAAAGCCCACAGCAACGGCTGCTATCGATCCGCACTGGATAACGAGAAAGGTTGTCCAGCCGAAGAGAAATCCTATGAGTGGATGGTAAGCTTCGCGGAGGTATACATATTGTCCTCCCACACTTGGCATCATTGCGGCAAGCTCTCCGTAAGATAGCGCTCCGATAATTGTTATGAGGCCGGTTATGAGCCATACAACCATAAGCCAGCCTGGAGAGCCGACATTCCTTGCTATATCGGCGCTTACAATAAAAATACCGGATCCGATCATCGATCCGGCTACAAACGAAACGCCGTCAAACAGGTTGACCCTCTTCTTCAGCAACGCATTCTCTTCGTGCATAAATGGGATTTAATACAAACAAAAATAACGAAACAATTTAATTATCAAAGGGCACTTCCTTTCCGGTCAATTTAATCCTTCCTGTTAAAACTTGCGTACATGGAGGATCGAGGTAACCAGCGAATCCTGGTTGTTTTCCTCCGACAGAGATCGTGAAAAGTCCAGGCTCTATAATCCTTTTCTCCTTGTTGTTTATCATCGAGAACTGCCTGGTTTCGAGAACAAACTCAACTACCCTGCTTTCTCCCGGTTTAAGGCTTATCCTCGTGAATCCTTCGAGCTGTCTCACTGGCCTCGGGGTGCTTCCTTTCTCGTCAGTGAGATAAAGCTGCACAACTTCATCTCCCGGAACCTTACCTGTATTTTTAACTGTGACGCTCACTTTTATCTTCTCACCGGCTATTGCTTTTTGCGGCACTTTAAGATCGGAGTATGCAAATGTTGTGTAGCTCAGACCATAACCAAACGGGTAGAGAGGTGTCCCTGTGAAGTACCTGTAGGTCCTTCCTTTCATATCGTAGTTATCGAAAGCCGGAATATCATTGACGGATCTGTAATAGGTAACAGGGAGTCTTCCGGCAGGGTTATAATCGCCAAAAAGTACATCGGCGAGTGCATTTCCTCCCTGCTGACCGCCGTAACCGGCAAGGATTATTGCTGATGCCTTGGCCTGCTCATCATTAATTGCCACGGCGCCTCCTGAAGCAAGAACAACAATGACTGGCTTACCGGTTGCAACTATCTCGCTGAAGAGTCTTTCCTGTGTGGCAGGCAGGTTCAGGGCCGTGCGGTCACCACCAGAAAAGCCTTCGATCTTAATTGGCATTTCTTCACCTTCAAGCCTGCGTGAAAGTCCAAGCACAAGTACAACAGCATCAGCTTTTGATGCAGCGTCAACAGCTTCCTTCAGCCTTCCTTCACCCGGCCTGGCCCACAGAAGTTTAATATCCGCATCACCGGAAAAGTTTTTATAAATAACCTCAATCTTATGCTTTTCACCTGCTTTCAGGTCGGCGGCAAATTCTGCAACAGATGCCTCGTGATCATTTCTTCCTGTCAGCTTTACAGTTCCGTCAAGAAGTAGCTGGTATCCTGATGCACCCCATAATCCAAGGTGATAGTTTCCGGTCTCAGGTGCAACGAGCCAGGTTGTCCATTTAACTCCGAAATTATCGTCTGGCATGTCTGCCCTTGGTGAAAGCTGCTCCCAGTAGAAATTGATATTATCATCAACCCTTGTGAACAGTGGTTCACCTTTCATATCACGGTTATTGTAATACTCTCCGGTGGCACCCTGGATCCCATCGGCTGTCTGAAGATATCTTGAAGGCACAACAAGAAGATTATGTATCCCTTCTGCAAGGTCGCAGCCTTCTGCATAAATAACCTTTGTCTCAGGGTAGACTTTTGCCTTTATCCCTTTAAGTATTGTCACCGGCTCTTTCGGTATGCCATTATAGTTACCGAGAAGTGCTTCAAGGTTATCTGCATTCGGACCAATAACAGCTATTGTTTTGATATCTTTTTTAAGCGGCAGTGTTTCTTTGTCATTTTTAAGTAGAACTATCGACTCTCTTGCTGCTTTTCTTGCAAGTGAATTATTATAATCCGAGCAATTGACTGAATATGGTATTAATGACCATGGAACCAGGGTATCCGGGTCGAACATACCAAGCCTGAATCTTGCAGTGAAGGCCCTTTTTACAGCAATATTAATATCATTTTCAGTGAGGAGTCCTCTTTCAACAGCTGTAACCAGGTTTTTAAAATCCTGGCCGCATTCAACATCAGTTCCGGCCTTAAGCGCCTGGGCTGCTGCCTCAGGAGAGTCTTTAGCGAATTTAGTGAACATATAAAAATCGCTTATTGCCCAGCAGTCTGATACTATATATCCCTTAAAGCCCCATTCATTCCTGAGTATGCCATAAAGTACAGGGTTGGCGCAGCATGGATAGTCCCTGAACATATTATAGGCTCCCATAACAGAGAATACCCCCCCATCGACAACCAGTGTTCTGAATGCAGGCAGGTAGGTCTCCCGCAGATCCACCTCGCTCACTTTTGCATTGAATGAATGCCTCGTCGATTCCGGTCCTGAATGAACGGCGTAATGTTTTGCGGTAGTAACAGTTTTCAGGTATTTCGGATCGTCGCCCTGCATGCCTCTGACAAACTGCAGTCCCAGTCTTCCTGTAAGAAAAGGATCCTCACCATAGGTCTCGTGACCCCTGCCCCATCTTGGGTCCCTGAAGATGTTTATGTTCGGGGAGAAGAATGTAAGTCCCTGGTATATATCTGTCTTACCCCTTCGCTGGAACTCATGGTATTTAGCCCTCGCTTCATCAGATACTGCATTTGCAATGTTGAGCATCAGCGTCTCATCCCAGGAGTTTGCCACAGTTATGGACTGGGGAAAAACTGTAGCGTAGCCGGCTCTTGCAACCCCGTGAAGTCCTTCGTTCCACCAGTTATATGCCGGTATGCCAAGTCTGGGAATTGCCGGGGCGGTATAGAGTAGCTGGTCCTGTTTTTCTTTCAGGGTCATCCTTGATACAAGGTCATTCAGCCTTTCTTCTGTTGAAAGCTGCGGGTTACGGAAAGGCAGCACCTGCTGGGCCATACTCACAGTCGCAAAAGAAATTATGACTGCTGTAAGAACTGATGCTAATGCTCTTTTAATCATTTTATTTAAAGAATGTTTTTGTTTAAACTTTAGGTAACTGCCAAGGTGACCTGTAAACAGGCACAAGGTAGCTGTTTGCTTCCTCATCATTTGTGAATCTTGTTCCGTCCCAGACAAGCTTCTTGCCAGTACGGTATGCTATATTGCCAAGTGCTGAGAATTTTGCAATATGCGCTGCTGTTTCAGGTGTGACATTCGTTTTGGGATCTCTTCTTTTTATGCAGTCAAGATGATTGCTGACATTATTCTTAAGTCCTTCGCCTGTGCCGTTTTTCCAGGGCACAGCTTCCATTCTTTTTACACCGTTTACAACTTCAGGTATTACCTCCCAACCGCCACGGTCGACAACAAGGGTGCCGTTTTCACCAACGAAGCCCAATACTGCATTTCTCCCGTAACCACCATCATTTATACCGGTTGCATGATCCCACATCACATTAAAGCCTTCAAACTCATATATTGTCTGCAGAGAGTCGGGTGTTTCAGCTGCATCGGCAGGATAGCCGAATTTACCACCCGACGACATTATTGATTTCGGGGCAGTAACATTCATTCCGAAAAGTGCAAAATCGAGCAGGTGTACTCCCCAGTCTGTCATCAGACCGCCTGCATAATCCCAGAACCACCTGAAAGTGAAATGGAAGCGGTTCCTGTTAAAAGGACGGGAAGGTGCCGGGCCAAGCCACATATCATAATCTACTCCTGCAGGGGTTGGTTCATCAGGCAGCACAGGAATTGAATTGTTCCATCCCTGGTATGAATATACCCTTACAAGCCTTATTTTCCCAAGTTTACCTGAACGTATAAAGTCCACAGCTTCAAGCCAATGAGGATCACTTCTCTGCCATTGTCCGACCTGTACAACCCTCTTGTACCTTGCAGCTGCTTTCACCATAAGGTTACATTCCTCTATTGTTCTTCCGATAGGTTTCTCACAATACACATCTTTGCCTGTCTCGCATGCTGATATCATATGAAGACAGTGCCAGTGGTCAGGAGTTCCGACTATAACAACATCAATATCCTTATTGTCAATAAGCTTTCGCCAGTCCTTGTAAAGATTGGCAGGTGCTGCACCACGCATCTTCTGAACATCGGCTGCCCTCTTCTGGAGGACACTGTCGTCGATGTCGCAGAGAGCCACGCACTCAACATCCTTGTGTTTAAGAAACTCGGTGAGGTTAGCAAATCCCATACCGTTACATCCTATTAGGCCCACATTGATCCTGTCGGATGGAGCACATCCGCTAAGTGCAGATGATATTGCCGGGGCAATGCCAATCCCTGCTGTTGTAAGGGCGGCATTTCTTATGAAAGTCCTGCGTGTTGTCATAAAAATTACATTGAAAGAGTTTTGTTTTTAAATTATCTATTTAACTGAAAACCTGTAAATTGTCCTTGTTGTAAATGATTCACCAGGGTTCAGGACTGTAGTCGGGAAATCCTTGTGGTTTGGACTGTCAGGGAAACGGCCGGTCTCAAGGCATAATCCTGACCTGTGGGTATATGGTTTCCCGCCGTGTCCTATAGCTTTCCCGTCAAGGAAGTTACCGCAATAGAACTGGACACCAGGCTGGTCAGTCATCATCTCCATAAACCTTCCTGTCGAGGGATCATAGACCGAAGCATCAACGAGCTCATTATTATCAAGCACGAAGGTATGGTCATAGCCCCCGCCAAGTTTCAACTGGTCATAATCTGCATTTATCCTTTCACCAACTGCATGAGGTGTTGTAAAATCGAAGGGGGTACCTTCGACCTTTCTTAGTTCTCCTGTCGGGATGAGAGTTGAATCTACAGGAACAAACCTCGATGCTTTTATCATAAGCTGGTGGTCGAGGATATCTCCGTTCCCGGCACCATGAAGATTGAAGTAAGCATGGTTTGTAATGTTGAGAACAGTCTTCTTATCCGTACTGCAGTTGTAATCGATTATTATCTCATTGTCGTCGGTCCAGGTATAGATCACCTCAACATCCATATTTCCTGGATAGCCTTCCTCCATATCGGGACTGTGATACGTAAAAGTGATAGTTGCATATTTCTTATTCCCTTCAATCGGGGAGTAGTTCCATACACAACTGTGCCAGCCGCCTGGCCCCCCGTGCAGTGAATTCGGACCATTGTTGAGTGTGAGTGTATAGGTCTGGTCACCAAGTGAAAACTTGCCCTTGGCAATCCTGTTTGCATACCTTCCTACAACGGAACCGAAGTAGGGATCACCCTTTATCATCTCATCGAATGTATCATAGCCAAAGGTCACATTATCCTTTTTGCCATTCCTGTCGGGCACCTCAATCCATGTAAGTCTTGCACCGAAATTAGTAAGCTTTATTACGTTCCCCTTCCTGTTTGTAAGGGTGAAGAGGTATACATCCTTGCCCTTGTGGTTACCCATCAGTTCCTTGCTCACCATAGGTTTAGTATTAGTTGTTTGTTTACAGGCGACAACTGACAGTGCCGCAATAATCAAAAAGATAATTCCTGTGTTTTTCATAGTTCGTTTATTTTATATCTGCCATAAATTGTTCTGCAGGCAGTCCGTCGCTGTTAAAAATAGTCGCTGTTGACCCGTTTCTCCAGCAGTACCTTACTGCTACCGGGTCAGTTACTTTTGGTGCTTCAAGGATAAGCTCATTATTGACGAGTTTAGCCACAGCTTTTACAAAGATCCTGTCCGGACCCGCTATTTCGAACTCAGCTGGTTTATTATCCTTTGCCGACAAACCAGTGCCGATGTTTTCAAAGCTTACTTTTACAGTTTTCCCGTCTTTGACAAGATTTTTCAGTACAGGATAGTTTACAGGCTTGTTGATACCGTAGTCATTATTGAGAGCCAGGTCGGCGAGCCTTTCCCCTACCTCTTTCTTGAAGGGAGGGTGTATATTCATTACTGTGGTAACATCTGTAGTTACAACCATTCCGGTTTTCGGAAGCTCCAGAGCTTTCTTCTGTGACTCCCTGAGAGGTGCCAGTTCAGTTGAATCGAGCCCCGAATAGATATATGGAGCAATCTGGACAAAGTAGAACGGGAAATCGCCTTCATCCCATGTTTCTCTCCAGTTCCTTATCATAAGGGGGAATATTTTTGCATACTGTTCTGCCCTGCCCACGTTAGCTTCGCCCTGGTACCAGATCGCACCTTTGATCCTGTAGTTCCTTGCAGGATAGACCATGCCGTTGAAAAGTGTTGATGGTGAACCTGCACCTATCATTACCGGTCGCTCCTGTTTTGAATAGTCATTATTTACAAGATCATAGAGGTAGAATTTATTTCCTGCAAGTTCGGCAACAGGCTGAAACTTCCATTCACCTTCAATATCAACGGCTGTCTTACCGGCACTGAGTTTCATCGATCCTTTCTTCCCGTAGATCCCGCCGCCACCGCCGGTATCCATCACCCTTACTGCAATTACATTTCTCCCTTTCCTGACAAGCTTACCAGGTACTGTGTAGTTTCTGTCAAGCTTCCAGGCCCCACTCTCTTCCATCGACCCGACTTTTTCACCGTTGAACCATGTGCAGTCCATATCATCGATAGGACCAAGTGACAGTTTCAGATCCTTTCCTGCAAGTGACTCAGGTAATTCAATATCTTTCCTGAACCAGACAGCACCGTCAAAGTCCCCTGTAACTGTTTCGAAGAGTGACGGAAGTGCAATTACAGGCCAGCTCTTATCGTTGAAGTCAGGAAGAGAGGCGTCCCTGTCTCCGAAATCAAGGTTTTTCCACTTGTCGTCAGTTGCTTTGATTTCCTGCTGTTTGTGTCCTTCCAGCCATGCTTTGTATGCATCAACAAGCGGGTTTGATTCCTTCATTGCGTTAAGCTGATCGGCAAATTCACCGGCTCCTGCCAGTGCATCTGCAGATGTCCATGCCTCTGAGGGTGTTCCGCCCCACGATGATTCAATGAGGCCGACAGGAAGTTTTGTCTCCTGGTGCAATTTACGGCCGAAGAAAAAACCTGTTGCGCTGAACTGACCTACAGTCTGTGGTGTGCAAATCTCCCATTTTCCTGTACAGTCGTCGAGAGGTTCCCCTGATACCTTTTTCTGAAGGATAAAGAGCCTTACCTGTGGCAGGTCAGCAGCTGCGATTGTTGAAGCTGAGTGCATTATTGTATCAGTCGGCGGCCATCCAACCATCGGCATCTCCATGTTAGACTGACCCGAACAGAACCATACATCGCCGCATAAAACATTATTTATTGTAACTGTTGTATCTGAAGCAGCAACTGTTAAAGTATAAGGTCCGCCTGCTTCTGGTGAAGGAACCGTAACCTTCCAGTTACCGTCAGTCGCTGTTTTTACATATACTGACTTTGTCCATGATGGCGTTACTTTTATTCTTACACCCCTATTTGCTTTTCCCCAGACAGCAACATCAGTTTTCTGCTGGATGAGCATATTATCACCGATAAGTGATGGGAGCTTTAAACCCGATGGGGTTTTTGCACAGCCGGCAAGTATGGCTGCGACAGCTAATAACAGGAGAAGTTTTTTCATTGTTGATTTATTAAATATTGAATTCGTTTAATAGATTGTCCATTCATGGATTCCCGAGGAGAACTCCTTGTTAAGTTTCACCATTATCCTTACAGATGAGGTCTTTACAGGTTCAAATTTCACGGAATCACGGGCATTAAGTGTAACAGGATAAGTTGTCAATGCCTTAACCGGCACCCATGAAGAACCTGACCTGTATTCGAGATGCCATTCATCAGGGATCCTGCAACCTCCATAAGGCCTGTCGTCGAACCAGTAGACTGTTGACTTCGAGATTGTTTCAGGCTTTTCGAAATCGTACTGAACCCATTCCCACTTGTCCCTTTCGGGCCACCAGTGGTAATATCTTGATGATTCATCGCCTGAAGATGATGGTTCTGCCTGGTCGTTTATCGCATTAAGTGCCTTTGTCACTTTGCTGGCGCTGACCTTGCTTCTGAAGGCGATTGTAGGTGCTGGAAGCGGTCTTGCCACGCTGTCTGATGCAGCTAGCCAGACGCTCATCTCACCAGCTCCCCTGTTGTTCCAGAATGCATATGGGATCAGGGTTATCTCCTCATCAGGCAGATCCTCAGTGCGAAAATCGAGTGTTCGCCTGACCCTGTGTCCGCTGGTTTTTATTATTTCCGTCCCGCCAAGGAGATCGTTCCTGAACTCCTCTTTGAAACCATTACTTTTCCCAAGAACAAGACTGAGAACTTTCCCGTTATTATCGGGCCATTCAGCACAGTATATAACCGGTCCCCTCTGTACGGCCTCTTTCCCCTTGTCAGCTTTTACATCCTGCAAAGCTGTTATTTCCCTTGTTTCCATTGGGAAATTAAGCTCCAGCCTGTCGCCTTTCTTCCATTTTCTTGTGATAACAGCATAGCCATTTTCAGCTTTAATCTTTTGCATCTCGCCATTCAATACGATAGTTACTGACGACTCAGATGTATTCCTGAAACTGTAAAGGGCTCCGGGTATTGCTTCATTTTTTGCCCAACCGGGGATTCTAAGACGAAGTGTGAAACGTGATTCTTCAGCCGGATTGATTTCAATCTTGACTTTACCATCCCAGGGGAAGCCTGACTTCTGTGAAATTTTAACTTTCTGTGAGCCTATGCTAAGGTCAGCCTCATCTGATATATAAAGATTAACAAACAGATCTTTCGGTGTCACTGCATATATGTAACCAGGTATTGCAGGGATGAAACGGCAAACATTTGAGGGGCAGCAAGCGCAGCCGAACCATGCACTCCTTTCATGCTGACCTGCCGACTCAAGTACATTAGGATAAAAGAACCTGTCTGCTGAAAGCGACACCCCGGAAAGCATTGAATTATATAATGTTTTTTCAAGGATATCATAGTATTTCGATTCGCCATGAAGCAGGAAAAGCCTGTGATTAAAGAAGATGTCTCCTATAGATGCGCAGGTCTCGCAATATGCCGACATGTTTGGAAGCGCATAAGGCTCGGCAAATCCTTCGTTACCGCCTGAAGCGCCTATGCCACCTGTTATATACATCTTTTTGTAAACGAGATCCTCCCAGATTCGTGTTATAGCATCAAGATAAGCCTTGTCGTTTTCGATTGCAGCAATATCTGCCATACCCGAATACATGTATGTGGCTCTCACAGCATGACCTTCAGCAACTTTCTGATCGACAGGTTTCAAATCAGCCTGGTTATAAACCTGCCCTTTCGGACCCCTGACATCAAGGAAGAATCTTGCGAGATCGAGGTATTTCTTTTCACCTGTTACCCTGTATAGTTTTACAAGTCCCATCTCAATCACCTGGTGTCCGGGCCAGACCTTGCATTTGTCCCAGCCAAAATAATTATTCACAAGGTCCGCTGATTTAATTGCTATATCCAGAAGTGATCTTTTTCCTGTTGCCTGGTAATGAGCAACGGCGGCTTCATAAAGGTGACCGAGATTATAAAGTTCATGACTAAGGATAGAATCATTGAGCCATCTTTCCTTATTTGCCCATTCATGCAGGCCTTTTCCCCCATGCATCTCAGCTATTGTTCTATTTGTGTAGAGATAACCATCCGGTTCCTGGGCCTTGCTTATCTTCCAGATTAATGTATCAAGAAAGGCTTCAAGCTTTGGATCAGGATAGGTCTGCAGCGAATAGCTTGCACCTTCGATGATCTTGAATACATCTGAATCGTCAAACGGATATATTGTACGGAACCTTCCTGTATCTAGCTTACCTGCAACTTCAAAATTCTTAATCCTTCCTGTTGAAGTGCAATAGCCGAACGCTATGGGGATAGTTACTTCTGCATTTTTCCTGATCCTTGATGCCCAGAAGTCATCCGTAAGTTTTACAGAAGTGAAAGGTACAGGCTGGATAGGGTAGTCACCACCTGTTTTCTTACCTGTACATCCTGAACTTAGAAATACAAGGAACAACAGTGCCAGAAAAACACTTATTGATTTTTTCATTTCTTCTACTTTGAAAGTTCCAGTACTACTATTGATTTTGCAGGAAGGGTGATTGTCACACCGCCATCCCTGAGTTTAAAGCCTGTAAAAGGCAAGGGTTTAACCTCTGATGGTTTTTCAAATGTGTTCATTGCATTCATTTCAGGTGCAGTAAGAACCTCAGCTATCGCGTTCTTAAAAACTCCGCCGATTACCGGGCAGTCAAGAACCACCTGTTTTGAAGGGTTAAGATTTGCAACTGAGATATGTATCCTCCCTTCACTATCCATTGAAGCTGAAGCTGAAAGGGCAGGAATTTTTTTGTCACCGTTTTTATAATCCTCGCATTTCAGATCGGCCTTTACAAGCCTGGCACCCTGGTGAACGCTTAGCATCCTGAATACATGGTAGGTGGGTGTAAGGAGCATTTTATCGTCCTTTGTCAGTATCACTGCCTGCAAAACATTAACCATCTGTGCCAGGTTTGCAACTTTAACCCTGTCGGCATGGTTGTTGAATATATTCAGGTGAATTGCTGCTGTCATTGCATCCCTCAGTGTACTCTGCTGGTAAAGGAAGGCAGGATTTGTTCCGGGTTCAACTTTGAACCAGTTTCCCCATTCGTCAACAACAAGGCCCTTTATCTTTTCAGGATCATACCTGTCCATTATTGCACTGTGTGTTGTTATGAGCTTATCCATCTCGAAGTTCAGCCTGAAGGTTTCGAACCAGTCTGCTTCCGTGAAATTTGTGGCGCTGTTCTTGTTTCCCCATCCGCCCGGGACTGAATAATAATGAAGGGAAAGACCCTGGAACATCCAGCGTGCAGATTCGTCCTTCATCAGTGTTTCTGTCCAGTTATAATCATCAACGTTCGGGCCGCAGGCGATCCTGTAGAGCCTGTTACCTGAATAATCGCCGAGATACGTGGAATATTGCTTTAGTACGTTCTTATAATATTCGGGATTCATGTTGCCACCGCATCCCCATGTCTCATTACCTATTCCCCAGTAGCGTACTTTCCATGGCAGTTCCCTGCCATTGGCCTTCCTTATTCTTGTCATGGGGCTTTCAGCACCCGATGTAAGATATTCAACCCATTCGGCCATCTCCCTCACGGTGCCTGAGCCAACATTACCTGTTATATATGCATCACAGCCTGCCAGTTCTGTTAGCCTCATGAATTCATTGGTTCCGAAGGAATTGTCTTCTGTTACGCCGCCCCAGTTAGTGTTTATTATTGAAGCCCTTTTCTCCTGCGGACCTATGCCGTCTTTCCAGTGATAAGTGTCGGCGAAGCAGCCGCCCGGCCACCTGAGGTTAGGTATCTTCATTGCTTTCAGCGCGTCAAGAACATCATTCCTTATTCCGTCTGTGTTAAGGATCCTGGAGTCCCTGCCCACCCATATACCACCATATATGCAACTTCCAAGGTGTTCTGAAAAATGTCCGTAGATATCCTTGCTGATTACCGGGCCCGGGTTGTTTGCTACAATCACCAGCTGGTTAACAGGCTGGCTTTCCTTCTGTGCATATAGTGATACTCCGCTCAGAAGGAGGATGGCGAGGAAAAGTGATCTGGTATTCATGGAAATTATTATTATAGTATTATTCTAAGTTTATTTTACCCCCTTCCTAACCTTCCCCCAAGGGGGCAGGAATTCAGGCTTTTCCCCCTTGGGGGAAACGGGAAAGGGGGTCCTTCAATTAATTAAGTTTTTCTCTACAAATTCTCCAAGCTTTTTATACTGTAGATACAGGATGTTGTATTTCTCGCTCCTCACAGGGTCGGGCTGATATTCTTTTTCAAAGCCATTACCCATTGCCTTCTGTGCCGCAGGGATATCTTTATGAATTCCGGCTACAACAGATGCAGCCATTGCAGAACCAAGTGCACAGGTCTGATCTGATTTGGCAACCTTTATCGGCATATTCAGTACATCGCTTACGACCTGCATCACATATGGATTTTTCTTGGCAACACCTCCAATAGCTATCACGCTGTCAATCCTTACGCCCTCTGATATAAATCTCTCATTTATCATTCGCGAACCAAAGGCTGTCGCTTCAACAAGGGCTTTGAAGATCCTTGGTGCATCAGAGCCGAGTGAAAGCCCGGTAATTGCACCCTTTAGCTCCTGGTTTGCATCCGGAGTCCTCCTTCCGTTAAGCCAGTCGAGTGCAATAATGGCCGTCTCGTCTGTTTCGAGGAGGCCGGCTTTTTTACTAAGTTCTGCAATCATCTGATCCGACAGTTCCTCCCTTATTCTTATTCTTGATTTATAATCAAGCCATTCCATTTTTGATACTACTTCTTCAACCGGCCACAGCAGCAGTTTTGTGAACCATGCATAAACATCTCCGAAAGCCGACTGGCCTGCTTCAAGTCCAAGCATTCCCGGTATAATTGAACCGTCAACCTGTCCGCAGATACCTGCAACAAGTTTCTCGCCTTTTTTATCAAGTGGTGCTACAATCATATCGCAGGTTGAAGTACCCATAACCTTCACAAGGTGAAATGGTTTAACCTCTCCTCCTACTGCACCGAGATGTGCATCGAAAGCACCTGCCCCTATTTTCACACCGGGAAGAAGACCAAGTCGCTGCGCCCATTCACCGGAAATTGTGCCAACCACTTTGTCGCATGGCCAGGTTTCAGTATAAAGTCGTTCACGCAGCTTCCCGAGTTCAGGATCAAGCTTACTCAGAAAAGCAGCGTCAGGCAGTCCGCCAAATCCTGCATGCCACATTGCCTTATGACCGGCAGCACAGCGGCTTCGTACAATTTTGAGAGGATCAGTATTCCCAGTTAAGAGGGCTGGTATCCAGTCGCAATGCTCGACCCATGACCATGCATGCTCCCTTACTTTTTTATTAATCCTTATAACATGAAGGATTTTTGACCAGAACCATTCTGATGAATATATGCCACCTTCATATTTTGTAAAATCATCCCCTCCCCAGCTCCTTGAAAGGGCGTTTATCTCAGCAGCTTCCTTAACCCCGGTATGATCCTTCCACAATACAAACATCGCATCCGGATCTTCCCTGAATCCTTCCCTGAGAGACAGGGGTACACCTTCCTTATCTACAGCGACCGGTGTTGAGCCTGTGGTATCAACTGTAATGCCCATTATATTTGAGATCACTTCAGAACCAAGCCCTGAGAGTGCCCCTTTAACTGTATTTTCAAGACCTTCCACATAATCAAGGGGGTGCTGCCTGAAGCGGTTCTCCGCCGGGTCGCAATAAAGTCCTTTTTTCCACCTCGGGTATTCAAATACAGAGCTTCCTGCGACCGATCCGTCAATTGCATTTACAACAACCGATCTGACAGAGTCTGTACCGTAATCAATTCCAATTACATATTTTCCAGGCATAACTGTACATTTTTTAGATAATTTACTTCTGTCCGTAATAAGCCCTCTTACCGTGCTTCCTGAAATAATGTTTATCGAGAAGGGCCTGGTCCACCGGGTCGGTCCTGCCAAGGAGGACTGTATAGAAAGCCATCCTTGCAATCTCTTCCAGGGCAATGGCATTATTGACCGCCCCTTCAGGATCCTTACCCCATGTGAATGGTCCATGATAGCAGACAAGAACTGCAGGTACGGCCATGGGATCAAGATCTTTCATCCTTTCTATAATCACATCGCCGGTCCTCTTCTCATATTCCTTCATTATCTCCTTGTCAGCCAGTGGCCTTGTGCAGGGCACCACGCCGTGAAAATGATCGGCATGGGTTGTCCCGAAAGGCGGGATATCCTTGCCGGCCTGTGCCCATGAAGTGGCATAAGTGGAATGGGTATGAACAACTCCCCCTATCATCGGGAAATTCCTGTAAAGAACAATATGTGTTGAAGAGTCAGTTGAAGGTTTATGCTTTCCTTCAACCACATTCCCGTCCATATCCACAACAACCATATCAGCCGGCTTCATATTCTTATATTTCACTCCGGATGGTTTTATTACAATAAAACCTGTGTCGGCATCCCTTCCGCTTACATTTCCCCAGGTCTGTATTACAAGCCCGTTTTCAACAAGGTCTATATTTGCCTGGCAGACTCTCTCCTTAAGATTCTCAAGCATATTTAATTGGTTTTTATCAAGTTACATCGAGGTTGAAATAATACCCGTTCCTTTTCATTCCTGCAAATTTATCATACCTGAACCTGTAGTACCAGGCTCCTTTCTTTGAAGTCTTCTTCTCTTTCTCCTCAAGTTTATCGAGTATCTCCATCGAGAGTATCTTCTTCCTGAAGTTTCTCTTGTCAAATTCCTTCTTGAAGATGGCTTCATAAAGATCCTGCAACTGTACGAGTGTGAATTTTTCAGGAAGAAGCTCAAAGCCTACAGGATCGATCCGCACCTTATGACGGAGGCAACTGAGTGCCCTGTTCACCATATCGCCGTGATCGAAGATCAGTTCCGGCAAAGAGGTCAATGACTGCCAGTGGGCACCATTCTCCTCCTTTTTCAGGTTATCTATATCCTGGATTTTTATAAGGGCATAATAGGAAGTTGAAATAACACGTGCACCGGGGTCGCGCTGTGGATCGCCAAATGTGTGGGATTGCTCGAGGTAAACATTATTAAGTCCTGTAAGGTTAAAAAGAATCCTTGAAGCGGCTTCATCGAGGCTCTCATTCTCCATTACGAAACCGCCTGCCAGTGACCATTTTCCCATTGAAGGTTCAAAGCTCCGCTTAACGAGAAGGAGTCGTATCTCCTTCTCAGAGATATCATAGCCGAAGATTATGCAATCGACGGCTGCAAGATGCCGCGGAACCGAAGAATAAATTTTCATCTGAAACCATCAGCCAGGTGGTAATATGCCTCGTTCCACCTGAGTTCGTTTTTGAAAGCTGTAAGGTTAAGATCCTCGCCTATAAGGAGGTATTCAATCCCTGCCATCGAAGTAAAGTCCTCGATGTATTCGCTTCCAATGGCAGAACTGAACCCTGTGTGATGTGCCCCGCCGGCCAGTATCCATGCAGCTGCACCACGTTTCAGGTCGGGCATAGGGTTCCACAGTATGCTGGCTACCGGTAGTTTTGGCATATCGGGACATTTTACAACCTCAACCTCGTTGACTATCATCCTGAACCTGTTCCCAAGATCAATAAGGGAAGCATTAAGAGCCTTGCCAGGTGCTGATTTAAACACAAGCCTTGCAGGATCTTCCTTGCCACCTATTGAAAGCGGGTGAACTTCAAGAGCAGGTTTTCCCTGTGCTACTGAAGGACATACTTCGAGCATATGTGCCCCGAGCACCCTCATCCCTGCCGGATCGAAGTGATATGTATAGTCTTCCATGAAGGACGTCCCTCCTTTCAGACCTTCAGCCATGACTTTCATTGAACGGACAAGGGCAGCGGTTTTCCAGTCACCCTCGGCTCCGAAGCCATAACCTTTTGCCATCAGTCTCTGTACAGCCAGCCCGGGCAACTGCTTCAGCCCGTGAAGATCCTCAAAGGTTGTTGTGAATGCCTTGAAACCCCCTGTCTTCAGGAAGTGCTCGAGACCAATCTCAATCCTCGCTGCCTCCTTTACTGCATCTGAACCTGCAACAGCTTTTGTCATCCTGTAGGCATCACCATATTCGGCTATCATTTTCTTTACAGAAGCATCCTTCACCTCATGCACGTACTTTGCCAGGTCACCAACACCGTATCCATATACTGAATAGCCAAGCTTCATCTGGGCGCTCACTTTGTTGCCTTCAGTGACTGCCACATCCCTCATATTATCACCGAAACGGGCAACTTTCATTGAACATGCATCATCGAAAGCAAGAGCAGCCCTTAGCCATACTGTTAACTTTCCAGTGACTTCCGGATCTTTATAATGACCCACCACCACCTTCCTGTTAAGCCTCATCCTCGAAGCAATGAATCCAAACTCCCTGTCACCATGGGCCGACTGGTTAAGGTTCATAAAGTCCATGTCAATAGATGTCCATGGGATATCCCTGTTCAACTGTGTATGCAGGTGGAGCAGCGGCTTATTAAGAATATTGAGACCACGTATCCACATTTTGGCAGGGGAAAAAGTATGCATCCAGGCTATAAGGCCTATGCAATCGTCAGAATTATTTGCTTCAGTGCAGATCGCTGTTATTGAATCAGGTGTTGTGAGAACCGGTTTAAAAACGATTTTCACAGGGGCATTGACATTTTTGCCAAGCCATGCGGCTATCTCAGCCGAGTCTTTTGCAACCTGCCTTAGTGTTTCAGGTCCGTAAAGGTGCTGACTGCCTGTGATAAACCAGGCTTCAGCTTTATTCTTTTGCATTATCATAATATCCAGAATTTGATTCTACCAGAAATAAATGTAGAATGCCATTATTACAACTATAATTATTGCAGAATGGATAACATCCCAGTTTGTCCAGCTTGCCCTTGTTATAGCCTTTTCCTCTGCAGTTGCAGATCCGATATAGAGGCCCCTGATTGTGGCAGGATCCTGCTTGGGGGTCAGCATGCTAACAACAATTATTAGTGCAATTATTATGAAGAAAATTATGCATTCATAATGGAGCCAGTTCGGGGCAACAAAAATCCTGTAAACAAGCCCGTCGGTTGAAAGGTATGAACCGAAAATCTTCAGGACAAGGCGGGTCATTCCAAGTATGAAACCTGCTACGAGTCCATAATAGCCTGCCTTTGAAGTGATCTTTTTTGACAGGATTCCGAGAAGGAATACCGCGGCTATCCCCGGGGCAAGGAGTGACTGTACGTCCTGGAGATATGCATAAAGTACATTACCGAGTCCTTTCATAACCGGTATCCAGAGAATACCCAGGACAACAACTACTATAGTGGCTATTCTTCCTACCCTGACAAGTTCCTTCTCTGAACTTTCAGGTTTGTATTTTTTATAGAAATCGACAGTAAATAAGGTTGCTGAAGAGTTAAAAAGTGATGCAAGTGAGCTCATAAGTGCAGCAAGAAGACCTCCTACAACAAGTCCTTTAAAACCTATTGGAAGCAATTCTTTTACAAGTACGGCAAATGCAGAATCAGAGTTTGGTAGAGTGATAAGCCCCTTCTGGTTAAGCCCATAAGCAATCATCCCCGGAATAAGGAATATGAAAACAGGGGTAAGCTTAAAGTAGGCGCCAAGGATTGCACCACGGCGCGACTCTTTCTGATCCCTTCCTGAAAGTACTCTCTGTACTATGTACTGGTCGGTACACCAGTACCAGAATCCAATGATTGCAGAACCAAGTATTACACCCGTCCATGGATATTGCGGATCACTTGCCGATCGCATAAGGTTGGTCATAGTATCGCCCGCAGAGTTGACAGGTACTGCTTTGCAGATTGCCATCATCTCCGACCAGCCACCAAGTTTTACAAGACCGATAACCAGGACTGCTATTGAACCAATTAGCAACACAGGTGTCTGAAGAACAGAGGTCCATAATACCGCCTTCATGCCACCAGTGGTAGTGTAAATACCTGTCAGTACAACCAGTCCGACAGCACTGATCCAGAAGAAATCGATTCCGAAAAGTGATTCGATGCCAAATACCTGTTTGAAAACAATGCCCCCTGCATATACAGTCACAGCCACCTTGGTAAGGACATAGCTTACAAGGGAGATAATTGACAGGAAGGACCTGGATTGCTTATTATACCTTTTCTCAAGGAATTCAGGCATGGTAAAAACTCCGCTTCTTGCATAGAATGGTACGAAGAACCATCCCAGGATAAGAATGAGCCATCCATGCATTTCCCAGTGGGCCATTGCCATACCGCTGGAAGCACCTGCCCCGGCAAGCCCGACAAGGTGTTCAGATCCGATATTGGACGCAAAAATTGAAGAACCGATTGCGAGCCATGTTGCATCACGACCGGCCAGGAAGTAATCTGTAGAAGTATTATCCTTCTGCTTTGAAACCCAGAATATTATGCCAACAAGTCCGAGACAGAATATACCGAGTACGATCCAGTCAAGTAGTGCCATTTAGTTGATTTTAAGGTTGGTCTGTTTAATGAAATCTCTCACTATAAATATAAAAAATATTTTAAATGTAACATATACACTTAAAATAAATTTGGAGAGAATTTTCACGTCGAGCTTTTACCCCATGGCCCCCCCAAGGTGGGCTTCAAACAGTACAAATGAGAAAGTCCCTCCTCGGGGCAAGTAGAGGTGAAGACAAAAGCGTCTAATCATTTTTTGACCCCCAACCCCCCAAGGGGGGCTTAAAACCCTGCAAATGAGAAAGTCCCCCCTTGGGGCAAGTAGAGGTGAAGACAAAAGCGTCTAATCATTTTTTGACCCCCAACCCCCCAAGGGGGGCTTAAAACCCTGCAAATGAGAAAGTCCCCCCTTGGGAGATTCAGGGGTGAAAAAACAATTGCGAATATAATCTGGTGCTATTCGGCTTCCCAGATCTTAAGATTCTCCTGGATGAAGCTGATGATCTGCTGGTTTTCTTCCTTACCGTTACCCGCGATTGTCATCGGTTCGCCGAATTTCATATGGATTATCTTCCTGTGATCGAGTTTCCCTATTTCCTTTATTAGCTTACCATTGCCCCAGAAATCAGTTTTGATTGCAACAGGTATTACCTGCACATTTGCTTTTTTTGCAAGCTTTACTCCAAGTGAGTTGAATTCCTCCGGGATGAACTTCTCGCTTCTTGTACTCTGGGGAAAAATAACGATGGATATTCCTTTTGAAAGCAGTTCCTGTCCGCCGTTCATAACGGCCTCGAGGTCTTTCCTCGGATCTGTCCTGCCAACAACTATAGGGTCCCTCGATTTCATTACGTCGCCGAATAGAGGGTGCCTGACAAGACTTTCCTTTACAACGAAGGTTACCGGCCGGTGAGGTCTTATAATACCGGGGAAGATCATTGTCTCGAGTGTACTTATATGATTACTGAGGAATAGAACCGGGCCTGCAGGTTTAGAAATATTTTCCATCCCTTCGATATCGAAGATACCACCTATCTTCTCAATGAGCCTGAATATTTCAATTGATGAATCGGACCAGTGTTTATCGTCGTAGATTCCGCTTCTTGCCTCTTTGCGTGTCCTTAAAACAATTTTTCCGTAACCTGTAAGGAAAAGGTACCAGTTATCCCTGAGAATCCAGTTCTTCAGATTCTTCTCTTTCTCCTTCGTCCTGTAGCTGTGTCCTTCAAAATATCCGTACATAGTGTCTGAATGTCTTTTGTCTGCGGGTATGAACGTATGGAATTATCTCATCAGGATATCGCGCTTTTCGTCATATTCCTTCATGCCGTCGGTGATTATTGCATACGCTTCGGTCCTTTCAATGAACCGTTCAACAGTAACGTTCTTATGTTCAAGCTTTTTATAGTCCTCGAAGAACCTGCGAAGTTCCACAAGTGTATGCGGTGGCAGTTCATTCAGCTCATTTATATGGCTTACTGACATATCATGACGTGCGACTGCAATTATCTTGGCGTCCTTCTCCTGTTCATCAACCATCTCCATCGCCCCAATGACTCTTGCTTCCACGAGGCACATCGGGTATACATCGATAGAACAGATAACAAGTATATCAAGCGGGTCGTGGTCATCACAATAGGTCTGGGGTATGAAGCCGTAGTTTGCCGGGTAGTGAACCGATGAAAAAAGCACCCTGTCGAGCTTTAGAAGCCCTGATGCTTTGTCCATTTCATATTTCCCCTTCGACCATTTGGGGATCTCGATTATGCTGTTCACTATAGACGGTGCTTCAGCTCCGGCGGCAATTGAATGCCAGGGGTGCCTGCCTGTGTTCATAATCTGGTTTTTGGTTAATACTACCCGCTAAAGATACCTAATTAAAACGGTTCGAGACTGTACTCGTTCTTTTTATTGATAAGGTAGGGCAACAGGTAGTTACCAAGAGGAACAGGATCATGCGTTTTAGCCCATTTAGCCGTTGTTGTATACTGATCCTGGAGTTTTTCAAAATTAAAAGTAGGAAGTTCTCCCGGAATTCCGGTACCCATACCCAGGTTCTCGGGATCAGTTCAGGTGCTTCCATTGCATATGCAGTAAGTCGCTTTATTATCCCCTTTTTCAGAATATTATCGACTGAAACTCCCATCCTGTCAAAAAGACCGTTATCGTTTATGCCAAGCACCCTCAGTTCCTCGCTGACAGATGGAATGCTATCGCTTTTTCTCGATATTATATAAACCTTGTTTATACCTATACCCCTGTATTTCTCAAACTGGAGCAGGGCCCTGAATGGAACATGATCATCACCGACCCCTCCATCAATATACTCTCCATCAGGTATGGTCTTCATGTTGGAGAGCTTTATTGGCGGAAAAGCCACAGGGAATGCTGTAGATGCCATCAGGACATCAACAAGGTTTATTGTTGTATCAGTCTCCTGGTTTATCTTCCTGCTGCAGATCCTGTAAACAACCCTCCTTAAGTCAAAGGCTTTTAATTCGGTAAATGACACAGAAGTTGTTATTGGCAGATCGCCAATCTTCTTATAACCCAGTTTCTTTTCGAAAATTTGTGTAAGGAAAGCACGCTCCGGTTCAGTATTCACAGGAAGCTTTTTATCACTTCGTGTAAAGATATTACCATTATTGAGGCTGAATAAAATCTTTTTATACTCTGCCCAGGTCATCTTTCCTGAAAGTATTGCATTAAGTGCTACAGCATTCAGTGCACCTGAACTAACACCTGAAATAAAAACAACATCCTTAAGAAGTCCCCTGTTATATAACTCCTCGAGAAGGGCAGCCTCCTGGGGTATCCTGGCAGCGGCACCTGTAAGAATTACTGCAGTTCCGCTCCTCTTTGCAAAATCAAACTCCCGCTGTCTTGCCGGTCTCCTGTCGGTACGGAAAGAAAAGAAAATAACAAGTATCAGAGAAACCAGTAAAATAACAGGTGTTATCCTGACTATCCTCATGGCTTTGTTTAATAGTTTTTCCATAAAACTGTCACAAAAATATCAAATTCTGATTTAAAAATCCATGGCTTTGCCTAAACCATTTCATTGCAGAATTATACAGTAATTGTTGGTCATTTGTTCAAAAGGGGCATTACAAGAAGGATAAGTGATAGCAGAACAAGAACTATCACAGCTGTCCATCCGATAATGTTTTTGACTGAACTGTTTACATATGATCCCATGATTTTCTTCTTATTGATAAGGATCATCATGCTTATAAGTACAACTGGCAGCAGTATACCGTTCACAACCTGCGACCACAGTGATATTTTAATAAGGGGAGCACCCGGAATAAGTATCACAATTGCCGATATAACGAGGATACCTGTATACAGTATATAAAACTCTTTGGCTTCATCCCATTCCTTGTCAAGGCCTGCCTCGAATCCGAAAGCTTCACAAACGAAGAATGCGGTCGCAAGAGGAAGTATTGTTGCAGAAAATATTGAAGCGATGAACAGTCCGAATGCAAACACCTGCGAGGCAAAATTGCCTGCAAATGGTTTCAGTGAAAGCGCTGCATCCTTGGCTTCGTTTATAACGATACCATTCGGATGAAGTGTTGAACCGCAGGCAACCATTATAAAGAATGCCACAACAACAGTAACGACGCAGCCTACAACTATGTCTACAAGAGTATAACCATAGTTCTGGATCTTGAGTCCTTTCTCAATAACCGAGGACTGCATGTAAAACTGCATCCATGGTGCTATTGTCGTTCCAACAAGACCGATAACCATCGCCAGGCTCTGGGTTGTAAACTCCATATGTGGATGGATAACAGCGGTTCCGATCTCTTTCCAGTCGGGCTTACCCATAATTGCAGAAACAACGTAGGTAAGAAGTGAGACACTGAAGACAAGGAAGATCCTTTCAGCGATCTTGTAGGTTCCTTTAACTACAAGTATCCATACAAGTACAGCAACGATTGGTACTGAAATGTATTTACTTACTCCAAAAACTTCCATTGAGCCTGCCACACCTGCAAACTCTGTTGTTGTGTTTCCGATTCCTGAAAGAAGCAGTCCGAGGAAGATGAAAAATGTGATCTTAATGCCCGCATTTTCCCTGATAAGATCTGCAAGACCTTTCCCTGTCACTATTCCCATCCTTGCATTCATTTCCTGGATTACAACAAGCACTATGAATGAAGGGATAAGTGTCCAGATAAGGCCGTAGCCATAAATAGCCCCTGCGAGGGAGTATGTAGTTATACCACCGGCATCATTATCAACGCTGCCGGTTATTATTCCAGGTCCAAGTATTGCAAGGAATACAGCAAGCTGCCTGAAATATTTCCTGAATGAGAATCCTGTCTTGATCATGGCTCATGCTATTTCCTTTTTCTTGTCCTTCTCTTGTTTGCTAGGTCCTCAACGACGTCGTCAACAACGACAACACCTTCAAGATGGTTATTTTTATCAACCACCGGAACCGCGAGGAGATTATACTTCGAGACAAGCTCGGCTATATCATCAAGGTCCTGCTCATCAAACAGCGAAACAGGTTCTTCCTTCATTATCGCCTGCAGTCTTGTGCCTGGCTCAGCAATCACAAGGTCACGCAATGTGAATGAACCAACAAGCTCATCATCACTGTCTGTAACGAACATATTGTATAATTCAGCCTGTTCAGGCTTTTTCTCCCTGAGTTCATTCAGTATTTCATCAACTGTCCTTTCGGGGTGGTACGAGAGATAGTCTGTTGTCATGAGACTTCCAACCATATCGTCCTCGTATTCGAGCAGTTCCCTAACCTCCTTGGATGATTCGGCTTCCATCTCCTTCAGGAGCATCTCTGCTTTTTCATCTTCGAGTTCATCAAGGATATCGGCAACCTCATCCGCAGGCATCTTCTCAAGAACGTCGGCAGCCTTCTCCACAGGAAGGTTTTCTACTATATGTATCTGTGCATGAGATTCAAGTTCCTCGAGAACATCTGCAGCTTTTTCCTCGTCGAGGGAGGTGAACACCGACATACTTGTTTTCTTCCCGAGGTCTTCAAGTATATCGGCAAGGTCTGATGGGTGGAGTGTATGAAGTTTCGAATAGCTTTTTGAGAGTTTTATATTAAGGTTTGAAAAGTCGATAGCCTGTACATCTTCCCACAGTATGAACTTTGCCGGGAAGCTTATCCTGAAAAAGGCAAGTATCCTTTTCATCAAGGCCGACATGCCGAGTCGCCTCAAAAGGGCTTCAACCCCGATATCAACAGCCAGCGGGAAGGTTCCCTGCGAAAGCCTTACCAGTCTCACATCATTCACCCGTACAAGCTTCCTTCCGTTCAGATCCACAATCTGCTTGTCGAGCATGTTTTCCACGAGCAGCATCCCGTTAAGGACCTCTTCGTCCTTTAACTCAACAAGTTCCCTGCAGGTAATGATTATCCTTTCCCTCTCCTTGTTGACAGCGAAATGCTCAAATGAATAAAATTTTGTTTCCTTTCCTGTTCTGAGTTTGATACCGGTAACAATCTGTCTCCCGGATTCGTCGTTCAGTCCGGGAATGGAATTGATCAAAAGATCCCTGATAACACCAATGGCATCGCCATCAATGTCAAATGCTTCCTTTCCAATAATCCCACTCAGGTAAAATGTTGTGTAGGCAGTCATGTTAACCTCCTTTCTCTGCGATACGGAAGGAGGCGCGTAACGGGACGGGCACCCTCGGTATCGGGTTTAACTTAGTTTATTCGCCGGGCCGTCGTCCATTTTTGATATTACGTCTTGATTAGTGGCGCAAAAATAAGTCGTGCATATAAACTATGCAAGAATGACAGAGGTTTTTTTCAAATTATTTACTGAATTAACCCCCATCCCGACCTTACCCCAGGGGGAAGGAGAAGTAATTTACATTAAATCAGAAACGGGATCACAGCTTTCCTGTCAGCAGGGTAATCACTGAAGTTCTTCCTGTACCAGATATGTGAAGCCCATCCGCGCGGGAAAATATTCGCAAAAGTAAATACTGCAAATGCAAGGCCTGGCAGTGACCATGTGAGTACTGCCCAACCAGCCCACTCCATTATCTCCCCGAAATAATGAGGTGATGAGATATAATTGAAAAGCCAGCCTGATGGCATTACATATTCATCGGGGCTGTTCTTTCTCATGACCCTTAGTTTTTCATCAGCTATTTTATTTACCAGGTAGCCTGAAATAAATATAACAGAACCGGTTATAAAGTTCCAGCTGAGAAGCCAGGATATGTCGTATGAGCCAGCTATAAAAATACCGTAACCATTAACAAATCCGTTAAAAATATTAAATATGAAAGCCATCGAGGAAACTGCTAAAGGGTATGCTTTATTCCGCCCCGACTGGGTAAAAGGATATATAAAGGTCCGGTAAATATAATGCGACAGCCACAGGAGAAGGAATATCAGTTGTGGAAGGCTTTTCGCAGGAGAAAGAATAAAAAATAATGTCATTAATGCAGGAGAAGGGAACTCCATAATCATCCAGGCCCATTTACTCGGTATCGACGGTCCCCAGCCTTTCCTGAGAAATTTCCCGTAGGGAGCTGACACAAAAAAAAGGAGTATAAATACAAGGGCGGCTGTGCCGAACAGAATGATTAGTGAAATCTTATACAATTCATCCATAAGTATCATTTTTAACCAGTAACAGCCAGAGTATAAATCAGGTTCTAAAAATAAGTAAATATGCCTATTAAAGGCTATTCAGAGTGAAATTTAGCTTCATCTTTACCCCTATGCTTCATTTTTATTATATTTGCACGGTCTATGAAAAAAAACGAAAAAAGTGGGACTATTACAGAAAAAACTTTCCAAGTACGATGCGCCTCAGCAGGCGATGAAGGCAGGCATCTATCCGTATTTCAGGGAAATTGAATCAGACCAGGACACCGTGGTGAAGATCAACGGGAAGGATGTTCTGATGTTCGGATCAAACAGCTACCTGGGTCTGACCAACCACCCGAAGATCAAGGAAGCTGCTAAAAAAGCCATTGACAAGTACGGCACAGGATGTGCAGGATCGAGGTTCCTCAACGGTACTCTCGATATTCACATTGAACTTGAAAACAGGCTTGCCAGGCTTGTAGGAAAAGATGGGGCACTTTGCTACAGCACCGGTTTCCAGGTTAACCTGGGTGTAGTTTCTGTCCTTGCAGGCAGGAATGATTACATCCTCCTCGATGAACTTGATCATGCTTCAATTATTGAAGGTAGCAGGCTTTCATTTTCAAAGGTCCTTAAGTTTGCTCATAACGACATGAAGGCCCTTGAGGCAAAACTGAAGAAATGTGAACCAGACAGTATCAAAGTTATTGTAGTTGACGGTATCTTCTCAATGGAAGGCGATATTATTAAGCTCCCGGAAGTTGTTAAACTGGCTGCAAAATACGACGCAACTGTGATGGTTGATGACGCCCATTCAATCGGCGTATTAGGCAAGAATGGTTCAGGTACGGCCGACCACTTCGGCCTGACAAAGAAAGTCGATCTTATAATGGGAACCTTTTCAAAGTCGCTCGCTTCACTGGGAGGATTCATAGCTGCCGACAAGGAGGTTATCAACTTTATAAAACATAATTCAAGGTCACTCATTTTCAGCGCCAGTATGACACCAGCCTCAGCAGCATCCGTACTTGCTGCCCTCGACATAATGGAGTCAGAACCTGAAAGGATCAAACATCTCTGGGATGTGACACATTATGCACAGGAACTCTTCACTAAGGCTGGTTTCAATACCGGGAAATCTGAATCACCTATAATACCTTTATTTATCCGCGACGATATAAAGGCTCTTAAACTTACACAAATACTTCTTGGTGAAGGAGTATTTGTAAACCCTGTGGTTTCCCCGGCTGTTCCTAAGGAAGATAGCCTTATCAGATTCTCATTAATGGCAACACATACAATGAAACAGGTTGATGAGGCTGCAGAAAAGATTAGCAGGGTTGCTAAAAAACTTGCAATAATCTGATATATCATTTAAAGTATCTACAAGGGGTATGTTAATTGAATTTACTTACCCCCTTCCCCCCAAGGGGGGTTGTTCTTTACAAGAGAAAAGTCCCCCCTGGGGGATTTAGGGGTGAATTGAAAGAGTATATCTCATACTATTTCTTCATTATTACTAACACACCTGACATTCATGTTATTAATGACTAGTTTTTACCACAAAGGAACACAAAGTAAGTCACGAAGTAACACAAAGAAATCCTATGAAATCCTTCTTTTTTAAATAGTAAGAACAACAGTTCACTTAAACCGAACGTAATAAAGATGAAAAAGGTTATAATGATTACCGGTGTTTCTACCGGTTTCGGAAAAGCGACAGCAAGAATCCTTGCATCAAAAGGCCACATCGTTTACGGGACTGTCAGGGGAGAGACAAATGCAGACCCCGGTGTCAATATCCTTAAAATGGACCTCACTGATGAAGCTTCTGTGAATTCAGCAGTAAATACCATAATCGGAAAGGAAGGGAAAATTGATGTTCTTATTAACAATGCAGGTATGCATGTAGGTGGCCCTGCAGAAACCACACCCATTGAACATGCAAAACTCATTATGGATACCAACTTCATAGGGATGGTAAGGGTAACAAAAGCTGTATTGCCGCATATGCGCAAAGTGAACAGCGGTACAATAATTAATTTCAGCTCAATAGGCGGACTCATGGGTTTGCCGTTCCAGCCTTATTATTCAGCTTCAAAATTTGCGATTGAAGGTTTTTCTGAAGCACTGCGTATAGAACTGCTCCAGTTCGGCATTAAAATAGTTGTAATTAACCCGGGCGATTTCCATACAAACAATACAAGCAACAGGAGGAAATACCTTGCACCTACAAGCGAGAATGATCCTTATTTTTCAAACTATAAAAACGCACTTGAGAGTATTGAAAGAGATGAGACAAACGGCTGGGATCCCGAGGTTCTTGCCAGGAAACTCGCAAGGATAGCGGAATGTAAAAACCCTGCAGCAAGGTATAAGATCGGAGCTTTCATACAGAGGTTTGCCGTTACAATAAAAAAACTTGTTTCCGGATCACTCTGGGCAAGGATAATGGCTATGTTCTACAACATTAAGGCTTAGGAACCTGCCAATATCATTTTCTTTAATTGGAAGGATTTCCTAACTTTCTTCCAGATTATTCCTATTCATTAAAATCAAATTTCCCGATATGAGAGCATTATTTGTATTTGTCGGCTTACTGATCATTCAGTCTGTAACTGCCCAGACAACAGGTATATTTGACAACTCGGCAGATATTGGTAAACCTGTAATCGCAGGTTCTTCGTCCTATAATCCTGCCGATCAGTCATACACCCTGAAAGGTGCAGGTTACAATATCTGGTTCGGAAGAGATGAATTCAGATACCTGTATAATAAGATAAAAGGTGATTTTATACTTACTGCATGCTTTGAGTTCAAGGGAGAAGGTAAGAATCCTCACAGGAAGACGGGCTGGATGATACGTGTTTCAGATGAAGATAACGCTCAGCAGCTTGCAGCAACACTTCATGGTGATGGTCTTACTGTACTGCAGTGGAGAGAGCTGAAAGGTGCTTTCATGCGCGATCCCGAAGATGAGATCAGGGCACCTAAACCAATGTATACAATATTGCAGCTCGAACGTAGCGGCAATACTGTTATAATGAGGGCTGCACACCCGGGCGAACCTTTGCAGGTAATCGGTTCAAAAACAATGGATAACATGCCTGACGAGCTTCTTGCCGGCCTTTTCATTTGCTCTCACGAGCCTGATGTTGCTGAAGAAGCAAGGATATGGAACGTAAGAATAGACAGGCCTGTTCCTGCCAATTATAATGCATCAAAAGACGGGCCGGTAGCTTGCAGGCTCGAAACAATGAATGTCTTTGACGGCAGCAGGAAGGTTATTTATGAACTGCCGGAGACTTTCGAAGCTCCGAACTGGATGCCTGATGGTAAAAAACTCCTTTTTAACATGGGTGGATCCATATGGCTGCTGCCCGTTGAAGGGGGTAAACCCGAGAAACTGAATACCGGTTCGGCAACAAGGAACAACAACGACCATGGCATATCTTTCGACGGGAAAATGCTTGCAATCAGCAGCCACAGGGAAAACATGCCCGGCTGGGGTTCAACTGTTTATGTGCTCCCGCTTACAGGAGGTGAACCAAAACTTATAACTGAAAACACCCCATCGTACTTTCATGGATGGAACCCCAATAACAAGGAGGTAGCCTATGTTGCAATGAGGGAAGGCGGTAAAACATACAATATATACAAGAAGTCAATATCAGGCGGAAATGAAGTTGCCCTCACCCAGACAAAAGAAATGGAGCATGTGGACGGATGCGAATACTCACCTGATGGTAAATATATCTATTACAACGGCAGTGCCTCAGGTACCATGCAGTTGTGGAGGATGAAACCCGACGGTTCGGGAAAGGAACAGCTTACATTTGATGAGTATAACAACTGGTTCCCGCATATATCACCCGACGGAAAATGGATCGCTTTCATTTCCTTCCCTCCCGATATCGAATTCAACAGTCACCCTGCTTATAAAAGGGTGATGCTGCGCCTTATGCCCGTTAACGGCGGGGGCACAAGGACAATTGCATACCTTTATGGCGGACAGGGTACCATTAATGTACCATCATGGTCTCCGGACAGCAGGAGTATTGCTTTTGTAAGTAACTCAGGAAGAATAACTTCAACAGAAAAACCAAAATAAACAGGAATATGAAAAATCTCGCTTTAATTGCAATTCTTTTATTAATGGCAGGCTGCACAGATAACGTGAAAAAGATCGCTTATCCCGAGACGAGGAAGGATAACGTTGTCGATACAATTTTCGGAACACCTGTTGCGGATCCATACCGCTGGCTTGAAAATGACATGTCGGAAGAGACCATGGCATGGGTAAAAGCACAGAACCAGGTCACTTTCGATTACCTCTCACAGATCCCCTACAGGGAACAGATAAGAAAGAAACTCACAGATATGTGGAACTTCGAGAAATTCGGAGCTCCATTTATTGAAGGCGGCTATACTTACTTCGACAAGAATGACGGTCTTCAGAACCAGTTTGTGTTATACAGGCAGAAAGAAGGCGGAGATCCCGAGGTATTTATTGACCCGAATAAATTCTCAGCAGACGGTACAACCTCACTTGGAGAGATGGGATTCTCAAAGGATGGAAGCCTCTTGGCTTACTCTATTTCTGAAGGAGGATCTGACTGGAGAAAAGTTATTGTAATGAATACTGAAGACAGGAAGATAATCGGTGATACACTTATAGATGTAAAATTCAGCGGAATAGCCTGGAAAGGCAACGAAGGCTTCTATTATTCAAGCTATGACAAACCCAAAGGCAGCCAGCTGACAGAAATGACTGATCAGCATAAGGTTTATTATCATAAGCTGGGTACAAAGCAGTCGGAGGATAAAGTGGTATTCGGCGCCGATATTAAAAGAAGATATCTCGGGGCATCTTTAACTGAGGATCAAAAGTACCTTATTATAAGTGCAGCCAACTCCACGACCGGCAATGAACTTTACATAAAGGATCTGTCAAAACCAGCTTCAGCCTTTGTTAAAATAGTCGATAATTTTGACGCTGATTCATACATCATTGACAATGAAGGCAGCAAGCTGTTTATTGTTACTAACATGAATGCTCCTAACAGGAAGATTGTCACTGTTGATGCATCCTCTCCGTATTTTACAAACTGGAAAGACCTCATCCCGGAAACAGAAAATGTACTTGAACCTACTACTGGCTCGGGATTCATTTTTGCCCATTACATGGTTGATGCAATTTCTAAAGTGAAACAGTATGACTATACAGGAAAACTTGTAAGGGAAATAACTCTGCCTGGCATAGGCACGGCATCAGGTTTCGGAGGAAAACGCACTTACAAGAATCTCTATTACACTTTTACAAACTATGTAACTCCGCCTTCAATTTACCAGCTGAATCCTCAGACAGGCGAAAGTACCGTATTCAAAAAGCCGGCAACACTCTTCGACGGATCGGGTTTTGTTTCAGAACAGGTTTTCTATAATTCAAAGGACGGAACAAAGATCCCCATGATAATCACTTATAAGAAAGGGCTTGAGAAGAATGGAAAGAACCCAACCCTTCTTTATGGTTATGGAGGTTTTAATATTTCAATGACTCCCGGATTTTCAGTCTCGATGGCAGCATGGCTCGATATGGGAGGTATATATGCTGTTCCCAATATCAGGGGCGGAGGTGAATACGGCGAAAAATGGCACCTGGCAGGTACAAAAATGAACAAGCAGAATGTATTTGACGATTTCATAGCTGCAGGTGAATACCTTATTAATAATAAGTACACATCAGCCGATTTCCTCGCTGTAAGGGGAGGTTCAAACGGAGGACTACTCGTAGGGGCTGTAATGACACAGAGGCCTGATTTGATGAAAGTCGCCCTTCCGGCTGTCGGTGTAATGGATATGCTCAGGTATAACAAGTTCACCGCAGGTGCAGGCTGGGCTTCCGACTATGGAACAGCCGAAGACAGCAAGGAGATGTTTGAATACCTGCTTAAATACTCACCTGTGCAGAATGTGAAGGAGGGTGTAAAATATCCTGCAACTCTTGTAACAACAGGCGACCACGACGACAGGGTTGTTCCTGCCCATTCATTCAAGTTTGCAGCTAACCTGCAGGCAAAACAGGCTGGCAATAACCCGGTACTGATAAGGATAGAAACGAAAGCCGGTCATGGTGCCGGTACTCCTGTAAGCAAAACCATAGAACAGTATGCCGATATTTTCGGATTCACACTGTGGAATATGGGAATAAAGAACCTGAAGTAAGAAGTAAAGAGGCAGCTTAACGGCTGCCTCTTTTTGTTATAATAAAATTCTTTACAGGTATTTCTCCGCTTACAGTTTTTATGAAAGGTTTGCCATTCCTGAGCCCGGCATTTCCATAGCCTGTCTCGGTTGAGATGAACCCGGTAAAATCGCCAACCCTTGAATCGATAAAAAGCTCCTGGGTTATAGCATCATATCTCAGGCCGGTGAGTCCCTGGATAAGTGCATAGCTCGACATTGCCCTTGCATACCAGTGACCGCATTCATACTCATCGAAAGGATTTCTCACCCTCCCGTCGTACCGGTCGCGACAGGCCTTTACTATATCCAGTCCCTTGTTAACTTCCCCTATCATCATAAGATGTGAGGCAACTTCGTACTCATAACCTGTCCACACCTCGTTGCTGTAAGGGAATGGTATTGAGAGTGCTCCTCCCCTTGGCCAGGTGCAAAGTATCAGGCCTCCTTCTTTTCCGAGCGCATAGGCTGGCCTCTGTGGATTTGAATGATTGCTCAGATCCTTTGTAAAGTTATACCTGTAAACAGCTTCAAGGTGACTCTTTATTTTTGTTGAATCAATTATATCTGTCAGACCGCATACAGCAGCCATCCATGTTCCGAGAACGCCATCCGACAGACAGCCTGTTCCATACTGGTATTTTGGTCCTTCCTTAAGCAATCGTGCCCTTTCCTCCGGTGGTGTTTTGTCTCCAGGAGCCTCAATGGCTTTTTCAGGATCCGGGGCATTAAGTCCTTTCCATCTTACATCCTGGAAGAAATACTCACCGTTATACAGGCTTGTCTCCATTGCCTTCCTCCCCTTCTGGTACAGCTCCTGGTATTTCGTAATATCCTCTCCAAGGGCATTCCCCATCAGCGTCATTGCCTTAAGGGCTCCAAGATAGAACCCGGTGCACATCCCGTCGGGTCCCCAGAATTCAATGTCATATGTATTATGATGCGGCTCCTCAAGTGTTCCTGTACCCCTCGGGTCCCAGGTTCTTATGCAGTAATCAAGGCTTTTGACCATTGAAGGATACATCGACTTAAGCCAGTCTGTATTTCCGCTTATTCTCCAGTCGCGGTACATCTTCATTATACCACCAAGCTGGCCATCGGAAGCTGCGTAGAATGTATTAGCCACAGGTCTTATCGGCAGGGCAGCCCTGAAGGTCTGGTGACCTGAAGTATCCTGGTTCTGGTCGAATTCTGTAAGGCGCAATGACCTTTCAAGTGACGGGAAGAGATGTGATATCGACTGTGCATAGTTCCATACATGCTCACAAGAACCTGCACAACAACCCCAACTGTCTCCGCAGCCTTCCCAGCTCCAAAGTCGACCGTTAGTCTGGCGAAGAACTGTTGGCGATTTAAGTATCGTCAGATTGGCAGCAATGGCTTCAAGCACTTCAGCAGGGAGTGACATTGAATAGAACGAATCAGAAAAGTCCTGTGACCTTTTCTTCAGGTCTGAATAACTTGTCAGCCAGTACTTCGATGCTTCAGCTATGTTACTGAACTTACCTGAATACCACGGTTTATACGTTCCAGATGTTGTACACGTGGAAGGGTCAGAGCAGCAGTTCGACTGCCTGGTCTTGTCATCTTCCCCATACCTTAGGTCACTGTCGGGGACATACCATGTGATCATCAGCTTTACAACCTTTTCTTCACCGGGTGTAAGTGAGAAGGGAACAAAAAGAGTTGCACCAGGAGAGTCCCTTTCGACAGGAGGATTGCTTTTGACCTCAGATGCAGATACTGTCTTCCATGCCATCGTAAGCGGGTCCCACCAGCCACCCCTGAACCAGCAATAGTCTGTTACGGTTGAGGGATCTGTTGTATAAACTGCAAAGTATCCTTTTGAGCCGGCTTTGTCTTTTATCCCATCTTCAGAAAGGATAAAACCGTTCTGCATTTCCCTTATTGAGTTCTGTCCTCCGTTCTGTCTCATGAAGTTCTTCGAACTGTATGAAAAAACAGCATCAATTTTTGATGATCCCCTGTTTTTAAACCTGTATTCTATAGCTCCCGATGGAAGGCTTGAATTATCCGGATCTGTAGGGATGAAGGGGCTCCAGCCTGTAAGTGTCACCTCAAAAGGAATGTCCTTGTCTTTCAGTTCAACAGTGGCGAAAGGAAACCTTGCAAGGAACTTCGCATCTTCAAAGCGCGGAAGCCCGTAAGTTGTCCCTTCTGAGCCATTACCCGACCCGGGCTGGCCGAATTTTTTCCAGTCAGGAACAGGGCCCTCAAGTAATTTGGTGCCGTTTGTCACACCTTTCAGTGAAATTGCGGCAAACATGCAGGGTTCATTATACATCTCAGGTTTGTTCCTTACTGACATGTGAGAAATTGCACCTGTACCTTCGATACAGAACATCCCTGCACCGATGCCACCTATCGGGAAGGCAATCCTGTCGAGATAACGGCCCTCATAATAGCTGTTATACCTGTGTTTATCTGCCAGGTCCCGTTCTATTACCTGGACCCTTGAACATGAAACGACTGAAAGAAAACTGATGATTATCAGAATCTTTATTAACCTGGGGCTTTTCATATGATTTGATTTCAAAATCAGGTCCTGTAAACATTTTTAGTATATCTCGAGTCCTTTCCAGTCGGGAAGTTTTGGAAATTTTGCATGGGGTTCCGACTGGTACCAGAAGCATACAGATGAGATATCTGATTTCTGTGCAAGGTAACGGCCACCCTTCCTCCACCCGAGATCCTGTATCGTTACCTTCAGATCCTTATCAAACCTTACCGGGTCCATTATATGCCACCTGTACAATCCAAAGCGCTGCATCACGTCGTAATGCCCGTCTCCCCTGATTACCTGGGGCATACCGGTATATGGTGTGCAGAATTCCGTGTACTGGGTACTCTCAACACCTGCCTCGTTTTTTACATTTGTGTCAAAATCATATGATCCGCAGAAATAGTCTTCGGTGCCTGTACCGCAGATAGTCGGAAACTGTGTGTCCCCGTCCATATAGAACTTTATCTCACCTTCTCCCCACCAGCCGTTGTTATGCACTCCCCATGCCATATATACACCGACGTACTGGCCTTTACCCTTAATTCCATCTGCAATTGTGTAAACAGACGTCTCATTCGGGTTTGTTCTTCTGAACTGGGCATGGAAGTAAGCAGCGTCATCAGGGACTTCAGTAAGGGTATAGTCTACCTGGTAATAGAGTGTCATGGCTTCATTATCGTTTATATTCTCCATTGTTATCCTGCACTTCTTCCTGAAGGGCATCACCCAGTAGCTGTTGAAGCCACTCCCCGGGTTAACGCATACGGCGAGCGATGATAGTTTTGCGAACCTGCCCCAGCCCATGCCAAAGAAGTCTCCTGCCGGGCATTCAACAGAAGGTTCAGTTTCGTCGTCCCAGTAAATTCTCAGGATGCAATACCTCCATGTACCTGCGAGTGTCATCCATATATGCTGAACGGCACCTGGTCCGTTCATCTCAGCCATTGTAAAGGTCTCACCAGGCCGTATTTTTACATAAGGATTCACCTTCCAGCCAATGCCAAGGTCGCGTGCAGCGCCTGTTGCATTTGCCATGTTTATTTTACCAACATTGGCGGGATCAGCCATCCCTCCTTTACCTTTTTCACCTGTGAAATTCTCAGGACTTATGGATCTTGTCTTTGCATCTGACATTCTGAAAAGGTTACCCATGTTCATATCAAGGCCATTGAATTTTGATTGTGACCAGGCAAGAATGGGCATCAGCATCATAACTGCCAGACTCAGAAGTTTCGTTTTCATATGAATGGATTTAATTAAGTGAATTGCAAGTTCAATTTAAAATTAAGAAATTCCGTGGGAATTATTTGTACTTTTAAGTATCAGTAACTGATGATATGGATTTTTAACACAGCTCAAGTGAAACAGCTATTTTCCTTTTTACTTATTATTTCAATTGCATTTGCAGCAGGATGCACAAAAAATGACAACACTGCTGAAGGTAAACTTTTCATTATTGGCGGAGGTGAGAAGACTGATTCGCTAATGAATGAAATGGTTGATCTTTCAGGTATCAGGAAAAGCGGGTACATGGTAATTCTGCCGATGGCGAGTCTTACCCCCGACAGTTCAATTATATGGGCGAGAGAAGATTTCATGGGGACAGGCATCAGGCAGATGCCGGCATTTAATTTCACCAAAGGAGGGGAACTTGCACAGGAAAAGATCGATTCACTGAAGAACGCCAGACTTATCTTTATTGCCGGGGGTGACCAGGAAAGATTTATGGATGTAATACTTAACACACCGGTAATAGAGGCAATAAGGTACGCGAGGAAAAATGGTGCGCTTATTGCAGGGACCAGTGCCGGAGCGGCTGTGATGAGCAGGAAAATGATCACGGGGAACCAGCTGAAGCACCCCGGACTTGAACTGCGTTATCCAACTATCGAGGCGGGTAATATGCAGATTAAGGAAGGGCTTGGATTTATTGAAAATGCAATAATTGACCAGCACTTTATTAAAAGGCAGAGGCTCAACAGGCTGATTGCAGTTTCGATCGAGAACCCCGATGAGCCTTGTATCGGCATTGATGAATCAACTGCAATAATCGTATCTGGTAACAACGCCAGGGTCTCCGGTCGCGGGCAGGTTGTTGTAATACGAAACAGGGGCAGGATCAGGAATGTTTATAAAGGGCTCCTGGGTACCAGAGATCTTGAAGTAAACGTGTATTTACCCGGCGAGAGCTTCACAATCAACTAACCCCTTCGTAACTCCCTTTCCTGGTTACTTTTCCATCCTTAACAACCCATTTTCCCATTGCCATAAGGTGAACTATATTCAGATCCCTGTCGAGAAAGAGTATATCAGCATCCATACCCGGTGATATTGAACCCTTACCCTGCAACCTGAAGATACCGGCTACATTTGAGGTAAGTACCCGAAGAGCTGTTTCCAGTACAATCTTCTCAACTAATACAGCATCCCGTAATTCTCGCAAATTTGAAGATGGCAGTCCCATCTCAAGCTTAACCAGCATTCCATTCTCATCAAACCCGGGAAGTGATCCGCATGAATCTGATGAAAAGGTTATGTTGGTAACAGGAACCCCGGCTTCAAGAAGGAGTCGTAATGCAGTCGAAGGTTTTACTTCCTCCTCAGTAAAGTACGGCCAGGAACTTGTTGTGATATCGACATATCCATTTTTACCATACAACTTTGAGTCTTCAAATATGTATTCGTTCCTGTTGCAGTGGGTCGGAAGAAACTGCTTATACCTTATTTCACTATTCGCAACCACATCATGCAGTGGCCGGAAAGGGTCCTTCGCATCACCCAGGTGGATGTTTACAATTCCACCTTTTCCCCCGAGCATACCTCCTACGCGCGCATGGGCAGCTATCCGCATCAGTTCATTTAAAGTCGGGCAGGAACTTCTGTGGTCTGACAGGGCTACTTCCCCTACCCCAACCACTTCCTCGATAAGTGCCAGGTCACGGCCATAATCTCCTGTGATCGTAGGCCCCGGCACCTGGTAGGCACCCGTAAGGATCCAGGCAGAAGCGCCTTCCTTCCGTATTGATTTTGCTTTCATAAGAACCGATTCTACACTCCTTGTAAAACCGTCTGTTCCAAGGCAGCCGATAACGCCGGTAACCCCTGCCTCAAACATTGAAGAGAGCCTCAGCTCAGGTGTCCGTGTAGCCGGTCCTCCTTCGCCACCGGCCCCGGCTATATGTACATGATTATCTATAAGTCCCGGAACTGCAATCAGTCCTTTGACGTCAATCACCTCTTCATCATGAACAGCCTGCCCGTGAATATTTTCAGCTACCTCAAGTATTGTGGTTCCACCGGTGAGAATATCTCTTTTTCCTGTTTTATCCGGACTATACAGATCCGCATTTCTTATGAGTGTCATTTTTGCCATAGTGCACAGGTTGTGTTTAAACAAAAGTATAATTTCATTGCCATATTTTCTTCGGGGAAACTTATTTTGTAAATTAGCTTTTAATGATGTGCCGATGAAACTTAAATTCAATATCCCCCACAACCTCGTTATAGTTTTCAGTATTGTGATCTTTGCAGCGGTTCTCACCTGGATTATCCCGGGCGGCCGGTTCGATCGCAAGCCATTGGTTGTCAATGGTGTGGAACGAAATGTAATTATAAACGGTTCCTTTCATTATGTTGAAAACCAGCCACAGACCTGGCAGGTATTCTCCGCATTCTATAAAGGTTTCATAAACATGTCACACATTATTGTATTTATCCTGATGGTGGGCGGAGCTTTCTGGATAATGAACGAAACGAAAGCAATTGATGTCGGAATATTTGCTTTCCTCGGCTTTACGAGGAAAATGGAAAAATTCAGGTTTATAAGGGCTCTGGGCGTCAATAATATTATAATTACCCTTGTAATGATATTATTCAGTCTCTTTGGTGCCATATTCGGCATGAGTGAAGAGACAATCGCATTTGCTGTAATTTTTGTACCACTTTCCATTTCAATGGGGTATGACTCCATTGTTGGCGTCGGACTATGCTATTTTGCTGCACATATCGGTTTTGCAGCTGCAATACTTAATCCTTTCACTGTAGGCATTGCCCAGGGTCTTGCATCGGTACCCCTGTTCACTGGTATAGAATACAGGGCTTTATGCTGGATAATTATTACTGTAGCCGGAATTGGAATGATGCTCTGGTATGCATCAAGAATCAGGAAAAACCCTGCAAGAAGCCCGATGTTTGAAGCAGATGAGTACTGGAGATCCAAAGGGAATTCACATATTGATGAGATAAAATACCAGACCCCAGCCTCTGCCTGGATAGTAGCTGCCCTTACTTCAGTTGTGCTTATAATTTTTGCTGTGAAATACCCGTCCACCAGCCTTAACGTCGGATTGTCAAAGATCACAGCTCCGGTACTTCCTGTGCTTGCGGGCCTGTTTATACTGAGCAGCATAATAACATTAAAAAAATCGATACATTTTTTTGTATTGAACGTACTTGCCTTCACTATGATCTACCTTGTGGTTGGTGTCCTCGGTTATGAATGGTACATTATGGAGATCGCCGCACTGTTCATGGCAATGGGGCTTGTTGCAGGTTTTGCAGCTTCGAAAAAGGCAGGTGAAATCACAAAACTTTTTGTAGAAGGTGTAAAAGACATTGTTTCTGCTTCACTCGTTGTAGGCTTTGCCGGTGGAATAATTGCAATTCTTACAGACGGGCAGATTATCGATACAGTGCTAAACAGTCTTTCAGGTGCACTGCATGGGGCCAGCCGGATGTCGGCAATTACTATAATGTATCTTTTCCAGTCATTACTCAATCTTGTAATTACATCCGGATCTGCAAAAGCTGCCCTTACAATACCTATTATGGCAGAATTTTCAGATATAGTCGGACTCACACGGCAGTCCACTATAATGGCTTTCCAGTTTGGTGCAGGTTTCACAGATATGATCGCCCCTACTTCCGGGGTACTTATGGGTGTGCTAGGAATGGCAAGAATTCCCTATGTGAAATGGCTGAAATGGATCCTTCCGATCCTTATCACACTTATTATACTGGGATTCATACTGCTGATCCCGACTGTCACAATGAAACTGAATGGATTCTGAAGCAAAATCTACCGACGTTAAAAACTATAAACTATTGAGTTAAATTTAAGTTAAATACACTGACCATCCGGAACAAACAAGCCTTTTACAGGTTTAATTTGCGATCATTTTGAGTTGCTTGTATAAAAAACAGGTTAATATATAACAACCAGAATTATTGACAAACTCTACTCAATGAAAGGTAAAAACGCACTTCTGGCTGCTGTGTTTACAGTAACTTCCTTTATAGTGCACGGCCAGGAGATTTACAGGGACACTCTGTCAGTAACATTAAACCAGGCAGACAGCATCTTCCTGGTACGGAACCTCTCACTTCTTGCAGAGAAATGCAATGTTGAAGCAGCAAAAGCCCGTATTATACAGGCAAAGCTGTTCAGGAACCTTAATTTTTCGATCAGCCAGAATATTTTTAACCCTTACTACCAGTCAATGGGGGCAAAAAAGTACTTTGATCTGACCGATAAAGGCGATATGGCTATCCAGGTGCAGAAACTCATTCTCACTGCTGGCAAAAGGAACAAACAGATTAGTCTTGCTGAAACAGGTGCAAGACGTGAAGAGGAATATTATTTTGATCTCATCAGGACTCTTAAGTTTGCACTTCACAGCCAGTTTTATAATATAAGGTACCTCGAAAACATACTTGCTGTCTACAGGAATGAAATAGCATCTCTCTCTAAACTGGCAGATGCTTTCAAAAAGGAAACGGAAAAAGGTAATGTCTCAAAGAAAGAACTGCTGAGGATCCAGGCATCTCTTTTCTCGCTTGAGAATGAAAAACTCGGTTACCTTACCCAGCTTATTTCTGCACAGTCTGAGATGAACATACTTCTTCATTCCGACAACATTTACATCAAACCGGCGCCAGGTTCATTACCGGTTCAGGGATTTAATCCTGATTCACTCAGGCTCCAGCAGCTTATTGATACAGCAAACGCCTGCAGGTACGATCTGAGGATGGCAAAGACCGATGTGGATATAAGTAACCTGAATCTGTCATACCAGAAAGCCCTTGGTGTTCCGGATGTTACAGTTTCAGGCGGCTGGGAAAAGAACGGTGGTTACTACCACAATTACAACTTCATTGGTCTGCAGTTCGATCTGCCATTGTTTGACAGGAATCAGGGAAACATAAAAAGCGCAAAATTCAGTTCGGAAAACTTAAAGTATAACTTCCAGAGTACTGCTGAAAGAGTGAAGTCGGAGGTTGTAAGCGCATACAGCACTTTGCTGGAAACAGATCGTCTTTACCGAAAGTTTGACAGCAGCTTTACAGGTGAACTGGAAGTCATGAACGGCGAGATGCTTAAAAACTTTGAAAAAAGGAACATCAGTCTTATTGAGTTTCTCGATTACTATGATGCATATAAAATGAATGTTATACAGCTCAATACCCTAATGATGAACAGGGCCGGTTCAATAGAAAACCTGAGCTATGTAACAGGAAAAGATATTACTCTTAAATAAAACACCCGATTACCATTATTATGAAGAAACTGATCTTTTTTCCGGTCGCTATGCTGATACTTACCGGTTGTCCTGCAAACAGGGGCAAGATCGCCGGTACGGCAGAAAACAGGTTTTGCATTCCCGACAGCCTTAAAGGCCAGGTATGCTTCGACACCGTGAAGACAATGCCTGTCTTTAATGAACTTAAACTCATAGGAAAGGTGACTTTTGACCAGGAAAAGGTGGTAAGGATCTACCCCCTGGTTAGCGGAATCGTCACAGATGTCAGGGTATCACTGGGCTCCTATGTAAGGAAAGGGGAAGTGCTTGCAGTTATCAGGAGCACAGAGATGGCTGCGGCTGAGAACGATATTAGCAGTTCAAAAGCCAGCCTGGCAAGCATGGAGAAGAGCTTTGCTGCTGATTCTGATTTATACAGGAGCGGTATTCTTTCAGAACGGGAATACATAGCTTCACGGGGTGAACTCGAAAAGGCCAGGTCGGAGTACAAAAGGGCACTGACCGTAATTTCAGTTTATGGATCAGGCCCTCATTCAGATTATATTATCAAAGCCCCGGTTTCAGGGTACGTGGTGGAAAAGTTTGTAAATACAAGCATGCAGATTCGCCCTGATAATAATAATAACCTGTTTACAATTTCCGATCTAAGCAAGGTTTGGGTCCTTGCAAATGTCTATGAATCAGATATAGCTAGTATCTCGGAGAACGAAAAAGTCGAAGTCACAACTGTTTCATATCCCGACAGGAAGTTCTATGGCAAGATTGATAAGATATACAACGTCCTCGATCCGGATACCCGTACAATGAAAGTTCAGATCCGTCTCGATAATACAGACTACCTCCTTAAACCTGAGATGTTTGCAGTGGCAATGGTTTACCAGACCACAAATCAGAAAATGAAGGCAATTCCTGCCTCTGCTGTTATCTTCGACAGGAACCAGTTCTGGGCTGTCGTGTACAGGAATAACTGCGACCTGGAAATACGTAACCTGAATATCGTCTCTACAAACCCCTCATGGTCATATGTCAGATCAGGCGTGAATGAGGGTGACATTGTAATTACAAACAGGCAGTTGCTGCTCTATAATGCAATAACACAGTAACAGTTCAACTCCTCTAAAATGAACAGGTTAATAAAGAATATAATAGCCTTTTCCCTTAAGAATCGTTTTTTTGTTTTTTTCGGGATAGGCATTATTGTGATCTGGGGAGCTGTGAGTTACCTCAGGACACCAGTAGAGGCATTTCCGGATGTTACGAATGCCGAGATTATAATAATAACACAGTGGCCCGGGCGGTCGGCAGAAGAGATAGAAAGATATGTAACAATCCCAATCGAAATCGAGATGAACTCCGCCCAGAAGAAAAGCGACGTAAGGTCAATAACCCTCTTCGGACTCTCGGTTGTTTATATAGTTTTTGATGATGGTGTCGATGATGCTTTTGCAAGGCAGCAGGTAAATAACCTGCTTATGAATGTGGAACTTCCTGAAGGTATCAAGCCACAGGTGGAACCACCCTATGGTCCGACATCGGAGATCTTCCGCTACACCCTGAAAAGCGATACAAGAAATATACGGGAACTGAAAACCATCCAGGACTGGATCATTGAAAGGCAGATTAGATCAGTCCAGGGCGTTGCTGATGTTGTAAGTTTCGGAGGAGAAGTAAAGACTTACGAGATACAGGTTGATCCCAACCTCCTGGCCAAGTACGATATTACACCACTTGAAGTATACCAGGCTGTGAACAGGAGCAACATAAATGTCGGCGGGGATGTAATAGAACACAACACCCAGGCATATGTTGTCAGAGGGATTGGTGTGCTCGATAAATTCTCCGAGATTGGTGACATTGTAATTAAAAATATTGCCGGCAGTCCCATACTTGTTAAGAATGTCGCGGATGTAAGGGAAGCCAGCCTGCCAAGGCTCGGCCAGGTGGGACTAAACGATAAGCCGGATGTAATTGAAGGCATAATACTAATGCGGAAAGGACAGAATCCGACAGAGGTAATTGAAAGGGTAAAAACCAGGATTGACGATCTCAATAATAAAATACTGCCGTCTGATGTAAAAATGGTCACCTTCTATAACAGGGAAGACCTGATACACTACGCCACACATACAGTGCTTCATAACCTTCTCGAGGGGATCATCTTCGTAACATTGATAGTGCTGCTGTTTATGGCCGACTGGCGTACAACAATTATTGTGTCTCTTATTATCCCTCTCGCCCTGCTGTTTGCGTTTATATGCATCCGGCTAAGGGGGATGTCTGCAAACCTCCTTTCAATGGGAGCTATCGACTTCGGGATAATAATCGATGGCGCCGTTGTAATGGTTGAGGGCATCTTTGTTGCTCTCGACCGTAAGGCACAGGAAGTTGGAATGACAAGATTTAACAGGATCTCAAAACTTGGACTCATAAAGGAAACGGGTGCTGAGATGGGCAAATCGATAATGATCTCAAAACTCATAATAATTACAGCCCTCCTTCCTATCTTCTCATTCCAGAAAGTCGAAGGCAAAATGTTCTCCCCACTCGCTTTCACGCTTGGATTTGCACTGCTCGGGGCACTGATTTTCGCGTTGACCTTCGCCCCTGTTATGTCGAGTTTCCTGTTTAATAAAAATGTTAAGGAAAAACATAACCCTTTCCTGAATTTCATAATGAAGGGAACAGCAAGGGTATTCGATTCAATATACAGGAATAAGAAACTTGCATTGACAGTATCGGCAGTAGTCCTAATTGTGACCTTCTTCTCTTTTAAATTCCTTGGAACCGAATTCCTTCCAGAACTTAATGAGGGTGCAATTTACGTAAGAGCGTCACTTCCAATGAGTATTTCACTGAATGAATCCGTAAAGATTTCGGAGGATATGAGACAGATATTAAGGTCCTTCCCTGAAGTGAAACAGGTAATCTCCCAGACCGGCCGCCCAAATGACGGCACTGATCCGACCGGTTTCTATAACATTGAGTTCCTGGTTGACATCTATCATACAAAGAAGATGGAACTGAAGAAAAACAGGGAGGAACTTATAGGGCGGATGGTAAAAAAGCTCTCAAAATACCCGGGCATTGATTTTAACTTTTCACAACCGATACAGGATAATGTTGAAGAAGCAGTATCGGGTGTTAAAGGATCTCTTGCCGTAAAGATCTACGGTGACAATCTTGAAGTTCTGGAACAGAAGGCCGACAGTGTTTACAGGATTATGAAAGATATCAGGGGCGTTGCCGACCTCGGACTTATAAGGAACATAGGTCAGCCTGAATACAGGATAGAACTCGACGAATCAAAAATGGCATTATACAACGTAGCCACTTCAGATTGCCAGGCTGTTATAGAAATGGCAATCGGAGGGAAAGCAGCATCTACATTCTACGAGGGTTATCGCAAATTCGACATAAGGATCAGGTATAAGCCTGAATTCAGAACAACAGATGAAGAGATTGGAAACCTTCTTGTGCCAACACTTACAGGTACGCAGATTCCTATAAAGGAAATTGCCAGGATACGTAAAGTTACCGGACCGATACTTATATTCAGGGATAACAATGAAAGGTTCATAGCACTTAAATTTTCGGCAAGGGGAAGGGACATGGGCTCTACTGTTGCTGAGGCACGCGAAAAGGTACATTCGGCAATTAAACTGCCAAAAGGTTATTCAATTTCCTGGGAAGGAGATTTCGAGAACCAGCAGCGGGCATCAAGACAGCTTAGCCTTGTGGTTCCAATAAGCCTCCTTATAATCTTCCTTATCCTTTTTATAATGTACGGGAACGTGCTTGATGCAGGACTAATTCTTGTGAGTGTCCCGTTCGCCATTGTCGGAGGAATAATGGCACTTCATATTACCGGCACAAATTTCTGCATATCCGCAGGAATCGGATTTATTGCGCTGTTCGGGATATCGATACAGAACAATGTTATTCTTCTTTCAAAATTCAAGAAGAACCTCCACGAGAAGCTGGCTCTTGATGAAGCAATAAGAACAGGGGTTATTGCAAGGATCAGGCCTGTTGCAATGACTGCCACCCTTGCAGCAATAGGTCTTTTCCCTGCAGCTATATCAACCGGAATAGGTTCAGAAGCTTCCAAGCCTCTGGCAATAGTGGTAATCGGCGGACTTGTTACAGCTACAACACTGACACTGTTTATCTTCCCGATTATTTTCAGGGCTGTTTACAGCTACAGGATCAGGAAAAATGAAGTGGCCTGATCAGTCTTTTGCAGTTAAAAGTTTTATTTCCTCTATACTTTTAAGGATCTCTCCATCCGGATTAATTCTTCCGGGTGGAAGTTCCTTAAGAAGTTTATTAATAAGTGCTGAAGCACCAGCTTTATCTCCTGTATTGATCAGGTATCTTGCAGCATAAACAAACAATTCTGTATATCTCTTTCCAACAGTAATTGACATTTCATCAAGCCTGACCCTGCTGTCGGCAAAACCTGTAAAATCGAAAGATTCAAGATCAGCAATAACAGCAGGATAATCAACTTTTACGCCTCCACCGGGAATAAGCCTGTAGACGAGGCCCTCGTCAGAAAGAAAAGGCTGAAGCCATTTATAAACTTCAGGCTCAAGCCCGTTCTTTACAAGGTAAACAGGCCTTGAGAATCCATTGTTGCAGATAACGTCAAACAATACAAGATCCTGGAGATAGTTCGAATTGTTTTCCCTTATTGCCGGCAGTTCAAATTCCAGTGTGTCATTCCTGAGATTTGCATTTAAAGCAACAGGTCCCGGGACCTGTATAAATGCCTTTCGTGCTTTCCAGCCGGTATATTCGAATTTATCAGGATCTATTCCGTCACCACTGTAAGGAACTCCCCTGTGAAAACGCCTCATCTGGCCTATGTACCATTTGAGATTAAGAAGGCTCAGGTTCATGTGATCAATGTCAGGCCGTATCTTTGAGGCAGCCTGTAAATAAAGAAATGGCCAGTATTCATTATCATAATAGCTGAATATAATAGCATTCGGTGCCACAGATTTCATTATGTTTTCGATATACTCCGTTGTCAGATTATCTGACCTTCCGGAAGTGCGTTTAAGGTTTCCTGAATACCTGGCAAATGCTGTTATCAGCAGGATAAAAATTAAAATTACCGAGCCTGTCGCAGGCCCTTTAAATATTCTCTTAAAGGAAACAAGCAGAAAGGCTGCACCTTCGAAAATGAATATTGAAAAGATTATGAAGGAAGGAATATAGTGACGATAAATCTGCCGGAAGTAATTTTGAGGCAGGTTAAAATAAATAACCGAGAAGGCAGCTGTTACGACAAACAAAGTAATCAGGGAAACAGCCAGTTTCCTGTTCTTCCTGAAGAATGATATAATACCGGCGAACCCAAGAATGCCGGGAATGAGTCCTGTGAAATAATTGGCTTTTTCAGGGTTAAGGAAATTATCTGAGAAAGCTTTAAGGTAATAAGGTACCTGGTAAGCAAATAATGGTGCTTTTCTTTTAAATATATCAAGCAGGAAATTTCCACCATATTGCTCAAGTGAGAAGTAGGACCAGAATGCTTTTAAGGTTGATGGTTCACCAAAGTTGAGCGATGGATCCAGCCTGGCAACAGGGATATAGAGCAACTGGAATGACAAACCCGCCAGGAACCCTGCTAATGCAGCCAGCCAGGAACGGTAATCAGCTAAAAAACGCGGGTAGCGTAACAACATTGCAATCACCAGTCCGGGGATCAGAACAGCATTGGTCCTGTGAACTGAGAAATCGAGTCCCAGCAGAAGAGTAAGGAGCAGGATGATTTTCCATGAATCGCTATCTTCAGCTTTCATCCACCATCCCAGGAATACAAAAACCACAAGTGTTGTGAAAAGCCCTGTGAGTATATATGGGGCGAACATAACCGAATACTGCCAAAAGGTAAGCCCGGTCAGAATAACCAGTGCAACAAGCAGGTAAATAACCAGTGCAGACCAGTTGAAAGAGATTAGTTCTTCACTCCCGGAGATTTTATTTATCCGCCTGTAACTATGAAATAATATTAGAACCGCAAGTGTCCCGATGAGACCTGAAAGGAGGTTATGATAAAAGGCCGGGTCGCCACTGGAAAGTTTTGTGACCAGCCATCCAAGGATTGTAAGCATAAGAGATCCCGGCGGGCCCGTTATGCCAAGGGTCACCGCGGCTGTTGAATACTCGCTGCTCTCCCACCATGTAACAGAAGGGTAGGCTGAGGTCCAGTAAATAACAAGTCCTGCAACTGTTATAAGTATCGATAATAATATGGTGAGCTTTTGTTCCCTTGAGTATTTCATGAAATGAGTTTTGCTATAAGAAATGCAGCTCCTGCGGCAAGGATTCCCGTGACTACTGTTTTCAATGCACCTGAGAATGGTTTTGTACCAGTAAGTTTCGTCTTAATATAACCGAAACCAAAAAGGAAGAGAAGTGTAATAATGGTTGAAAAGACCAGGCCCTCCGATGGGGTTGAGGTAAAGAAATATGCAGATAGTGGTACTATTCCACCTATAATATATGATATGCCAATGTTCATTGCGCTTTTTGTTGCCCTGCGGCTGTCGGGCCTTTCCATTCCAAGTTCGAACCTCATCATGAATTCGACCCATTTATCTTTATCCTGGCTGAGTTCAGCTGCTATCTGGTCCTGCAGCACTGTGCTAATACCGTAATCTTTGAAAACATCTTTAACTTCCTGTATCTCCCTCTCCGGTAGGTGTTCCACCTCATCATACTCCCTCGCAAGTTCAGTCTGGTAATGTTCAGACTCGGTCTTGCCCGCGAGAAAGCCACCCAGCCCCATCGCAATTGAACCTGCCACTATCTCGGCAACGCCAGCGGTTATTATTATACCGTTTGAAGAAACCGCGCCGCTAAGACCTGCAGCCAGCGCAAATGGGACAGTCAGCCCATCAGACATTCCTATTACAACATCTTTTACAAGATCTGATGCAGTAAAATGCTTTTCTGTATGCATGATAAATAGTTTCAATGTGAAATGTAACCGAAATTAAAACATTTTTAAATAACAGGCTCAGTAGTCTTACTCTGATGAACAATATAACTATTAACCTGTTTATTAAAACAAAGGAATTCAAATCATTTACCCGCTTACAAAAGTTTAATTAATACTCAGTAAAATGAAAAGATCGATTTTCGCAACTCTGGCTTTTGTGGTTCTGGCAATGACAGGAAGTGCCCAGGGACTTTATATCAGATTCGGAGGCACCTACGGACTTCCCACCGGGACCTCGGTTATAGGAGATAAATATAATTACAACTACGACGGAACTGGCGCATCTGCTGTCACAACAACCGCATCAAAAGCTGTATCTGGCTCGTATGGAGCAGGTCCGAATGCATCCCTGTCGGTAGGCTATAAATTCAACGCGAATTTCATGGTCGACTTCACGGGTCAGTATCTTATTGGTAACAAGATTGAGACTGGATCGTGGTATAATTATAAGTATACATCATTTTCATCTGTAGAAAACAACGTTTATAAAGACAATATTACAGGACTGTTTCTTAATCCATCCTTAGTCTTTTCAGCAGGCTTCGGAAAGGCGGCTCCTTATGGAAGGTTTGGTGTGGTCGTTGGTTCGCCGAAACATACAAGCACTGAATCTTATTACTACGATGGCGACGGTATAAGCTACTACGATAAAACATGGATCTATAAGAAAGGGATGGCACTGGGTTATCAGGCTGCCATTGGAATGAACTGGAAACTTTCTAACAAGCTGGATTTTTATACTGAAGTTAATATTGTGAATATGAGCTGGTACGCAAAGGAAGGAGAACTTACGAAATATAACAGCAATGGAAGTGATGCACTCTCATCCCTGTCTGTTTCACAGAAACAGATCAGTTATGTTAAAAGCTATGATCCCTCTGTTCAGCAGGATCCGACTAAGCCGAGTGTGACTCTCAGACAGTCTGTTCCCTTGTCATCAGTTTCAGCACAAGCCGGTATCAGGTTCACCCTGTTTCAGAAAAAAGACGAATAGAGATATTTAATCAGATTTGTTCACCCTGCAGTATCAATGCTGCAGGGTTTTTTATTTTAACCTTTGAAGTTCGGCACAGATTGGGTAATTTTGGTATCCCATAGTCTTTTATGGGTTGAAGTGTGTTTATTATTAAACCAATAACAGCAATATGAAAAGAATAGTTATAACAGCATCTCTTGCCATTATTCTTGCAGGGCAGGTTCTGGCCCAGGGTCTTTATATCAGGGCCGGAGGAGTTTATGGAATGCCCGTAGGGACAGCATCCATCGGAACCAAATACATTTATACTGAACTTAGTAACTCCACTATCAACACGCGCGATGTTGTAAAAGGAACCTATGGTGCCGGAACCAACTTTTCAGTTGCTGTTGGCTATAAGTTCAACCAGAATTTCATGTTTGATCTTACGGGACAGTATCTAATCGGGAATAAGTTCGAGACCGGGAGTTTCAATAACTATACAACTTCCAAGACTATAGATAAATACATTTCACAGGCAAAAGGACTGTTTATCAACCCTGCCTTTATATTCTCTGCAGGATTTGGGAAAGCAGCTCCTTACGGGAAGTTCGGACTTGTTGCAGGATCTCCCCGGATAACTGAAAATGAATCCTATTATTATGATGGTGACGGTATTATGACCTATGATAAAACATGGGTTTACAAAAAGGGTATGGCACTTGGGTTCCAGGCTGCTATAGGTATGAACTGGAGGATAACAGACAAGATCGATATTTATACCGAGGTTAATATTGTAAATATGAGCTGGTATGCACAGAAAGGTGAACTGACCAAATATATGAGCAATGGTACTGATTATCTGCCCAATTTGCCTGTTAATCAGAAACTGTTTGATTTCGTCAGCAGCGTTGATCTGAATGCAATTCAGGATCCAAGTAAGCCGGCACAGCAGTTAAGGGTATCCTATCCATTTTCTACAGTGTCTGCACAGGCTGGTATAAGGTTCGTCCTCTTCCAGAAAAAATCTGAATAAACTCTGTAATAATTTCCCTGAAACCCTGCTGAAGAATATCAGCAGGGTTTTATTTTCTTCTTTGAAGTCTTGCTCCAAACGGGTAAATTTGTCTTTGTACCTAACATATGAATAACTTAATCCCGGAAAATATGAAAAAGATCTTTCTACTGGCAATAATGCCGGTTGTAATGTTTTGCACCGGTTTTGCCCAGAATGCCCCGCTGAGAATAATTGTTTTCGGAGCACATCCCGACGACTGTGACGAGATCTTCGGGGGAACAGCGATACTTTTCACTAAACTTGGAGCAAAGGTGAAGTTCGTATCAATGACAAACGGTGACGCCGGTCATGAATCAATGGGCGGTGGAGCCCTTGCAAAGATCAGGATGAAAGAAGCAAAAGAAGCCGGGCAAAGGTTTGGTGTGGAATATGATGTTCTTGACAACCATGATGGCGAGCTGATGCCCACACTTGAAAACAGGCTGAAAGTTATCAGGGAGATAAGGAACTGGAATGCTGATGTTGTTATCTGTCACCCGCCCGACGATTATCATCCCGACCACAGGTATACAAGCATCCTCGTCCAGGACGCATCATACATGGTTATAGTACCAAATGTCGCACCCGATACCCCTCCTATCAAAAAGAATCCTGTATTTCTTTATCCCGGATTCTCATCACCCGAATTCGCAGTTGATATCGACCAGGTCTTCGACCAGAAGGTTTACTCAATGTCTGCCCATGAATCACAGTTCTTTGACTGGCTGCCATGGACAAGGGGAGAACTTGACAAGGTTCCGCAGGGAAAGGAAGAAAGGCTGAAGTTCCTTGCAGCCCAGGACAATCCTGTAAACCAGGCAGAAAAGGAATTACTTATTAAGTATTATGGTGAGGAGCATGGAAAAAAGGTAGTTCATACGGAGACATTCAGAAGGACACCATACGGGACCCACGTTTCACTCGAGCAGGTTCTCAGGCTGTTCCCGATGATAAAGAAATAGAAGGTCTTATCCATATCCACAGCAGTCCGGCTATTATTGAAAGAACGGCCGCCACGTGAAGGGCATTCTCCCACCCTATCCATACCGCTATTAGCGGTGTGAGGGCAGGCGAGATAAGTCCTCCCAGGTTGCTGCCCATATTCATAACGCCACCGGCAGTGCCGCTGTTGCTGCCCGACAGGCGCATCATCATTGTCCAGAAGGGTCCTTCAACACAAAGGACTAGTGCGGTCGCGAATGCAAGTGACAGTGCTGCTATTACTGCACTCGAGGTATGGGCCCCGAATGAGATAAGAAGCCCCGAACCAATCATGCCAATCATTGGTATGATCCTCCGGCCGTTAAGTTGACCCATTTTACCTGCAGCAAGCCTGTCTGATATATATCCGCCAAGCGGTATTGATATTATCGAAAGAACCCAGGGAAGGCTGCTAATCCAGGCACCGCTAAGCAGGTCGAAGTGTCGCTCCTGTACCAGGTAAAGGTAAAACCATGCAACAAATATATAACCTACATATCCCTGCAAAGTATAGCTGATTGTAAGCAGGATGAAGGCGGGCGAGCTCATCTTTCCCTTTGCAACGCGACTGTCGGGAGTTTCATTTATATTACCGGGCTTTTCATTAACTGTCTTTTCAGGTTCCCTTATAAAGAACCATATTACAGCGACGATAAGCGCTGGCAAAGCAGAAATTATAAGGGCTGGTCTCCAGCCCCAGTGAACCATTACATTTGAGACAAGTGGAGGGGCAAGTGCAGAACCAAGTCCTATTGATGCAATTACAATACCATTTGCCCTGCCCTGCTGTGATGGAGGGACCCATCGAGATACACCCTGTGCAGCACCGGGGTAAGCAGGTGAGGCTGATATTCCCAGGAGGAAGCGGATAATCATGAAAACTGTTATTGATGCACCAGCTGTTGCGCCAAGCACGCCCAGGCCGACTCCGGTCTGAAGAATTGTAAACAGAACCCACAACCAGGCGGCCAGGGTCAGTACCTTCCTGGCACCCCACCTGTCGGCAAAAGCACCTGAAGGTATCTGGAATAATGCATAACCGAGGAGGAAAGAACTGAAGATCCGTCCCATTGCAACCTGCGAAAGGTTGAATTCCTTCATAAGAAGCGGGGCAGCTGTTGATACATTCACCCTTGCCATATATCCGGCGGTAGCTGTAGCACAAAGCATTGCTACAATACTCCACCTGCTTCTGTTTCTGCTCATCTTATCCTCTTATGCAATAGAATTTCCGACTTACCCTCGAGGATGTAATCCTCAAACTCCCCAACCTTTGTGTACCCAAGTTTTTCATACAGCGCCCTGGCTCTAGGGTTGAATGAAGAGACGCACATAAAAAAATGCCTGAATTCTGCCCTGTAATATTCCTCAGCAAATGACAGTAATTCACTTCCCACTCCCTGGCTCCTGAACCTGCTGTCAACAACTATTGATTTCAGATATGGCTGGCTGGCCAGACCTCTTGGATGTATAACCATACCTCCACTGAGTTCATCACCCGACCATGCAACAAAAACATTGTATTCACTGCTGTGACAAAACTTAAGACAGTTCTCAAGTGTGGTGCCAAGGGTAATCCATGGCTCTGATGAAGCTATCTGCCTGGCGACCCAATCTCTTTCAGATTTTCCGGCTTCTGTTATTCTGAATTTTCCCATTTATTAACAGTTAAGGTTCTTTGAATGGCTGGACGATGCCGCTTAAAATTAATCTTTATTCGTTAAATAATGCAAAACTGGGCATCTTACAGGAATAAAGATCGGGCATCATTTGTCTATTTCTTGAAACTTATGGTAAATTGCGCCATGTTTTCAGCGTTATTTAACCCCGCTGAAAGTGGTTATACAGGAAAACAGGTAAGATAAAAATGAAGAGAACATTAGTAATTTCAGGATTAATTGTTGTGCTGGCTGTGGGCGCACTTATCGCTTTTAACAGCCTTGTATCAGCGCGAAAAAACGTGAGCCTATACACTGAGGTAATGAAGGGATCATTTGAAATCAATGTTAGCGCAGCTGGTGAACTTGTGCCTGAAAAATCAGTAGACATCAAAGGCCCTGTACTTAACAATACAGGTGACAACCGCGGAGGAAGAGGCATGGATATGCGTTTTATGGACCTCAAGATCCAGGACCTTGTACCTGAAGGAACACTTGTTGGAAAAGGTGATTATGTGGCGCAGCTCGACAGGACAAACTACGATAATACCCTGAAGGATGAGTTCCAGAACCTCTCAAACTACAGGGCAAACCTTGAACTGAAGGTGCTCGATACAACAGTTTCAATGACCTCCCTGAGGGATGAGATTAAAAATCAGACCTATGCTGTTGAGGAGGCTAAGATTGTTCTCGACCAGTCAAAATTTGAACCACCTGCCACAATCAGGAAAGCTGAACTTAATCTTGACAGGCAGAAACGGGCACTGGATCAGTTAAGAAAAAGCTATAAACTTAAAGCAGCACAAGCACTCACTGATATAAATGCCCTTCAGCAGAAAGTAGACAGGGAAGCAAAACTGGTTTCGGATCTGCAGGAATACCTTGCAGGATTTACAATCAAGGCTCCGTCGGGGGGAATGATTATTTATAAGAAGAATGGCCTTGGGGCCAAAACCAAGACAGGCTCATCTATTAACATGTGGGACATGACTGTTGCCACCCTTCCCGATCTGACAGTGATGCTTACAAAGATGTATGTGAATGAGATTGAAGTGGCTAAGGTAAAACCAGGCCAGGTCGCAGAGGTTTCTATTGATGCTATACCCGGCAGAAGTTACAAGGGCAAGGTGATAAGCATAGCCAACGTCGGCGAACAACTTCCCAATTCAGACGCAAAAATGTTTGAGACAATGATCAGGCTTGAGAATACCGATCCGGATCTCAGACCCTCTATGACAACAAGCAACAAGATACTTGTAAAAACTGTTAAGGATGCCACATATATTCCTACAGAATGTATCCAGGCAGGAACTGACAGCATCCCCTTCGTTTACATGAAAAACAAAACAAAGAAGATAGTCCTGATAGGTGAATCAAACGACAAATACACCCTTATCGAAAAGGGACTTGAACCGGGAAGCCAGGTTTATCTTCTTCCTCCTGAGAATCCTGAGAAATTCAGGCTTACAGGAAAAGAACTCATACCGGAGATAAGAAGAAGGGAATTAACAGCCAGCAACCAGTAATCTTTTTCCCTGATGGATGGAGAAAGGATGCCCCGTAAGTATTACAAGTACATCTATTACAGGTGTCTTGCAATCGCCAGGCGGCTGCTCGAACTCATTTTCCCTTCAGGAATTAAGGACATCAGGGATATCCCGATAATCATAAATAATTTTAACAGGCTGGGTTATCTGAGGCAACTCGTATCAGCTCTTGAAAAGAGGGGCTACAGGAACATACATATACTTGATAACTGCTCCAGTTATCCTCCTCTGCTTGAATATTATAAAAGCTGCAATTGCAATGTGATAAGGCTCGATAAAAATCTTGGAGCATATTCTTTATGGAGATCTGGTGTAATACGAAAATTCAATAAAGACTATTTTGTTTACACAGATCCCGATGTACTACCGGTTGAGGAATGCCCCGATGATTTTCTTGATTTTTTTCTTAAAGCACTGAAAGACCATCCTCTTGCAAGCAAGGTTGGCTTCTCGCTTAAGATCGATGATATACCCGACTTCTTCGCTCCTAAGGAAAAAGTTCTTGCACACGAAAAGACTTTCTACAGGTTCCTCGACGAGGATGAGAAGCTATACTACGCTCCTATTGACACCACATTTGCGCTTTACAGGCCCAGGGCACAGTGGAAGCATGCAAATTACAATATTGAGATGTACCGTGCTGCATGGCCATACACTGCAAGGCACCTGCCCTGGTACCTCGACAGCAGCAATCCCGATGAGGAAACACTTTACTACCTTGAAACTGCAAACCGTACTGCAACATGGATAAGGAAAGACAAGGTGCTGGCGGGAAGGGGGCAGATTCAGCCAATAAAATAAGCATTATTAAAAGCAAGGTTGCATAATGTGTGCCATTCTTGCATATAGCTCATAATTGAACGGATGGCTCGATACTTCTTTGTATCTTGCCGGGGGAAGAATTACCTGGCTGGTAATTTTACTGCAAAAAACATGTTGTAATCGGGAAAGGCGGATGACTGAGATAATTATAACAATGGCAATTGCCGGCCTGATTGCTGGTTTTATTTTTTCAATGCCTATTGCGGGCCCGATAAGCATCCTTATCACCTCAAATGCTTTCAAGGGCCGGATGAGATACTGTCACCTTGTTACAATCGGAGCCTCTTTTGCTGATCTTATCTACGTTCTTATCGCTTTCTTTGGCCTGACGAAACTTTATGGCGTATACAAGGCTGCCATCCCATTCATACTTGGAGCCGGTGCTTTCTTTATTATATACACCGGTATCAGGACCATGAGGACAAAGGTTGACATTGAACATCTTACAGAGGTCCATCTGCCTGGCAGCATGAGGGATAAAGAAAATAAAGGTCTCTATACAGGCTTCATGATAAACTTCCTTAACCCGACACTGTTCATAGGCTGGCTCACCACATCTTTCCTTGTTATCTCGTTTACCGCAGCTCTCGGACTTAATACCGGCGGTCTGGATGCAATAATATCCGAGAATGTGAAGGAGATAAATATAATGGAAGGAACGAATATTAAAGACCCTGAGATGTTCTCAAGTCCACGCATGGAAAAGATAAGGTCACATAACCTTGAAAAGCAGAAAAAACAGAATATCCAGTTACCTAAACACTTTTACCTTACAATAAGTACGATTTATGCTACTGCCCTGGCCGCCGGAACCATACTCTGGTTCTACCTCCTGGCATTCCTTATAAAAAGATTCAGAAAATACATTAACGTCAGGATAATTAACGGAATTATCTACAGTCTTGGAACAACTCTGGTCCTTTTTGGTTTCTACTTTGGATACCTCGCAATAAAAATGATATTTTTTGCGTAACCTTATAAACGACCCAATGAAGAAACTGGTAATTATTGTTACCGGTAAACTTAGCTGCCTGCTGTTAACGCTGATCCTATCCGGCCTTACAATAAATTCTTATTGTCAGACCAGTGTAAACACAACTATCAGTGGCGTAGTAACTGATGCAACAACAAAAGAACCAATGCCTTCAGTTGCCGTTTCACTCGAAAATACAACTATAGGAACAATCACCGACCTGAAGGGCAAATACCAGATAATTACAAGCGCAACATCATATACACTGAGGTTTGATTTTCTTGGATACGAGGATGTTGAGAAGGTCATTGTACCTGGCAAAAAGCAAATTATAAATGTTCAGATGACCCCTTCGTCGATAATGCTTAACGAGGTGGTTGTAAGGCCAGAAAAAGTCGCGTATCGCAATAAAAACAATCCGTCAGTTGAACTAATTGAAAAAGTCATAAATAAAAAGGACGAGAACAGGAAGGAAAGTCTTGAGTTCTATAAATACAGCAAGTATGATAAGGTTGTTTTTTCTGTAAGCAACATTGGTAATAAGGCAAAGAATATAGGGTTACTCAAGGACTTCAGATTCGTTTTCAATAATACTGACACCTCCAGGGAGGATGGAACCCGTAACCTCCCCCTATTTATCCAGGAAACACAGTCTGATTTCTTCTACAGGAAAACACCAAGAGCGACAAAAGAAAGGATTATAGGGGAAAAAACTATCAATTTTGATGAATATATCGACCCCAGGGGTGTCACTGCCTACATAAGGTATATGTACCAGAATATTAACATTTACGACAACGAAATATTTTTCCTCACTAACAAGTTCCTGAGCCCGGTTGCCCGCACTGCGCCTGCATTTTATAAATACTTCATCCAGGATACTGCATTGATGGATGGAACAAGTTGTATAAGAGTCTTTTTTCAGCCAAGGAACCCTGCCGACTTCCTGTTTCATGGTTTCCTCTATATAACGAATGACAGCAGCTCTGCCATAAGAAAAATAGACATGAGCTTCAATAAAGGGATCAACATCGACTGGATAAAAGATGTAAGAGTTATACAGGATTTTGAAAGGGTCCAGGGAAAAAGCTGGCTGCTTACAAAGGATGATATTCTTATTGAATTTGGTATAACCGAAAAGCTGCCGGGTATGCAGGGCGAGAGAATGGTCTCTTATAATAACTATTCTATAAATGAGCCCTTTCACGACTCAGTTTTCTCAGGCCAGCTTGTCGACAGGAGCCCTGACATGATGAGAATGAACAGTGCTTACTGGGATTCGGTACGCAACCCGCCGCTTAAGAATTATGAGAAGAACATCTATACGCTTGTGGACACAATTAAAACGATTCCCAGCTTCAGGCGCGACATGGATCTTATAATGCTTCTGACAACAAGTTTTTATACAAGGAAGAATTTTGAACTGGGGCCCGTGGGTTCATTTTACAGCTATAATACTATTGAAGGTTCCCGTATACGGCTGGGTGGCAGAACAACACCCGGGCTTAGCAGGAGCTTCTATCTTGAAGGTTACTTTGCATATGGTTTTGGCGATCGCCAGCCCAAGTATAATATTACAGCCTCTTATGCACTTAATCATAAATCAATATATACATTCCCGGTTCATGCGCTGAGACTAAGTTACCAGTATGAGACTTCTATTCCGGGACAGGGTCTTCAGTTCTATGCACAGGACAATATATTCCTCTCAGCCAAAAGAGGAATCGATGATAAGATTTATTATAACCGTACTGTGCGGGCTGAATACCAGAATGAATACCAGAATCATTTCTCATTTGCAATTGGATATGGTTATACAAGACGAACCCCTGGTGGCAGTCTGAGCTTTTTGTACGCCGATTCAACACTCCACCCGCATCCGGGATTCATAAATATTTCTGAACCATATATGAGGTTCAGGTTTGCACCAAACGAGGAGTTCTACCAGGGCAAACTATACCGTGATCCATTGCCCTCAAGATCTCCTGTAATACAGGTTTCATACGCATTCGGAAGTCGCTGCATCGGCAACGATTATAACTACCAGAAACTCCAGGTTTCGGTAAGCAGAAGGTTTTACCTTTCAATAGCCGGGTATACAGATGTACTTCTTGATGCCGGAAAGGTGTTCGGCACAGCACCATATCCATACCTGTTCATTCATAATGCCAACCAGACTTTCATCTTCGACAAGTATTCGTATAACATGATGAATTTCCTTGAGTTCGTCAGTGATAAGTATGTGTCTCTAAACATCGATCATTCATTCAACGGGTTCTTCTTCAACAAAATACCTTTGTTGAAAAAACTCAGGCTGAGGGAAGTCGCCACACTTAAGGTTCTTTATGGCGGACTTGGCAATTCCAACGATCCGTCAGTAAGCGGGAATATGCTGCACTTTCCTGCAGATGCCAATGGCGTTCCGCTTACATATACCCTCGAAAAGAAGCCTTATATTGAAGCCAGCCTGGGTTGCTCCAATATCTTCAGGGTATTAAGAGTAGATATAGTAAAAAGATTCAGCTACCTGGATCTCCCGAATGCGCCATCAATTGGCGTCAGATTTAAGGTTATGTTTGATTTATAAATAAGTTCTTGCTACCGGCATGCCTTAAGTCTTGATGGTATCTTGAGATCTGTTGCCTGGTTAATTGAAAATGTATCCTTACAATTTTTGATTGGTAATTAGAAAATACTGGTTCTTAAACATGTCCACAAATATTACAGTAAAAGACTTATTACCTAAATTTGGATAAACCTACATAATTCATTACCTAAAACCACCTTATATGAATAAGATCACAAGAAGAAATTTCCTTGGGAAGAGTACCCTGGGAATCGGGGCTGCAATGCTTGCAGGCCCTCTTGATCTGGTCCCTTCCGAAAAATCAGGAATTGTAAAACTGCCCGTCGGATTCCAGTCATGGATCGTCAGGGAGGAGATACAAAGCGACTTTGCAGGAACGATGAAGAAAGTAGCCGGCCTGGGGTACCAGGCAGTTGAACTTTGTTCTCCGCTCGGCTACAAGGACCTTGGATTTGGCCCACTTCTCAAACTAAGCCCAAAGGAGGTGAAAACAATAATAAATGATGCAGGACTTAAATGTGAAAGCACCCATTACGGCATGAGCGAACTAAGGGATAAACTTGACGACAGGATTATTTTCGCTCTCGACTCGGGGCAGAAACAGATGATAATTTCAAGCTTTGGGCTCCCGGAAAAAGCAAGTCTGACAGACTGGCTTAAATGTGCTGATGAGATGAACAAGATGGCTATAAAAGTTAATAAAGCCGGGCTTAAATTCGGGTATCATAATCATCACATGGAATTTGCCATGCTTGATGGAAAACTTATATATGATGAGCTCTTAAAGGTACTCGATCCGGAACTGGTCAAAATGCAATTCCAGGTTGCTGTAATTAGTGTCGGGTATAAGGCAGCCGATTATTTCAAGAAATACAAGGGGAGGTTCATTTCTGCTCACCTTGCCGACTGGTCCAAGGATCAGAACAAACAGGTGCCCGTCGGACAGGGTATAGTCGACTGGAAGGAATTCTTCTCAACAATAAAAACCGGTGGTGTTAAGAATATATTCGTTGAGATGGACTACTCCACCTTCCCTGACAGCATTAAATATCTCAGGTCGCTTTAGCAGCAAAATTGCAATCAGTAACCGGTATTCGGTAATCGGTCTCGAATAACCGAATACTGAATACCGAATACTGAATACTGAATACCGAATACTGTTTACTTACTGCCTGCTGTTCTCAATACCTTCAAGTATTCTCATAGTCTGGTAAAGTCCCCTTGGTACGTGGAAACAGCCCTTCCACTTGCCACCTTTTAATGGCAGGAGCACTTCACCCTGTCTGTTCAGGTATCCAAACCATTCCGGGTATTCCTTATCTTTGAAATGCGACCATGTGTAATCATGAACTTTATTGAACCACTTCAGGCATTCTTCCGAACCTGTGAGCTGGTATCCTTTCGCCATTGAGATAATAGTTTCAACATGAACCCACCATAGTTTCTGGTCCCATTCGAGCTGCTGAACGGGGTGACCATCACGATCCATGAAATAAAATATCCCACCGTATTTCTCATCCCAGCCATACTCAACCATCTTAATTGCTATTTCTGTAGCTTTCTTAATAAGTTCAGGTCGCCTAAGCCTTACCCCAAGGTCCATAACAAACCACATGGCTTCAATTGCATGCCCTGGATTTAAAACACGTCCTTCAAAAGTATCAGACAACTTGTTATCGGTTGTAATATTCTCAACAACAAGACCCAGTTCCGGCCTGTAAAAATTATCCATTACTTCAGAAATGCATGTATCAATCGTCTTCCTGAGGAACTCTTCATCAAGCAGGTGTTCGATCTCAAGCGAAAGGTTACAGAGTATCATTGGAAGTGCGAAGTTCTTGAGATTCCTGGTTCCGGGATACGCTTTATTCCATCTTCCTTTCGGATTGTCAACTTTTGACAGGATAAGGTCGAAGGTTTTTTTAGATATAGCTGCATATTCATCATTTCCGGTTGCCTTGCTGAGCTGTGCGAAAGCCATACATGCGAATGTGTAGGAAAAAATATTATATGGCTCAATTATTGGCTTGCCTTCCCTTGTGAGGGAAAAATACCAGTTCAGGTTGCCATCATGACCAAATTTCTTAAGGAACTCTCCCCCCTGAATAGCACAATCGAGCCATTCCTGGTTTTTCTCAAAGTTATTATAGAGCATTGAGAACATCCATACTTCGCGTCCCTGTAACCAGATAAACTTATCCGTATCAAATACTTCGCCCTTCCTGTCAAGACAGGTGAAGTAACCACCATATTCTTTATCCTGTGATTTTTCCAGCCAGAATGGTAAAACATTTCCTGTAAGTTCAGTCCTGTACTGGTTTGCTAGTTTTTTGAAGTCCATTTTATTATGGTTTTTGTGTTTATTTCGATTTCCCTTTCATTATCCACATTTCTTCAATCTGCTCAAGTGATTTTCCTGTTGTCTCTGGTAACAGTCTCCAGACTATCAGCATATAAGGAACACACATTACTGCGAACAGGAAGAAAGTACCGGCTGGTGAAAGTTTTGACAGCATTACCGGTGTGAGTTGCCCTATAAGATAGGTACCTATCCATAGTGAGAGTCCGGCAACTGACATAGCTGCCCCGCGTACCTTAACCGGGTACATTTCTGACAATAGGACGAATATCACAGCACAGATTGAAATTGCGCAGCAGAAGATATAGAACAGGAAGAAAATAAGCAGGAAGACCGGTGAACCGCTACCTCCTCTCATGAAGTATATGCCTATAAGAATAAGTGATATTATCATTCCTGATACTCCCCAGTAAACGAGCTGCTTACGGCCGACTTTATCAATGATTATCAGTGCTATAATAGTAGTCAGCATATTAACAGCCCCGACAAGTGACTGGTAGAACAGGGAGTCACCACTTGATAGACCACTCTCCTTGAAAATTGTAGGACCGTAATACAAAACTGCATTAACGCCCATAAACTGACCCAGCATTGCAAGTGCAACACCTATGAAGAGTGCCAGCCTGAAGCCCGGTTTAAATAATAATCTCCAGTCAGAACCCGATTCAGACTGGACGAGGTTTTTGACATTATCCCTCTCAACAATTGCCCCGGCCTCTCCGAAGATCCTTGAGAGAATCGAAACTGCCCTTGTTTCATTTCCCCTGACGATAAGCCACCTGGGGCTTTCTGGAATAAAGAAAAGGACAAGAAGGAAGATGATTGCCGGTACGGATTCCATGCCAAGCATTGATCTCCAGACCTCGGTTCCGAAAATTTTGCCTGTCATACCAGCAACGGAACCATGTTCTACAAGTCCGACAGAATATTGCTGCAGTCCATAGTTTGCAAGGTAAGCTCCCAGGAAGCCTACGGTTATAGCGAGCTGGTACATTGAGACAAGCCTGCCCCTGAAAGAAGGAACAGATATCTCTGCTATATAAAGAGGTGAGACTACCGAGGCCACACCAATCCCTATACCACCAACAAGTCTGAATATCACAAGCTGGTTAATATCAGCCGAGATCATGCAACCAAGTCCTGATGCAGAAAAAAGAACTGCTGAAAGAAGCATTACCAGTTTTCGCCCGAACCTGTCGCTCAGGTAACCAGCAAATATGACACCGACTATAGAACCGACGAGTGCACATCCTACATACCACCCTGTCATTATTTCATCGAGCCGGAATTGCTGGGAGACCTGGTCAATTGTCCCTGAAATAACTGCTGTATCATAACCGAATAGGAAACCTCCAAGAGAGGCGACGACTGACAGCCATACCACGTATGCTATCTGTTTTTTACTGTTCATTATATCAGATATTAAAATATTCCCTGTACCTGTTGTATAAATTCCCTGCCTGCAGGTAAGCTGATTGAGGACTCATAAAATGAGAAAACTCAAATGTAATAGCCTTGTCATACCCGGCTCTTTTTGCAGCTTCCAGTTTAAGCCGAAGTTTATCAAATTTAATTGGAAGAAACCTTATGGGCATGTCGCGGTCAAACGTCTCGGCATTAGTCCAGCATTTCATCCCGTATTTATCTGCAAGCTTTTTATTTACGGCAAAGAAGGCATCAAGTTCATCATAATCAATATGTCCATCCTGGAAAGCAACAGCATCTACAACATCATGTATTCCGTCGAAGATCTCGCCCCACTCTTTTTCATGTTCCTGCACAGAAACAGACTTGGCTTTTGTTATATCACCACTTGCAGACTCAACAGCTTTCTTACCGTCTATCCATGGTGAAATAAAGGTTGGAAGGCCTCCTGATACGTCCTTGCATTGTTTACCCATTGCATGGAACGCAGAGATTGCACCTTTTGTTTTTCTTGATATCTCCCCGCTGATATACCATCCCTGGAAGCTCTTGAATTTGCTTCCGTAATTTTTCCAGACTTCATCGATTACATATTTGTTATCCTCAATTTCCCACGATAAATCTCCTGTATCCCAGTATTTGCCTGAATCGTACAGTCCGAAATAAAATTTCATACCATGTTTCTCGGCCAGCCTCAGAAACATTTCAAGAAGGTCAAAAGAGGGCATGTAGCATCCTTTTTTCAAAAGGTATTCGGATGGAAATGTTATGAACTTCCGGTAACCCGATCTTATCATAATAACTGTATCAATGCCTATTGCCTTCATATGTCCGAATTCGGCATTCCACTCATTTTCGCCCCAGTTCTGGTGAGGAATATCATGCGATATCTCATCAAGGAAAGTACCGGTTATCCTCAAACCGTTATCCTTAGGGACAATAAGTTTCGATACAAGCGGGGCCTCCGGCCTGACATTTTCTGCAGTATTGGTGCATGACACTACAGGAACAGCAAGCGCGGCCATCCCTGCCAGTGTTGATTTTGAAATAAAATCGCGGCGCGAATGTTCTGATTTCATATGTATTCTTTATTCGGTTTGTAAATATTCAACAGAGATGTCCTGAAAAAACAGGCCATCCGTTCAAATTTAGAATAATTATTATAAAAATCGGAGGTTAAAAAAAGGCAGCAGTGAAAAAATCAGTACCCTGGTCAGAAAATCCGCGGGATGAATCGCGGAACTGTTTTTCGGTATGACTCATATCCCGGGTATTTTCCTGAGCTGATTTTTTCTGTGAATTCAGAACTGCCTGCAAAAAGGAGGACGAGAAGGACACTCCCCGAAACAGTCCAGTTTAGCATTATTCCGGATGATGCCACACTAAAAAGATAAAAGCTGATCCAGATAGCCTGTTCAGCAATAAAATTTGGATGCCTTACAAGTTTCCATAAGCCGTCCTTCATAAAGCCGGCTCTCAGGGAATCGGAATATTTTTCATCGTCGACCACGCCCTTTTTCTTAAGAGTGTGAAACCTGTAAAGCTGGTTGTCAGATATTGTTTCGAGAAGGAGGAAGGAAAGCATAAGCAGTGCTGCTGCCATATCAATTAGATTAAGGCTTTGACCTGCGTATTTCGCAGCAAAAATAAAAGGTGTTGAAAACACCATTATAAGGAAGTTCTGGTAGAGGGAAATAAAAAGGAAGTTGAATAATCCCCAGCGCAATCTGCCTTTAAGGGATGGATTGTCTCTCAATACCTTCCACCTGTAATCCTCATCCCCCTTCCATGGGATAAGACTGTATCCCCCTTTCCTGTAAAAATTATAACTCAGCCTGAGACCCCAGGCAGAAACCAGGATCAGCATCAGCCATATTCTCGGTGTCTGGTAATGAAAAATAGTAAGCAGCCCGTAGCCTGCAGGAAGGAGGCTCCAGAGTTTGTCGACCTGGCTGTAATTACCGGTAAGCTCACCGGCAAGGAAGCACAGGAGGGCTGTGGCTGTCATAAGAATTAAATAGCATTCAAGCAGGCTGTTAATCCCTGCATCTCCACCGGATAAGAATGATAATAGAGGCATAAGTAAAAGAATTTCTTACCAAATATAAGATTAACATCAATTACCCAACAGCGGTTCAAGAATTGTTTGAGCTGGAAGGGAAATCTGTTTATCCTCTACGAGGAATGGATCATTCTGAGATGGATCGATCAACAGTACTTTATGCCCTACGGGCAATACCAGGTGACCCTGATTCGAAAGCATATCATACCGCGTAGCGGTTATACTACTGTTTGAGCTGGAAGGGAAATCTGTTTATCCTCTACGAGGAATGGATAATTCTGAGATGGACCGATCAACAGTACTTTATGCCCTACGGGCAATACCAGGTGACCCTGATTCGAAAGCATATCATACCGCGTAGCGGTTAGAGTATTGTAACTCAGATGCTGATAGATGATAATATTCCTCGTAGAGGATAAACTGCTAACCACCTTGGGGTGTTAAACAGTACCTGATGCCTTACGGGCAATAGAACTAAATCGGAATGAAAATACCCGTCATACCGCGTAGCGGTTATAGTACTGTAATTTCTCTGCAACAAAAAGCTATAATTCCTCGTAGAGGATCAACTCCTTTTTGTAGCTTTGTATAGCTGCATCTCTAAATCCTTATATATGAAACCCGGAGCATTCACACGAATGTACGTGCATATTGTATTTGCCGTAAGATTCAGAGAAGGAATCCTGTCAAAGGAAACAAGAATAAAGGTATTCGAATATGTAACCGGCATCCTCAGAAATCTGGGGCATAAGCCATTGATAGTCGGTGGTTATAAAGACCATATGCATATCCTTATCGGACTAAATCCATCTGTTTCCGTTTCTGATACAGTTCACGCTATAAAACGATCCTCCTCTATTTTTATTAATGAAAACAAACTGGTCAATGGTCATTTTTCCTGGCAGGAGGGTTATGGATCATTTACTTGTGGACATCAGGATATAAAACGATTATATAAATATATTGAAAACCAGGAGGAACATCATTCAGCCAAATCCTTCAAATCGGAATTTATTTCCATTATTGAAGAAAATGAACTAGAATATTCGCCGGATTTTCTATTTGATTTTCATTAAATATCTTCATGATGCGGGTTTAATCGCAATTTTTCTGAACATGCTGGCACTTTCTTCGATCAAAAAGAATTCATATCACACATCATAATTTTATAAATACTGTTTGATTATATTTGTGTAAGACGGGAAAAAGGAACGCTTTTTGCATTACCGGATGTAAATGGGAAAAACAATATCGCTTTTACCGTATTCAAACAGCTTAATTATGAAATCACTTGTCTTTTGCCTGCTCATTCTTACAGCAAATATCATTTCAGTATTTGGCCAGAACGATTTTAAGGTCATACGTGTGAATGGGGATATTCTTATCAAATCGAGGAATATTTCACTTGAGACCGGTACCGTTTTCTATTCTAATGAGGACCTGTTGTTCAAGACTGACGATGCTACAGCCGCGGTAATTAATGCTCAGAAAGGCCGCCTTGTTATAACAAGCAGGGATCATGATCTATCAGCTGCAAAGTCAAATTACCTGCCTTCAATGTACAACATAAGTTCCCGCGGAGGCATAATACTTAATAATGCCGACCTTGGATCTGTTTTCTCAGGTAAATATGTAATCCTCGAAAGACAGGGCATAACACTCGATAAGAATGCCTTCCCGATGGATAATAACAATTTTTTCTTCCTCAGGTATACTTATAAAGGTGAAACAATCAACAAGAAACTCCCTTTTTCAGGCGACACACTCTTAATCGAAAAAAAATCATTACTCACTGTTGATGGCAACCCTATACCCGGAGCCGATAATACAAAGATCAAACTGTACTACAGGAAAGGAAATGAATCAATACTAATCAGTGAATTTGACCTGATCTTCCCGGATATGAAGCAGCTGGAAAAGGAAGTTGGCATAATTCTGAATGAGATGAAAGGTAAAACGGCTGATGAAAAAATTAACGAGACAGGCGCTTTTATCGGCGAGTTCTATGGTAAAACAGATCGTGACTGCCTTGCGAACTGGTTAGCTTCAAGATTTTCAGTTAAGTGAAAATATTCCTGCCGGGCCTAATGACCCGGCAGCTTTATAATATAATCCCCTATGAAGAACCTCCTGATAATTTTTTCTGTTTGCTTTTCGGTAACACTATCCGCATTTTCGCAGGAGGCCTTGTACCAGGTGAAAAATTACTCGGTAAAGGAATATGGAAAGGATTTTCATCCTACAAACCTCTCCCTTACGATTGACAGCCGCGGTGTACTTTACTTTGCCAACAGTTTTAAGATTCTTGAGTTTGACGGGTCAACATGGAGGTCTTACCCGATAAACCGTGAAACATGGATTCTTTCTATTGCCGCCGACAGCACAGATAGGATTTACGCAGGTTCACAGGGTGAATTCGGTACTTTCATCCCCGACAGGAGTGGGGCTCTCAGGTACAGGTCGCTTTCAGATTCACTTCAGGCAGGAATGCAGGATTTCACAAATATCTGGAAGGTGAGTGCAACCCGCGAGGGGATTGTTTTCCAGGCCGAGGAAAGACTGTTTATACTCGCAAATGATAAGGTCAGAACAATTCCTCCTTTAAAATCATTTCATACCTCATTTTCTGTAGGGAGAAGGTTTTTTGTAAGGGAACGGGGTAGCGGCTTAAAAGAACTTACAGGAAAAGGCCTGGAGTTTGTCGAAGGAAGCAGCATTTTCGATACCACCGGCGTTTTCGCAATGATGCAGGCTGGTAAGAACAACGACAGGATAATGGTTGCAACCAGGGAAAAAGGTCTATGGATTTTTCAGAATGGTAAGTTCTCAAAACTACAGGCAGAAAACGGGAGCTTCCTTGAAAAAGCTGTTATTACATGCGGGGCCTCATCGCCTGACGGTACTATCGCTCTTGGAACAATGATGAACGGCGTTATATTGCTTGACTCAACAGGCGTTGTACGCGCCGTTATTGATGATAAAAAAGGATTACAGGGAAGTGAAGTAAACCAGATGATCTTCGACAGGGAAAACAACCTGTGGGTTGTCCTGAATAATGGCATAAGCATGATCAGTACCTCTTCACCCCTGTCTGTTTATAATGATAGATCAGGGATAAAAGGTGTGATAAATTGCATCAGGAGATTTGACAGGCGCCTGTATGCCGGGACTTCAACTGGTTTGTACATCCAGGATACAAGGCAGAGCCCTGAGTATCCCTTCTCAAGAATCTCAGGTATAAACTTTCCGGTAAGGTCACTCGAGATTGCTGATGATAAGCTGCTCGCAGGCACCGATGGTGGTATTTTTGCAATTAAAGGCAATGAGGTTCACAAAATCAGCAACGAGGAAGAATACGCATTATGCTATCTGCCTGAAATAAAAACACTTGTGTCAGGCGGTAAAAATAATATCACAACATGGAGCATATCCTCTTACCGTGATCCAAAAACATTGGGGTCACAGGAGAATACAGACATAATCGCTATTTGTCCCGAGCCTGTTAAAACTGGCGGAGATGTAGTTGTTTGGGCAGGTATGAGATATAAGGGTGTGATCAGGCTAACTATAAAAAGGTCAGACAATTCTTTTAAAACAGTAATGTACTCACAGGCTGATGGTCTTCCTTCAGGCCCGGTATCACCCATGAGAATGGGCGATCTTGTATATTTTGCAACCAGCACAGGACTTTACTCGTTTACAAGCGAGGAAGTAGTAAAACAATCCCTTCCTGATTCACTTAAGAACAATCCTGAATTTTCGAAAGGGTTCTTTTCCCCGGCGAAACTTAAAATCAAAGGCATTGGATCTGTTTCAATTATCAGCGAGGCTGACGACAGGACATGGATTTGTTCTGACAACACCCCGGGCTACTATTTAAAAGATGACAGCAGCAGGCTTGTTACAGAACCATTTAACGGGCTTGAGACGGGGAAGATTAATGTAATTTATTCTGATGATAATGGTATTTGCTGGATCGGGTCCTCGGAAAGTCTTATACGTTTTGATACTAGGAAAATCAAAAACTATAATACTCCTTACAAGGCCCTTATAAGGAAGGTAAGCCTGATCGGGAAAGATTCGGCAATTTACAATGGTTCGGGATCAACAATGGCATTGCCTTCACTTAATTACACGAACAACTCATTGCGCTTCGATTTCGCAGCACCTTTCTATGAGTTCCCTGAAAAGACAAAGTATTCCTACATACTTGAGAATGGCGATCATAAATGGAGCCAGTGGAGCACTGAAAAATACCAGGAATTCACAAATCTCAGGGAAGGAAAATACAAGTTCAGTGTAAAAGCTCTTAATGTCTTCAATAATGAAAGCGCCGCATCTTCTTTCAGTTTCGTTATACTTCCACCCTGGTACCGCACTGTCTATGCCTTTATAAGTTATGCACTTCTCTCACTGATACTTCTTTGGGTTGTTGCCAGGCTATATTCACTGAAACTTAAACGTGAAAATATAAGACTTGAGAGTATAATAGCTGAAAGAACCGCGGAAATTGTGGGAAAGAACCTTGTACTCGAGCAACAGAAAAAAGAGATTGAGGACAGTATCAGGTATGCAAGAAGAATCCAGGCAGCAGTTATTCCTGGTGAAGAATTATGCAGGAAAGTCTTCCCTTCAAGTTTTGTATTTTTCCGTCCCCTGAACATTGTTAGCGGAGACTTCTACTGGACAGGCCTCGTAGGGAATAAGGCAATATATACTGTTGCTGATTGTACTGGGCATGGGGTTCCGGGTGCATTTATGAGCATGCTTGGAATCGCTTTCCTTAATGAAATTGTGAATAAGGACGGGATTGCCGAACCAGATCTTATACTTAACAACCTGAGGCTAAAAGTCATAAGCGCGCTTCAGCAGCATGGCGCATCAGGTGAAACAAGGGACGGCATGGATATAGCAATAATATCAGTTGATAAATCAACCGGCGTTCTTGAATACTCTGGGGCTTACAACCCTTTAATAATTGTCAGGAATAACGAAATAACCGAATTCTATGGCGATAAAATGCCTATTGGAATTTATGAGAACATGAGTGACTTCAGGAGACAAAGCATAAACCTCAGGGAAGGAGATATGCTTTATATGTATTCCGACGGCTACGAGGACCAGTTTGGCGGACCTGACGGAAAAAAATTCAAATCAAAAAAACTTAAGAACCTTCTTGTCGAAGTAAGTTCAAAACCTGTCGAAGAGCAAAGGGAAATAATTGAAAAACACTTTGACGAGTGGAAAGGAGACCTTGCCCAGGTTGATGATGTGGTGATCGTAGGAATATCAGTCAGCTATGACTATTCAAGCAACACAAATGCTCCCCAGTAATAAGGATCATATTTAGCCCGCATTTCCCTCTGGCTTTTATAAAATGCTGATCTCACATCCTTATCTTCAATAAGATGACTGTAGAATGATTTCATGAATTCAACAGTCTCCCTGTCAGGTATACTCCAGAGGCTCATTATAATATACTTCACTCCTGCCATCTTCAATGCCCTTTGCAATCCATAAACCCCTTCTGTTCCTTTTATATCTCCCAGAGCGGTCTCGCAGGCAGAAAGAACAACGAGATCATTTTTCCTCATATCAATCTGTGTAACCTCCTGGGCAGTCAGAACACCATCATCGGTCTCTCCTTTCTCCGGTTTAACCCATACATCGTTAGCTCCGGCCAGCACAAGACCTGAACGCATTAATGGATTTTCGTTGTTAACAAAGCTGTTGACCCCGAAACCTCTGGTTGCTCCCCTGAATGTGACCTGCCCGAACTCCACTTCTTTTTTATTGTCAACGAGCCTTACCTCATTAGGATCGTTAAAAAAGAAACCATGTGTTGCAATGTGGAGAATGCTATAACCCGCAGCATACTGTTTGAAGAAGCTTTCAGTTGCATTGCTGCCTGAAAGATACTTGACTTTCACAGCACCATTCTCAAGTATCCTGTCAACGGCATCACCTTCATCCTTGGTACCTTTAAGGTAAGTCCATACAGGATCATCATTGGCGGAAGCACTGTACTCAATCCCGCCAAGTATAAGTGCCGATGGATTGCTTCCACCAGCGAAAATCCCTCCTGAAGCCACATTGCCTGTGCTCCCCTTCACTTCTATCCTGTACTGGTCGCAGAGGTATACATTCTTTCCATTGCTTATAGCCGGGAACGAGACTTTATTCAGCAAACCTGAAGGTGAAATATAAACGCTCCTCACCCCCTGCAAATATTGCTCTACAGGCTTCCAGATCAGGTCGTACAACCTGTCATCTGGTCTTGCGGTGGTGCCATAAATATCATTGATATTGAAAACAGTTGTGGATTCATTTTTGCTTAGCACCGACTTCAACTGCTCCTCGGTAAACAATTTGACCATCTCCGGTGAATCTGAGTTTGATCTGAGAACCAATGCACAGTAAATTACAGCATTTCCTCCGTCACGTTCCTTTTTCTTAAAGTCAGTAAATTCTATTGCTGCCTCATCGGGTTTCAGGCTCTTTTTTACATCGAGCCATGTTACCTGGAGTCCTTTCCTGTAATCGCTGAAATCCAGTGAACTTGAGACCAGTTCCCTCTCAAGTTCAGTAGCCTGTTTCTCAAGCTGGGAAACATCCTTTGTTCTCATCTCAACAGGTGTTGAATAGAGAGTCGAAATCTCCTTCTGCAGTTCAATCCACTTATCATACTTTTGAAGCAAATCCTTATTATTGCTGTTGAGTATCGCAAGACGCATGGCAGTGCTCGACTTGAGCATGAGCCCTTTAGACAGGAGGATATTATTGTAGGTATACCTCGTGATCTGTGGATTCAGCCTTTTTCTTGTAAGAGAATAAGATAAAAATGAATAAACATCAGGAAGACGGATCTGGTAGTACAGCTCCTTCTCACTTTCAGAAAGGAATGAAAAGTCCTGGAGTGTCTTATGGTCAATCACATCCATATATTCAAGGGTAAGCTCCTCCACTGATTTTACGTCGTCGACATTTGCATAGGTGGCTATAAGTGCTTTCAGCATAGTTGCATATGCAGGATGGTATGGGCCCACAGCCTTTTTAATATTGGTTGCCTTACCCATAAAAAGTTTAATAATCCCCCTTGTGATTGCATCGCTTTCGGATGAAGCAGTGCCTGACCCGGCTGTCATCATCTCCTCAAACATACGTATTGAAATGGGGATAATTACCGTTTCGGGGATCTTCACCTTTGTTAAGCTGTCGAAAGGCAGGTAGTATGATGATCCCATCTTATTCATCATGGCTATTACCTTAAGCGAAAGATTTGATTCATAAGTAAGATCAGAGGCAATCTGCGCCGATTTCTTTTTATCCCCTGAAAGGCTGTACCATAAAGACAGGTTACCTGTAATTGCATGACTGAAAGCATGTGGTTTCTGGCAATTCAGCCTGAAGACGGAATCTGCCATTTTAATCAATCGCCCTGAATTCTGAAGTCTCTGTTTGTTTTTATTCTCGGGAGCGGCATAGAATTCTTCTGCCAGTGACACGGCTCCAACATTATTGAGAATTGCGGCATAATCAGGCCCGGCATCCAGTGAAGCCTTCTGCATGAGGTCTTTTGCCTCACCAATCAGGTTTTCGGCTACCGTGTAATTTCCTATCTCATTGTAAAGGGCGCCCAGGTTATTAAGGCATACAGACATAAGTGATTTTGAAATGCCTGCATTGCCCTTGCATATTGCGAGGGCATCAACAAGACTTTTTTCTGCCTGCTTATAATTTCCCTCATTATAATACAAAACACCCAGGTTATTGAGTGATGAAGCGTAACCGGCGCTCTCTGCCCCATAGGTTGACCTGCAGAGTTCCACAACCTTTCTTGAGACAGACTCTGCTTCAGGAGCATTGCCGACATTGTTGTTCCACGATGCCTGGTCCGACAGGTTGATAAGATATTCATTTATCTTCCTCTCACCGTACCTTGAATAGATTGCCTCTGCCCTCTTTAATGCTTTCTCCTCTGCACGAACATATATCATATCATTGATTGAAAACCCCATGTCGTGATATACACCTGCCATCTGGTAGAGTACTTCAGCATAAAGTGGTCCCTCAAGATCATATATATAAACTGCTTTTGCATCAGCTTTCTTTATATACTCGTAGGCTGCCTCATAACTACCGGCTTTCCTGCAGATAAGTGCTGCAGTTTCAAGGCAGGTTATATAATCATTGTCTTCGGTTTTCTTCTGTTTCTCCCTTATTGCCACCTCTTTCATAATGAAATACATCCCTTTCTTGTAGTTGGCAAGGTAAAAATGGGATACAGCAAGCTTCCTTAACATTGAGGCATACTGGAGATTATCTTCCCCGATAGTTCCCCTCATAAGGGCGGCGGCCTCCTCTGTATAATAGAGTGCCGAATCAAAACGGCCTTTCTTAAGAAAATCATACCTTAGAGAATCAGCTCTGATCCAGGGTTGTGCATTAAGTGCAAATGAGACTAAAGCACCAAGTGTTGCAGAAAGCAAAAACCTTTTCATTGGAAGCCCCAAAAATTGACTTTTAAAGTTAATAAAAAGCTTTTTATTATGTAGCTTTGAAATACGTTCCTGAAAACAAAAACACACCCTCATGAAAGCAAAGTTATTCCTTCTTCTGCTCATTCTTCCTTGCACCTGGTTAAAAGCCCAGGACACTATTTTTGTTAAAAACGGCAAACCGATACCTGCCATTGTAACTGAAAAGAATAATACTGAAATTAAGTACAAAAAATACGGCGCTCCTGAACCAGCGGCTATATATTCAATATTTGTAACCGACGTAAAAAGCATCCATTACAGTGATGGTATAGTTGCTGATTACAATGCGGAGGCTGATTATCCTGCCGAGGAAAGACCACTTACCGCCTATGAAATGGCCGGTTCAATGCTTGCAGTGAAATTCAGTACAGGGATCACCGGTGATTATTTCATGCTTAACAAGGACCAGGATCTTCAGACCTTATGGAGACAGTGGACTGGCAACAATAAAGCTGAACTTGGAGGGAATCCGTTAAGTTTCCCGATCCTTATAAAGATGGGACTTATCCTTGGAAAGTCTGCCAGGAACTGGCTTGGTGATGAACTACAGCTGATAATAACTCCCCAGGATGCTATTTATGCTACAGCATACAACGGAACTTTCGAGATAAAACTAAAAAACTTTTATTATAACATCACTATGTTTTATGGAAGGGCCATAAATCATAAAAAGAACCTGCTCGCGATGCTTGAACCAGGCGTGGATCTGACTTTTATGAGTGGATACATAAACTATAATAACACCAAATACCTGATAAGCGGTAATCTTGGAACCGGATTTCACATAGCAACCGGTGCTGACTGGATAATCTCTAAAAGACTCATGGTCAACGGCCGTGTTGGATACAGGATGTTAAAAGTGAAAGAGAGTCATGAAAAGGAGGATGGCAGCTCTTCAGGTTATTTCTATGCCCCGGATACAACCGACCAGCTTAAGGTCAGGTGGAACGGGCCATACGCAAGCCTTGGTCTCTTCTTTTCAGTTTATACAAAACTTAAAGGACCGAATAATCCGACAACAACTTCCAGGTAATCAGAATTTAAGGGCAAAACCAACACCGCTCTTCTGGATGCCAAAATCAATCTTATATGATACTGGTTTGCCTATTGCTGAATTATAAAGTTCAACAGATTCCCTTATACATTTCTTACCTTTAAATACAGTATAAATTGCACCAGCAAACGCAGCAAGGTCTATTCCAAGACCTATTGCCGCATATTTCCTTGATTCAGCCGGATCGTGTTTCCCTGTTGAAATTATCCCGAAGGTACAGGCTGTCAGGGTACCTGTAAAAAGTAAAGTTGTACTCAATCCTGTATTTTTTATACCTTTCTCATAAAGCTTTAATGCCTCGGGATATTCATCCATCAGCTCTTTGACAGTTCTCGGAGATTGAACTTTCCCATCCAGGAGCACGTACCTTTTCTTAACGGTCAGAGGTTTAGGCTGGCCATCCTGCACATTAAGCTCCTGTTTATTCTCACTGACAGTTTCGACTTTCTTATTATCTGCCTGGTTTTTAGCAACTTTTTTATATTTAACAGACTCGACCAGGTCTTTCTTCACAGTAAAGACAGGCCCTGAAGGATTTTCAAATTCGCGGTACTTTACTATATCATTGTTCTCTTCCAGGATTGAGGCCTTGATCTCTCTCCCGCTTTTTAACCTAATGATATCCTGGGCTGAAACAGAGGTTAAAAATCCTGTCAGAATCATGACTGTAATAAATACAAAGCTGTACCTGGCTAAAAGTAAAGATCTGCTCCTTACTGTCTTAACTGAAGTAAATTCAATGCTGTAGATGGCGAAAAATAATTAACTGTTAATGAAAACATAAACATCATGCAATTGGAGGCCCCTTGGAAACATGATGAACCTTATAAATATATAAAAGTGCCATGATAAAAAGTATGATGCCAGCTTTCTTTTTGTATGTTCTTTAAGTGTAAAATGATGCTGGTAATAAAGCAATGAACTGCTGATGACTGCTGAGAATATCCTAGACTGTAGCAGGTTTCAGGCTGGTTTCAGATTTGCCTGATTTTTCTAGCTTTTCAGGTAACGTAAAGTAGAATGTAGACCCCTTCCCTTTTTCAGATTCAACCCAGATCCTTCCTCCCATTAGCTCAACAAGGTTCTTGCATATGCTTAACCCCAGGCCTGTCCCTCGGTAGAACTTCTGAGTTGAATCGCTGACCCTGCTGAAACGAACAAATAGTTTTTCAATCTGATCCCTGCTCAAACCAATACCTGTATCCCTGACAAAGAAAAGCAACCTGGAATTTCCGTTATCGCTAATCAGATCACATCCGAATTCTATTCCTCCATGCTCAGTAAACTTAATTGCATTATCAAGGAGATTTGACATGACCTGTGAGAATCTCAGGGGATCTGTATAAAAGAAAAGTTCTGGCTTATTGTGCATCCTGTTTGTAAGGGTGAGAGCTTTTTCTTCGTGTTTTTCTATCCTGTTCACAAACACCCCATGAAGCTCAGAGAAAATCATATTTACAGAACAATTCTGAGGATTCAGTTCAAGTTTCCCTGCCTCAAGTATAGACAGATCAAGCATATCATCTATGAGTCTGAGCAGGCTTGACCCGTTGTTCCGGATTATCCTCACATATTCTTCTTTTTCACGATCTGTCGTAAAACTTTCATTAAGCAGATTCGAAAAACCGATAATAGCGTTCATAGGAGTCCTGATCTCGTGGGACATATTTGCTATGAATGCTGACTTAAGCCTGTCTGATTCTTCTGCCTTTTCTCTCGCAAGTTCAAGCTGGCTTGTTCTTTCCCTCACAAGCAACTCAAGGCCCGAACGGTGCTTCTCGAGTTCGGCGTTCTGCTGTTCAATAATGGTTTTCTGCTTAAGTGCTATATCCCTCTGTTCAGATATCTCCTCGTTTTGTTTCCTGATTTCAATCGTATTCTCTTTTATTTTCTCAGAAAGCAGAAGCTGATTACGACGCATCGACCGTTCCCTGAACAATATTAAACCGTAAATAAGCAGCAGGCCTGCAACAAAACAACCTGTCTTAAACCATATTGTTTTCCAGACAGGGGGAGTAATTATCAGGTGGACATGAGACTCTGATTCACTCCATATTCCATCGCTGTTTGAGCCCCGGATCCTGAAAGTGTATTTGCCAGGGGGAAGATTTGAGTAATGTGCTGAATTTACACCCTGTACAGTGTTCCACCCGTCATCATAAGGTTCAAGGCGATACTTGTAAAGGTTCTTACCCGGTGAGGCAAAAAGCATTGAACTGAACCTGATTATGAATGAGGACTGATCATACCTGACTGTAACAGTATCTTTATTTGATAATGGAAGTCGCACAGGGTGCTTCACAAATGGATCCTGGGCCAGGTTCTCAAATGTGATGTCAATTATTGTCACATCAGGTTTAAAGGATTTTTCAGTTATTGTACCCGGGTTAAACATCGTGATTCCGTTAGAACTCCCGAAATAGATATTCCCTGAAGTATCCTTACAGACAGAACCTATATGATATTCCAGATCTGAAAGACCATTTGCCAGCCCATAATTGTTGATACGACCGCTTTCAACATTGATCCTCGAGATGCCGTTGTCGGTGCTCAGCCAGAGATTATGCTCTGCATCTTCACGAATCGCGCGAATCGCGTTACTCGGAAGACCATCCTTCCTGGCTATATTTCTGAATTTACCTGTCCGGATATTAAGAATATTAAGGCCGCCGCTGTAGGTGCCTACGCAAAGTGTACTGTCTGTATTCAGGTATAAGCACTTAACAAAGTCATCGTTCAGGGAGGTTGAATCCGATGCAGAGTTAGTAAACTTTGTTATAGTGCCATTGTTCAGGTTCATCTTGTTCAACCCTCCGCCTGAAAGGCCTATCCACAGGGTACTGTCATCGCTTACGAGAAGGTCGATGAGATTATTGTCTGATATTGAGTTCGAATCTTCAGCTTCAAACTGGTACCTTTTAAATTTATCGGAACCTTTTTCTTTTCTGTTCAGTCCGTTTTTATCAGTACCTATCCAGAGATTACCCTTCCTGTCCTGTGTTATGCAATATATTGCATTCCCGCTAAGCGTCGTAAAATCGTCGTAATCTGAGTAGAATGACCTGAATGTTTCAGAATCCTTCTTAAGAAGGTACAAACCTGCATTTTTAGTTCCAACCCATAGGTCCCCTTCTGAATCTGAATAAATGCAATAAACTTCCTTTTCCTTTTCAGAAAATGACCTTGTAGTAAACTGCTTCTGAACAATCTTTCCAGTTTTCCTATCATATCTGAATAAGCCCTTATTTGTGCCAATCCATAAAAACTTCCCCTGTTCACAGATTGCATAAACATTATTACCTGAAATGCCGTTCAGGTCCTTAAAAAGATTTTTGAACCTTGTCTCATTTACAAGATTTATTCCTGAAATTCGGGTCCCGATCCATATTAGTCCTGACCTGTCCTGGCAAAAAGCCAGTATTGAGTTATCTCCAAGACTGTTACGATCAGACTGGATATTTTCGTAGTGTTTGATCTCAGAAGTAAGCGGATCGAGATGGTAGATGCCTTTTTCGTCAGTTCCGATCCATAACTTATTGTTGTTATCCATGAGAAGAGGCTGCATTTTGTTCTCAGCCCTCAGAAATTTTCCAGGCTCGCCAATTATATAATGTGTAAATTTGCCTGTCGTTTTATCAAGCCTGTTCAGACCCCTGTGGGTAGTCACCCAAAGTATATTTTCATCTGTCCTGTCTTGTTTAAGCTGCCAGGTCGTATCACATGAAAGTGAAGCCGGATCTTTATCATTATGCCTGTAATGGATGAATTTGCCAGAGTTTATGTCAAACTGGTCGACTCCCCCTCCATAGGTTGCTATCCAGATACGCTGGTTATTATCAATGATCATGTCATATATGTCATCGAGTGACAGGGAATTCGGATCACCAGGCTTATGCCTGAAAGTTTTAAATACTTTCCTCGAAGAGTCAAGTTTACAAATACCCTCAATCGTTCCAAACCAGAGGTTAGATTCGGCATCTTCAATTATCGCGTAAATAAAGTTACTTCCCAGGCTCTCATTATTTCCAGGGATTGTTTTGTATTTGTCAACAATGCCAGTCCTTACATTTATCCTGTTAACTCCACCACCTTCTGTTCCTATCCATATGTAGCCTTTACTGTCCTGGAATATTGAATTTACCCATGAATTTGAAATTGCAGTCTTATCATTGAAGTTAATGTCATATTCACGGAAAGTATAGCCATCATATGAGGTTAAGCCGTTTTTTGTGCCTATCCACATGAAGCCCCTGTTATCCTGCATAATTGAATAAACTGTATTATGGGGCAATCCGTCCTCAGCGTTTATCTTCCTGAACCATAGGTCAGACTGTGCTTTTGCCGGCAGGGGTAAAACAGAAGCCAAAAAGATTAGTATCCCGATAAATTTAGACATATTAATGTCCCGATCAGGATAAAGAAAAGGTAGTGTATTGCTGTTAAAACTCAATCAGGTTTTGTATTCTCAGGTTCAGGTTTGCCTTACGGGAAAATAAATCTCCCGCATTTCAAAGATATAAATTTGATTTAATTATAACTTAAACAATTAATTTGCTCTACAATAAAATACTTTTCCGGAACTTAAAGACTCATTACTGAAAATAAATTGTTTTAAAACTTCCTTAACCGGATTTTAGATTAACTTTTCTGCCTGATTATATTTAGTACAACTAAACGCCAGTATGAACAATAAGACAATTAAAGCAGCATTTATAGGCACAGGTGGCATAGCCAGGTCGCACGCATTTGCAATAAATTCATTGCAATACTATTACAATGATGCACCCGGGGTTATCACTGAAATAGCTGTTTCATCAACTGAAAAAAGCAGGAAGTCATTCGCAGAAAAATATGGATTCAGGCGTCATTGCTGTCTTGAGGAATTGCTGAATGATACTGAAATAAACTCGGTTTTTATCCTTGGACCCAATAAAGTACATGTGCCTCATCTGCAGGGTGTTCTGAAAATGAAAAACATACAACGTGTTTATATTGAAAAACCTGTTTGTGCAAGTACAGTCGAAGAATCTGTAATTAAGGATATTATAGAAAGATATCCACGGATAAGATTCCAGGTAGGTTTCCAGTACCTCTTCATGCCACCTGTAAGAAGTGCCCTCAGTCTCTGGAGAACAGGAATATTTGGCAGGCCTCTTCATTACGAAGTCCGTTACTATCATGGTGACTACCTTAAGAAAGAATACCGTGAAAAACGTCAGAACCGTCTCACCCCTGCACCTGAAGGTGGTGCAATGGCCGACCTCGGTTCACATGCCTTAAGCCTGGCTGTAGCATTCTTTGGAAAAGATTTAAAAATAATCAGTGGTTCCAAAGCAGGTGGATTTGCCGATGTGGACCCTGGTTCAGACCTGTTCAGTACTGTGATTCTGACCGACAATGTTACGGGAGCGCTTGGCACACTGGCCGCCTCAAGAATCAGCTCAGGCACCGGTGATATGCTTGAAATGCAGATATATGCTGAAAAGGGGGCATTGAAATTCTCAGCCCATTATCCTGATAATTTCGAGTATTACCTCGAGGAAACCGGGAAGTGGACAAGAGTCCCGACCGGAAGCAATATGGAACCATATTCAAGTTTTCCATCCGGCCATGTCCCGCCGGGCTGGTTAAGACCAATGATTCATGCTCACTATCTCTTCCTTACTGACAAAAATGATGAACCAATGCCTGACCTTTCTCATGGACTCGCTGTTCAGAGGCTTGTAAGGGAGTCTTCTGAATTTTTTAACGGGCATAATATCAATTAGTTCTGGCAACTGGATCAACGCCAGAGGGTATATCAAAAACCAATAATCATATATGGACCCCTAAATCCCCCAAGGGGGACTTTTTCATTTGTTCTAAAAACTCCCCCCTTGGGGGGCTGGGGGGTAAGAAGGCATTTAAGTCACCTTATCGCAACATTAAATCATCTCAGGTGTTAATAATTGATCAGGCAGATCAGTTATACTCTGGCCTGAATTAGGTTTATTTGCATATAATTCCGATTTCGGATGTCCGGACAGGGAAAAAATTCAAAGACAGTAAAAGGCAAAGGACAGGGACCTGGCTTATTCAGCGTGCTCGGACCATACAGGCTCATTGTTTTCATACTTATAATAATGGCGCTCGGTGGAAGCGCAATAAACCTTCTAGTTCCAAAGATCATACAAAGGTCAATTGATGCATTTACTGCGGGATCCTTCAGTGCAACAAAGGTTATAACAGAATTCCTTATAGCGGCAGCGGCAATATTTGTTTTCACCTTCCTCCAGGGCATTCTCCAGACAATCACGGCAGAAAGGGTTGCCAGGGATCTCAGGAATAAATTATCAGACAGGATCTCACAGCAGAGTTATTCATATATCCTGAAGGCAAATCCTGCCAAACTTCTTACAAACCTGACCTCCGATATGGACTCTGTAAAGATGTTCGTTTCACAGGCTTTCGTCACAATAATATCTTCCCTGTTTGTAATAATCGGAACAGCTGTATTACTAATAACAATAAACTGGAAGCTGGCGATAATTGTACTGCTTATTGTACCTGTTATTGCTATTTCATTTTATATTGTCTTCAGAAAAGTCAGGGTGCTCTTCAAAAAGAGTCGTGAAGTGATTGATGCCCTGAACAGGGTCATAAATGAAAGTATACTAGCTGCAGCCCTTATCCGGGTACTTAATTCGCAACAGCCCGAAAACATGAAGTTCCTTGAAAGGAATATCGAGTCACGCGAACTGGGACTTTCGATCATGAGACTGTTCTCCACACTTGTACCTATAATAATGTTTGTTGCCAACCTTGCAGTTGTGGCAATTCTTGCGGTAGGCGGTCACTACGTGGTTATAGGATCACTGTCACTCGGTAGTTTTGCTGCCTTCAACAGTTATGTTATCATGCTTATTTTCCCTGTAATGATGATAGGCTTCATGAGCAACGTTATAGCCTCAGCAACTGCATCATACGCAAGGATTAAACAGGTGCTTGATGAACCTGAACCAGTGGAGACGGGGACAGTAGAATCAACAATAAAAGGTAACATCGAAGTACGCAATGTATCCCTGAATTATGGAGATAAACCTGTACTAAGGAATGTTTCGTTCAGTATCCCTGCCGGTTCAAAAACTGCTATTATAGGACCAACGGCAGCAGGTAAGAGCCAGCTGCTTTACCTTCTTTCAAATCTTATCCCTCCTGATTCCGGGAAAATAGAACTCGATGGTAACACAATTGACAGCTATACAAGGGAAGTATTTCACAGGCAGCTTGGTTTTGTATTCCAGGACAGTGTTGTTTTTAACCTGAGTCTGAAGGAGAATATCGCTTTTAATGAGTCAGTTACAGAAGAATCGCTTAGAAAAGCGATTGAGACTGCGGAACTTTCTGAATTTATTGATTCACTGCCTGAAGGTCTTCAGACCATGGTGTCGGAAAGAGGTACCAGCCTTTCCGGCGGACAGAAACAAAGGATAATGCTTGCCAGGGCGCTCGCCCTGAATCCGAAAGTATTGCTCCTTGACGACTTCACATCAAGGGTTGACCGCAAAACAGAAAACAGGATACTTTGCAATATTGAAAATAACTACCCTGGACTGACTCTGCTTTCGGTGACCCAGAAAATATCACCTGTGAAGCATTTCGACAAGATAATTCTGCTGATGGAAGGAGAAATAATTGCAGCAGGAAGACATAAGGAGCTTCTTGAGAGTTCTCCTGAGTATAACCAGATATATAGTTCACAAAGAAGCACGCACCACTATGAACTATAATCTGAACCAGCCTGCAGACAAAGCAGGGAAAAAACTCCCTGTAATCGCATCCCTGAAGAAGCTTATAACTATTATTGGCGGTGAACGAAGGAACCTAATAATTGCATTTATCGCCATTTTCCTTAATGCCGGACTCAGCCTGCTGGGTCCCTATCTTGTTGGTTATACTATAGATCATTATGTACAGGCAAAGGACTATCATGGATTATTATTATTTGCAGGTGTTCTCCTTTCAACATACATTATTGCCTTTGCAGTGAACTATGCCCAGATGCGGCTTATGGGCGGCATTGGTCAGAGAATGCTATTCAACCTGCGGAACTCGGTATTTAACAAGCTACAGGACCTGCCACTCGATTTTTTCAACCAGAACAAGGCCGGGGACCTGATATCAAGAATAAACAACGACACTGATAAAGTTAACCAGTTCTTCTCCCAGTCGCTGATGCAGTTCATTGGCAGCCTGATAAACATGACAGGAGCAGGAATTATTCTTCTTATAATCAACCTGCCACTTGGTCTTGCTGCACTTGCTCCTGCCCTCCTGCTCTGGGTTTTCACAAAGGGAGTCTCTCCATGGATAAGGAGAAAGAATGAAGCAAGCCTCAAAAGCCTTGGTAACCTTTCTGCAGAAATCCAGGAGAGCCTCGCTAACTTCAGGGTAGTTATCGCATTCAACAGGAGGGATTATTTCAGGAAAAAATTCCATGACGCAAACCAGGAAAACTTTAAAATGTCTGTTCAGTCAGGGATTGCCAATAACACCCTCACCCCCGTCTATACATTCGCTTCCAATATAGGGCAGCTTATTGTACTTGCCCTTGGAATCTGGCTGATAATCAAAGGCTACTTCACCATAGGATTGCTTCTAAGTTTCATAGCCTATGTTTCTCATTTCTACAATCCACTGAGGCAGATGGCAGCCCTCTGGGCAAATTTCCAGCTGGCACTGGCTGCCTGGGACAGGATATCGTACCTGCTTTCATTCGAAAACAACCTGAATGTGATCAAAGATACAGGCGAAGCAAAAAGCGATTCATATGTCCATTTCAGGAATGTCTCATTCTCATACCCTAACGGGAAGGAAGTATTACATAAAGTGAACTTTGACCTTCAAAGGGGTAAAACATATGCTTTTGTCGGACCAACCGGTGGCGGTAAGACGACAACTGCCTCACTGATTTCCAGGCTCTATGATGCCACAAAAGGGACAATACTGCTTGATGGGAAAGATATCAGGTCATACTCATCATGCGAGAGAGCTTCAAAAATTGGTGTAATTCTCCAGGATCCTCTTCTTTTCTCAGGTACAGTGCGGGACAACATTCTCTATGGCAACCCCGATTGTGCAGGGCTTTCGAATGAGCAGCTTGAAAGAGCTCTCGAGGATGTCCAGCTTAATAACCTGCTAAAGAGATTTGACAAGGGTCTTGATACCCCGATACAGACCTCGGGTGACGGTATAAGCCTTGGTCAGAAACAGATAATTGCTTTTATGAGGGCAATCCTAAGGAAACCTGAACTGCTGATCCTTGATGAAGCAACTGCAAATATCGATACAGTAACAGAACAGCAACTTGAGGCGATTTTGAAAAACCTTCCAGTTTCCACGACAAAAGTGATTATTGCGCATCGACTCAACACAATAGAAAATGCCGATGAGATTTTCTTTGTAAACTCAGGCAAGATAATTGCTGCCGGTTCTTTCAGGGAAGCCCTAGACCTTCTTATGCACGGTAAAGTCGAAAGTTGAAAAATCTCATTAATTTCTGTCAGAAATATCTCTCGGTAAGGATTTTAGCCGGAGGAACTCCTTTTTCTTTAAGAATACGATAAACATCATGTATCATGCTGCCGTTTCCGCACAGGTAAAACAGCATTCCGGGATCGGGTGTCAGTTCTGAAATTAAACCTGTCACACGCCCCTGCTTTCCCATGTATTGCTCTTTAGAAGTACAGAGGATATATTTCCTTTTATCATATTCCCGCATATCGTATGCTTCTCCAGAATAAGCAACACCATGGATAAGGGTGTAATCGAGACCAGGGTATGATTTTATGAAACTATGAAACGGGGAAATTCCTGTACCTGTTGCAATGAAGACATGATTCCGGGAGTACCTGTCATATTCCTCGATTCCGAATGAGCCAAACGGGCCGTTAACATCGAGTTTCTGACCCGGCTGGCAATGTTTAAGTTTAACAGAGATATTACCCTCCTTAACTTCCTTCACAAGTATCTCGAGGTGATCATCATTCTCGCCTGAATAGATTGAATACTCCCTCATATCCATCTCACCGTGCAGTCCGACTATTATATGCTGGCCGGCACTGAATTTCATTCCTCCGCGGCTGAATCTCAGAATGAAAGTACTTTCAGTAAGATGACGGATGCCTGAAACAATGAACTCATTTACCGGGTTGTCACTAATATTCTTGTTTTCCCTGCTCACAATTAACCTGTTATATTCAGTCCTTAGAACAAATTATAATAGTCAAAGTTCAGCCTGGCCACCGGTGAGACAAATATTAATTCCCGAACTTACCTGTTCTTCCTTTTCCCTTGTTTGAATTTCTTCTTAGGGCTACCCTTTTCCTGTGCAACTTCAACGGCAATTTTCTTGCTCCAGATTTTCTTATTTGCGAGGGCTCTTATGATCGTATCTGCATCTTTTTCTTCAACCTCAAAAAATGCAAAGGACTTCAGTATATCAATCTTACCGACCGGAATCTTTTTCCCTTTGGTATTTGAATTTATCTGACTTATAAGCTGCTCTGGTGAGAGACCATCATTTTTCCCGGCATTTATAAAGAGCCTTGAATATTTTGCTTTATCAGACCTGTATTTATCTCTCTGCCTGTCTTTCCGGTTCCAGCTTTCTTTCTCTCCTTCATCAACAACATTTATAACCTCCTCGGTATACCTGTAATCGTCGAGGAACCTGTTAAACTCTAGTGATACAATTTTTCTTAGGAGCTCCTCGCGGCTCAGGTTCTCAAGTTTTTTCTTTATATCCGGAAGTATCTTTTCAATCTCTTTATGGTCAGTCTCGACTGAATCGAGCTTAGCCACCCAGTGAAACAATTGTTTGCTGCAAATCTCACTTCCTGAAGGAACGGGAACTGCCGTGAAGGTCTTTTTCAGCAATCTTTCGATCTTATGCAGGTTATTTTTCTCCCTGAGGTGAACCAATGAAATCGAAATTCCTTTCTTTCCTGCTCTGCCTGTCCTTCCGCAACGGTGTGTATAAACCTCTGTTTCATCAGGAAGGCTGAAATTAATAACATGAGTCAGGTCATCGACATCAAGTCCTCTTGCCGCAACATCTGTCGCTACAAGCATATTCAGGTTTCCCGACCTGAATTTTTGCATAACTGCATCACGCTGGGCCTGAGACAGGTCACCATGGAGAGAATCTGCGTTATATCCATCGTTTATTAGTCGTGATGCAACTTCCTGTGTTTCTTTCCTTGTACGGCAGAAGACAATGGCATAAATATCAGGCTCGAAGTCAGCGATACGTTTCAGAACTTTATACTTGTCCTTTGCATGAACCAGGTAGTAATTGTGTGCAACATTCTCAGCGGAAGAGTTTTTCTGGCCAATAGTCGCTTCTATCGGGTCTGACATATATCTCCTTGCGATTGAGGCAATATCCGATGACATTGTTGCAGAAAAAAGAAGTGTTCGCCTGTTTTCCGGAACTGTTTCGAGTATCTCATTTATACTGTCCAGGAATCCCATATTCAACATTTCATCTGCTTCATCAAGCACAACTGTCCTTACAGATCCAAGTTTTACGGCACCCCTGCCGATAAGATCAATAAGCCTGCCTGGCGTAGCCACTATTATATGTATACCCTTTTTCAGTTCTCTTATCTGGTTTCCGATGCTTGCCCCGCCATAAACAGCAAGGACCCTTACATCACCGGTATATTTTGAAAAATCACTGAGGTCGTCAGTTATCTGCAGGCAAAGTTCTCTTGTGGGGCAAAGTATAAGTGCCTGGGTAACGTTTTTTTCCACATCAGTCTGCTGGATAAGCGGGAGTCCGAAAGCGGCAGTTTTACCTGTTCCTGTCTGTGCCAGCGCTATTATATCCCTCTTCCCTTCGAGAACAAGCGGAATTACTTTTTCCTGTACAGGCATTGCCTTTTCAAAACCAAGGTCGTTTACAGATCTTAAAATTGCGGGAATCAATCCCATCTCTTCAAATTGCATTATTCTTAAATTTATATTGTGGCTCCGGGAGCAGTTGAGAAATTATCCCGGCTGAAATGAACTCAAAGCAGACTGGGCTAAATGCGTGACAACGCTTTTGGAAATCACCTTGTTAATACGGCGGCAAAGATAGTCAAATTCTAATAATTATTGAATTTACAGGTCAGGCGGGTCCGTTTCAATTCTAGTTTGAAATAAACTTCGCGCCGGAATAATGAGGACCATCTGCACTTTTGCCATGTATTGATTTATGACTTTTTTTCATTTTAATCAACTGAAAATAAAGACAGTATTAAAATTTTTAGTAAATTGCGCCCAATTAATAAACACAATCATGAGTAAAGGAACAGTTAAGTTTTTCAATGAGACAAAAGGTTTTGGTTTCATTAAAGATGACGAATCACAGAAGGAATACTTTGTACATTCATCAGGTCTTAAAGACAGGATCACTGAAAATGACAAAGTGACTTTTGATGTTGAAATGGGTAAAAAAGGATTAAATGCCGTAAATGTTAAACTTGCTTAGTTTATCATCAATCATAAACATTTAAAATTTTTAGTCCCGCCTGAGGCGGGACTTTTTTTATAGAATACCGGGAGAGTCAGAAACTGTAATGACAGTATCTAACTATTTGACATTTTTTGTTTTACAATATTTGTCACAGTCCTGAAATCGACTTTTCCTGTGCTCATCGTAGGAATGGATTCAAGTATTATAAACTCTCTTGGAAGAGCAATGGATGGCAGGTCGTTCATCATCTTCCGCAGTATTTCAGTTTTGTGAACCTCTGCAGAAACTGCGGCAACTATATAAGAACCTTTTTTATCGTCGGGAATGTCAACAAGGCAGCAAATGACACCCTGAGGAAGGTATTTCTCCATAATGTTTTCGACCTTTACGAGTGAAATCATCTCCCCCCCGATCTTTGCAAAACGCTTGAATCTCCCGGCATGGTATAGGAAGCCGTCGGCATCGATATAGCCCATATCACCGGTATTATACCAGCCGTCCTTCAGCACTTCTGCGGTCAGTTCCGGATCTTCATAGTAGCCTTTCATTACAAGATCTCCTTTTACAATAATCTTGCCTGTTTCACCTGTCTTGCACTCTTCACCGGTTTCGAAATTCTCTATCCTCACCTGAACACCCGGAATAATTGGTCCAATGCTTCCAGGTTTATTTGCTTCAGGTGTATTTACAGAGATCACAGGAGAAGTCTCGGTGGCTCCATATCCTTCAAGGAGAACAATGCCATGTTTGTTCATAAATCCTTCACGAAGTGAATCGGGACACTTATCGGCCCCGGCTATCATCAGTCGCAGGGATTTGAAATCGCCAGGTTCTGATTTTTGCAGGTAACCCCAGAAGAAACTGGGTGTTCCAACCATAAGAGTAGGTTTCTCTTCTTTCGCAATTGTACTTATAACCTGGAAATCAAGAGGATTTGAGTAACAGATCATAGTCATGCCATAATAAAGTGGCAGCCAGAGGTTTACTGTAAGACCAAATATATGGAAGAACACAAGGTTTGCCAGTATAATGTCGTTCTCTGTGAGTCCGATGTGAACTCCAAAACTTTCAATGTTTGAAGAAATATTCTTATGGGTCAGCTGAACAGCTTTCGGGTCCTTTTCGCTTCCGCTTGTAAAAAGAATAACGCAGGTATCATTCTCTTCACCCTTATGAATCATATTAAAAAGTAAACCCTGTGGAAGCTTTGATTTAAGTGCAGCTCTTATTTTTTCAAATGATGTGACACTTGCCATCAGATCTTCTATAAAGACCATACCCTCAACAACCGGGCAGTTTATTTTCTGTAGGAGAGCTTTTGAAGTTATTATCGTGGTAAAATGGCATTTTTTCTGGGCATACCTGGCATTCGCCTCAGCACCTGTAGAGTAATTTATCATTACAGGAATACGACCACTCATAAGGGTTGCAACTGTTGCAAGTGCGCAACCGGCTGATGTCGGTATCATAATGCCAAGGAATCCCTTTTCATACTTGCTGAATTTCTTACTTAATATCAGCGCACCGATTAGTGCTGTCCCGAAATTGACATCCTTCTTGGTTGTCTTATCTCTTATGGCCAGTTTTCCGGGATTTTTCTTAGCGATCCTCACAAACTGCTGGTGTAAAAGCATAGAACTGAATTTTAGGTTAATAAGGGAGGTGTATTTCAGTTCTAATATATAAGCAAAAATCTATATTCTAAAACTTTAAAACGAAATTCTAAAAATATACAACTTTAGAAAACGTTATATTAACCTGATATCGTGCACTTTAAGCAGGTCAATGAAATATATTTATGTTGTATAACATTAACTGGTCGAAATTCACCACAGTGATATTCGAATAATACAGTTCAGATACTTTTTTTACGTATAACCAGCAATCCGAGTATGGCTTCCGCCAGGCCAACCACAAACAGTAAGGGCTGAAGGAAACTGCTAAGGGTGATGATCCATACCTGGATAATTATCCAAAGCATGAGAATCAGGCCCAGAACGAGCCCGAGTGGGGCTGCGTACCTGTGTTTCCTGAAAGAAAGCACTGCACCAATTACATTAAAAAGACCGTGAACTATAACAAGAAAAAGCCCTGGAATGAGGAAACTTCTGAAAGGTGATTTTGCAAGCATTTCTACAGAGTTGCCCATTAAAGCGCCTGAAGTATCCGCAAGGAACAATATTCCTGCAGGGATTGCACCTATTGCAACAAAAACCTGGGCTGCTCCAAGGGTATTGTATAAACCCTTTATTCTTTTCTGATCCATTTTATTAGGTTAAATAGCAAATCTAATAAAAGTGCCTGATAACAGCAGAAGCAACGGGAAACATAGAAATAAAATAGATTTTAAATAACTTTCGGATCAATTACGTTAGTTGGCAAAATCAAAAAAATAATAACTGATGAAGGGGGCATTCAGAAAAACTGCTTACATGGCAATTAAATCATTATTAATAATCTTCATGATAATGATTCTCGCATCCTGTGCCACACAGAAAAAATACAAGAAGATTAAATCTGTTCCCTGTCCATGCGAGACTCAAAACAGAAGACGATAAAATTATTTAAAATGAAAGTCCTTATTTTATGTACAGGTAATAGTTGCCGAAGCCAGATGGCTCACGGATTACTCCAGTCTTTCGATAAGAGGATTCAGGTATTTTCAGCGGGAACACTTCCTGCAGCAAAAGTCAATGAAAAAGCAGTTGCTGCCATGGCAGAAATCGGAATCGATATCAGCAACCATAAACCGGAAAATGTAAACTCTTTCCTGGGAACTTCATGGGATTTTGTAATTACTGTTTGTGATGATGCAAACGAAACTTGTCCTGTTTTCACTGGAAAAGTAACTCACAGGCTTCATATCGGATTCGAGGATCCATCAAAAGTAATTGGCACAGAAGAACAGATCAGGTTTGAGTTCAGGAAAACCAGGGATCAAATTGCAGATAAATTCAAAACCCTGTATATTAAACAGATAAAACCACTTTTATGAATAGCAACAAGCTTAAAGAGGTTGTAAGGGAGAAGTATTCACTAATTGCAAAGCAATCTAAAGAAACCGGGGGATCATCATGCTGTGGAACTTCAGGATGCTGTTCATCTGTAGATTACACTGTGTTCAGTGAAAACTACAGTGAACTGGAAGGCTATGCCCCGGATGCTGACCTTAATCTTGGATGCGGCGTACCGACACAGTTTGCCGGGATCAGGAAAGGAGACTCTGTACTTGATCTTGGCAGCGGGGCAGGTAATGACTGCTTTGTTGCAAGGGCTATTGTTGGTGATGAGGGTTCTGTAACCGGACTCGATTTTACAGATGAGATGCTTAAGAAAGCTGAGGAAAATAAGGTCAAACTTGGTTTTGAGAATGTTCAATTTATTAAAGGTGATATCGAGGATATGCCATTCAGCTCATCAACCTTTGATGTTGTGATTTCTAACTGTGTATTAAACCTGGTTCCAGACAAGGGAAAAGCTTTCACGGAGATCTTCCGCGTATTAAAGGACAAGGGACACTTCTGTGTTTCAGATGTGGTAACACACGGAGAGATACCTGAGAAAATGAAAAAGGATGCTGAGATGTATGCAGGGTGCGTTGCAGGAGCCATTGAAATGGATGATTATGTTTCACTTGTTGAAAAAGCAGGGTTTAAGAATATTACAATTCATAAGAAAAAAGAGATTGAATTACCTGATTCAACACTTAAAAGCTACCTGACAAATGAAGAGATCGAAAAATTTCAGGGTAGTGATACAGGCATATTCAGTATTACGGTTTCTGCATATAAATCATAAATCACGTAGCCATGCCATCTCCAAAACGACTAAAATTCCTTGACAGGTACCTTACTTTATGGATCTTCCTGGCAATGTTCCTTGGTGTTGGTGCAGGATGGCTATTCCCTGTTATCTCAAAATTCTGGAACAGCCTTTCTTCAGGTACAACCAATATTCCAATTGCAATTGGACTTATTGTGATGATGTACCCGCCTCTTGCAAAGGTGAAATATGAAGAACTTGGCGATGTGTTCCGCAATGTAAAGGTACTCGGTCTTTCACTCGTACAGAACTGGATAATAGGTCCGGTTCTTATGTTCGGGCTTGCTATAATATTTCTGCGTTTCAACATTGATTACATGTACGGTCTGATACTCATAGGACTTGCAAGATGTATTGCCATGGTGATTGTCTGGAATGACCTGGCAAAAGGTGATGCAGAATATGCGGCAGGACTTGTTGCATTCAATTCTATATTCCAGGTACTTTTTTTCTCGGTATATGCTTATCTGTTTATTGCAATACTGCCTGGCTGGTTCGGACTCCCTACAAATGAGATCGTTGCAAATATTACAATCGGTCAGATTGCCAAAAGCGTTTTCATTTACTTAGGAATTCCATTTATTGCAGGCTTCCTTACGAGGTTTACTTTGATAAGGTTGAAGGACAGGGATTGGTATAACACAAAGTTTATTCCGGCAATAAGTCCTTTAACACTTATTGCATTGCTCTTCACAATAATTGTAATGTTCTCCCTGAAGGGCGAGTATATAGTTTCAATTCCCCTCGATGTTGTAAGAATAGCAATTCCACTGCTCATCTATTTTGTTATAATGTTTGTTGTTTCATTCTTTATGAGCTGGAGGATTGGTGCAAGTTACGAACAATCAACCACGCTATCATTCACTGCCGCAAGCAACAATTTTGAGCTTGCAATTGCTGTGGCGATTGCTGTTTTTGGAATTAACTCCGGGGAAGCGTTCACGGCAGTTATCGGGCCCCTTGTCGAGGTACCTGTAATGATTGCTCTTGTTAACCTGGCATTTTATTTTAAAAGAAGACTGTTTAACACCTGAATCTCCTTTTTTGCAATCGGCAATATTTTTCTAATTTTAAAGTTTGCATAGTAAATCAAACAAAACCATACTTATGAAAAAGATTACAACATCATTCCTGCTTCTTGCAGTAATATCATTCTATTCACTGTCCTTTGCCCAGACAAAGATCGATCAGTCAGAGATATCCTCATCAGTACAGGAACTTACTGATTTTCACGACATAATTTACCCTATGTGGCATGATGCCTATCCTTCAAAGGATTATGAAAAGCTCAAAAGCTTTGTTCCAATGATCAAGACTTCTGTTGAAGCAATAAATAAGGCTAAACTTCCGGGAATTTTGAGGGAAAAGCAGGCTGCATGGAAAAGCCAGCTTGATGAACTGAACAAGTCAGCACAGAATTATTATACTGCAGCCGGCAATGGGGATAATAATGCACTGCTTGAGGCTGCCGAGAAGCTTCATATGAATTATGAGAAGATGGTAAGGGTTATCAGGCCGGCTCTTAAGGAACTTGATGATTTTCACCAGGACCTTTATATCATCTATCATAAGCTTCTCCCTGAAAGTAAATTCAGTGAGATCGAAGGGATGACAGATGTTCTGATATCAAAATCCCAGGTTCTCGTAAACTATCCGCACGATAAACTTCCTAAAAGGTTAGGAGATAAAATTCCGAAATACGATGCATGTGCAAAAAAACTGTATGATGAGTGTGTTGCACTTAAGGAAGTATTAAAAGGGAAAGATGCTGAGAAGAAGAAAGCTGCTGTTGAATCAATGCACAGCGCTTATGAAAGTCTCGATGCAGTCTTCAAACTATAATTAGAGAAACTATTTAGAAACCAGGCACTTTTTTTATTCTTTAAACCCCAAAAAGATATTTAAGATGAAACGATTCATACTGGCAATCACTTTGCTGACCTCTTTTGCAATTAGCCAGGCTCAAATGCCGAAGATGCCTACAAAATCCCAGCAGGAAGCCTATAAGCAGTTTATGAGCCTTTACGACTCACTTACCCCGATGCAGAGAATTATGTTTTTCACTGAAGTGAAACATATTATGGACCCTGAAGTTAAAGTTGTACAGGCAGGAGTGACAGACGACTCCGCACCCGCGGATGCAATAGTGCTTTTCGATGGCAAGGATTTAAATAAGGAATGGGAAGAGAGCTATTACAGATTTGGAGCACCACCCACCGTTAAGTCTCCTGTAACATGGATAATTAAAGACGGGGCGATGGAATCGACAAGGAATTCAGGATCTCTGCAAACCAGGCGTTCATTTAACGATTTCCAGCTTCATATCGAATGGCGAACTCCATCGCTTATTACAGGGGAAGGCCAGGGCCGGGGTAACAGCGGGGTAATTATTGAAGGACAGTATGAGGTACAGATTCTCGACAGCTATAATAACCGGACATACAGGAACGGGCAGGCAGGTGCGATATACATGCAGTATGCTCCCCTTGTAAATGTAAGCAGGAAGCCCGGGGAATGGCAGAGTTATGATATAATATATACCGCACCGAGGTTTAAGGACAGTACCTCCTACTTCACCCCTCCGAGGATTACTGTCTTCCACAACGGGGTACTCGTCCAGAACAATGTAAGCATACAGGGTCCGACTGTTTTCCCGGGAATCCCTGCATATGACGTAAAACAGCATGGCCCTTCCCCTATCCTGTTGCAGCAGCATGGCAACCCGGTTTCATTCAGGAATATCTGGATACGCGAGTTGTAAGAAAAACCTCACCCTAAATCCCTCTCCTGAAGGAGAGGGACTTATTAAAATCTTTATAAATTTGCAGCAGATTTAAGGTCTACTAAATATTATAACTGCCCGGATGGTAGGGCCGAGCGTTAATAAACAGCCCGGTGGGCTGTTTTAGCGAAGGAGCCAGCCTGCAGGGGAGCCCATTCCACCATCCCTTTGATAAATTCGAAATCTTTATAAATTTGCAGCAGATTTAAGGTCTACTATATATTATAACTGCCCGGATGGTGGAATGGTAGACACGCAGGACTTAAAATCCTGTGACCATTGCGGTTGTGCGGGTTCAAGTCCCGCTCCGGGTACTGAAAAAGAGTGAGAGTGAGAGCGAGAGCGAGCACTCTCATCTCTTTTTCCTCTAAACCCACTCTCACACTCACACTTCTCATTCTTTACTATTTCCCAGATTCTTCATAAATTAGCTCTGTTTCGCTGCTAATTTATTTTCAATAGTGCTAACCTATAAATTAAAATCATGTTTGATTTTCAAAAGCTTGATGTCTATCAAAAGTCTAAAAACTTCTGTAAAGAGATTTATTCAATCCTGGATGAAAAGAATTTTGACAGAGTAACAAATGATCAGCTAAGAAGAGCTTCATTCAGCATAATGTTGAATATCGCTGAAGGGACTTCACGATTCAGTAACAAAGACAGGAAAAATTTCTTCGTTATCGCCAGAGGGAGTGCATTTGAATGCGTTGCGATTCTGGAATATCTTTATGAGACGCAAGAAATTAGTATGGAGGTTTTCGTCGAAGGAGAGAAGAAACTTGAGGAAATCTCAAAAATGTTGTTTGGTTTGATAAAAAATCAGAGCTGACATCGGGTTGCAACTTTTGTCCGTTCGGGGTACAGCGTCCTCCGTAGCTTCGGCGAAGGAGGACTGAAACAGAGCGAGAGTGAGAGTGAGAGCGAGTGTGCTCGAATGAACCCTCTCACTCTGTTCATGTTCACTCCCGATATTCTTTTCTTAAAAGGAAATTTTTTATATTTATATAATCTTGCATAATCTAAAAACGGATCAATATGAAAAAGTTTTTCATCTTATCAGCCTTGATTTTACTCATTGTTCCTGTACTTAAGGGACAGGATGATGCAGAAGGTTCCAAAGATCCTGAACTTTTTACCAGGATGCCGAATTGCTATATCTATACCTACCAGGATGAGAGTTTTACCAAGTTTGAATTCTGGCTTGGCGGTAATAAAAACAGGACAGAGGAAGGAAGGCACATAGGGATTGTTTATTACAAAAAGCCCGATGCAACCCAGGAATATAGCGGGTTACAGATAACAAGAAATTATATAAATGCGATAAAGAAAATCGGAGGGACAGTTGTAGCGGAGTTTGAAGATGGCGGAACAAATTATGCGATATTAAAACTCGTTAAAGAGGGAAAGGAAATATGGGCGCAAATTGTTTCAGGAGGAGGCAGCAATTACTCACTTGATATAATTGAAAAGCAAGCTATGGCGCAGGATGTTGTGGCTGATGCGACAAGCATGTCGAATAGCATAAAGCAAACAGGCAAGGTTGCTTTGTACGGTATTTATTTTGACACGGGAAAATCCGTTCTTAAACCTGAATCTCAGCCATCTCTTGCGGAAATCGGAAAACTCATGAAGTCCGATCCTTCTCTTAAGCTCTATGTTGTGGGTCACACAGATAATGTCGGGTCTTATGATGCCAATATGAAACTGTCGATGGACAGGGCAACTGCAGTTGTAAATGCACTCGTCAGTCAGCAAGGAGTAAATGCTTCCAATTTAAAGGCTTGTGGGAATGGCCCCACATCACCTGTCGCAAGTAATGGAACTGAAGAAGGTAAAGCCCTTAACAGGAGAGTTGAGCTTGTTATGCAGTAATCTTACTGTTGTTTTATAATAAGTCCGATTTCGCAAAGTGCTCCGCCTGAAACGGATTCACTTCATGTGCCTATAAAATAACATCCCGGGGATTGATATCAAAATAATCGATCTTTCACTTCCCTTCCTTTTTAAGCATATGAACAAAGGGCATGAACAAATATCCTGGTCATGTTTCCTTATACCGTTTTACAGTCTGCAGTTTTAAAATTCATGAAACTTGATGCTGAACTTAACACCATACATAATTGTTTTATATGACTATAGGTAATGTAATTACCGTCTGGAATTGTTAAAGTAAAACATGCACGAAAAATGTGCGGAGTCAGCACAGTAATCACTGACAAATGCAAAATGGAAGCACAACTTTTACAAATCAGGGATCAGCAAAAAGAATTATGGAACAACTTTTCTTCGGGATGGAAGAAATGGGACGAACTGACAATGGACTTTATGAAACCAATGGCTGACGAAATCATTCGCCTGCTTAAACCAAAAGGTAATGATTTAGTCCTTGATGTGGCATCCGGAACTGGGGAGCCCGGACTCACAATCGCATCAATGTTAAATGGAGGTAAGGTGGTTGGAATAGATCTTGCTGAAGGAATGCTCGATGTCGCAGTCGAAAATGCTAAAAAACGTGGAATTGACAATTTTGAGACTGTTGCATGTGACGTTGGCGATATGCCTTTCCATGATAATAGTTTTGACGCCATCAGTTGCCGATTCGGATTTATGTTTTTCCCTGATATGCTTCTCGCTGCAAAAGAGATGGTCAGGGTTCTGAAACCGGGTGGAAGAATTGCCGTGACAGTCTGGAATGAGCCTGAGAAGAATTTTTGGGCAACATCCGTTCTCGGTGTTGTAAATAAAAATATGAAGGTGGAACCTCAGCCACAGGAAGCACCCGGACTATTTCGTTGCGCCAGAAAAGGCATGATTTCGGAATTATTTATGCAGGCCGGATTAAAAAATATTTCAGAAACAGAAGTATCAGGAAAACTTGAACCCGGGAACAGAAAAATATATTGGAATTTTATGACGGAAATTGCTGCTCCCGTTGTGGCAGCTCTTAAAAATGCAGATTGTGAAATGAAAGTAAAAGTCAGGAGTGAGGTGTTTAACCTGATTAAACAAAAATTCCCTGACGGGGCACTTTCAATAGAGTCCAATGCCCTCGTAATTTATGGTGAGAAATAACTTTTGAATCATAAGTATTGCTTCATTATAAAATGCCGGGTTACTTAAACCGCTGAACGCGGCAGCCAGGAAAGCAGTGGAAAGATTCTTCTTTACCTAAACTTCAAAGGACAATAACGGGAGTGACAGCGATCACTCCCTTTTCTTTTTCATGGTTATCCGACACAGCATCTGCTTAGGTGGATAACCGCTCTTACACCTGAGGAATTATTGATTTACGGAAAGTGGGGTAAAATACATTACATTGAATTATTTTTGCTTTTAAGGGAAATCAAAGCAATCATGAAAATTACAAAGATTAAAAAGAGGCTGGGCATCGTTTTGCTGCTTCTGGCGATAATTTTCATAATTGCCTGCTATCCACCTCCACACCAGGATCCAATTCAATATTATGAAAGAAAAAGCGGTCAGTTAGAGACGGAAAAGGTAGCCGGCGAAAAATGGCTGCTATGGCTTTATTATAATCCTGTTGGAGAAGCAACCTTATGGACTCTCGTAAAGAGAAAACTTGTTTCATCTATCTATGGCAGAATGATGGATCGCTCCTCATCAGCCAGAAAAATACAACCATTTATAAAAGATTTTAATATTGATATGAGTGGTTTTCAGGAACAGGAGTTCAAAAGTTTCAATGATTTCTTTACCCGGAAACTAAAAGATACTGCAAGACTGATTGACACCGGCTTTAATAGTGTTGTTTCTCCTGCTGACGGGAAAATACTGGCTTATTCCAATATTGGCAACTCAGACTTTATTATAAAAGGATTTCGTTTTAATGTATCTTCCTTCCTGGATGATGACGCTCTAGCTCAAAAGTACAGTGATGGTATCCTTATTATAATCAGGCTGGCCCCTGTTGATTACCATCGTTTTCATTTCCCGCTCAGTGGAATTATTACCTCGCACAAAAGTGTTGAAGGTGACTATTATTCAGTAAACCCGTTTGCTTTACATAAAAAAGCTGAAATATTTTGTTTGAATAAACGTGAGTATACGATTCTTTCAAGTCCTTCGTTTGGTGATTTTATTATGGCCGAAGTTGGCGCCACAATGGTTGGAAGCATAGTACAAACCTATAGTGGAAATTCTGTTAGAAAAGGTGCAGAAAAAGGCTACTTTAAATTCGGAGGCTCGACAGTGGTACTCCTGTTTGAAAAAAACAAAATTAATATCGACAAGGATTTGATAATCAATACAGATAATGGATATGAAACTGCTGTAAAAATGGGAGAAAGAATTGGTGAGGCTTGTTCCACTCAATATGTAAAGTGAAAACGAAAGTTCACTTGCTCTAACTCACAAACTCATTCTTCATAATATTCTTATCACTCTGATTCATTTCCCATTATAATTTTCATTATTTCTTCATCTTCGACTCCTTAAATTTGTTACCCTGAATAAACATTAATACGTATTTACTATTCTTAATACAGGAAGGAAAAACTTAAAAATCAGAGAGATGAAAAAGATAGTATTCGTTTTGGCAATGGCCGCTGTCCTTGCAGGATGCAGCAAAGAGACAAATACAGGAACAGCAAAGCTTACATTTAAACTTACTGATGCACCTGCCGCATACGACAAGCTGAATATTGATATCCAGGGAATATCTGTGATCGTAAATGATACCGTTATTAACCTTAATGTGGAACCTGCAGTAATAAACCTGCTTGACCTTGTTAATGGGAAAGACACAATTATAGCCGATCAGCAGATCCCCGCAGGAAAACTCAGCCAGATAAGATTGATACTAGGAAGCAATAATACAATTGTAACAGGATCCTCAACATTTGCACTTTCAACACCAAGTGCACAGCAATCGGGACTGAAGCTTAATGTCCAGAAGGATCTGACAGGAGGCGTTGCATATGCATACACAATCGACTTTGACGCAGCAAGATCAGTTGTGAAGACAGGAAACGACACATATATTCTGAAACCTGTGCTAAGAGTTATTACAGATGCCGTATCAGGGGCAATAAAAGGAGTAGTATCACCAGCCAAATCCAAGCCTGCGCTCTATGCAATTTGCTCGAACCTTGACACAATTACAACTTTTGCAGATACAATATCAGGACAGTACTTTTTCAAAGGTGTTCCCGCAGGTACTTATAAACTCAACCTGGTCCCCGTCAGCCCGTATACCGAAAAAACACTTACAGATATTATAGTATCAAACGGACTTGTTACAGCAGTAGACACTGTAAAGTTTGAGTAGGAAAAGACTTAGTGTAAATTTTGATAAAAATCCTGCAGATTATCTCTGCAGGATTTTCTATACAGTTTAATACAGAAATTTATTTCAGATAAAGGATTTTTAAATTATTTGCTACATCATACAGATTCAGGTTTATAAGGTATGTAACCATATTCTATTTAACCAGTTCTGCAGAATGCTTCTGTATCTTCACTATTGCATCAACAATCATTTCGATATCCTTTTTTGTGCCCATGAAAGCGATCTGGGGAACAGACAGCCCTGTCTCCCTTTCAATTTTTTCATTAACCGGGCAGCGGTTTTCAATCCTGTACTTATCGAGTCTTTCCTTTGAGAATATCCTCTGGAAGGATCGGGATGAAAGATAGGCTTCAATCTCAGGACTCCTGTGCAGCGATGAATCAATACCGTTTCCAAGTTCTATTCCTTCGGCTTCCATAGCTTTCCTGAATTTCCATTTCGGAAGCCCGTTGAAGAAGGTTGCGTCATAAATAAGCTGGTATTCATAATAGGCTCTCCTTGTCTGCCCTTCATACTTTTTGACCGGTTTTACTCCTTTGACTTCGGAAAGCAGTTTATCGAGATATTGTGCGTTTTCATCACGAAGTCTGGAAAGAGCTTCCAGCCTTCTTACCTGGCCAAGCAATACTGATGCCACAAAGGGTGTCATCCGCTGATTTGCGCCCTTGTAAAATTTTGGCCTGTCATGAGGATCCCTCCCATTGTTAACATAGGCTGCCACTGCAGTCATCAATGCTTCATCATTGCCTGTAACTGCTCCTCCTTCTCCGCCGCAAAGGCTTTTGAATGCCTGGAAACTGAAACAACCCATATCCCCGAGAGAACCGAGTTTTCTTCCTCTCCATTCACCCATATGAGCCTGGCACACATCCTCAATCACCAAAAGATTATGCTTCTTTGCCACTTCAAGGACTTTATCCATATTTGCGGCACCTCCGCCGATATGTACCGGGATTATTGCCCTTGTCCTTTCATTAATTCTTTCCTCAATTTTTCCGGCGTCCATCTGGAAAGTTTCAGGATCACTATCAACAAGAACAGGAAGTGCATATACATTCAGAGATGACTGAGCAGTTGCTATGAAAGTATTTGTCTGAGTTATAACCTCATCCCCTGGCCCGATATCGGCAGCACGATGGGCCGCTTCAAGGGCATTTGTCCCTGAATTTGTTACTGAACAGTACCTGGTACCTATAATGCCGGCGTACATCTTTTCAAAGCGTGCGGTGTAGTTTTTATCATCGTTATCAAACTCTGACCATTTATTGCTTTTAAAGGCTTCGACGTACATCTGGATATCAGATTCGTCATATACCGGCCATTTACCACTGAATTCTGATCCGGCAGCAACCATGGGTCTACCGCCTTTAAAGGCCGGTTTGTTATCCCCTGAAATAATTGTCGAAGCAAAGGTGCTCATCCCGGCTGAAGCCAGTATAAGACCTGTGGTTCCTGTTGTGCTTCTTTTAACAAAATTCCTTCTTGAGAGTGATTTCTGTTTCATTTTAAAAGCATTTTAGATTCAACAACCAAGTAAAAACTACCGGTATTGTGCCGGGCTATTTTTTAAGGGCTTCACTTATAGCCTTCTGAACTATAGGCTCCATTACCTTGTACCCTGCAAGGTTTGGATGAACACCATCAAAAGTAAGTGCAGCTTTTAGGCCATTCCGTTCATCAGCCATAGGGGTGAAATAATCCACATACACGAATTTATTTGACGCTGCGTATTCCTTTATCCATTTATTCAGAGCTACAACTTTTTCAGCCGGTTGCAGACCAGGCCTCCATGGAAAATCATATGCCGGCAAAACTGAACACATAATAACTTTTATGCCGTTAGCCTTAGCAAGTTCTGCCATTGATGCAAGATTATCCTCAATCATTTCGAGGGTGCTTGGCCCCGTGTTTCCTGCTATGTCATTGATTCCTGCCAGTATTACAACAGCTGCCGGCCTGAGTTTAATAACATCCTGCCTGAACCGGATTAGCATCTGAGGCGTTGTCTGGCCACTTATGCCCCTGTTAACATACAACTTATTCTTAAAGAAGGCCGTATCAATCCATTTCCATCCTTCTGTAATGGAGTTACCCATAAATACAACTCTTTTCTCTCCTTTCCCTGGCAAACCTGCTTTCTCATTATCATTCCTGTATCTCGCAAGATTAGGCCAGTCATTCTGTACTTTGTCAGTCTGGGCATTTGTAGCAACCATTAACGAAATGGCGAACAGGAGCAGGAAAAATCTTTTCTTCATTTTAAAATAGGATAAATTATAACAACCTGATTTTATTGAATTTAATCCACAAAGTAAGTCTCAGAATAAATTAACTGTACTTCATAATGCTGATTTTTATGGATACAATTTAAATAAAACCAGCAATTTATTTCATAACAAGAACAGGAAAATGCTTATTCTATTTAAAATAGAAAACATTAAGAAGCCTGATTTTAAATAAGGTACAGTTCCCGGGTTAAATGATATTTATTATTGAAGTAATAAGAACGACTAAATCTTATAACTTGCCTTAAAATAGCAGCCATGATAAAAAACACAAACCCTACAAGTCTTAAAAGGAGCATCCTGAGATTCACCTTTGCATTTTCAATCTTTCTTTCATCAGTTGTAATGTCTGGACAATCACTTCCGGATTTTTCTGGAGACTGGAAGCAGGATGCAACGAAGAGTGACGAATTCTATAAGGATTTTGATATAAAGTGCACAATTACGCAGACAGGCCAGAATATGTTAATAAAATCTGTCTACTATGATAAAAGCGGCAAGGAACTTGTAACCCGCGAGAGCACTTTCCCGCTTGATGGAAAGGAAATAACTGACAAGGATGGTGCAAGGAAAACAGCAAAATGGTCAGCTGACAGGAAAACCCTTGTCACTACCGATACTAAGAATTATGGTGGTGATATTGTAGGTGTTACCGCTTCCTACTCATTATCAGAAAACGGACAGGTACTTACAGTTAAAACCTCTGATATCAAACCAGGCGTAAGAACTGTAACACAGGTTCTCAATAAGGAGAATAAATAAAAAAGGGTGTTTTAAAAACACCCTTTTCCATATAACATATTACTTTGTAACAAGTATTGGTTTTCCGAGACCGAGTTTCTCCAGCGACTTAAGCTGTGTCTTTGCATCTCCGGCAACCACATAATACATTTTACCCGGGTCGATATATTTTTTCGCAAGGGCAACTGCTGTTTCCGGCGTGTAACCGCGAACAAAAGCCTCTTCCGTTTTGATATAATCTGCAGGTAAGCCATAGGTGCTCATTGTGTAGAGCATTGATAACAGGTTACCATTTACTTCAAACCTTCTTGCATTACTCTTCAGAAGAGCGTCTTTTGTATAGTCAATATATTCCTGCGGCATCGAAGTCCGGTATTTTTCCATTTCTGTCTTAAAGATACCTACTGATTCTTCTGTAGCTTTTGTTATTACAGTTGAAGAAGCTACGAACGATCCCAGATGTTTCATACCCGAGAAATATGATCTTGCCCCGTATGTATAACCTTTTTCCTCGCGGAGTATCATATTAAATACACTGTTGAAATCACCTCCCAGCTTCGTATTAAGCACTGTAAGAGGATAATAATCAGGATCCATTCTTGTTACGGACGGACAGCCTATGAATATTGCTGACTGCTTTGCATCGGGTATGTCAATGAAATAAATTGCCGATTTCTCAGGTGCAGGTATTGCTTTAACCTCAGGTATCTGAACATCTTTGGCAGCCCAATGAGCATTAAGATCTGCAAGAGCTTTTTCAACCCTGTCTTTCTGCACATCACCTACAATCAGGAACTTTGCATTTGAGGGAGAGAATGAAGCCTCATACATTTTCTTAATATCCTCCATTGAGATCGAATTAACTGATTCCTCAGTACCGGATGACTGAACAGCAAGTATGCTTCTGTCGCCGTAAATCAGCTTATTGAGTTCTGTTGAAGCCAGGTATGTCGGGTTTGCTTTATTCCGTTTAATTGTGGTTATGATCCTGTTCTTTACTATCGGGAACTGCATACTGTCCCATCTTGGCTGCAGCAGCATTTCCTCCACAAGAGCAAGGGTTTTTTCAAAATTCTTGGCAAGCGTGCCAACACTTATTGTTGTATTCTCAGTTCCTGAGTAAACATTAATGCTTGCACCCAGGAGACCGATCGCGTCTTCAAGCTGTTCCGGAGTTTTATTCTTTGTCCCTTCATTAAGCATTGAAGCGAGCATATTTGCTGTACCGGCTTTTTCCGGTGTATCCAGGAGATGTCCGCCCTCAATTACAATTTGATAATCGATCATTGGGAGTTCATTTTTCTCAATACCATAGAGCTTCATTCCTCCCGAAAGCTGACCTGTCCATACATTTGGCAGTGTTATTACCGGGTCGGTGCCGGGTATTGGAGCAACTGAACGATCGAATGATGTTTTTGTCTTTACAATTGGCTCTTCAGCAACCTTCACGTCTTTCTGCTGGGTGGCTTTTGTAACATCTTCCTCAACAATGCCTGCTGATACAGAACCTTCGGCAACCAGGTTAACCTGACCTTTGGGAACAAAGCTTGTTGCAACGTAGTTTTTACCTTTAATATACTTATTGTAAACTGCCTTGATGTCATCCATAGTAACAGCCTGGCCGGCAAGAAAATCATTCATATAGAAGCCAGGATCACCCTTGTACATCTGGTAACCTCCGAGTGTAAACGCCTTCCCCATAACGCTTTCGAATGAGCCATAGAAGTTTGTTTCATTCTGGGCCTTGATTCTTGTCAGGTCTTCTTCTTGGAATCCGTCTTTTTCGAATCTTGCAAATCCTTCAAAGATTGCTTTTTCAACTTCTGCCAGGCTTACCCCTGGATTTGCCGGGACTGAAATTGTAAATGTCCCTGTCAGTTCCTGTGAACCATTATATGCCCCTATTCTGCCTGCCAGTTTCTTTTCTTCCACTATTATTTTATAAAGTGGAGTTTTCTTAGATCCTGCAAGGAGCTCACCAAGATAGTTCAGTGCATATGAATCTTTCGAATACTCTTCAACAGTCGGGAAAACCATTGTGAACTGCGGAGCTTTTGCAAGGTTATCTTCGTGGAATATTTTCTTAGTCTCAGTAAGGGTAACATTCATTGGTTCCCTTTTCTCTATCTTCTCCCCTGCCGGAATCTCCCCGAAATATTTCATAACAAGAGGCTTGATAAGGGCAGTATCAATATCGCCTGAAATAACGAGTGTTGCATTTGTTGGAGTATAGAACCTGTGATGGAATGCCTTGACATCCTCGACCGTGGCATTTGCAAGGTCCTGCATCTCACCTATTGTTAGCCAGCTGTACGGATGCCCCTGCGGGAACATATTCTTTGCAATAACCATGCGGTTATATCCATAAGGCTGGTTATCGTAGTTCTGGCGTTTTTCATTCTGAACAACATTCTGCTGGTTAATGAATGCTTCCTTTGTTACTGTATTTTCAAGATAGCCCATCCTGTCTGACTCCAGCCAGAGAACCATCTCAAGAGCATTCTTTGGGACAACTTCATAATATACGGTCTGGTCCTGGCTTGTACCGCCATTAAGTGTTCCTCCAGCTTTCTGAATCATTTTAAACAACTGGTCCTCCCCGACATTTTCGGATTTCTGGAACATCATATGTTCAAACAGGTGAGCAAAGCCAGTCTTACCTGGCACCTCACGTGCCGAACCGACATGATATAGGATGGCAACCGCGGCTATCGGATCTGATTTATCCTGGTTAAGAACAACGGTCAGCCCGTTTGGCAGAGTGTATTTTTCAAATGGCACTGAGAGTGAAACTTTTTCTTTCCCCTGGCTGCACGACAGCAGGAATAGAGCCAGCAGTGCCGACAAAATGTAAATGGATTTTTTCATTGTGATGGTTTTAAGAAAGTGATTATTCATGGCTAAAAACCGAAATTACTAATAAAAAGTAAAAAGGGCTGATGTTTGGTTATAAAAAAAGAATTCTTATTTTTGCCGGGAATTCGCGGGAGTAGCTCAGTTGGTAGAGCATAACCTTGCCAAGGTTAGGGTCGCGGGTTCGAGTCCCGTCTCCCGCTCAAACAAAAAGGCCCCGGCAATCGCCGGGGCTTTTATTATTTACTGACGCCTGGACATGCTTGCATGGACAAGGCGGAGTAAATAATAATAGAGCCACGATAGTGGCCTTTTTGTTTGATGGCATCTCCCTCACGGGTCCGCCGAGCCACAGGCGAGGCAATCCCGTCTGAAAACTCGCAATCGATCTCCCTCACGGGTCCGCCGAGCCACAGGCGAGGCAATCCCGTCTGAAAACTCGCAATCAATCTCCCTCACGGGTCCGCCGAGCCACAGGCGAGGCAATCCTGTCTGAAAACTCACAATCAATCTCTCTCAAAGGTCCGCCCCGGTTTACCGAGGCAATCCTGTCTGAAAACTCACAATCAATCTCCCTCAAGGGTCCGTCACGGTTTACCGGGGCAATCCCGTCAACTCCCGACAAGTCGGGAGGGAAGTTGTTGGATAAAAGGAAGGGTAACTGATAACATAATTTGAATCATAACAAGCGAGAGGTGGTATATAAAATCCATCTCTTACTTTTTGGAAAAATCATGCAGGAGAACTTTCTTTTTCAACCGGGTTTATTAACAATAAATTTTTCATCAGTGTTAATAAATCTGCTGTTTTGTTATTTGGATTTAATCTAAATAAATATAATTTTGTTCCTGTTGTCTGATACATGTATCATATAACGGAGAGAGTTCCACTCCATGGCTGGAACTAAAAAATAGACCAACATGGCAACCAAAGCAAGCGCAAAAAAAGCTGCACCTGCAAAAAAATCAACAGCAAGTGCATCTAAAGCTAAGCCGAAAGGCAAAAAGTAATTAAATGATAGTGAAAACCCCGGCCAAGGCCGGGGTTTTCTGTTTTCAGACAGTAAGATTTATTTCTCTATGGGTCCCCAGTCCTTTAATATATTGTTCTCAATGTAAAGCCAGGTATTCTTGTAGACCCATTCTTCCTTTACCATATTTCCTTCGAAAGTCTTGCTCACCTTTGCAGGTTCTCCCCAACTGTCGCGTATCATATCGGGAGACATTCCTTTCCATATCTTACCTGCAGAAATAAGGGCTGCGACTTTCAATCCGTATTTTGTTTCGAGATTTGACAGTCTGCTGACCTCGGCGTTTGAAGCAGGCAACTGCTGAGTCTGAAGTTCATTCTGCTGCTGGTTATACATCTGCCTGGCTGCTTTGAGATCATGTGTAGCAGCATCATCGATAACTGCATCCCTTTTAAAAATAAAACCCTTATCATCGTTGAAGGCCACATTATAATAGGTGCTGTCGGATCCAAGTACTGTTACAGTTGATCCCGATGGTATCACCATTATAACAGTTGTCATATCATCCTTTTCACCAAACAATCTGCTCGAATACTTAAGGGTGGCAGTCTGCTGCTGATCCTTATTTCCCTTCTCCAGGTCCTGGAGAACATTTGTTTTATCTGCCTGTGCTGCAAGTGATACTGTCACTATTGCAAGCAAGAAAAATAAAAAATATCTTTTCATAGAAAGCGCTTTTTACAAATAACTCAAAAACTATACCATAAATTATAATACTCGCATAAGCATGATTCCATCCCTTACAGGGAGGATAATTTTTTCAATATCATTCTCATCACTGATCATTTTATTGAATTCAATAATACCCTTTGTCTGCTGGTCGCGGCTATCCACTTCCATAGCTTTTCCACCCCATAATACATTGTCGGCAATAATAAAGCCTCCCCTTTTTACAATTTTTCTTACGAGCCTGTAATACTCGCAATACTCACGCTTATCGCCGTCGATAAAGGCCAGGTCAAAAACAGTTTCCAGTTTGGGAAGCAGATCCTGTGCTTTACCGGTAAGCTGAATTATTGAATCACAAAGTCCTGCCCTTTTAAAATACCCGGCTGAAAAGCTTTCCAGTTCATCATTGATTTCAATAGTAACAAGTTTACCTCCAGCTTTGAGTCCGCGCGCAAGGCAAATTGCTGAATAACCTGTAAAAGTGCCGATTTCCAGGATATTTTCAGGTTCGATCATTTTTGATATCATCTCCAGGAACCTGCCCTGGATATGCCCCGATGTCATGTTAGGATTTACGAACCTGAGGTAGGTCTGCCTGTAGAGTTCCTCAAGAAGCGGATCTTCCCGGCTTGAAACACCAATTATATACTCCTCTGTTTTCCTGTCCATTTCTATTTGTATATCAGGGTTGAGAGTTTTTCCTCCCTGAAAATATCATTAGCAGTCTCAAGCAGATCCTCAGAAGTGATCCTGTCGATCCTTGCACACACATCATCAAGTGAATCCACACGGTCGAATACAAGGACGCTCTTTCCCAGGGATAACATCAGACTCTCATGATTTTCATACCCGCGTGCAAGGTAGCCCTTTATCTGGCTTTTTGCCCTCGAAAGCTGAATCGCTCCGAGTTTCCTTGTTTTAAGCTTTTCAAGTTCCTTCAAAGTATAATCTATGCTCCTTTGTAAATTCTGCGAGTCAGTACCAAAGTAGATTGAAAATACACCTGTCTCAAAATAAGGGTTGTAGCTTGATTCAATGTTATAGGCATACCCTTTCTTTTCCCTGAGAGTAAGGTTCAGTCGCGAATTCAGCCCGGGTCCTCCCAGTATATTATTAAGCAGTGATAGACTGAAACGCCTGTCGTCGGTATGGCTGTATGCTTCATTTCCGATCATGCAATGACACTGCCAGGTTCCCAGTTCACGCTCGGATTTAACAGGAACATAATTCCATTTACCGTTTTCTGTCTTCCCTGAAAACCTTGCTGGTATAGCCGAAAAATATCTTGTAAAAAGCTTGAGTATCTTCTTTTCATCAATATTACCGCAGGAAGCAAAGACAATCCTGTCGGTGAAATAATTATTCTTTATGAAATTAAGGATCTTGTTCCTGCTGAACTTTTTAACAGTAGCCGGACTTCCAAGGATATTCCTGCCTATTGCCTGGTCGCGGTAGATGATCTCCTCAAACTCGTCGAAAATAAGTTCGGCGGGACTGTCTTTGTATGAATTAATCTCCTCGAGAATAACGATCTTCTCACGTTCTATTTCCTTTGCCGGGAAAGCTGATCTGAATACAACATCGCTTATAAGTTCAACAGCTCTTTCATAATCCTCATTAAGAAAGGAAGCATGAACAGCGGTCTCTTCTTTTGTTGTATACCCGTTAAGTTCACCCCCGACGTCTTCGAGCCGGCTGAGAATATGGTAGGCTTTCCTTTTGGCTGTTCCCTTGAAAAACATGTGTTCAATAAAATGTGCAATACCATGTTCTGCCGGACTTTCATCCGCCGAACCGGAATTTATTATGATCCCGCAATGACCCACTGCGCCGTTTATTCTCTGGTGAACCAGCCTGATGCCGTTATTGAGTGTATGTCTGACTACTTGCATTTTATATGGTAAGTTGTCAAAGGTACCATATAGTAAAATGATTGCAAACAGAAAATAAATGGATAAAGTATTTGTGAAAAAGGATTTGCATTTTATATTTGCAGTCCCAAAAGGAGGTGCCATAGCTCAGTAGGTAGAGCAACGGACTGAAAATCCGTGTGTCCTTGGTTCGATTCCGAGTGGCACCACACCAAAAAGAGTGAGAGTGAGAGCGAGTGTGAAAGCACAAATGATCTTCTCACTCTTTTTCACAATACTCGCACTCAAACTCACACTTAGTTTATTACTGCGAGAGCGAGCACTCTCGTTTTTTTTTTGCAGGTTGTTGATTCAATCTTGCAGACAAAAAAATATCGGTTGTATATCTGTTTTGACAAAGGGCATTATGATAATGTAGATTTGTAATGAATCTTAATATCACTGTCATGAAAAATCTAGCATTACGTTTAAATCTCGCCACCTGGATCCTGGCAATAATACTACTTGTTATTCCAGCCTTCGGAGGCATGCCGGCTGAACAGTTTACCGGGCATCTTATTGCAACACTGTTCTGGCTTGCGGTCTATCATCTTTTCTTCAATTACATAACCCCGGTTTACCTTATGAAGAAAAACCTTACAGCTTATTTCACAATAGCAGTACTGTCAGTTCTCATACTGCCATTATTAGGGTACTCCCTCCTTTTTCTATCAAGGGCCCTTCTCAGTGGCAGTTTTGACAACTTTTACAACGGTTATTCGGTCGCAACACATTTCAGCGGTGTGAAGGCCATGGTAATGGCAGGTCTTTTTGGTTCACTGTTCAGGATCATCACTGAAATGAACAGGGAATAAGCTTACCTCTTCCTTTAGCCGGGGGTGGAAATATTATTCTGCCCCCGGTTTAAGTATTTAAGATTTCATCATATATAATGAGATTCGCAGTTTATCTTTGATAATTGAAAGAAAGAAATCAATCGCTTGTATGAGCAGAAAAAAAATCATACTGATACATCTCTTCCTATGGCTCTTTGCAGGCTTTGCGAATCTGCCCTTTTCCGGTTTGAGGGGTATGGAATTAAAATTCATTGTTTCATACACAATCGGATTCCTGTACCTGATGCTTGTATTTTACCTCTTTTATTTTTTCCTGGCTCCCTTATTCCTTAATAAAAGAAATCTTGCCGGCTTCCTGCTCAAATCACTTGCTGTTGTTGTTATAATGCCATTTTTCGGCTACCTCCTGTTGTTCCTGTCAAGGGCCATTTTCGACAATACATTTAATGATTTTTTCAGGGGCTATTCCCTTAAAACGCATATGAGCGGATTTTTCCCTGTGATGACGGCAGCATTATCAGGCTCATTCTTCAGGGTTATAATAAACTGGTTCGACACAATGAACCAGAAAACAGAATCAGACAGGCAGAGGCTGAGTGCAGAGCTTGACCTGCTTAAAAGCAAACTAAATCCCCATTTCCTTTTCAACACCCTGAATAATATCGACTCCCTCATTCAGAGCGATCCCGAGAAGGCATCACAGTCCCTTATCCGGCTCTCTGACATGATGAGGTACCTTACCTATGAGACAGTTTCTGAAAAAGTACCACTCGAAAAAGAGTTATCATATGTCACAAACATGATAGAGCTTTACAGGTTGCGACTTAAATCACCAGGAAAGATATTATACGACTTCACCGGAGAGACTAATGTCATGATAGCCCCCGGATTGTTCATTCCTGTTATTGAAAACACTTTAAAGTACTCTTCCTTCAGAAACCCGGAATACAAGACGGAAATTCATGTGAGTTCATCCGGCGGAATTGTTGTCCTTGAGACCTCAAACAATTTCGATAAAACAGAAAATAATGCTATTGGTACAGCTTCAGGTTTCGGTCTGGCAAACCTTAGGCGCAGGCTCGATCTTAGCTACAATGAAAGATACAGCCTTGAAATCTCTGAAACCGGCCCTGTTTTTTCAGTAATGCTTAAAATCGACTGCAATGGAGATCAGCTGCATAGTAATTGATGATGAACCGCTGGCAATTGCCAAACTTGAAAAATTCATTTCCAGGGTTCCCGGGTTAAGACATTTAAGATCATTCGATAACCCACTTGAAGTTCTTCCCTGGCTTAAAGAAAACAAGACTGACCTTGTTTTCCTTGACATCCAGATGGAAGCACTTTCAGGCATCCATCTTCTCGAGACAACCTCAATCGGCGGCAGGATCATTATAACATCAGCTTTTGACGAGTACGCTATAAAAGGTTTCGAACTTAACGTAGCCGACTATCTTCTTAAACCGTTTTCATTTGAGCGATTCCTGAAAGCCGTCGATAAAGTTATGGATTACTATTCATCAAAGAACAAAGAGAGTCAGCACGATACCGATGAACGCAGGTTCATTTTTGTAAAGACAGAATACAGGCATGAGAGAATAGACATAGATGAGATCCAATATATTGAAGGTATGAAGGATTACCTGAGAATAGTCTGTACAGGTAAAAAGATAATGACACTTCAGAACTTCGCATCAATTGAAAAAAGCCTGCCACGCGGAAAATTCTGCCGTGTACACAAATCCTATATGGTGGCTATCGACAAGATCCGATCGGTTGAACGAGGTATTGTTCTTGTTGGAGATATCCGAATACCTGTAAGTCTTACCTACCGCGAGAGATTCTATGCAATGACTGGCCTAAAACTCCATTAATTTATTCTTCCTTTATAATTTTCAATTGTTTCCAGATAATATCTTCAAAATGTGACAGCATTCTCAATACTGGATGATCTCCGGATATTGCCGGAGATTCACTTTCCGATAATTGAAAAATACCTTATTAATGACAAATATTAGTCCAGTTATGCCGGGCTATTTCATTTTAGCGTATATTCAGACAAATATTGATTTATGAAGACCATTGTTTTAATTCTGGTATTTAATATTTCGCTCCTCGGTCTGAAAGCACAGGCATTGTACATTATTCCTGATGGTTTTAAAAGCAGCAATCTCAGTTCTTTCGAAAACCTGAACGGAGTGAAAGGAAATGGGGGAAAATCAAATCATTCTGCCAAAGGCAATGCTTTTGAGGGGTTGAAGAGCGGGGAGTCAAAAACTCTACTCGATATAACAGGTGCCGGTATAATACAGCGTATGTGGTTCACCGTAAGAGACAGGAGCCCCCAGTCCATGAGATCCCTGAGGTTGAGGATTTTCTGGGATGGAGATCCCAAACCGGCAGTTGATGTCCCTTTTGGTGATTTCTTTGGTTATGGCCTTTCAATGGTTGTAAAAATGGAAACAGCCCTGTTTACAAACCCTGAAGGCAGATCATTCAACTGCCTGGTACCTATGCCTTTCCGCAAGGGCGCCAGGGTGATTATCACAAATGAAGGGAAGAACCAGGTCGCTGAAGTTTTCTACGATATTGATTTTATTACTCTTGAGAAGGCTGATGAAGAGGCTATGTATTTTCATGCTTACTGGACCAGGCAGCGCAGCTCAGAGCCTGGAAAAGATTTTGAGTTCCTGCCTGAAATTGAAGGTACAGGCAGGTTCCTTGGTGTTAATATGGGTGTAAATGCCGATCACAGGTATCTCGATACATGGTGGGGTGAAGGAGAAGTAAAGATGTACATCGATAATGATGCACAATACCCCACTATTAATGGGACAGGAACAGAAGACTATATTGGGACAGGCTGGGGAATGGGAACTTTTACAGGTTTATACCAGGGTTGTACTGTTGCTGATGACAGTACAAAACAATACGCTTTCTACAGGTTCCATATACCTGATATTATCGGCTTCAGGAAGAATTTCAGGGCAACAATCCAGCAACTAGGAGGGGGAATGCTTAATACTGTAAGAAAGATCAGCAAGGACAATGTGCCTTTAAAACCTGTGACTGTTGCCTGGTTGTCGGGTTTCCGGCTCCTTCTCGACAACCCGAAAGACATTTTCGATGCAGACTTCCCTTTTGGCTGGGTGAATTTTTACAGGGTTGATGATTATTCGGCTACATCCTATTTCTACCTCGACAGGACAAGCACCAGTCTTAACGGGTTGCCTTCAATTGAACTGCGCCTCGATAAGTAATTAATTAGCTGTTCTTTAAAAATCATCAAATCACGCACCAGGAAGATCCGGGAGATTTCCCGGTACTGTAACAAATCGTTTCAACCAGCTTATATTTCGACACTTTATATTATTCTGTCGATGCAGTTGCTTACGGTAGAATTTTGTATGTAAATTTGAGATATTGAGCAGCAAAATTGCCAAACGAAACATTATCTCATTTTCAATCAACCTTTAATACTTACCAGGATGGAAGAAAAAAATGTCAGGGATGGTTCTGAAAAAAATTCTTTCTCAAGAAGGAACTTTGTGAAGACCACCGCTGCTGCTACCGCAGCATTTACTATTATCCCCAGTGTTGCTATGGGGAAAAAACTCGGTCACCAGGCACCAAGTGATACTCTCAATGTAGCACTTGTAGGAGCTGGTAACCAGGGATCCGGTGATATCTCAAGCATATGTAAAGTTGAGGTCCCGGGTCAGGCCAGCCCATTTGCCATGACTGCAAAACCCGGAACTGAAAGACTAGTAGGAATTTGTGATGTAGACTGGGGCTATGGCCCTGTACAGGGTACATTCGCAAAATTCCCGAGTGCAAAAAAATACAAAGACTGGAGGGTCATGTATGATGAGCTTGGCAAATCTATTGATGCTGTTGTTATTGCAACTGCAGACCATAACCATGCCAACCCGACAGCAACTGCTATAACACTTGGCAAGCACGTTTACACCGAAAAGCCCCTCACACATACTATTTATGAATCAAGGCTTCTTACAAAGCTCGCTAAGAAATACGGTGTTGCAACCCAGATGGGGAACCAGGGTTCATCGGGTGACGGAGTAAGGCTCGCATGTTCATGGGCATGGGCAGGTGAGATAGGTGAAGTTCGTAAAGTTGACGTATGGTCGGCACGTCCGATATGGCCGCAGGGACTTGATACACCAACAGATATTCAGAAGGTGCCTTCAACTCTCGACTGGAACCTTTGGATAGCCCATATGCCATTCCGTCCTTATAACTCAGCTTATCATCCATGGAATTTCCGCGGATGGTGGGATTTCGGCACAGGTGCTTTCGGCGATATGGCTTGCCATAATATGCATCCTGTTTTCAAGGTTCTTAAACTTGGTTATCCTACAAAGGTACAGGGACAGTCAACAACTCTTAAGAAAGATGCCTGCCCTCATGCCCAGATAGTTAAGATGATATTCCCTGCACGTCCGAACCTTCCTTCAATGGCAATGCCTGAAGTTGAGGTTACATGGTATGACGGCGGTTTCCATGCAATGATCCCGGATAAACTTCCTGAAGGAAAACAATGGCAGGGTGAAGGTTGCGCTATTTACGGCACAAAAGACACTCTTATACTCGGCAGTCACGGAACAGCACCATACCTGCTCTCAGGAAGGGTTCCTAAAACCCAGGAAGTATTGAGAGTTGTTCCTGACAACAACCATTATCTCGACTGGGTAGCTGCATGTAAAGATCCTGACCTGCGCGATAAGACTGCATCTCATTTTGGAGAAGCTGGACCATTCAATGAAATAGTTCTCATGGGTGTTCTCGCAGTTCGCCTTCAGAAAATGGGCAGAATCCTTGAGTGGGACGGACCGAACATGACCTTTACTAATATTTCAGACACTGATAAGGTATCCACATGGTCCGAGATGTTCGACATAGGCAAAATGATGGCTGCTGCAAATGCTGCTGCGAAAAATGCAGGCGGCGGCAAAAATCAGCCACCGGTACAGATGCCAGGCTTCGGCAAGGATCCGAGTGAAAGGAATGTTAAGGAATTCCTGGCCTCTATGGTAAAACATGAATACCAGAATGGTTTCAAACTTCCTGATATGCCTGCATAACAGCGAGTTTAAATAATACCAGGAGGGTGTGCTTAATTTTCACACCCTCCTTTTTTCTCTTTAAAATCCGGTATAATCTTGGATACCTCTAAACAGTATAATAATTACAGTGCCAACGGAAAAATAATTCCCGGCCTTCTCTTTAAATACAGGATAGGCTGGCATCTTATCTTCTGGATTGTATGGTATTTCTTTTACACATTCACATACAGTGCAGGAGGTCTCGAGAGAAGGGAGCTGATACAGAACCTTTACCTTCTGCCGGTTAGAATGTTCTTCACATATATCCTGCTGTACTGGATGCTTCCGAAATTCCTGCTGAAAAAGAAGTATTTAATATTCCTTGTACTGGGAATTCTTCATGCTGTGCTTTTCGGGTTATCTGTAACAATTGTTCTTTATCTCGTATCAGGATTTTATCTCCCCGATCCGACACCTTTTATCAGGCCACTTGTTCTTAATTACCAGATTCCCGCAACAGCAGCTGCAATATATATGTTCAAGCGCTGGTACCTGATACAGCAGTATACATTAAACCTCGAAAAGGAAAAGGTTGAATCTGAACTGAATTTTCTTAAATCGCAGATTCATCCGCATTTTCTCTTCAATACCCTGAATAACCTCTACGCGCTTACACTTCAGAAATCCGACAAAGCCCCGGATATGGTTATTCAATTATCCCATCTTCTTGAATATACCCTGTACAGTAATAAGGAGACAGTTGTGGATCTTAATGAGGAACTGAAACAACTAGAAGGTTATATAAACCTCGAGAAGATACGCTTCGGAAAGAGACTGAAGATTAAGAATGAGATAAACGGGAACACGGAAAACCATAAGATAGCGCCGTTGCTCCTGCTCCCTTTTGTTGAGAACAGTTTCAAGCATGGTGCAAGTAATGATGTCAAGTCACCATTTATATATATAAGCACCAATGTTGAAAATAATATACTGAACTTCTCAATATGTAATTCATACATTAACGAAACCGGGAAGTTTGAAAAATATAAGGAAAGGATTGGTCTGAAGAATGTTAAGAGAAGGCTTGAACTGCTATATCCCGATAAACATACTCTTGAGATTGTCCAGAATCCTGAAACTTTCGAGGTCAGGCTCAGGCTTGAACTTTCGATACCAATGGCTTTAAATAAAGGAAATGAAGTATAAATGTATTATCGTTGATGACGAGCCACTTGCTATTGAGGTGATTAAAACACATGCCCTCAGTATGGGTATCTTTGAAATCGTAGCTGAATGCAATAATGCAATTGAAGCATTCCAGGCACTCCAGTTATCAAAGATAGACCTGATGTTCCTCGACATACAGATGCCCGGTCTTAAGGGAACCGACTTCCTGAAAAGCCTTTCCGAACCGCCTAAAGTAATTCTTACAACAGCATACAGGGAATATGCTGTTGAAGGATTCGACCTGAATGTTATAGACTATCTTTTAAAACCTGTTTCTTACGAAAGGTTTGTAAAGGCAACTGATAAATTCCTCAGATCTGAAAGCGCCGGTCAGTCTGTTAAAAAAGAAGATCAGTTCATTTATCTCAATATCAATAAAAAGGTTCATAAAATATTTTTCTCAGAGATAATATATGCCGAATCAATCAAAGATTACCTGACTATCCATACACTGTCGGGTGATATTATTGCGAAACATACGATATCAGCGTTTGAAAAGCTTATCCCTGCTGAGGAATTCCTGAGGATACACCGTTCGTATATTGTTGCAGTCTCAAAAATCAAAGGCTTCAATGCCCACTCTGTTGACATGGGGACAAAGGAACTCCCGATAGGCCAGAATTACCAGGTACAGGTGTTTGAAAAGCTCAAATACCCGTTATCAAGAAGCTGAAAAAGTGTTTTATCTACAACTAAAGGAATTATGTACCTGCAACCAGCCTTTTTGTCGATCGCATAAACACGGACTCTCATTAAATTATAGATTTGTATAATGCCTTTTTACTTTGTTCTATAATATTAAACTATAAAACGTAAAGCATGAAAAAATTCATGATTGTTGCACTCACAGTAATGTCAGTGCTGATCCTAACCTCTGGCAGCCAGGCTGGGGCCCAGGGTCCAAAGAAACACCTTGGAATAGCAACCTATTCAGTTAAAGGTATTGAATCGGATGTTGAAGGGTCATTCAAGGCCCTCGCAGATGACGGATATGTTGTTGTTGAGATATCCAATTACGATGCAGCAAAAGGTACAGTTGCAGGTTACAAACCTGCAGATTATGCTGCTCTTGCAAGAAAATATGGTCTCGAGATTATCTCAAGTCATACACGTGGAAAATTTGATGTAAAGGATCCGGAAGGCTCTATAGCTTCATGGAACAAAATTTTCGACGACCATAAAGCGATGGGATGTAAATATGTGGTTTTCCCTATGAATTTCTGGTCGAGCACAACCGAAGCTCTTAAAGCTGAATGTGATCTCCTGAACAAAATTGGGGAAGAAGCCAATAAAAGAGGTATAAAACTCGGTTATCATAACCATAATTTTGAGTTTGCAAAAATCAAAGGCACCGACAAGTATTTCCTTGATTTCCTTCTCGAAAACACTGACCCTTCAAAGGTCTTCTTCGAGATGGATGTTTACTGGGTTACAATGGGTGGCGAAAACCCTGTAAAATACCTGGCAAAATATCCCGACAGGTTTAAAGTTCTTCATATTAAAGACGACTATGTAATTGGTGAATCGGGGACAATCGATTTCAATGCAATCTTTACACAGTTCTATAAGAATGGAAATACCGACTGGTTTGTTGAAATGGAGGGCAAAATGACTCCCGAGCAGAAGAAAATGATGCTTGGAATGACGGAGATGATGAAGAAAAGGATGTCAGAAGGAACCGGTGGCAACCCATTCGGACCTCCTCCTGCAGCAGACAAAAAACCAGCTGATAAACCACAGGGTGATGCACCACAGGGTGGTCAGAACAAACCTGCCGGCGGTCAGCAGATGCCTGGAATGGGTCCCCAGGATCCGAAGGTTATAGCTGAACAGCTGAAAACCTCGCTTGAAGGTGTCAAACTTAGCGCAGATTATCTTAAGAAGTCAGATTTCGTAAAATAAGAAAGCAGAGAGTTAACAGTCATTTCGTAACAGGAAGCCACCCGGACGATCAACGCCGGGTGGTTTTTTATTGTTTGAATTATACAAGTCTCACAGTAATACAATACTGATATTATGTATTTTAAATAACAACATCCTGTTCATTGTTTGAATTTCGTAATTTTTAATTTGAATTTTGTTACTATGAATCCTTTGAATCTGTTTCCTTTGCACAATGAAAAAAGAATACTTTTTTAAAATTTTGAGGAAATTTAAACTAAGGGACCTGGCAGCCTGCATTCTGCTTATAATTTCTGCACCAGCTTTCTCTCAGTCTGCAGATTCCTTAAAAGCTCCTTTTCACCTTGGTACAGTGGTTACTGTTACAAACAACGGTATCTCATTTATTCCAAGTTTCACACTTGGAAAACCTGCTGCAATATTCGATCTGAGCGTTGGAAGAAAACTGACCTTTGAACCCCAGTTAAGGTTTTCACTTGAAGGTAAACCATGGTCATTCATATTCTGGTTCAGGTATAAATTAGTAAACCTCGACCACTTCAAACTTTCCATTGGCGGGCATCCTGCACTATCTTTTAAAACCCTGGATGTAACATTTGATTCGGTAAAATCAAACGAGATAGTTGCCCACCGTTACCTGGCTGGTGAGATTTATCCAAGTTATAATTTCACTAAAAACATAAGTGCAGGGTTATATATTTTTGGTAGTCATGCCCTCGAATCAGACCAGATAAGAAATTCACTTATGCTCTCCTTAAGGAGCACTTTTTCATCAATCTCTATTATAAAAGATATATCACTTAGATTTTCCCCCCAGTTCTACTATCTCAGGATGGGCGAAACGGATGGTTATTATTTCTCTGCAACAGCTACCATACTAAAGAAAAACTTACCATTTTCAATTTCATCTCTCATCAACCAGCCAATAAAATCCGATGTCATTGGTGGTCAGAAATTCCTATGGAATGTCAGTTTAATTTATTCTTTCAACAGGGATGTCAGGAGAACGAATTGATAAAATAGAGACACTTGAAGAACTTTATAAACGGAAGTTCGATCATATTCCTGAAAGTTTTTACAGGGAGATTGGCCATTTTAATGTTTTCAGACTGGAACCTCAGCCAGACGGAAAAGCCAAGCCTGTACCATATAAGAGGCGTGACTATTTTAAAATCACCTTATGTATAGGTAAAAGCAGGATACATTATGCCGATAAAGTGATGGAAGTTGAAAAACAGGCTCTTGTTTTTTCAAATCCATTCATCCCATATAAATGGGAACACGTAGAAAATATAGTCGGAGGATATTTCTGCATTTTTAACCAGGAGTTCTTTTACAATTTTGGTAGTCTTGAACAATACGAGGTCTATCAGCCATCTGGCACCCATGTATTTGAACTAACAGACAAGGAAGTAGAGAAAGTGTCTGAAATTTATGAACGGATGTACGAAGAGATAGGATCAGAGTATCTCCACAAGTACGACGTTTTAAGAAATCATGTCTTTGAGCTACTGCATTTTGCTATGAAGATGCAGCCAACAACAAAGATAGATGCCAGGCAGATAAACGCTTCTCAAAGGATATCGGCATTATTCCTGGAATTGCTTGAAAGGCAGTTTCCAATTGATGAAAATCATCTGAAAATGAACCTGAGAACTCCATCTGACTTTGCAGGAAAACTCGCTGTTCATGTTAACCACCTAAACAGGGCCGTGAAGGAAACGACTCAGAAAACTACCGGCAGGATCATATCTGAAAGAATACTCCAGGAATCTAAGATACTCCTGAAACACAGTTCATGGAGCGTAGGTGAAATCGCATATGCTCTCGGCTTCTCTGAATTAACACATTTCAATAATTTCTTTAAAAAAAATCTTAATACAAGCCCGCTTAAATTCCGAAAAGACAAATTGTAAAAACTATTACTAAATGGAAAAAAGAAAACTCGGCACAGGTGGCCTGGAAGTATCGGCTATAGGCCTTGGATGCATGGGGATGACATTCTCATTCCCCCCGTTTCCTGAGAAAAAAGAAATGATATCCTTCCTCCGCAAATCAGTTGAACTTGGGGTCACATTTTTTGATACTGCTGAAGTCTATGGGCCTTACAACAACGAGGAACTGGTCGGTGAAGCCCTTGAGCCTTTTAAAGGACAGGTAGTTATAGCAACCAAATTCGGGTTCAATCTTGATCCGAAAGGTGGCCCCCAATGGGTTGGACTTAACAGCAGGCCCGAGCGGATAAGGAAAGTTGCTGATGAATCACTGAAAAGGCTGAGGGTTGATTCGATTGACCTGTTCTACCAGCATCGCGTTGATCCTGATGTACCTATTGAAGACGTCGCCGGAACAGTTGGTGATCTCATAAAAGCCGGTAAAGTGAAACATTTCGGGATGTCGGAAGCTGCCGCTGCCACAATAAGACGCGCACATGCAGTACAGAATGTTACGGCCCTGCAAAGTGAGTACTCACTATGGTGGAGAGAGCCGGAAAAGGAAATCCTGCCTACACTGGAAGAACTTGGTATAGGTTTTGTGCCTTTCAGCCCCCTCGGAAAGGGATTCCTGACAGGAAAGGTGGATGATAAGACAAGCTTTGAAAACGGGGATTTCAGGAACACTGTCCCTCGCTTCTCTCCAGAGAACAGGAAGGCAAACCAGGCACTGTCAGACCTCCTTGGGAGGATCGCAAAGGAAAAGGAGACTACTCCTGCAAGACTGGCACTTGCATGGCTGCTTGCACAGAAACCATGGATCGTCCCGATCCCCGGAACACGTAAAATAGAGCGACTGGAGGAAAATATTGGTGCTGTCAATGTTCATTTTACGAAGGATGATCTTAAAGAAATAAATGAAGCCGCCGCCGCTATAACAATCCAGGGCAACCGCTATCCCGACAGTGCAATGAAACTCGTTGGAAAATAAAAAACCTGCCTTTAAAAACAATTTATCGGCCTTTCATGTTTAACAACAAGCAACAGTTATTAAACAAGAACTATAAAATTTCAGATTCAAAATTATGATGGATTTTTTTAAAAACATGTTCGGGGAGAAGGTGAATATCAGGGAACTGATGTCCAATGGTGCTGTTTTGATCGATGTACGTTCAAAGGAGGAATACAAAATGGGACACAACAGGAATTCGATTAATATTCCGCTTGATAAACTCCCCTCAAGTCTCAAGAAACTTGATAAAAGCAAACCGATAATTACATGCTGTGCTTCCGGTGCCCGCAGCGCCACTGCACGCAACTATCTTAAAAACAACGGTTTTGAAAATGTTTATAATGGTGGTTCCTGGCGAAGCCTGAATTGAATTCCATTAAAGTTACTGCTTTACCAGCTCAACACGCCGGTTTTTTGCCCTTCCTTCCTCTGTATCATTGCTGGCAACCGGTGCAAGTGAGGCTACCCCGAAAGCTTTAAGACGATCGGGTGAGATACCATGTTTGTTAACAAGCGAATTGACAACTGCTTCCGCACGCATTTTGGAGAGTTGCATGTTTGAGTCAACAGTTCCTATATTGTCAGTATGTCCGACTACAAACAGCTTCAGACCTGTATCATTCTTAAGCAGGATTGAAATCTGAACTATTGCAGAATCTGATTCAGGTTTTAATTCTGTCTTTCCGAAATCGAAATAAATACCATACAAGGCAATATGACCCGTTGCCTGCAGCCCTTCGCGCATCGCATCAGCATTAGCCGATATCTCCTGCTTCATTTGCGTTCTTTCAATTATATTAAGGCGATACATCGGGTTATATGATCTTATCTCCAGCCATGTCTCTTTGCCATCTTTTTTAATTACTATGGTTGAGGCTTTATTGAAGTTGTCGTCAAATACCACAGTTCCGCCGATCTTCTTAAGAGCGTCCTGAACATTCCTTCTTATCTTGAGCTCTCCGGGTTCCTGCATACCTGTTTTAAGCTTGTATTCAATGAAATATTTGTGGCCTTCAATAGTAATTGGCTTCTTATCGCCTCCAATAAACTTATAACTGCCAAATTCTGCTTCATTATAACCTGACAAATAGAAGTCAGGCATTCTTGTTAGAAGTGGATGATCTTTTCCTCCTTTAACGTCCTGCTGTGCTATTGCCTGGATTGCACTTATTATCATTACTAATGTTACAAATAGTTTTTTCATAGAATTTTATATTACTGGTTATAATAATATTTTGTCGAAAAAATTGCCCTGTAAGATTAATTAGCACTAATTCCTCCTATTTCCGGCAATTTGTAACCCTTCATAAAACTTATTTCTCTTGAAATACTGATTTTTTTACCATTGAAATCACAGGTAATAATCTCAGAATGCGGGCTTTCTATGAACCTTAATGTAAGTTCAAGCTTATTTTTCTCTCTCCACCTGTAAATACCGGCAACTTTAACAGGGGGCATTCCTGCAAACTGGTTTCTTGCTTTACCAAGAAGATTTGGCCCATGCATTGTGGTCATCACCTCCTCCCACTTATCCTTACCGAAAATAAAGGTATGCTCCTCACCTTTTACCCTCATTTTAAGTGAAATCACATCTCCGTTTGAAGTAAATGACATTGATTCAAGGTTCCAGTCGTTCGTAGACATCTGAAATATTTTTCCTTCAATTCCGGGAGTAAGTTTATTTTCTATACCTGGTTCCGGAAGTTTTACTGAGAGAGAGCCGATAAGCTTTATGAGCTCATCATTGAGCTGTGAATTTTCAGGCAAGGGCTTATCCTTTAATGAAGGGAGTAAATAATCCCATACGTGATTGATCTCATCCTGCATGTCGGATGTTTCACTTGTAATTGCAATGACTGCGTCTTTTTCAGGCATAACAATTATATACTGACCAAATGCACCATCACCGCGAAAAGCGTTATTCCTGCATCTCCAGAACTGGTAGCAATAACCCTGTTGCCAGTCACTTTTATTTCTTATGGAATCAGGTGAACCTGGTGCCTGGTCGATCTTGAATGATGTGGCCTCTTTTATCCATGAAACCGGCAGCAATTGTTCCCCGTTCCAGTTTCCTTTCTGCAGGTAAAACTGTCCAAACTTTGCCAGGTCCTCTGTCTTAACCCTTAACCCCCATCCGCCTGTGTTTATTCCCATGGGGTCGGTCTCCCAGTCTATCCCTTCTATTGACAGGGGTCTGAACAAACGAGGTGTTAGATAATCCAGCACCTTCTCCCCTGTTGCCTTCTGTACAATCGCAGAAAGCATATAAGTTGCCATGGAGTTATACAGAAATTTTGTACCCGGATCATTAATTACAGGTCTTGCAAGAAATCCTTTTATCCAGTTTGAATCATTTGCAGGAATCAGGACTGTTGGATCCGGATCCTGCCCGGCAGTCATTGAAAGAAGGTCCCTGACCTCCATATCTGCAAGGTTTTTGCTTATAGTATCAGGCAGGTATTCCGGAAAAAAGGATATTACCTTATCTGTTACCTTTATCTTTTTCTCTGCGACGGCAAAACCGATTGCAGTTGAGGTAAAACTCTTACTTGTCGAGTAAAGAGTGTGTTTTAAGTCAGGTGCATACGGAGCCCACCAGGCTTCTGCCACCACCTTCCCATGTCGCAGAAATATAAAACTGTGCAACTCATGACTGCTGTTACTGAAGGATTTAATAAAATCAATGATCCCCTTCGAGTCAACACCTTCCTTTTCAGGAATACTTCTTGGTAGTTTTTCTCCAACTTTCTGAACGGGACTGCTGCAAGAAACAATCAGGATAAGTGCTGCTGTAAGAAAGACCTGGATTAAAGTAGATTTTTTCATTATGAATAGATGTCGTTATTCTATTAATTAAAACGATATTCCAATATTGATGCTCAGCGAATTACTATACTTTCTGTAATTGTTTGTAAATGGTGTTGTATCGGAAAACTCAAGCTGCTGCATTTCATATGCAAGGCCAAGGAAAACTGCAAAATTATTGCTCAGGTTGAACCAGATTCCACCGGAAGGGGAAAAGAATACCCCAGCAGTTTTGCTCCCGGTACCTGTTCCGAATAATCCCCCAAAATCAGCTGCCAGGTAAGGACTTACCCTCCTGGAAGAGAATGTTGCACGGAAATCGACGAACAGGGGTATCCTTGATGATGATGATACAAGAAATTTATCTGTATGATCTGCATTATTGTACAGTAGCTTCCTGTAACCTGTACCGGGCCCAAGGGTCATAAATTTACCAAGGTGGAATCCGCCAATCAGATTGAGCCTGTAATTACTGATCCCGTAATCACCCATACCAAAACCATATCCAAGTTCAATTATTCCCCTGAACCATCCGGTATGGGACGATGAAGCAGTAACAGACTGGTTCATTACAAAATGACTCTCCCTGTTTACCTGTGTACGCCTGTCGGCTTCCGATATCTCAAATGACTGGTTCTCCCTGTTTACCTGCACATTATTGTCCTGTCTGACAGGCTTATTCTGATTTCCCTGGGGCTTCTGATTATTTTTATTTACCTGGTTATTCTGGTTATACTGGTTGTATTGGTTATTCTGGTTATACTGGTTATACTGGTTGTACTGGTTTACCTGTGTATTATTAACCTGAGAAACCTGGTTATTCTGAATAACATTTGTGTTCTGAATAACAGTCTGGTTTTGAACAGTTGTCTGATTAACCTGGTTAACAGGTGGCTTCTCGTTCTGCTGGTTTGTCTGAGTTACAGGTGGTTTCTGGTTTTGCTGGTTCGACTGTGTAACTGGTGGCCTCCTGTTTTGCTGGTTATTCTCAATAACCGGCGGGTTTTGGTTCTGCTGGTTCGTTTGTGTTACCGGAGGCTTCTGGTTCTGCTGATTTGACTGAGTCAAAGGTGGCCGCCTGTTCTGTTGATTGTTATCAATTGCCGGCGGGTTCTGATTCTGCTGGTTTGACTGAGTCAAAGGTGGCCGCCTGTTCTGTTGATTATTATCAATTACCGGTGGGTTCTGGTTCTGCTGGTTAGTTGTAGTAGTCTGATTAACCGGTGGTTTATTCTGATTCCTGTCATTTGAAACCGGTTTGTTAATCACCTGCTGATTGTTTTTTACCGGAACCTGGTTGTTTTGCTGAACAACATCGTCATCGAACTCATGTTTTCTCTTCTGTACTGTAACGCCGACCTGCTGGTTTACTCCCGGTTTTTCATTTTTTATTTCATTTCCTGCAATTAGCTCTCCCTCCGACGGAAGATTCTTCTTCACTTTATCAGCCTGCTCTTTCCTTTCCTCGACCGGGACCTGTAATTGCTCTTCATGCTTTTGTTCAACAACAGGAGCTTGTTCTTCCTGTTTCTTCTCTATCTCAGGCTTCTGGTTTTCCTCTTGTTTCTGTTCTATTACCGGAGGCTTTTCCTCCTGTTTCTTCTCAATTTCCGGCTGCTGGTTTTCCTCGTGCTTCTCTTCTATTACCGGAGGCTTTTCCTCCTGTTTCTTCTCAATTTCCGGCTGCTGGTTTTCCTCATGCTTCTGCTCAATTACCGGAGGCTTTTCCTCCTCTTTCTTCTCAATTTCCGGCTGCTGGTTTTCCTCATGCTTCTGCTCAATTACCGGAGGCTTTTCCTCCTGCTTCTTCTCAATTTCCGGCTGCTGGTTTTCCTCATGCTTCTGTTCAATTACCGGTGGCTTTTCCTCCTGTTTCTTCTCAATTTCCGGCTGCTGGTTTTCCTCATGTTTTTGTTCTATTACTGGCGGATTATTTACCGGTTGCTCCACAACAGGTTGATTTATCACTGGCTGTTCGACGACAGGCTGCTGAACAACAGGCTGGTTTACCGGGGCTTGCTCAACAACAGGCTGGTTTACCACTGGTTGTTCTACAACAGGTTGTTCAGTATTCCCTGATGGTTTCCTGTGAACAATACGGTCAAATACAAGGACGCAGTTTAATCCGTCACCAGGCAAGGTTCCGGACACAAACTCAACAGGCACTTTCCAGTAGTTATCTGTCTCTGCAAAAACAGCAGTTACATTAAATTCACATATGATGGTTCCCGAAAGGTTAGTGACTGTAATCCCTCCCCTGCCTGAAGCGCCGGTATTCTTATCCCATGTCGAATACCATTTGGTCTGGTCTTCTCCCTTCGAGTCAGTTTTATTAAGATAAATATACCTGACAGATGCAGCTTCTCCTGATCCAAACCTGAACATACCAGCTCCCGGATCCTCATCTGAAATTGCAGTACTGAATTTGTATGTAATGCTGGCTTTAACGCCACTGGCACCGGGATTTACATTTAACTGATTTTGTTCTTTTTTCTGTGCTGATACTATTGAAAATATCAGGCATAAAGTAATAATGAAGGTAAGTTTTTTCATGTATACTGGCTTTTTTGCAGGTTAAAAAGGTTGAGCTAATTTAATGTATATCGCACAGGAAGACAAATTAAAAAGAAATCGTTTATCCTCCCAACTCAAACAATACTCTAACCGCAACGTGGTGTATCTGGCCTGCTCTTGCCAAATTCCAGGCATTGTCCGTAGGGCATAAATTACTGTTGAACGATCCATCTCAGTATAATCAATTCCTCGTAGAGGATAAACAGATTTCCCTTCCATCTCAAACAATATTTTAACCGCTATACGGTATATCTGGCCTGCTCTTGCCAAATTCCAGGCATTGCCCGTAGGGCATACATTACTGTAGAATGATAATTGTCAGACGGATTTATTCCTCGTAGAGGATTAACAGGGAATCTAGTTTACAACCAGACGTTTTACAGACACATCCGGTGATTGAGAATTTTTATAGATGTTCATCATATTCCTGTGAAATTCCTTTATGAACAGTTTATGAAAATGAGGATAAAGGAATACATCCCTGAACCATGAATCGCTTCTGAAATAAGTCCGATGGACTATAAGTGTCCGTCCGTTGCCATAATCGGTAAAAGTAATTGTCTGCTTACCGAGAGATTTATTATCATCGAGGTAGCTTATCTCAAGAGTTTTATTACGCTCATCAACATTAATCACTTCGAAGGCAACAGGCAGGTTTACAAGCCTGAAGAGCAGTTTGAGGTTCAGGAAGAATACCTGTCCGACCTCAATTGACGGGAAACTCGTATTTGATGTGTATAAAACTGAATTCGAATTTTTGAGAAGCATCAGACCGAGTTTATAGGTATGACCGTTCCATGTTCTCAGCGGGCTGGCATTATGATAACAATTCCACACCTCCGATGGTGAACCGTTAACCCTGAACTTCTTTTCAGTAACCCTGAAATCTGTTTCCTTAACTCCTGTTTTCCAGCTTGGCTGAATTTCATCAAAGTTTGTCATCCGGTCTATTTTCCTTAACAGGATATATTTCCTGACCTTTTTCTGAGGAATCTTCTCGACATTGATTGATTCAACGGTCTGCGAATACAGACCAGGAATAAAAGCTATCCAGAGAACCAGAGCCCACAGAATATTATAAAGAGATTTGCCAGAAGTTATCCTGAACATAGCAGATTACTTAATAAAAAATTCTTAACGACCGGTTTGCTGTATAAAGATAGCATCTTTATAATAGTGGCAACCAATTGCTGCACAATATGAACATTGTGTGTAATATTCATGGAATAAATAGCACATTTCGATTGTTCTTCCTATTTTTGCGGCCCAAATCAGTTGAAAAATGGAAGAAATTAGAAATGTGGCTGTTATAGCCCATGTCGATCATGGCAAGACCACACTGGTTGACCGGATACTTCACCAGGTCAAATTATTCAGGGATAACCAGGTAGTGGGCGACCTGATACTCGACAGCAATGATCTTGAGAGGGAGAGGGGAATAACCATACTTTCAAAGAATGTATCAGTAAGGTATAAGAATGTCAAGATAAATATAATTGATACCCCGGGGCACTCCGATTTTGGTGGTGAGGTTGAAAGGGTTCTGAATATGGCAGAAGGTGTTTTGCTTATTGTTGATGCTTTTGAAGGTCCTATGCCACAGACCCGTTTTGTACTGCAGAAGGCACTTGAGCTTGGCCTTAAACCAATCGTTGTTATAAACAAGGTTGACAAACCTAATTGTAAGCCTGAGGAAACTCACGAGCATGTCTTCGACCTTATGTACAACCTTAAGGCAACCGAAAATCAGCTCGATTTCCCTACCGTTTACGGGTCATCCAAACAGGGATGGATGGGACCCGACTGGCAGGAGCCTACAACAGATGTAAGCTTTCTCCTTGACACAATTATAGATCATATTCCACCCGCAAAGATGATTGAAGGCACCCTCCAGATGAGGATCTCTTCACTCGATTACTCGTCTTACATGGGAAGGATAGCTGTGGGCAAGATCCACAGGGGTACTCTTGTTCCGGGCAGCCAGGTTTCGCTGATTAAACGCGACGGCTCGATAATGAAGAATACAGTTAAAGAGGTTTATCTTTTTGAGGGGCTAGGAAAAGAAAAGACAAAAAAACCCGTAAGATCAGGAGAGATCTGTGCGGTTTTCGGAATGGAGGACTTTGAGATCGGGGATACCATAGCTGATGCACTTGAACCTGAAAGCCTTGGCCATATACAGGTTGACGAACCTACAATGAGTATGCTTTTCACTTCTAACAACTCGCCATTCTTCGGACGCGAAGGGAACCTTGTAACATCGAGGCAGCTTCGTGAACGACTCTTCAGGGAAATAGAAAAAAACCTCGCAATGAGGGTTGAGGAAACCGGATCGGCAGATACATTCATTGTTTACGGACGCGGAATACTTCATTTATCTATCCTTATCGAAACAATGAGAAGGGAAGGTTTTGAGCTCCAGGTAGGACAGCCCAAGGTTATGATAAGGGAAATAGACGGGGAGAAACATGAACCGGTCGAAGCACTGACAGTACAGGTTCCTGAGCCATTTGCAGGGAAAGTCATAGAGCAGGTCACCCAGCGGAGAGGCGAAATAGTTCATATAGAAATGAGGGGAGACAGGGCAAGGCTTGACTTCAAGATCCCTGCAAGGGGCATAATCGGCCTTCGCAACCAGGTGCTTACAGTTACTGAAGGTGAAGCCGTTATGGCACACCGCTTCGATGGTTATGAACCATGGAAAGGTGATATCCCTTCCAAAAGGAACGGATCGCTTATCGCAATGGAAACAGGTACTGCTGCAGCATATGCCATAGACAAACTGCAGGACAGGGGAAGTTTCTTCATATTCCCCGGAGAAGAAGTTTATATGGGACAGGTTATTGGTGAAAGCAGGAGACAGGATGATATAACTATAAATGTTACAAAGACCAAGAAGCTTACCATCATGAGGGTTTGCGATGATAAAATACTGCTTGCACCACCGGTAAGATTTCACTGGAGGAAGCATGGAGGCATCGCAGCAGATGAACATATTGAGATCACACCAACCACCGAGGCTGAAAAATCCCTTGATGAGAATGACAGGAAAAGGGAAAACAGGCAGTAGATTTATTTTTTCCCGAGGCAGTTGGCGTTTGCATACCCTGTTTTACAGGAATATCCCTGCTTGAATACATTACCCTGTATTCACTACACGCTGGCAGTGATTGTCGTATACGCGCGCTGCCATACAGCCTGTTTCGAAATGAGAAGGAAAGTGCTCATTAATCCCCTCATGTCTCACAGCTACAATTCCACTGAAAACAGGAATATTGACGACCTGTATCCAGCCTTTTTCATCCGGAAGACGTGAACATGTTCTTATTATACCAGAAGCAGCATCAGGTTCCACGCCGGCCATCCCCCTTACAATTCCTTCGATCACCCCTGACGAGGCCTCCGGGTATTCCCTTCTTTTGTCAGTGTAAATTTTTTCGATGAAATCGCGGGCTTCAGCATAGTATCCATACCGGGAGAATAGTTCAGGCAGATATGACAATACCTCTACCTGGGAATTTTTAAGATCTGCCAGGGATTTTCTGATTCTGTCAGGGTCAGAAATAACACCATACCAGAGAAGGAATTCGCTTTGTCCGGTACCCCCGGGGTAAAATTTCCTGTCGCTCATAAAAAAGCCATGATAGGCGGAAACACTGTTATCCCACCACAACGAATCGATAAGCCTCCTGTAACGGGAAGCAAGTTCATCATAATGTCCGGCTTCGCGCAAAGAACCCTGCAATTTCAAAATCGAAGAATAAACTGAAGCCGCATTAGCGATCATGCCAAGCAGGTCTCCGCTTACGCACATATTTTCCTGGCCTTCATCATAGGATGGGATACCCCTTGCATAACGGTATTTAACAGTTCCTTTCCGAAGATTCATCAAAGGGGGCCTCGCCATTATGCTATCGGGGGAAAGCTGCCACCTGCTTATATACTCATTCATAGTAAGCCTGAAAAACCTCCCGAATGAGGGGTCAGAAATGTAAGTACTGTCACCGGTCCATTTATAAAGTTTGAAGCATGCATCAATAATATCAAAATTTGCATTGAGGTTATACCAGAAATCTGAGTCGCTTGAATAATCAACAGGTGCAGGTTTATTATACCTGTTGATTTCCCAGAAGGAGCAATAATCCCTTGAAGAAGATATATTTTCAACGAATTTCCTGAACATATTTTTATTCTGCCCGGAGTATCCAAGAATTTCTGCAGCGATACACTGGTGACTGACATCCCTGATGCAGAATGCCTCCCTTCCGGGCAGCGCAGCTTCGTACCATGGCCCGACAGGATCCCCGGGATTTCCAACATATGAAGCCGATGTATTAACAGCCCACTTAAAGACAGACATAAGCCCTGTATCTGATGAACTCACCGAAATACCGGTATCATTGCCTGGCATAATGATATTGCTCCTTTCAGAACATGCCTGTGACAGGGTGATCACTATGAGCGAAAAAATAAGGAACTGTATTCTCATCTGGGGAAATTTTTACATAAATGTAGTATTCTTTATGATCTTTCTATTTCCTGTAATGACAGCATGAAGGCAGGCTGTTATAGACTTCATCAGCTGCCCTGAACCGTTCATTGTCATGGCCCGCTGTTGCGATTGCCTTAAGGATTAAATCAGGACTTGCAGAAGCAGAATTATAATCTACAGTAAGCTTTCCTGTTCCGGCATCCCATGAAGCAGTTTCGACCCCTTTTACCGAAAGGGCTGTCTTCTCAATCCGGTCCTTGCACATATCGCAGTTACCCGAAACTCTGAAAACACCATGCTGCGTGTTATTTGTAACCTGTCCGCTGTTCTTCGGAGAGCCCAGGTCAGAATTCATCATACTTTGCTTCCCATGGAGCTGGGCTGCGGCATCGATTGTGAAAGTTCCGTTCGTTACAATCTCCTCTCCTTCCCTGAGACCGTTTTCAACTATATAAGCTTCCCGTAGTTCAGGCCCGAGAACTATCTCACGCATAGTGTATTCAGCTCCACCTGGCGAGCTGCTTTTCACATAAACAACAGATCTTTTCCCAGTCCAAAGAACAGAGCTCTTTGGAACAACAATACTGTTTTCATAACCAGCTGGGACTGAATTCACAGTGCCTGTTGCAAACATGCCCGGCTTGATCCTTCCTCCGGTGTTTTTTGTTTCAACCCTTACTTTTGATATTCTTGTAACCCGGTCTATAACAGGGTCTATGAATGATACAGTACCGTGAAACTGTTCACCTGGCAATGCTTCAATCGAGAAATCAATTGCTGTCCCTTTCTTTAGAAAAGGAAGGTCGGTTTCGTATGCATCAAACTGAATCCAGATATTGGAAGGATCAGCAATTTCAAAGAGTATGCTCCCTTTTTCAACATAATCACCCTTATTCACTTTTTTCGATACCACCACGCCGGAAGTATTTGAAATGATATCTGTTGAATACCTTATCTTACCAGTCTGTTCAATCTCATCAATCTGTTTATCGGTAAGCATCCATTGACGGAGCCTGGTTCGTGAAGCTTCGTATAATTCAGGATGTTCCTTTCGTGCCGAAGCAGCCTGGAGGAGTTCCTGCTGTGCCGTTACAAGGTCGGGAGAGTAGATCTGCCCGAGCACCTCTCCTGCAGAAACATATTCGCCTGTAAAATCTAAATTTAATCCTTCGATCCTGCCCTGGATGTGGGCAACCTGGTTCTGGAAGGTCCTCTCGTCAAATTCCACCTGGCCTGTCAGCTGAAGCTCCTTTACCGGTTTTTGCCTGGTCACAAATGAGGTTGTTACACCGGCAAGCGCAGCAGCTTCTGCTGAGAGCTGTAACCCTTCTGTTGAAGAATCAGAAACCACTTGTTGCTTCTGTAAAATAAGGTCCATGCCGCATATAGGACATTTACCCGGTTCATGCATCCGGACCTGGGGATGCATTGCACAGGTCCATATTTCCTCTGCATTCGCTTCAGTTGCAGGTTTCTGTCCATCCCTTTTATGATCTGATCCGTGGAAAAGCAGCCATCCTGCAAAAATTCCTGCCAGAACTAAAATGCCATACTTGATGTAGCTGTTTAAAATTATCTTTTTCATTTCTTCAATTTTTTCCGGTTATGTCTGAAATTGCCAGTATTCTCCTGATATCTGCAACGGCTGAGTTAAGGTCGGCAAGCGCCTGTTCTTTTTTTGTCTCATACTGGTAGCACTGCTGCCTGATTCTTAAAAGTTCAGTCATGGAGGTCTTGCCTGCTGCGAAAGACTGCATCATTATTTCAAGCGTATTTCCTGCCAGGTCGTTCTGGTTGTTGTAAAGCTGGAATCGTCTCACTGCATTATGATATTGTTCCATTGCAGCAGCTAATTCAGTACGCAGGCTGTTTTCAACTTCTGTCCTGCTGTATGCATTCGCGTTCCTGAGATTCTCATTTTCAGAGAGCATGGCAGAGTACTTTTTCCTGTAGACAGGCAAAGTGAGTGTGAGCATCGGCATGACCATGTCCTTACCATTCATTGATGAGGACGTGAATTCACTCTTTCCAATCACAGTATAATTGAGACCCAGGCCCAGCATTGGCAAGCCCATCTTTTTAATCATCGTCTGCCTTGCTGCAAGAGACCTGCCTTCCTGCTCAAGCATCTTTACCATAGGATTATTATTTACAAGACTATCAGCCTTGTAAACTGATTTCAGGTCAAGTGAATCTGCTTGAATTGAACCAGGAACAAAAACATCGGCAGCCTGGTCCCTGTTCATCAGGCTGTTTATCCTTGCAGTCAATGTATGTTCTTTCTCTCCAAGTTCAGAGAGATCGATCAACAGTTCACCTCTTTCAATCTTAATCATATTTATTGCAGCCAGGCCTTGTCCGCTCTCGCTGTTCTGACTGTTTGTATAGCCTGTAACCGCAAGTTTTTCAATCGCGGAAAGTGTTTCAATATTTCTTTTTGTTATCGACTGCATTTTACGAACCGAATAAAGCTCCAGCCAGTTTTTTTCAAGGTCGGCAATTACTGAAAGGACAGCATCGGAATATTTCAGGTTTCCAGCCTGGGCCATATATTCCATTTCCTCCCTGGCGGTCTTCCTGTATCCAAACCACGGGAACATCTGCATAACCCTTATATCAGCATACTGTCTTCCATCCATAAGAAGCATTGGTTTTAAAAGCACCCCGGCTGAAAGCTCAGGATCCGGAAGTGACCCGGCCTGTTCTTTCCTGTCAAGCGTTGCCTTATAAAGCGACAGGTTCTGCCTGACGGTGGGGTTATTCTTAATGGCAATCCCGATATAATGCATCAGGGAGTCGTTTACCTGCTGGGCCATTATTTGTGACCGCGAGGCTGAGATGCCGGCTGTCAGCAGGAGAGTAATTAATATCTTTTTCATCATTTCTGTACTTTAAATTTTTTCATCATATCCGGGAGCCTGACTCACAATAGCATGTTCCCTCCATGCCGCCTGGAGCAGCGGGACAACAAAGATTGTCATCACCTGGATTACCATACCTCCGAATACCGGTATTGCCATTGGTATCATGATATCCGAACCTTTACCCGTTGAAGAAAGAACAGGCAGGAGAGCAATCACTGCCACAGCTGTTGTCATCATCGCAGCACGGACACGTTTTTTACCTGCTGCAACAACAGCCTCTCTCACCTCTTCAATTGTTGCTGGTTTCTTGTCCTCGAAGATCTGGTGGATATAGGTTCCCATTATTATTCCGTCATTTGTTGCAATACCAAACAGGGCTATGAATCCAACCCAAACTGCAACACTGAGGTTGAAACCATGAACCTGGAATATGTCACGCAGGTTTATTCCCGCAAAATGAAAATTCATGAACCAATCCTGGCCATATAGCCAGAGCATAATGAATCCACCGGAAAAAGCAATGAATACCCCTGAGAAATGAATAAGTGATGCTGTGATTGTTCTGAACTGCATATAAAGCAGAAAGAATATTACAATCAGGCTGAGAGGAATTACAAGTGCAAGTCGTTTTGCGGCTCTGATCTGGTTTTCATAGTTACCTGCGAACTTCCAGGTCACCCCGGGAGGTAATTTCAGTTCTCCGGAACTGATCTTTGATTTGAGTATTCCTGAAGCTTCATTAACAACATCAACTTCTGCCCTGTTTTCAAGTTTATCAAAGATTATGTACCCTGTAAGAAAGGTATTCTCACTTTTAATCATCTGTTCCCCTTTGGCATATTCAATATCTGCAACCTGGCCAAGAGGAACCTGTATCCCCTCCATCGATGGTATAAGTATCTTTTTCAGATCTTCGGGGTTGTCTCTCAGTTCACGGGGATATCTTACCCTGAGAGGGTATCTTTCTCTTCCTTCAACAGATGTTGACAATGCCATGCCACCGGCAGCAGTCTCAATAATTTCCTGCACGTCACTTACTGACATGCCATAACGGGCCATTGCTTCCCTTTTTAGCCTTATTTCGATGTAGGGAGCTCCAACAGCCCTGTCGTAGAAAACTGATGACGGTTTAACTGATGGCACTTCCCGGAGGGCTTGTTCAAAGGCAAGTCCAGCTTTTTCAATCGAAGTTTCATCCGGGCCGTATATCTTGAGTCCCATTGATGCCCTCATACCCGTGGATAACATTACAAGCCTTGTTTCAATCGGCTGAAGCCTGGGAGCCGAAGTAAGGCCAGGAAGATCTGTGACAGCTGAAATCTCGTTCCAGATATCCTGGGGTTTCCTTATTGATGGTCTCCACTGCCTGAAATAATCCCCATGTGGGTCGGGGATAAGGCTGTCGGCAGGGATAATTCTGAAAACCGGCCCCTGGGGATTATATAGTGAATTATCCTTAAGGATGAAATTCCCTTTCCTGTCGACCCTGAACCTCATCCTTTTGCCATTTTCATCAATAATATATTCAGGCCGGTAGTTTATAGTATTCTCAAACATCTGCACCGGTGCCGGATCGAGGGCTGAGCTGACCCTCCCCCATTTGCCAACTGCAGCTTCCACCTCGGGGATTGAAGATACTCTCCTGTCGAGTGTTTCAATATATTCAAGCGTTTTCTCTATCCCGGTGTGTGGCATTGCAGAGGGCATCAGCAGAAACGATCCTTCATTAAGAGATGGCATAAACTCCTTTCCTGTTCCGGGGAAGGTGCTGATCCCCTTTTTCCATAATGAGGATTCACGTATACCACCGATCCCTATTCTCTCTGCCGCTGAAGGTATTATTCCAAATACTTTCCCAAATCCCTGCCAGATCAGTATCCCGATAAACAATGATGCTGCAGGAATTATTAAAAACTTTAATTTGTTTCTTAGGGCCCACCTGATAATTCTTTCATAATACCTTACCATTGCAAGGAGAGCCGAAAGTATCAGTGCGATCACGATTGCGACAAAGATGAAATTGACAAGGCTGCCAATATGAGGACCAAGGGGTAGCCATTCTCCTGCCAGGTACCAGGTTGCGAGCAGGATTGTCACCGCAATATTTATATAAGTGGGATATTCACGCCGCTCCCCGCTCCAGAAATGAGCGGTAAGGTTATTAATACCAACTATAGTAAGGATTAATGCAACGGCATTGCCCGTAAAAGCTGCCAGTACTATACCGGCCACAACAATCAGGTAGTTCCCTGCACTGCTTATTTTCTTTGTATTTATCCTGAAGTTGAAAAACAGGTAAACAAGTGTTGGAAGAATGATTATCCCCAGTGCAAAGGCGGAGATCAGTGCGAAGGTTTTTGTATATGCCAGGGGATGAAACAGTTTGCCTTCCTGGCCCTGGAGGGCGAAAACAGGGAGAAAGCTGACAACAGTAGTCGCTATGGAAGTGACAACAGCAGCTCTTACCTCTGTGGTAGCCTCATAGATTACTTTAAGCAGGTTCCTGCCTCTTAATCCACGATTGCCCTCCATTTCGAGATGCCTGAGAATATTCTCAACGTCAACAATTCCGATATCGACCATCACGCCTATTGCTATTGCAATACCAGAAAGAGCAACTATGTTTGCATCTACGTGAAATATCTTCATCAGGATGAAAGTCATCAGCACACCTACAGGAAGGAGTCCGGCTACTATGACTGAAGCCCTGAGGTTAAGAACAAGGACAATTATCACAATGATACTGATCAGTATTTCATGAGAAAGCGCTGTACCAAGCGTACCAATAGTTTCTTTTATTAGGCCTGTCCGATCATAAAACGGTACAATAGTAACCTTAGACACAGTGCCATCGGGAAGAACTTTCTGAGGCAAGCCATTTTCAATTTCCTTTATCTTCTCTTTTACATTCTCTATAACCCGAAGTGGGTTGGCACCATACCTCGCAACAACAACCGCACCTACAGCTTCGGATCCTGATTTATCCAGACCTCCCCTGCGCGGTGCAGGCCCAAAGCTCACATGTGCAATATCCTTTATCCGTACAGCTACATTATCCGTGCTCTTTATTACAGAATTTTCCAGGTCGGTAAGATTTCTCACGTAGCCCAGCCCCCGGACTATGTATTCCGCATTGTTAAGTTCAACAGTTTCTGCGCCAATATCGAGGTTACTTTTCCTCACCGCGTTCATAACCTCCATTGTATTTACATTAAAAGCCTTCATAGCTGCAGGGTTGAGGTCGACCTGGTATTCTTTTATGAAGCCTCCGACCGATGCGACCTCGGAAACACCTTCAGAAGATGCAAGGGCGTACTTTACCTGGAAATCCTGGATAGCTCTCAGTTCCTGTGGATCCCACCCTCCTGCCGGCTTTCCTGTTGCAGGATCTCTGCCCTCCAGCGTGTACCAGAATATTTGCCCGAGAGCAGTTGCATCCGGACCCAGGGCAGGTTGAACACCCTGCGGCAACGTGCCTGCCGGAAGTGAGTTCAGTTTCTCCAGAATCCGCGACCTGCTCCAGTAGAACTCAACATCATCATTGAATATCAGGTAAATGAATGACATCCCAAACATCGATGTACTCCTGATAGTCTTCACCCCTGGAATTCCCATGAGAGCCGTAGTCAGGGGGTAAGTCACCTGGTCCTGGATATCGCGGGGCGAGCGACCCATCCACTCCGTCGCAATGATCTGCTGGTTATCGCCGATATCAGGGATTGCATCTACCGCAACCGGGTCGCGGGGCAATAGCGGTATATGGCCGGTAAATGGCATCGTCATAAAACCTGCAATAACTACCAGTACAAGGAAGGCCAGTGATATAAGCCTGTTTTCGAGAAAATACTTTACAAGTCTGTTGAACATACCTGGAATATTTATGAGAAATGAAAATATGTAAATGGGTAATGATTAATCCACTAATGGATCAATCTCACAGATCCATTTTACCAGATGGACCAGGGATGGGAGTAATAGAAAATTCAGATCCTGAGAATACAGGTCTTATTAAGTGTGTTTTGCGACTTAATTGCAGGTCCGGGTGGAATAAACTCTGAGCTGAATTCATCAACAGCCTGAACCGGAGTAAGATGTGCAATAACAGGATGGCATGGCAGCAACTGTTTTGAAATGCTGCAGGATGCCTCATAAATCTGGAAAAATTCGGGAGAATAATGGTATACAGTCAGGTGATCCTCACAGCAACGCTTTTCAAAACTGGTACCCTGACCGGAAGTCTTCTGCGGACTTTCCATACCGCAGGATGCAAGTTCACCGGAAAGCGATATTTTAACTCCATAAGGGCTACCACCGCAATAATGATGATCAATACTGATGTACAGCCCTGAGGCTGCAATCACCAGTAAAACCACTATGCCTATAACCTTCTTCATCTTCTTAAAGAACAACAAAGTAAAGAAAAAGTTATACCTGGAATCACATAATGTGATAAATAAAACCCCGGGACTTTGCCCGGGGCTAAATTCATTGTTCAATTCCTGTCAGTTTCACAGGGCCTAGCAAGCCTGATTGCAGTAGTGGTGAATCAGCCCTGTAGAACGGCATGGTTGTATAAGTGAATTTCTTTGTAACACCGGGCTGTGCATCACCGATAAGCCTGTTAACCCAGAGGTTTGTGACCCTTATCTCGAGTTTATTTTCACCTGGAGTGACGAGACCTGATATTTCAGTTTTAAATGGTTTTTTCCAGACAATGCCGGCAGATTTTCCGTTTACTACAACCTCAGCAAGATTTTTAACATCGCCCAGGTCTATCCATATTTCCTTGTTGTTATCAGTCCATTCCTTTTGAATATCAAGTCTCTTTTCATATGTGCAGGTACCTGAGAAATACTTCACCCCGGTATTTGAACTGCCAGGCCAGGAAAAGAGCTGATTTATTTTAATTGTATCAGGTGCACCCCTGTCCTTCTGAAAATGAAGTATCCACTCACCTGATAATGTTGCAAGTTCTGTTTCAGTAGATGAAGAAGGAATGACGTTATTTTCCGCTTTACCACTGAATACTATGAATACCGCATCATCAGGGACAAGTGATAACGGAACCTTCGTCATCCCGTCTTCCTGGCTGTAAACCGCTTTTTCTATTCTGCCTGTCTCAGGATGCCATATCTCTGCTGCTTTCCCTTCAACCCTGAATTTTGCGACTACCTCATCACCAGATTTCTGGCGGCTATTCACCCAGTAAATATCCATATCATTCATTTTCCTGTGCACAAAAAGCAGGCGGCTGTCGGGCATTGATCCCGAGTATTCAAAATCTGGCTTTATATTCAGTGTGTTTAGTACATCGCCTACATACATTCCGGCAAATATTTTTCCATTGCCTGTAGCTGTAACTCCGTTATCGGTATCCCATAACTGGTCGGCCAGTTCAGAAAACTCCTTGGGATTATCGGTCATACTGGGGGAACCTATTGGTTTTTGCCCTGCAATAACAGCCCCTGCCTTCACAAGTTCCTCAATTTTCCTTAGAACGGGCAGTGTCATATACCTGCTGTTTGGGTCAAGTACAAGCAGTTTGTATGAAGCCCCCGAAGGAGACACTATAAGGCCGTCCTTTACCTTTAACAGGTTGAGAAGTGCGTCTGCATTAACAAAATCGTAGTTATATCCTTCCGGTACATCCGGAAGTTTTGACCCGAAGAGGGCTGTAACATTATTATCCTCCCCGTAGAACCAGGCTATATCGGCAACAAATTTTCCCTGCTGCAGCATATAGCAGCTTCTCGAAAGATAGCTGATCCAGGGTGCTGCCTGTTCTGCCCAGGTCTCATGTCTTGTGAACCACTGGCCGAAAGGACCGAGTCCGAGACCAGGGATCTTATCATTTACCGGCTGGTGAACAGATGTATGAATAACGAACCTGTTGAGACCGTTTGCCATTTCCATGTCGGCTGTCGGTTTCAGCAGCTCAGGCGACCAGGCCCAGGCAGTGCCTATTGCAGTCATGGATTCAGCTGCAACAAGATTTTGCCCGTACAGGTGAGCTACTGACGCTGACTCCCTGACATCGGCTTTATAACCTGTTGATACTTCATCTCCGCCTGTAAATCCTCCCGGTGTCCATGTGGCGCTCATCGGGATGTCGGCTTTTCTCTTGACTTCCATTCCATCCGCTATGAATGCCCTGCCACTCTCATGAGATTCGGTATACCTGCCCATGCCACGTTCTTTCAGTATATCTGTAAGCTGGTCATAATGATTTACGGCAGTGAGATCGGAGATTGTTCTCCTGAGGTCCCATAGAAACTTATCACTTGCGGTTGTACTTTCGACAATCCTCCCGGTAAGTACAGGTATCCACTGGATAAGGCTGTAGCCCCTGTGGTTCTTAAACTCTGTGATCATGCTGTCGGTCCAGTTCTGTACACCTGCCTCCCAGCTGTCTGTAATCATATATTTTAACCCCCTGCTTCCCATTAAACCACCTGTGGCATCCTTATACTGATCAAGGTAATTCGTGAAATAACTTTTTACATGACCAGCATTCAGTTTATCCACCTCCAGTCCAGTTGCTTCCTGTGAAGCCGGGGCATTCTCATGACCTGTCAATGAATAGCCGAGCCTGATTATCACCCAGTTTCCCTCAGGAGCTGTCCATTCAAGAGAACCATCTGGCTTCATCAGTGAGCTAAGGTCTATTACATCATCCTTCATTATGACATCAGTCGAATTACCATTCGGGGTGGCAAATTTATACAGGTCTGCTTCCGAAGTGAATGCCGCCTTATCTTCAAGCCTGTTCACAACCGGTACAGTATGCAGGACCAGTTCGGCAATATTTGTTCCTGCAGGAGCAGGAGGTGTTTTAGGCTCATCAATACCCAGCAGGGCAGCTACTGAGAATCTTGGAGCAGGCGGAGGAGTTGTCCATGTAAACCTGAAATACTTTGCTGTAACAGGATTGAAAGACATTGTTAACCGGCCTGCCGGGGCCCTGGGTATTGAAACAACCTTCTCCCAAGTCCTGCCATCATTACTTGATTCAAGACCTCTGGCAGACTGGTCGGCTCCAAAGCCAAACATCCCGGCAGAACCCCCTCCGACAATAGTGAGTCCATCCATTGTCTCAGGTTTCTGAAATTCAAAGCGTATCCAGGCATCCTGTCCAACATTTACTGCTGGCAAAAATGAGCTTGTCGCCAGGTCACCGTCGGTAAGCATTTTAAGGTCAAAGCGGCCGCCGCTTGAAGTGACTTTCGGATTTAAGGTCTCCATAGAAAAATCATTGTTGGCCAGCCTGCAGGCAACAATAGCAGCATCAGCGTAATATTCGGGAAGCTTCCTGAAAATATTCCCGTTAAGTGCCACTCCACCTGAGAACGAAATATTCTGGAAAGGGCCAGTCACTATTGGAGGAGCTGGAAGTTTCCCGGAAAAATTTTTTCCGCCTTCTACCCTTAGTTCGCTCCAAACATATTTTTTCATTGCTTCATTCGGTTTTACCCATGGACCTCCGCTCTCACTCCATCCTGGTGAGCCGGCTATGGCCATCTCGAGGCCAAGTGAATCAGCTAGTTTTGTGGTGAACCGAAATGCATCCTTCCAGTCGTCGGTCATATAAACCAGTCTTTTATCCACTACCTGCGGAGTCATAAGAGAGGCGTCAAAATTCTGAAAACCCCCAATACCAGTTCGATGCATCCATTCAAGGTCAGCACGGATACCCTCTTTTGTTATGTTACCATTCATCCAGTGCCACCATACACGTGGCTTTGAACTTTCCGGCGGATTGACAAACCCGCTCTTCAGGGTATCGTAATCAGCTGCGGGACCTTTGCATCCTGCTGCAATAAAGATTATCATGACTACAGTACTCACGATATGGAATGCCTTTTTAAAGTAGGTAATTGATGCTTTCATAATCAGGGTTTATAAATGACTTTGGTAAGGAAAAGTATACTGAAAGTTAGCATTTTTTTTACTCTTCCGGTTTTATTGCACTTAAAAACGGTTTGTGAAAAAAATGATTTACTTTTATTGTTACCTGGGTTCAGGGATTCCGAAAAACACAAGATTATGAAAAAGCTTTTGAGAGTCTTCCTCTATCTTTTTACAGGGATATTATCTCTTCTGATAATCCTGGTTATATTCTTCTTTTTTAAATACAACTCACTGGAAAAGAAAGTTATAAGTACAAGGAATTCACTTAAAAAGACTGATACAGGAATCGTATTGTATTCTGCGAAGGAAGCCACCGGTTCAGTGCTTAACCTTCTCCCGGTTCCAAAGAAAGTTTTCACGGGAAAGGGAAGCTTCAGGATGCCAGAAAAACTATCCTTTACAGCGCCTGATTCCCTGAGAGAGAAAGTCGGTTACTGGCTGGGAAGAATTGATGGAATAAAACCAATAAGTGCCATTAATGGAGGAGCGATTGTCTTCAGGTTTATTCCAGGCATGAACAAACAGGGTTATAAACTGGAGATAACTCCTGGCAGGATAATTTCTGAATTCAGTACTGTTGAAGGTCTTTATTATTCAATTATCAGCCTGAAGGTTCTTAACAGGAACTACAGGGGAGATATCCCTTGTGTTACAATCGAGGACTGGCCGGACCTGGAGGTGCGGGGGCTGATGTTCGACATAAGCAGGAACAAGATCCCGACGAGGGAAACCCTTTACAGGCTTGCCGGGATGCTTGCCGACCTTAAATTCAATCATCTTGAACTTTATGTTGAAGGATTCTCTTTCGCCTATCCTTCATTCAGCGACCTGTGGGCAAAAACAGAAACCCCGGTTACGGGAGAAGATATTAGGTCCCTCGATACCTTATGCAGGAAAAACTTCATCGACCTTGTTCCCAACCAGAATATGTTCGGTCATATGATGGCGTGGCTGGGCACTGAAAAGTACAGCGATCTTGCTGAATGCCCCGATGGCTTTAAGATGCTCGGACTGATTGATATGAAAGGGACTCTCGATCCGTCGGATCCGCGAAGTATAGAGCTTGTAACTAGGATGACTGACGATCTGCTGCCCAATTTCAGTTCGGAACATTTCAATGTTAACATGGATGAGACGTTCGACCTAGGGAAAGGTAAAAGCAAAAAGCTATGCCAGGAGAAAGGAGTTGTGAATGTTTATATGGACTATGCATTGAAAGTTCACGAAATTGTTACAACAAGAGGAAAGAACATGATGATGTGGGGAGATATAGTTCTCAGGTCACCTGAAGCCCTTAAAAGAATACCCGGGGATGTAACACTCCTCGACTGGGGGTATGAAGCGATGTATCCCTTTGAAAAGAATGCCCGGAATTTCAGGGCGAACGGGGTTAACTTCATGGTCTGCCCGGGAACCAGCAGCTGGTCGAGTCTTGTTGGCCGAAGCGACAACATGAAGGCTAATATAAGTAATGCCGTTGATGCCGGGGTAAAATATGGCGCAAAAGGAATGCTGCTGACCGACTGGGGCGACATGGGTCACTGGCAGTACCTGCCTGTAAGCTATCCCGGATATTGCCTTGGAGGTGCACTCAGCTGGAATAATGTTGGGGCTGATAAGGTGCCGCTTGAATCATTTCTATCATCCTATATGTATCGTGACAAATCAGGAATAATGGGCCAGCTGGCATATAACCTCGGCAAATATCCTGTATATGAGGAGAAACCCGGCGTTTCAATGACAAGCACAGTTATGGGCTTCCAGTTCGGGATAATGGACGAAGTCCTCATTGAAGCAATCTGGGATAAGATGCAGAAAGGAATCACAACACTTATGGGAGATATAGCCCCGGAACTTATAAGCAGTTTCAGGGAATCCTATAACAACAGGCATGCATATAATTTTGAAGGGATGTATGCCTTAATTGATTCAGCCGATATACTGCTTCAAGAGACAAGCCCGGAAGGAGATGACAGCCTGCTTGTGAGGCAAGAATACAGGAATACCCTTAAGCTTCTGAAAGTGGCCGTCGACCTGCAGTATTATATCCAGAAAAAAAGCGTACTTACTACAGAGAAGCAAAAGGAGTTACTGAAAGGAATGGACAAAACACTGTCCGAATATATCGACACAAATAAAACACTCTGGCTCGGGAGAAACAGACCCGGAGGTTACGAAACAAGCACTACTGCCCTTTATTCACTTAGAAGGGAAATTATCTCAAGGCAAAAAGGCCTTGAAAAATCATCACTCGGAAGGTCTGTCGACAGGTTCTTCGAAAAAGTAGGTACTGCAATAGCAGTCACATATATAAAAAATTCATAGCTTATTATTCACAATCTCCCAAAAAAAGATAAAGATGAAAATACTGCTTAAATTCCTGTCCTGGGCGATCAGCTCACTAATAGGTGCCGTTATACTCCTCCTCGTTATCGGATTCCTTATAATTAAAGTATCATCGGGTCGTGCTGAAAAGAAGGCGAAGGCCCTTATGGGACCTGAAGTAAAAGTCATCACAGCTGACGGATTCACTTTCCGCGACCTGAACAAGAACGGGAAGCTTGATATTTATGAAGATTCGAGGAAACCGGTTAATGAAAGGGTTGAGGATCTTCTCTCACAGATGAATCTTGAGGAAAAGGCAGGAACCATGTTTTTTTCAATGATCGGAATGAATAAAGACGGATCGCTGGCTGAAAGTCCTTCTCTTTCCAACCCGTTCTCGTTTATGTTTATGGGTACAACCAAAATGATGTTTCCCAAGCACATAAATCACTTCAATATCCTCCTTGGAACAGGGAAAAAAGAAATGGCGATCTGGTATAATAATATGCAAAGACTTGCTGAAAGGACGAGGCTTGGTATACCTGTAACTATCGGTACAGATCCGCGAAATCATTTCAGCAGTAATCCACTGGCATCAGCACTTGCAGGTGATTTCTCGCAGTTCCCTGAACCACTGGGCCTTGCAGCCATAGGGGATTCGCAGACAGTTGCAGATTTTGCGGATATGGCACGGAGGGAATACCTTGCAGTTGGAATCAGGGTCGCTCTTCATCCTCAGGTCGACCTTGCTACAGAACCGAGATGGGGAAGGATGAATACAACATTTGGTGAGGATGCTGCCCTTTCCTCAAAACTCACTTACGCCTATATCAAAGGTTTCCAGGGAGACACAATGGGACCAAACAGTGTTGCCTGCATGACAAAGCACTTCCCCGGCGGAGGCCCACAGAAGGAGGGCATCGATCCTCATTTCAAGGTTCAGAAGGGACAGGTATACCCGGGTAACAATTTCAATTATCACCTGCTGCCCTTCGAGGCTGCATTCAGGGCAGGTACCGCAGAAATAATGCCGTATTATGGTGTTCCGAAAGGAATCGGGATGGAAGAAGTCGGTATGTCATTCAACAAAGAAATTATCACAGGGCTTCTCCGCGAGAAGTATAAATTTGATGGTATTGTATGTACTGACTGGGGTATCATAACTGACTGGAAGGTTCTTGGGAAAACAATTATGGCAGCAAGGTCGTGGGGTCTGGAAAATGCTTCAGAAGAAGACAGGATTGTGAGGGTTATCAACGCCGGTGTGGATCAGTTTGGAGGTGAAACAGTTCCTGAGCTTATAGTAAAGGCAGTGAAAGATGGAAAAATTTCAGAAAGCAGGCTTGATATCTCTGTAAGAAGGCTGATTAGAATGAAATTCATAATGGGTTTGTTTGATAATCCTTACGTGGATATTGACAAGGCTGTGGAAGTTATAGGCAACCCGGCGTTTAAAGCTGCCGGCGACCTGGCCCAGAGAAAATCAGTTGTACTTTTAAAGAATGATACAATAGACAAAAAACCTGTCCTCCCGTTGAAAAAGGGGATCAGAATTTATATTGAAAATATAAAACCGGAGGTGGCTGCTGAATACGGAACAGTTGTAAAAAGTCCTGCTGAAGCTGATTTTGCGATAATAAGAATCAAAGCCCCATCCGGAGTATTAAAAGGTGCAGGACTCCTTGGCCGTCTTTTCTCAAGCGGTGATCTTGATTTCAGGGAAAAGGAAAAGTCCAAAATACTAAGTCTGATTAATAAGCTTCCGTCAATTGTTGACATATATACCGACAGGCCTGCCGTGATACCCGAGATAGCATCGGCCAGCAGAGGCCTGCTTGCAAACTACGGGTGCAGCGATGCCGCACTTCTCGACATTGTATTTGGTGTCTTCAACCCCCAGGGAAAACTACCCGTGGAAATGCCATCATCGATGGATGCTGTAAGAAAACAGAAAGAAGATATGCCATACGATTCAGAGAATCCACTTTTCAGGTTTGGGTTCGGATTGCATTATTAAAAACCGGCCTGGTGGTATAATCCCGCTCGGCAAGTAAATTTGTTTTTAATCCTGTTAAGGTCTAAATTTGATATATATACACCTATAACAGAAAACTTGCCAGATAAAATTGCACTGCAAATTTTAATCCTTATGGCAGATTTTCAGGTACTTGCCAGGGATTTGTATTATACAGGAAATGCCCTTGTTCCAAACCAAAATTCAGGATGATATGCTGAAAATAATGCGCAGAAGTACCGTGTCAGGAATAATTTCCTGGATAACCCTTTACTCATTCCTGATTATGCTGTCAGGCTGCTTTTATTTCAGGGTTAGAATATCATCAGATGAGCCAGCCAGGGCCATAACAAATTTTCAGTCGCAGAATAAGAACATTTATCTGCATGTTGACGAAAAAGTATGGAGGCTGAAAGACATCTCAATCTTATCGGATACTGTTTCAGGAATAAAGGAAGGAACCGTTGTGCAGTACAGGAGCAAACAGGTGAATCCGACAAAAACAAACAGGTACAAAAGGTTCGGAACTGAAAGTGAACTTTACCTTCTGAACGAGGTACATATTTATATTTCAGGTTATTCTGAAGGACCCGATGGCAAGGTAAGTTTTCATTTAAAATCAATAAATAAAATTGAGGTATATGACCCGGATACAGGGACTACTCTCGCATCGTGGGTTTTTGGTATAGCGGGTACAGCCGTGGCTGTTTATGGGGTACTGGCTGTTATAGCCCTGCTAATGAAAACTTCATGTCCTTTTGTTTACACTTTTGACGGTGATAATTTTTCTTTTAACGGTGAGATATTCAGCGGCGCAACTCAACCCGGGCTTGAAAGAGATGACTATCTGCCCCTGACTGATTTCACAACAAACCAGAAAAACTATAAGCTGAAACTCACTAATGAAGTTCATGAAATCCAGTATGTGAATCTCTCAAAGCTCACAATAGTTGATCATTCAAAAGGAAGCTGCGTCCTTATCGATAAATATGGAAAGATTCAGACCTCGGTCAAACCGGTGCTCCCAATCTCCGCATCGAACAGGAATGGAATGGATATCCTGCCCCTGATAAGTTCAAAAGACAAAGTAATTTATTCAGGTGATGAGAAAAATATTCAACCTGACGGAATCGAAGAGATTGTGCTTAAGTTTTTGAGACCTGCAGGATGTACTTCAGCAAAACTCTTTATAAGGGCAAGAAACACTTTCTGGCTGGATGGTCTTTTTTCAAGATTCCACTCACTCTTCGGAGCGAGGTATGAAAGCTTTAATAAAAAGCAGGCTTCCTCACCAGGTACGAAACTAACAAAGTACCTGCTCGATCAGGATATACCTCTTTCTGTTTATGTAAATAATGGCAATGAATGGAAATCCTCTGACTATTTTAATATAGCCGGTCCTATGGCTTTTAGAGACGATGTACTTCCGCTTGATCTGTCAGGTATCAGCACAGATACAGTATCTGTTAAATTAAGAACGGGTTTCCAGTTCTGGGAAATAGATTATGCTGCAATGGATTTCGGGCCAAATGAACAGGTAAGCTCCGTTGTTGTGGAACCAATATCTGTAATCGACCAGGCGGGGACAAACAAACTTGAACAGGTCAGTTCCAGGGACAAAGAATACGCTGTCCTTAAAGAAGTTGGTGATGAAATCACAATTACCTTCCCGGCTCCGTCGCTGCAGGATTCATCAAGATCAGTTTTTTTACATACGAGCGGTTATTACACGATATTGAGAGACTTAAGCGGTAAAGCCGACAAAAATAAACTTGATTCTTTCAGGCAGCCGGGCCGTTTCCCACGCTTTTCAAAGGAGGAATATGAGAAAGTCATAGGGAAAAACTAGGCTATATTATTTAAAATCATTAAAAAACCACCTCTAAAACACAAATTTGAAAAATTCAGTGGACGCAAGGACAATAAGCGGCTGGAAAGCCCGGTTCATAAGATTTCAGATATCAATTCATATCCTTGACTGTGCACTCAGGGCTTCCGGGAATATTGTGAAAGCCTTGTCACTGGTTAGAAAAATCTCGGATACCAGGAAGCAGTTTAAAGGGTTAAAAGACAATTTTAAGTTATTAAAGGCAGACGGGAGGTATTTTATCTCGGAAAACTTCCCTGGCTGGCCATCAGAAGCTTTTACCGGCTTCATTAACAACGAGATCAGCATGCTGATGAACCCAGGGGCCGGGAAAAAACTCACTACTGTAATATTTGCAATTACCTCAAGGTGCAGGCTGGGTTGCAGGCACTGCTATGAATGGCACAACATAGCTTCCGCTGAGAAGCTTTCATATGAAGATCTGTCGGGGATCGTTAAAAAATTAAAAGGAAATGGGGTAAGGCATATCCAGATAAGCGGTGGAGAACCTCTCGAAAGATTTGAAGATCTATTGCGACTGATAGAAGAAACCGGAACAGGTTGTGAAACATGGCTGCTTACATCGGGATACGGGCTGACACCTGAGAAAGCTGTTCAACTGAAACAAGCCGGTCTCACAGGGGCAGATATCAGTCTCGACAGCTTTGACGAAAGCGAGCATAACAAGTCAAGAAATAACCCGGAATCATTTTTCTGGGCAAAAGAGGCAGCCAGGAACTGCAGGAACGCAGGTATTGTTGTCTCACTTTCCCTATGTGCCTTCAGGGACTTTGTTTCATATGACAACCTCAGGAGGTATGCCGAACTTGCGATTGAATGGCAGGCAGGCATTGTAAGGATACTCGATCCAAGGGAAGCAGGAAGGTTTAAAGACCAGGAAGTCTCACTCGATGAAGATCTTATAAGGATTCTTGAGTCGTTTTATACTGATATGACCGGCCGCAGGGAAAGTATACGATATACTATATTTACTTACCCGGGCTATCATCAGCGGCGTTCAGGTTGTGCCGGAGCCGGCCAAAGATATATTTATATAGATTCAGCAGGAGAAATTCATGCCTGCCCTTTCTGCCAGAGAAGCGCAGGAAATGCACTAAGCACAGATATCGGTGAGGCACTCGGTATACTCTCGGGTTATGGTTGCCAGAAATTTAAAATGAATCATAGTGTTTAGTACAAATCTGCATTCGCGAATAAATTTGATTCTAATGATTAACTTTAGAAAATCAAACAGTTTTGCGAGTTCTTTGTTGTTTAATTATCAGGCTTTTGGATTTAAAAAAGAAGGAGGTCACAATGAACGATTTTCTCTGCCCTAAATGCCACGACCACCTGAGGGTGGGAAGTCACATCATTTTCAGGATTAAAAACAGCAGGAAGCAAACAGCAATTTTAATGCTGAGCCCACAGATCGGTAATTATTCGAGTGTAAAGCACCCGTCCTTCGAAATAATAAAAGGTGAGATGCTTGAATTCTATTGTCCTCTCTGCGGCAGCGCCCTTAAATCAGAAATTCACCCTAACCTTGCCTATGTACTGATGAATGATGAGCATGGTCAGAGGTATGAAGTGTATTTCTCCCAGATAGCCGGCGAGCACAGTACCTATGAGACAAGCGGAGACAAGCTTCACGCAACTGGTGAAGACGCAGGCAGATACACATATTTCAAGATCGGGGAAAAGTTCAAAAGGTTTATTTAAGCAGCTTCCTTATATTGTAAAGCTTATTCAGGGCTTCAACCGGGGTGAGGTTGTCAATATCCAGGTCAAGTATCTCATCACGAACCTGTTTAAGTACCGGGTCATCGAGCTGGAAGAAGCTTAGCTGCATCCCTTCCCTGTGTTCTGTAATTTCAGCAATCGGTCTTGCCAGTTCCTTACGGTCGTGACTCTGTTCAAGTTCTGAAAGAATATCATCTGCCCTTTTAACAACGCTCCTCGGCATACCGGCCATCCTGGCCACATGAATCCCGAAACTGTGTTCGCTCCCACCCCTTTTCAACTTCCTCAGGAATATAACCTTATTGTTAAGCTCCTTAATCGATACATTATAGTTCCTCACGCGGCCGAATGAATTCTCCATCTCGTTTAGCTCATGATAATGAGTTGCAAATAATGTTTTCGCCCTCATCCTGTTCTCGTGAAGATATTCAACAATAGCCCAGGCTATTGAAATGCCGTCGTAAGTACTTGTTCCCCTTCCAATCTCATCAAGCAGAATGAGGCTCCTGTCTGAAAGGTTATTCAGGATACTTGCCGTTTCGTTCATTTCAACCATGAAGGTAGATTCACCAAGGCTGATATTATCTGAGGCGCCAACACGCGTAAATATCTTATCCACAAGCCCTATCCTTGCTTCCTTTGCTGGAACAAAGCATCCAATTTGCGCCATCAGCACAATTAATGCTGTCTGCCTCAGGAGGGCAGATTTACCCGACATATTCGGGCCTGTAAGAATAATTATCTGCTGATCCTCGGTGTCGAGGAAGAGATCGTTTGGTACGTAAGACTCACTGAGAGGCAGCTGTTTTTCAATTACCGGGTGCCTCCCGTCGCGGATATCAAGGACCCTTGATTCATCGAGCACAGGTCTTACATAATTATTTTCAACTGATACAACGGCAAATGAAAGCAGGCAGTCGAGCTTAGCTATCATCGAAGAGTTCAACTGTATCTGAGGTATGTACTCAACAAGTGACTGGACAAGGTCGTTGAACAGCCTGGTTTCGAGTTCAATGATTTTCTCCTCTGCTCCAAGTATCTTAGTCTCGTATTCCTTGAGCTCCTCGGTTATATATCTTTCAGCATTGACAAGGGTCTGTTTCCTTATCCATTCAGGGGGAACCTTGTCTTTATGAGTATTCCTGACCTCAATATAATAGCCGAAAACATTGTTGAAACTTACTTTGAGCGAGGATATCCCTGTCCTCTGGCTTTCACGGTTCTGAAGGTCAACGAGAAAATCCTTACCGCTGTACATTATTGTTCTCAGTTCGTCAAGCTCTGCAGAAACACCTTTAGCAATAACACTGCCCCTGTTAACCTGCATAGGCGGATCGTTATTTAGTTCACGTCCGATCCTCTCGGCAACAGAATGGCAGGGGTTTATCTGCTCTGAAATGTTTGAAAGTGATTCGCAACCGCTTGCAGTGCACAGGGTTTTGAGCGGGTCGGTTGCGAGCAGCGCTCTTTTAAGCTGAACAACCTCCCTTGGATTTATTCTTCCAACAGCAACCTTTGATATAAGCCTTTCAAGGTCTCCTATCTGCCTGAGGTAGGATTCAATCTCAGTCCTCAGTTCCTTATGTGATGCGAGGAAGGATACACTTTCAAGCCTGTCGTTTATCGGCTGGAGATTCTTAAGGGGAAGTGAAATCCATCTCTTCAGCAACCTCCCGCCCATCGGCGAGACAGTCCTGTCAATAATTTCAAGCAAGGTTCTTGCACCTTCATAAGGCGAGAAGAAAAGCTCGAGGTTCCTTATAGTAAATTTGTCAAGCCATACATACCTGTCCTCTTCAATCCTGGATATTGTTGTTATATGACCGAGCTGGTCATGCTGTGTGATATCCAGGTAGTGAAGTATCGCTCCGGCAGCAATAATTCCGCAGGTAAGCGACTGTATCCCGAATCCCTTTAGTGAACTTGTTTCAAACTGTTTAAGCAGCCTGTCATTAGCAGCTTCGGTTGTAAAGATCCAGTCGTCGAGCCTGAATACAAAGTACTTGTTTCCGAAATTTTCAATAAAAGAAGCCGAATGGCCTTTTTCAACAAGAACCTCCTTCGGCTGGAAGTTGCTTAGCATCTGGTCCACATATTCTATTGTCCCTTCCGAAACGAGGTATTCTCCAGTCGATATATCGAGAAATGCGACCCCTGCAAGTTTCTTGTCAATATGCACTGCAGCAAGGAAATTGTTTTCCTTGTGGCTGAGGACATTTTCATTAAGGCTCACCCCCGGGGTAACGAGTTCGGTGATACCCCTTTTTACTATCTTTTTTGTCAGTTTTGGATCTTCAAGCTGCTCGCAGATTGCAACCCTCTGCCCTGCCCTTACAAGACGAGGAAGATAAGTGTCGAGTGCATGATATGGAAAACCAGCCAGTTCGACAAAGGTAGCAGAGCCGTTTGCCCTTCTTGTTAAAGTTATCCCGAGGATTTCTGAAGCTCTTATTGCATCCTCACCAAATGTTTCGTAGAAATCCCCTACCCTGAAAAGAAGTATGGCATCAGGATGCTGCGCCTTCACAGCATAATACTGCTTCATGAGGGGAGTTTCAACGTATTTCGGGGTTTCAGGCATCAGCGGGCATTTTGTGTAAAAGCAAAGATACATTCAGGAAAAATTCAAGATCAGGAATTTGAATATTTTTTTCCAACTGTATAATAACAACTTATTGAAGAATTTAAGAACTGACACAGAGAACACAGAGTTTACACAGAGGAACACAGAGAGAACAAAGTGTAAGACAGTGAGTCACAGAGAACACAGAGAAAAAGTTCAAATGTCATTGCTTCTGTTGCTGCCTTTGATTAATTTGTCGACAACTTATTTGACACACTATGAAGAAGGTGCTGATTCTCGGAGCGGGGCTTGTAGCAAAACCCATTGTGGAATACCTGTTACAGAATGGTTTTTCAATAATGGTCGCTTCACCAATGAAGGAACGGGCAGATGAAATGATAGCCGGTCACCCTGATGGCAGATCACTGTTCTGGACAATGGATGAAACAGCTGTACTTGAAAGACTTGTAGCCGAGTATGACATAACTGTAAGCCTGCTGCCTTATTCATTTCATTCTGCTGTGGCCAGGATCTGCCTGAAGCACAGGAAATCGCTTGTAACAACATCCTATGTTCAGAAGGAGATGCAATCGATGGAAAAAGATGCGGTGGATGCAGGGGTATTATTCCTGAACGAGATAGGCCTCGACCCGGGCATTGATCATATGTCGGCAATGAAGATAATTGATGATATTCATAAGCGCGGCGGGAAGGTCGATGAGTTCTATTCAATATGCGGGGCACTGCCTGCACCTGAAGCTGCAGATAATCCACTCCGTTATAAATTCTCATGGAGCCCAAAGGGAGTTGTGCTGGCTAGCAGGAACAGCGCACTCTACCTGAAAGATGGGAAAAGGGTGTTCGTTGAACCGGTAAACCTGTTCAAAGACATCTTCGAAATTGATTTCCCGGGGGTTGGTCCACTGCAGGTTTACCCAAACCGTGACTCAATAAGCTACCAGGATATTTACAGGATCCCTGAGGCAAGAACAATGTTTCGCGGCACCTTCAGGTTCAGGGGATGGTGCGAAACACTCGATCTTATGAAATCAATAAATATGCTTGATGATGAGCCAAAAGACTATTCTGGTTTCACATACTCTGATTTCATAGCTGAAAGAGCAGGCACAGGGAGATCGGATACAAGGAATGAGTTATGCAAAAAGACTAATCTAAAAACTAATTCAACAGCAATAATGGCTCTTGAATGGCTTGGCTTTTTTGAAAACCGCGAGATAGGGTGCTCGGTTACAACACCATTCGAGATCAGCTCCGACCTGATGATATCCAAAATGTCGCTTGGGGAAAACGAACGGGATATGGTTGTGCTGCAGCATATCTTCCACGCTTCATTCCCGGGTGGAATTAAAGAGACAATCAAATCATCTATGCTCGATTTCGGCACGCCATCAACAAACACATCAATTGCCCGTACTGTAGCGTTGCCGGCAGCTATTGCGGTTAAACTGATACTCGAAAAGAAAATACAACTATCGGGTGTACACAGGCCGGTAATCCCGGAAATCTATCTCCCGGTTCTTGAGGGGCTTGAAAAGCTCGGTATAAAAATGCAGGAGGAATACTTTTAAGAACTTACACAGAGGAACACGGAGATGGCACAGAGTTCCACAGAGTAAGTAAATTACAATCCCGTCAATAATTCTTCTCTGTGTCCCTCGGTGACCCTCTGTGAAACTCAGTGTAAGTTCCTGGTTTTTTCTTTTCAGTGTTACCCTGTATAACCTTCCTAAAAATTCAAATAAAAATCCCTTGTCAGATCCATGTATTCCCTAGTATAGGAATGCCTTGTTCCTGTTTCGATTGACAGGAATCTTTCATGGATGCTTTTCCTTATTCTTTCGAACTTCATAATCATCCTTATGATTTTGCCCTGGGGAAAAGGCCTGATCTTTATTATTGAGTTGCAGTATAATCCTTCCATGGCTGCCTCTGTTATGAACATACTGCCTTCTTCATACGGAAGGATAACCTGGAGGGAACCATTTTTCTTCATCAGCCTTAAGGAATTGCTTATCAGCTCAGGGGACGAGAGTGAAAAAGAGTGCCTGGCAGAGGCTTTTGCAATATCGGGGTTAAGCAGGGAATCCCTGAAATATGGTGGATTTGATATTATAATATCGAATTTCTCATCATTGCCCGGGATAAAACTCTGAAGATCCGATTCGAATACTTTTATTCTTCCCGACCAGCGGCATGCACTGACATTCTCAACTGCCTGCTGAAATGATCCATGGTCAGGTTCAATAGCTGTAACAATTGCTCCTGACCTCTGGGCGCACATTATTGCAAGAAGCCCTGCGCCGGTTCCTGCATCCAGGATATTTAAAGCTCCTGTAAGGTCTGCTGCAGCACCAAGCAAAACACCATCTGTGCCGACTTTGAATACAGCCCTTTCCTGGTTAATTGTAAATTCTTTAAAGCTGAAATATGAGTTAGCCATCAGGATTTAAGTTAGCTTTGTAACCTGTTCCAAAATTAAGTATTATCCCCGATCAGTGAGTTAAAGTCATGGAAGAGCTTGCAGTTTTCTGGTTCAGAAGGGATCTCCGGCTCGAAGACAATGCCGGGTTATGGCATGCCCTTACATCAGGCTACAGGGTACTTCCGGTGTTCATTTATGACACTGGAATATTGTCAACTCTTGAACCCGATGACAGGAGAATTACATTCATCGATTCAATCCTGTTCAATCTTAACAGGGCTGTAAAAGAACGCGGCAGTTCCCTTCATGTATATTCGGGAAAACCCCTTGAAATTTTTAAAGTCCTTACAGCGAAATTCAACATCAAGGCGCTTTATTTCAACCGCGACTATGAGCCATATGCACTGAAGCGCGACAGGGAGGTAACCGAATACCTGAACGGGAGGAATATAAAGTGCTTCAGCTACAAGGACCAGGTGATATTTGAGATGTCGGAAGTTTTAAAGAATGATGGTAAACCTTATACAGTTTACACACCATATTCTGTAAAATGGCTGTCGCTTTTCAGGCCTGAAATGATTAAAGAGTATAACTCGGCAAGGCTTACTGGTAATTTTATTTTTACAAACGGGGAATCATTCATACGTCCCTACTCACTGGGATTCACCCTTCCCGCTACTACTTTGAAGAAAATTGTTCTCGATCGCGAGAGCATCATAAAATATTCAGCACGACGAGATTTCCCGGCTATGGACGGTACTTCAAATCTCAGCCCGCACCTCAGGTTTGGAACAATAAGCATCAGGGAAGTACTTAGGAAGACTACCGGGGTTAGTGATGTATTTGTTAAGGAGCTGATCTGGAGGGAATTTTTTATGCAGATTCTTTATAATTTCCCGTTTGTCACTGAAAGAAGCTTCAGACCTGAATTTGACAGGATTGAATGGGTGAATGACGAGGAGAGCTTTGAAGCCTGGCGCAAGGGCATGACTGGTTTCCCTATAATTGATGCTGGCATGAGGGAACTGGAGGCCACCGGCTATATGCATAACAGGGTAAGGATGATAGTGGCAAACTTCCTGACAAGGCATTTGCTTACTGACTGGAGATGGGGTGAAGCATGGTTTGCTGAAAAGCTCCTCGACTTCGAGTTGTCATCCAATAATGGTAACTGGCAATGGGCAGCAGGCTCGGGCTGCGATGCCGCGCAGTACTTCAGGATATTCAACCCCGACACCCAGTTGCAAAAGTTTGATCCGAAACTGGATTACGTGAAAAAATGGGTACCTGAGATCAATACACCAGCCTACACAAAAAGACTTGTTGATCTGACCGAGGTGAGGAACAGGGCTCTCGAAGTATATAAACGCGGGATAAGCAACTGAACTGTACAAAATGAAGCTGAGAAAGCAAGAGATGAAGTCGTTTCTTGATGAAAAGGTCGAACTGTATAACAGGCCTTCTTTCATTGAATCAGATCCGATAAGCATTCCGCATCAGTTCACTTCGAGGGAGGATATTGAGATCTCCGGATTTCTTGCAGCAACAATTGCCTGGGGTAACAGGAAAATGATACTGCGCAATGCAAATCAGATGATGAAGCTTCTTGAAAATACTCCTTATGATTTCATTATGAACTCAAGCGAAAAGGAGTTAATGAATGTGGAAAAATTTGTACACAGGACCTTTAACTCAACCGACCTGTCATATTTCCTAATAGCCCTGAGACACATTTACAGAAACAAGGGCGGTCTTGAACAGGTTTTCAAAAAGAACATGACAAGCCATTCTATTCAACCGGCTATCCACGAATTACATAAGGTCTTTTTCGAGTTGCCGCATGAAAAAAGAACTGAAAAACATGTATCAGATCCTAATAAAGGTTCTTCTGCAAAAAGAATAAACATGTTTTTAAGATGGATGGTAAGAAAAGACAATTGTGGGGTTGATTTTGGAATCTGGGATTCAATCTCACCTTCAGTTTTATCTTGTCCTCTTGATGTCCATTCCGGAAATATAGCCCGTAAGCTTGGTCTTCTGAGCCGGAAACAAAACGATGCCAGGGCAGTAGCTGAACTCGACAGTGTTCTGAGAAGCTTTGACTCTGAGGACCCTGTAAAATATGACTTTGCGCTGTTTGGTCTTGGCGCGATTGAAAAATTCTGACAATTGCGGATTGACTTCCTTTCACTATAATCTGTTCCTGTAATCGCCTTTTATACAGCGTTAAGCACTTTTTAATTTTAATTTAATTGACATTTAATGCAAAGCAATTAAGCTTGCAGTATGTCAAGTGAAATGAAAAATCTATTAGTTAAATCATATTACGCCGGGCTGACAGGCCTGATGCTTTTTGAGATAATGAATGTATACTTCATTATGCCGATGCCGGGAAGCCAGGAGATCCAAAGCCTTAATCTTGCATATTTTCTCTATAGCTACAGGTGGATATTCAGGATTATTTTCATACTCCTCGCATGCGCCGGATTGTACAATGCATTCTCGGGCAAAAAATTATTCCTGCCAATATTGTTTTTACTTGCTGCCGGATTAATTACCTGGGTATTCAACTTCAGGATGAGTGCTGACAGCATGTTCAGGCAACCTATTACCCTGGTTTTTAAAAACAGGAAAGAAAATACAGTAAATGAGAATAGCCTGGCAATATGCATCAGCTTCAATGGCCAATCAAAAGCATATCCAATCAGGTTCATACAATATCACCACCAGGTGAGGGATGCTGTTGGCGGAAGACCAGTGATGGTAACCTATTGCAATGTTTGCCGGACTGGAAGGGTTTACCTTCCCGTGGTAAACGGGAAAGATGAAAGATTCAGGCTTGTGGGCATGGATCATTTCAATGCAATGTTCGAAGACAAGTCAACAAGAAGCTGGTGGAGACAATCAACAGGAGAAGCTGTGGCAGGTAAATTAAAAGGACAGATGCTTCCCGAAGCTGAATCAATGCAGATGACACTGAAAAATCTCTTTGATCTGGATTCAAATGCCCTTGTAATGCAACCTGACGGAGCTTTCGTTGAAAGTTATGATTCACTTGGAAAATTTGAAACAGGCAGGAGCAAAAGTAAACTTACAAGAACAGATACTATCTCATGGAAAAGCAAGTCGTGGGTGGTAGGGGTAAGCAATGGCAAAGACAGTAAGGCATATGACTGGAACCAGTTAAAGAAAGAATCTGTCATAAATGACAAATTAGGAGAACTTCCTGTTGTTGTATTGATTTCAGCTGACAGGCAGAATTTCGGAGTGTTCAGGAGGCCCTCCGAATCAACAATATTCTCCTTAAGAAATGATACCCTGTTTGGAAATTCAGAGTTCTATGATCTTAATGGAAACTGCCTTTCCAGACCTGGTCTGAAACTTGAAAGGATCAGAAGTTACCAGGAATTCTGGCATAGCTGGAAATATTTCCATCCTGACTCACAACAGTACAATTAGTGTTTGTATAGTAGAAATTCCCTTACATAGAACATACAAACTAATTAAGGGTTACTGGTAAACTGGTAAGGCTGAGAATAAAAATGCCCTTACCTTACTCAAAGGCAGGGTGATAGGAAAACATACAAAAAATAGTGATTACTTATAAAGCGTCTCAGACGATCATTCCGTCTTTAATCCTGAGTATCCTGTCAGACATGCCGGCGAGCTCCTGGTCGTGTGTGACAATCACAATAGTCTGCCCGAAAGTATCCCTCAGCCGGAAAAATAGTTTGTGAAGTTCCTTTTTATTTTCAGTATCGAGGTTGCCAGAGGGTTCGTCAGCGAGAATGACTGATGGCTTGTTTATAAGTGCCCTTGCAACTGCAACCCGCTGCTGTTCTCCCCCGCTGAGTTCGGATGGTTTATGATCGAGCCTTTCTGAAAGATTAAGGAATCCAAGTATCTCTGTAGCCCTGGCTTCGGCTTCAGCTTTGCCTGCACCTGAAATAAAAGCCGGAATACATACATTTTCGAGGGCAGTAAATTCCGGCAGTAGCTGGTGAAACTGGAAGACAAAGCCGATGTTCCTGTTACGAAAAGCGGCGAGAGCCCTGCCATGCAACTTATTTATATCGGTGTTGTCGAAGTATACTGCACCTTCGTCCGACTTATCAAGGGTGCCTATAATCTGAAGGAGTGTTGTCTTTCCGGCGCCGCTTGCCCCTACGATTGATACTACTTCCCTGTCGTTTATCTGCAGATCAATCCCTTTCAGGACCTTCAGGTCGCCATACGACTTTTTAATGCCTGTAGCTCTGATCATGTAGTAAAAATTGTCAGTCTGTGTTTACCTGTGCAGAAGAATTTTCAGCCGGGGCAGCAGTTGCGGTGCCGTCCTGGGGAGCTGAGGCATTATGATCAGAATAACTACCGGTACCGGGGTCAGTGTGTGTTCCTGTTACAGGATCGGGATTATAAACAGGTCCGCTGTTCGGCCCCTCAAAACTGTTTTTTGCCTCCTGGTACTGCTGGTTGACAGAATTTGAGAAATCATCGAAATGATTCCTAAGGTTCTGATTTATCTCTGTTGAGTCGTTCCGTATTGAAGTTTCTATATCCGAAACGTTATTCTGCACATTCGTTTTGATCTCGTTGACATCATTCTGCACCGAGTCGCGCATGTCGTTCATCTCGTTCCTGATGTCGCGCGTGCTGGCTTCGATTTCCTGCCTGATCTCATCAGTAGCCTTTTTAAAATCGCGCATGCCCTTGCCTATGGTCCTTGCAAAATCGGGCAGCTTATCAGCTCCGAAAAGTAACAGGGTCACCAGTAAGATCACAAAAATCTCCTGTCCGCCTATGAACATTAATGTTCCCATCTTTCCACTTTCTGGTTTTACGCAAAGTTATAAAGATTATGAAATAGTAAAGGTTCCGGTGAAATATTATGCTAATAACAATCATAAGGAAAATCTCTTATGTTAATAAGTACTTTGAATGGTTAATTTTGCGTTTTTATTTGAAGAACTTTTTAAGTTATTTTTGGACAAACTAAAAAATCAGATTATGATTCCATTGCTATTAGCCCAGCAGGTTCCGGTAACAGAAACAGCCAAGGTCGACAACCTTCTTGAGCTACTCATGAAAGGCGGGATAATAATGGTTCCGATCGTACTGCTTTCGATCTTCAGCATTTACCTTTTCATTGAACGTTACGCCTATATAAGAAAAGCCACAGAAATTGATGACAATCTTGTCAGGAATGTGCTTGATGCTCTCAGATCGGGAAGCAAGGAGAAAGCAATGATCCATTCACAGTCCAACAAGACGGCTGCAGGAAGGATCGTTGGAGCAGGTGTTGAAGCTATCGGAAAAACATCAAAGGACATTGAGAACCAGATGGAGTCAATGACCAACCTTGAGATATCCCTTATGGAAAAAGATACGGGTTATCTTGGTATAATTGCCGGTATAGCACCAATGCTTGGTTTTATTGGAACCATATCCGGGGTTATCAAGATCTTCTACAATATTTCACTTTCTGATAACATCAGTATTGGTATCATTGCTGGTGGTCTTTACCAGAAGATGATCTGCAGCGGGACCGGTCTTATTGTAGGTGTTATTGCATATACATGCTACCATATACTCCAGATGAAGATCGACAGGTTCACTATAAGGATACAGCGTCAGGCATTTGAATTCCTAAAAGCTCTCTGATATGAAAATCAGCAGGAACAAACCATTCAAGCCTGAGGTAAGCACCTCTTCGCTGAACGACATAATGTTCTTCCTTCTGCTGTTCTTCCTTATCGTCTCCACACTGGCTAACCCGAATGTGATAAAGCTTTTGCTTCCGTCATCAAAGGCTGCCCAGGAACTTAACAAACAGCAGATTACAATATCTGTTACGGAAGACAAGAAGTACTTTATTGACAACCAGCCCGTGGCACTTGGAGAAATTGAATCTGTGCTGCGCACCAGGCTTGCATCTATAAAAGAACCTACAGTCATTCTAAGGTTTGCCTACAACCTTCAGGTCCAGGATCTTGTTGATGTTCTTGAGATTGGGGTGAGGATGAAGGTTAAGATGGTTATGGCAACACAGAAGAAATCCGGTTCTTAATTACATTAAGATAGTTTTCTTTCCAGGTTGCGCCTGAAGCTTAATCAGCTCCTCGCGGTATTTTACTCATTAAATCCAGATTAGCAAGAAGTAAATACTTTTTGTTCATTTTTTATTCGCAGAATAACATTGTATATAAAAGATCTCTCGTCTGCTCATGAGCTCACTTCGTTCGGTTGCTCGCCGGTTTCTTCTTCATTTCTTTTGCTCGCCCAAAAGAAATGAAGCAAAGAAAAGGGCGGCCTCAAATCTTTTTTGGGTTTTCCATTTTTTTCGGCTGTCCACGCAACACAACTCGCCACACGCCATGGCGTGTGGCTCAAACAGTGTTGCTTGTGCAGCCATCCCTGCAGGCTGGCTGCTTCGCTAAAAAAGCACACAAGGCTTTTTCTTAACGCTCGCCCCTGCTTCTCAGCCTCAAAAATGTCAAACTTTATCCAAAAAAGATTTGGTGGCACTTTTTAGAATGAATAAGAAATAAGCTTAAATCACAGATTATAGAAAGTAAAGAGCAATGACTTCTACAGAATTTTAATAAGTGCGATGGAGAAACCGGAAACGGCGCGAACCGGGGTCTGGAACGAGGTTAGGCCTGAGGTGAGGGACAACGAAGTGGAAGACCCCGGTTGTCGTTTCCGGCGCCCTTTCTTTGGTTCTTTCTTTGGACGAACAAAGAAAGAACATATAGAAAAGAAATAATATCTAGGGGCAAAAGAACCAGGTACACGCCAACTAGTCGTGACAGGTTCGGCGAAGCCAAATGAAGAAGAAGTCTTTGGACGAACGAATGATGAAAATTTAAGCTTTGAGATCCCAGATGAGAAAGTAAGTGCATAAAAAAAGGTGCCTTTGAGGGGCACCTTTTATTTATATAAAGATGATTACTATTCATCCTGGTAAACATGCTTTTTGAAACCACCACGCTTGGAGTAGATTATTGCACCCACGATAAGAATACCGCAGAATACACCTGTAATAATCATACCTATAGAGAAGGTGCCAGGCTTCTGGTAAGCAATAAGAACGGGAGCCGCAAGCAGCGAGACAAGGTTAATAACCTTGATCATCGGGTTAAGAGCCGGACCTGCAGTATCCTTGAGAGGATCACCAACAGTGTCGCCTACTACTGCTGCATGATGAGCATCTGATCCTTTACCTCCGTAAAGACCATCTTCGATGGTTTTCTTTGCATTATCCCATGCGCCACCTGAACCTGCCATGAAAACAGCAAGGAGCTGACCGGAGATGATAACACCTGCCAGGAAGCCGCCAAGAGCTTCAACGCCAAGGAGGGCGCCGATCATGATCGGTGAAAGAACTGAGATAAGTGCAAGCGGAATAAGTTCACGCTGAGCAGCAACTGTACAGATATCAACGGCCCTCTGGTAGTCGGGTTTAACTGTTCTTTCAATAATACCGGGGATCCTGAACTGGCGGCGAACCTCTTCAACGATCATTGATGCTGCACGTGTAACAGCATTGATAGTGAGTGATGAGAAAAGCCACGGAATAACACCTCCGATAAGGAACCCTATAAATACCATCGGAACAGAAATACGGATACCTGTTTCGAGAAGCTGTGTTGATTTCTCGAATCCAAGCTGTAACTGAACCTTGCTTACATCGGTTATGAAAGATCCGAAAAGAGAAACAGCAGCGATAACAGCTGACCCGATTGCCACACCTTTTGTAATAGCCTTTGTTGTATTACCTGTTGCATCGAGTGCATCCATTATTCTCCTTGCTTCCTTGTCGAGATGTGAAAGTTCACCTACGCCGTTTGCGTTATCAGCTATAGGGCCAAAAGCGTCCATAGCAACGTTGTTACCTGTAAGGGTAAGCATACCGATACCGGTCATGGCAACACCATAAAGAACATAAACAACAGGCTGTCCCCAGTAAATAATAAGAGCAGCAAGTATTGTGAGTGCTATAACTATTGTCTGCCATACTGCAACCTCGAAGCCATAAGCAAGGCCTTTAAGAATAAGGGTTGCTGACCCTGTTTTTGAGTTACGGGCAATCTCTTTCACAGGCCTGTAGTGACCGTCTGTGAAATGTTTTGTTATTTCATCAAGCGCTATGGCAAGTATAATACCTGTTACGACTGAAAGGAATGATCTCCATTCATGAAGATAGAACATTGAAACAAGGCCAAACAGCACTATACTGATAGCTGCAGATGTATAGAACCCTTTGTTTATAGATTTAAGTGCATCATTATCCTTCGGGTCCTTATCCCCTTTTACAAGGTAGGTTCCTATGATTGAAGAAAGAACTCCGATACCCCTTACAAGGAGTGGGAAAACGATCCATGAAAGCTCATGGGTCATTGTATAGAGAACAACACCAAGGATAAGGGTTGAAACGATTGTAACCTCATACGATTCGAAAATATCTGCTGCCATACCGGCGCAGTCGCCTACGTTGTCACCGACAAGGTCGGCAACCACTGCAGCGTTTCTCTCATCGTCTTCAGGAAGGCCGGCTTCTACTTTTCCAACGAGGTCAGCACCGACGTCGGCAGCTTTTGTATAGATACCGCCACCCACCCTCATGAACAGGGCAAGAAGGGTACCCCCGAAACCGAAACCGAGAAGTGTATCAGGTGATGCAACACCAAAAATTATAAAGATAAGTGTACCACCAAGAAGGCCGAGACCATCGGTAAGCATACCTGTCACTGTACCTGCACGGTAAGCAATTTTAAGAGCTTCGCTGAAACTTCTTGTTGATGCTGCAGCAACCCTTACGTTTGCCTGTACAGCCATCCTCATACCGAACTGGCCCACCATCATTGAGAAGCATGATCCCATGATGAATGCTATTGCACGACCGAACCCGATTATAAGTTTCAGATCTTCTTCAGACTTTCCGACAAACCTGAGCTTTGATTCTTCAGTTGGTGGAACAATATAAACCGAGAAAAAGAGTACAACTGTGAATACGAAGATCAGGGGAATGATTGTTTTAAGCTGGCGCTTGAGGTAAGCATCTGCACCCTCGCTGATAGCTCCCCATACAGCCTGCATACGTTCATTTCCCTTGTCGTTAGCCAGTACCTGGCGGCGCAGGAAAAGAGCATACGCCAGACCGAAAAATGCAATACCGAGAACGATCCAAACTGCAATTACTTCAAATGTACTTGCATTTGATAAACCTAACATGATTTAAAATTTTAATTGATTAATATTCAAATAGTTTAGCTTCAATTTTATATTGCCCTGAAGAAATCGTAGTTCTGGTCTTCAAGTTCTCTCATCGACGGGAACGGATAGAAAACTATTTCATCCTTGTCGCCTACATAGAATCCTTTTCCAAGAGTCCTGTAAAGCAGCGTTCCTGAGAAGACCCTCTGAACTGTCTTCATATGCTTATCGGGCTGTGCTTTCAGAACCTCCAGGCAGTCGCGGAGATGTCCTACATTCCTGTAAGGCAGAAGCTCAGCTGATCCGGAGATCGGGTTTGTTGAAAGTTCACCAAGCTTAAGATCAGCAAAGAAAAGCTTCGGGAGGTTCACATGGGTTGATCCGTCAGTAAGCGACTTCAGAAAATCAGAAGGTGCAAATGAACTGGCGACCCTGGGTGAAACCGGGCAAAGCTCCTGGTAGAGATGAAGAGCATCTTTGGCTTCCTTTGAGCTGTCGTACTCTGTCCGTTTCAGTTCCAGTACAACGCCGGTCTCTGTGGTTACGAACAGGTTTTTAAGTGCTTTTGTAGGTACCATCTCAAGCACCCTGTATGTTGACAGGTAAACGGAACTTTTCGGTGATCCGTCTGCCTTCCTCACACAGCGCTTGTTAACATAGTCCATGTCGATCTTGTCCTTGACCATCTCAAGGTCAACCTCGAAGAAGATCGCCTGGCTTACATTCCTTTTCTTGGTACCTGTAGCCATATAGTCACCAAACTCCCTGGGAGGAAGCATAGAGGCTATAAGAGCTTCGGGGATTACAGATAAATAGATGTATTTACTCATAACAAAAAATATGAAGTTTTATACTAGGAATTAAAAAAAATTCGCAAGGTAAAGGTGAGGATTTTCTCAGAAAATACAACCTCGGAAAGTGCTAATTTTTGCTAAAAACCGAGTCCCGGCCTTATTTATTTTCATTCAAAATTATTTTGAAGCTGATTCATGTTGCACCCCTGTCCCGGATACCCGGGACTGCCCCCTGAAGAGGGCCAGATCTATTTAGAAAAGCAGCATCCATTTAATTTACTGGCCCAGTCTCCCCTACAGGGGAGATACCGCGAAGCGGCAGAGGGGCACATTCCTGCAAAAAAGAAGGGTGTCCTTTTCAGACACCCTCTTTTATATTTTATCTGTCTTTTCTATCAGACTGTTGCTGCTGCTTTTTTACGAGTTGTGTCGTAAACAAGGCTTGTAGCCACGAACACCGATGAGTAAGTACCTACAACAACCCCAATGAGCATTGCAAATACGAACCCGCGGATAACAGCGCCACCGAAGAAGAAGATTGCGAGCAATACGAGGATAACAGTCATAGACGTGTTGATTGTACGGCTCAGGGTACTGTTAAGCGCCATGTTCATTACCTCTTTCCTGTCGCGTTTCGGATACATCGGGATATATTCCCTGAGCCTGTCGAATACGATAACCGTATCCATTACCGAGTAACCTATAACCGTAAGGATAGCGGCGATAAACGACTGGTCTATATCCATGGAGAACGGCAGGAATCCATATCCAAGCGAGTAAATACTTATAATAATAAGTGTATCATGGAACAGAGCAACAACGGCTCCAAAACCATGCTGCCATGTACTGAACCTGAGGAAGATGTAGGAGAACATCATAATAAGTGCCACCACAACTGCCCATACAGCTTTTATCTTCGTATCAGTTGAAATTGTAGCTGTTACCGTCTCAGAACTCTGCCTGTTTTCTGACAGGAACTGCGCTTTTGTAACTCCAGCCTTCAGGTAAGGCTTAAGCCCGGTATACAGCAGTGAATCAATCTCCCTGTCGACATTGGTTTCGTTAATCTTATATTTTGTAGTGATTTTTACCTGCTCATCACCACCGAATGTAACTACCATAGGAAGGTCCTTAAACATTGGAGTCAGGCTCTTGGCAATGTCTTCAGTAATTACTTTATGATCAAATTTTATTACATAAGTACGGCCTCCGGCGAAATCGATACCAGGGTTAAGTCCGCGTGTGGCAAGTGATATCGCACCAATCACAGTTACTGTAAGTGATATCGCATAGAATATCTTCCTCATACCAATGAAATCGATATGGGTATTCTTGAGAATATGTTCTGTAGCCGGGATTGAGAAGGTTATCCTTGACTTCCTTCTTAACAGCCAGTCGAACATAAGACGGCTGAGGAAGAATGCTGTGAACAGTGAAAGAAGGTTACCAATAACGAGTGTTGTGGCAAAACCCCTGATAGGACCTGTTCCGAATGTATAGAGAACTATACCTGTAAGGATTGATGTCACATGGGAGTCGATAATAGCTGAGAAGGCATGTTTGAAACCATCCTGTATAGACAGTTTATCGGACTTGCCGGCCCTCAGCTCCTCCCTGATCCTCTCGTAGATAATAACGTTCGCATCCACCGCCATACCTGTTGTAAGTACGATACCGGCGATACCTGGCAGTGTAAGAACCGCACCAAGTGAAGCCAGCACCCCGAACAGGAATACAATGTTGGTGAACAGTGCAAGGTCGGCAACAAGTCCAGCCTTATTATAATAGAAGATCATATACCCGAGAACAAGAAGGAAGGCTATTATAAATGAAATAAATCCGGAGTTGATAGCCTCTTTACCAAGTGAAGGACCAACAACGTTATCAGAAACGATCCTTGCGGGTGCAGGAAGTTTACCTGACATCAGGATGTTTGAAAGGTCCTGTGCCTCTTCAAGTGTAAAGTCGCCTGTGATTTCAGAGTTACCACCGGTGATTTCAACCTGTACCCTTGGGAATGACCTTACATAGCCATCAAGTACAACTGCAATACACTTGCCGATATTCTCCCTTGTAAGCCTTGCCCAGGTCTTTGCCCCTTCAGCATTCATAGCCATATCGACCTTTATGTCGGAAGTGACGACACCTGATGATGGTCTGGCTGATGTAATAGCTGAACCGTCGAGAGGAGCCCTTCCGTCACGGGTGGTTACTTTCAATGCATGCAGTTCATACATCGATTTGGTTGCATCATATTTATAAGGTTTCTGGCTCCAGGCGAATTTTACATCACGAGGAAGGATGGCCCTTGCCTGGTTCATCTGTAAGTACCTGTTTACAGTTGCAGTATCCTTGAAGCTTGCAAGACCAACAAGGCTGCCGGATATTGGCTGTCCCTGCCTGTCGACATGCGGACGCAGAAGACCGAATAACGGGTTCTGAAGTGTGAACTGCTCAAGTGACTGGTTCTCCTGGGACTTGGCAGTTGTGTCCTTATTTATAATGTCAAGTAGTGACTGGTCTTTTTTGGAAGTATCGCTTACAGCTTTCGGTGAGGTCTGTGCTTTCTTAAGCGAATCTGCTGATTTCTCAACATTCACCTTCATCTCACGAAGCATTGCGTTTACCTGTGAGAGAGACCCAATGATCTCGCTGTTATCATAAGTTTCCCAGAACTCGAGGTTTGCTGTTCCCTGGAGAAGTTCCCTGACCCTCTGCGGATCTTTTACGCCCGGAAGCTCAATAAGGATACGTCCTTTTGTCTGCCCCTTTGTAATGTTAGGCTGAACCACACCAAAACGGTCAATCCTGCTGCTGAGAACGTTATATGCGTTATCAATCGCGGCATCTGTTTCTGTTTTCAGAACTTTTATAACTTCATCATTTGTTGAGTTGAAGTTTATCTTTCCTTTAAGGCTGATGGTTCCGAAAATTGAAGCAAGCTTGGCATTAGGATCGAGCTCCTGGAAAGCTTTCTGAAAAATATCGATATAGTCAGACTGGCTGGTCTTTCTTCTCTCCTTTGCAAGCCTTAGGGCTTCATTAAATGTTTTGTCCGGATTATAGTCTGAAAGAGCCCTGAGGATGTCATCAACGGAAACTTCCATTATTACGTTCATACCTCCTTTAAGGTCAAGACCAAGGTTGATCTCTTTCTTCTGGCATTCCTTGAAGTTATTCCCCAGGTAGCTCCACTGGTCCTTCGAAAGCAATGAAATTGAATCGAGGTACTCAGCTTCAAGAATAAGGTCCCCTTTCGCGTGTTCCCTTGCGGCTTTCTTCACCTTGTATGTAACGCCTGTGAAAGAAAGCTCGTAGATTGTAACTAACACGAGAATAACTGTAAGGAAGATAATTAAACCTCTGTTCTGCATCTGAATTTATTTTTTTGAATTATAAAGGGTTTTATTTCTCTTATAACGAGGCGCAAATATAAAAAAATTTGCTTTAAGACTCAACATATCATAAATGATTAATCTCTAAAGGAAGAATGTTCGGTCCTGTAACAGTAAATACCAGGCCATCCATGCAACAATACCTCTGCCGCTATGCGCATCTCCCCTTAGGGGAGAAAGCCGGGAAATTCAATGCGACTTATTCAAAAATATCGGAATCAGCCCCCTTCAGGGGGCAGTCCCGGGACCTGTGGCCCGGGACGGGGGTGTCTATTTTAACAACATCTCATAATCGGTCTCAAGGTTCTTCCCCTGAATGAAGTCATAAAGAGCCAGTGACCTTATATTGTAGAAGTAGGTCCAGTAGTTCTGAAGTTCCATGATGTAAGCCCTCCTGTTCTGGTCCTTCTTGGTGTCGGCGTTGTTAAGGTCGAGGATAGCGATCTTTCCGATCATGAAACGCTGTTTTGTAACCTCGAACATCCTCTGGGCGACTGTGTCAGATTTCGCAGCGATTGCCACCTGGTCCTTCTGAAGGTTGAACTGCTCAACATCAAGGAGGAGGTTCTGCTCAAAGTCTGTCATAGCCTGCTGAACCTGTACGTTTGTAAGTTCGAGACTCGATTGTGCCATCCTGTAGTTACCTTTTCCCCTGCCCCAGTCGAGGATAGGCATAGTAAAACCGATGTTCACAGTCTGTGACTGGCTTGGATTTTCGAGTGATCTCTGAAGATCCGATCCGGTTGCTGAAATACCGAGTGAAGCCTGGAGGCTTGCATTAAATCCTTTTGCAGCTTTTGCCTGGGCAACGCTGCTCTGGGCATTCAGTATATTTAATCTTTGTGTAAGGATATCCGGGTTGTTCTTCATTGCCAGGTCGAGAACCTCTGAGGAATTAACCTGGAGAGATGGTACGACATCCGGAATTATCAGCTCTAATCTTACGTTTTCGTTGTAACCCAGGAAGGACCTTAGCCTGATCTCCCTGTCGCGCAGGTTCATATCTGCCTGTTTGCTGGCTGTTTCCGCATTAAGGTAAGAAAGCTGTAACTGCAGAAGCTCATCCTCTGAAATTGTGCCAAGCTGGTACCTTCCTTTTGCGATCCTGTAGAGCGTATCAGCATTTGAAAGGTTCATAACAGCTATCTGCTTGTTAATCTGTGCCAGGGCAAGTGCGAAGAATGACTGTACAGCGCTCGAATGTACAGCTTCAATATTTTCAAGGAAGGTCTTCTTTGCTGTCTCATACTTAAGAGGCTCAATCTTTGTCTGCCACCTTAACGAGTTGTACTGCCTTATCGGCTGGTTGATCCTTATTGAAACCGGGGTAGTTATAAACTGCCCGTTTTCCTTCTGGTAATCGTAAAGGTGAAGCATTGTGGACTGAAGGGCGATTGTTGTTCCTGTAAATCCAATTGCCTGCTGAAGGGCGAGGGTCCCGTTAGTTGTAATAGTATTTTTAGACACATACTGGTACTGGCCCGATGTTGAGTTGTATATCCTGTCGTAGCTGTTACTGTAGTTAGGAACTGTTCCGGAGAGAATGAGTGTTGGCCGGAACTGTGCCTGGTATGACCTGAACTGCCAGTAACTTGCGCGGAACCTGTGTTTTGCCATGAGGGCCTGTGGTGACTGTTCCTCTGCTATGCTAATAACCTGTTCAAAGTTGAGCCGTTTAATTTCCTGGCCGGAAACTGTATTATGTAACAGGAGGGGAAAAATTAATGCTACTGCTGTAAATATCCTTTTCATATTGGTCTTGTTATTCATATCTTAATGATTCAATCGGGTCTCTTTCTGATGCTCTTTTTGCAGGTGAATATCCGAATATTACTCCCACGGCTGCTGATACACCAAAAGCAACAAAAACCGAGAAGAATGACACTATAGTCATAATTCCCGCAATCTTTTCAATAAGCTTGGCCATTATAACTCCGAGGAAGACCCCGATGAACCCGCCAGAGATGCTTATAAGAACAGCTTCGGAGAGGAACTGGACTACGATGTCCATCTTCTTTGCACCTATCGCCATTCTTGTTCCGATCTCTTTAATCCTCTCCATTACTGAGGCAAACATTATGTTCATAATTCCGATACCACCTACAATAAGTGAAATACTGGCAATTGCACCCAACACAATATTGAAAATATCCTTTGTCCTCTGTTGTTGTTTAAGCAGCAGTTCCGGAACTGTAATTTCGAAATCCTTCACACTTGAATGACGCCTTGTGAGCATTCGGCTGATGATCTCTGTAGTTGGATTTATCTGCTCGGTCTCATTTACCTGTACAACGATCCTGTCGAGCTGGTTATAGTTTGTTTCCGAATTTGAACTTGCATCTGATGAACTGACGACAACCCTTGCCATCCCCCCTGGTCCGCCGAAGAAGAATGCATTTGATGTTGCTTCGGTAACGAGCTTTGTATTTATAAGGGCCCTGTTCTGGTACCTGAGAAGCATTGTCTCAATAGGAATATAGATGTTATCATTGTAAACGTTGACACCCTTCTCTTCGAATCCTGTAAGTGTAACTGTGGTTTTCTGCAGCACACCTATTACTTTCAGCCAAATCCCGTTGAATTTTATGTATTGTCCTATTGGATCTATATTACTGAAGAATTTCGCCCTGATATTTGCGCCGATTATACAAACCTGGATGCCATTCTCTTCCTGGTATTTATTAAAAATTGCACCTGACAGAAGCGGCAGGTTATAAAGAGAGAAATAGTCGTTTGAAACACCTACAAGTTTTGCTGTATATTTCTTGCCATTAAGCATGGCATTTGAATTGAATGAAATCTCCGGGCTGATCCTCTTTACAGAGGGTAAAGTCTCTCTAATAGCGTCCACATCGAGCATGCTGAGACCGCGCGAGAATTTCTTCTGTTGCTTCTCAGACTCGTCTGAACTTGAAGAATTTTTCTCAGGGATAATCGGGTTGATAAGGATATTGTTTACCCCAACCATTTTCATTTGTTCGAGGATCTCCTGCTTTGCTCCTTTTCCAATCGCAAGCATGGCTATTACGGCAGCTACACCGAAGATTATACCCAGGGCTGTGAGAATGGATTTTAGCTTGTTCGAGATTATCGATTCGACCGCAATCTCGATGTCGTGGAAATATCTGAAAAAGAATTTAAGCATCTCTTAATGTATTAAATATGTGCCCCGGAACTAAAACTCAAAGTTCTGCTGCCCCTGCTGCTGGTTTTCAGGCCTTCTGCGGGTTGTATCACCGCCCTGCTGGCGCATCTGCATGAATCTCCTGCGGGCAGCGGTATCATTCCTGAAACCTCCCTGCTGGCGCATATTGTTCATGAATTTTCTCATTGCAGCAGTATCACCTTTCATATTATTCATGAATCTTCTCATCGCTGCTGTATCGCGTCTTCCGGAGAACTGGTTGCCACCCTGCTGCATCTGGTTATTTCCGCCCTGTTGTGCGTTCATATTTCCACCCTGCTGCATATTGCCACTCTGTGGCATGTTACCACCCTGTACCTGCATATTACCGCCACCGGCAGGCATCTGCATGTTACCACCTCTCTGGAACATCATCATCATATTGCCTCCGCCCATAACCTGCTCCTCAGAAGCTCTTTTCTTCGCTGCTTCCTCGGCTTCGCGGCGTATCCTCAGTTCTTCCTCTTTCTTTAATCTTTCCCTTTCCCTGATTACCGGGATCAGGTCAGTGCCTGTCATTTTGAACCGGTCACCACCCTCAGGCGTACTGAGAAATATCACTTCATTCTCTTTCAGCCCTTTCTCAATAATTACATTGTTCTCGTTTGATTCTCCAAGAAGTACAACCTGGCGGGTTTTGTTCTTTGTATAAACAAAAGGTATACTGTCTGGTCCTGACTGTACACACTCAAGGGGAACATATATAACATCATCGATTGTTTTTGTTATGATCTTGTTCCCTGTTGTCATCGACGGACGAAGGATAGGATCAGACCCGTCGACTTTTACCTGCACCTCAAATACTTTGGCATCAGCATTGGGAAGCTGCTCACCTATATTTGCAACACTTGTAACAACGCCTGTGTACTTTCTTTCCGGAAATGCATCGACCATTACATTAACCTTCTGTCCAGCCTTGACTTTGCTTACATCGATCTCGTTAACATAAGTTTTTGAAATCATTGTTGAAAGATCAGGAAGAGTCGCAACAACCGGATCCCAAGGGCTTATTGATGAACCGAGTTTTCGTTTCGTTCCCGACCGGTCGCGTTTGTATATTACCATACCGTCTGATGGTGCCTTTATTATGAAGTTTGCAAGTATCTTCTGAAGGTCAGAGACCCTGTTCTGCTGGTCAGTAATCTGCCTGTTAAGGTTACGGATATCAGATTTAGCCTGTTCCACTTTAAGTGAATATCCTTTTATTGCCTGCTCCAGTGAACGGTTGGCCTTATCGAGGGCTATCTCAGCCTGTCTTTGTGTGGCAGGAGGTTCAAATTTCGACTGCTCAACTGTAATCTGGGCTTCTTCGACTGAGAATTTCAGGTTTTTTATATTATCCCTCAGGTTACTTAGAGTAACCGCAGTGTCGAGCATTTTAACCTCAAAATTCTGCAGGTAAGTTGTCAGCTTATCCGATTCATCCTTCAGGGTATTGTCGAAGCTTGTCCTGTCGAGGGTTGCTATATAGTCACCCTTCTTTACTTCTGTTCCTTCAGCAATTATATCCTGGATTTTTATATCCATGAACCTGATATTCCTTGTCTGGGTGAAATCGGGTCCGCTTATATCAGTGGATCTCTCTGCCTGTAATTCCCCTGTTGTTGTGACAATTATTTCGAACTGTCCTTTAACAGCAGTGGCGTAAAGGCTCGCAACACCCTTTTTAGAATTTAGCTTGCTGAAAACAATTAAAGCAATTACGGCACATACAACAACAATGCCTGTAATGATGATCGATTTTTTCATTTGAATATTATTTATGTTCTAAGGTTTTCAAGGAAATTGCCACGAAAGTATTAAAAATCAGAAAGCCTAAATGCTCATTAACAAATCTTTAACAATAATTAACAGGGGCAAGCTCCTTAAAATTTCATATAAAGGACAGTCAGACAGTCAAATTTATTCCGCGAAAGAAAAATATAAAATGCAATTATTGTTTTTTAACAATCTCTATAATGGCTGAAGCAAGTTCATCAGCTTCTTCCATGCTCCTCCCTTCAGAATATATCCTAATAACCGGTTCTGTATTGGATTTCCTCACCTGTACCCATCCATTTGAAAAATCAATACGAATGCCATCACGCTCATCAAGCTGTTCCGAGGAATAGCATTTTTTTACTTCGGCCAGTATGGCGCCGGTATCTGTACCAGGGTCAAGTGTGACTTTCTTTTTAGCCATGAAGTAAGTAGGGTACGTCTTCCTGAGTGCCGAGCAGCTAAGCCTGCTTTTGGCCAGGTGTGAAAGGAATAATGCAATACCAACAAGTGCATCCCTGCCATAATGAAGACCGGGATATATAATACCACCATTACCTTCTCCCCCGATCACGGCGTTTCTAAGCTTCATTTCCTCGACAACATTTACTTCTCCGACAGCAGATTTAAAATACTGACCACCGTGTTTTTCAGTTATATCTCCAAGGGCCCTTGTTGATGACATATTTGAGACCGTGTTACCCTTGCGGTATCCAAGCAGGTAATCTGCAACAGCCACCAGTGTATATTCTTCGCCGAACATTGAACCGTCTTCACATACGAGGGCAAGCCTGTCAACATCAGGGTCAACAACAAAGCCGACATCTGCATGTCTTTCCTTCACAATGTTTGAAATATCCGTCAGGTGTTCGGGCAATGGCTCAGGATTATGTGCGAACCTTCCATCAGGGGCACCATTCAGAATAATAGTTTCCTTCACCCCAAGTTCTTTGAGCAGGTCAGGTACTATCAGTGATCCCACGGAATTTATACAGTCGACAGCTACTGTGAAACCTGCTTTTTTAATAGCCTCCCTGTCTGTCTCAGGCAAAGCAAGCACAAGGTCAATATGCTTTTTATTCCACGACAAATCGGTTGTGACTTTTCCAGTCCTGTCCCAGGTTGCAAATTCAAAATCTTCAGAGGCAGCAATTTCAAGTACTTCGTTTCCGTCAGATGCTGAAAGAAATTCCCCCTTTTCATTAAGAAGCTTAAGTGCATTCCAGTTTGAAGGATTGTGACTTGCTGTTATAATAATTCCGCCTGAAGCTTTCAATCCTGTTACAGCAACTTCTACTGTTGGTGTGGTAGCAAGTCCGGTGTCTGTTACATTTATCCCCAGTCCCTGCAAAGTCGAGATCACAAGATTACTTACAATAGCCCCTGTAGTTCTTGCATCGCGTCCAACAACCACTGATGGTTCAGCATAAGCATTTCTTTTAATAATCCATGAACCGTATGCTGCGGAGAATTTTACAATATCCAGTGGAGAAAGTGAATCACCTGTCTTTCCACCTATTGTTCCCCTGATCCCTGATATAGATTTTATTAGTGTCATCCGATTGTTCTGTTTTGCGCTACAAATTTGCAAAAAAACGGCCAATCATCCGATATCGGCAGGAAATTGTACCTTTGCGGCGAAATGAAACAGGATAAGGACGATACAATAAGATTAAACAAATACATTGCCGCGAGCGGTGTATGTTCGAGGCGTGAAGCCGACGAGCTGATCCGCAACGGAGAGATTACGGTAAACGGTAAGGTAATAACTGAGCTCGGTTACAAGGTTAACCGGCGTGACGAGGTGCGTCATAAAAACAGGAAGTTATCGGCAGAGAAGATGGTGTACATCCTTATGAACAAGCCAAAGGATTATGTAACCACCGCAAGCGATCCTCATGCTGAAAAGACCGTGCTCGACCTGATTGGCAACAAGTGTACAGAAAGAGTATATCCTGTAGGCAGGCTTGATAAATCCACAACCGGTGTATTATTACTTACAAATGACGGTGATCTTGCAACGAGGTTAACCCACCCACGCTATAAAAGAAGAAAGATCTATCATGTTTTTCTCGACCGTGATGTCTCAAGGGAGGACCTCTTCAAACTCACAGAAGGTATAGAGCTTGAGGAAGAAACTGTTGTTGCAGATGCGGTAAGCTATGCCGACCCGGCCGACAGGTCACAGGTTGGGATAGAGATACACTCGGGGCAGAACAGGGTAATAAGAAGGCTCTTCGAGAAACTTGGATATAAGGTAAAGAAACTTGACAGGGTATATTTTGCAGGTCTTACAAAGAAAAACCTTCCCCGCGGGAAATGGAGATTTCTCACAGAAAAAGAGATCGGCATGCTTAAAAGGGGTGGATTTTAATTCAAACTTCGATGGGCAATAAATCTGGTTTTGTAAATATACTGGGCAATCCGAATGTTGGCAAGTCTACAATAATGAATGCACTTGTCGGCGAGAAGCTGTCAATAATTACACCAAAGGTACAAACCACACGTCACAGGATACTCGGGATTCTTTCAGGCGAAGGTTTCCAGGCAGTTTTTTCTGATACGCCGGGAATTCTGAAGCCAAAGTATGGCCTCCAGGAGTCAATGATGGGTTTCGTGGATTCAGCGCTCACAGATGCTGACATAATTCTTTATGTTACAGATGTGACTGAAAGTACCGAATCACTGAATGATTATATAAACAGGATCAAAGAATCAGGCATCCCTGTTATAGTTGCACTGAATAAAATAGACCTCAGCAACCAGGATGAACTTGAGATGCTTATAGCGAAGTGGGGTAACATTTTCCCGGGGGCTGAAATAGTCCCCTTATCAGCAAAGGAGAAATTCAATGTAGCCGGGCTGCTCAAATGCATAACATCAAGGCTCCCTGAAGGAGAACCATATTTCCCTGACGACCAGCTAAGCGACAGGTATGAACGGTTCTTTGCATCTGAGATAATCAGGGAAAAGATTCTTCTGAACTACCATAAGGAGATCCCCTATTCCGTAGAAGTTGAAATTGAGAGCTTCACCGACGAGGATAAGATAAGCCGGATAAGGGCCGTAATCTACGTCGAAAGGGATAGCCAGAAAGGTATAATAATAGGCCACAGGGGAAGCATGCTGAAGAAAACAGGAACTGAGGCAAGGATAGACATAGAGGAATTCCTCGGGAGAAAAGTTTTCCTTGAACTTTATGTCAAGGTAATAAAGGACTGGAGGGATAAACCATCCATGCTTAAGAAATTCGGATATCGTTAATCATAAATAATAATGGGAAGTATTGTAGCCATAGTAGGAAGACCAAACGTCGGGAAGTCAACCCTGTTTAACAGGCTAACCGAATCGCGGGATGCAATTGTTGACGAGGTAAGCGGCGTTACACGCGACCGCAATTATGGCAAAGCCAACTGGAACGGCAGGGACTTTTCGGTTATTGATACCGGTGGATATGTTGAGAAATCGGAGGATATATTTGAAGGGGAGATAAACAGGCAGGTCAGGCTTGCCATTGAAGAATCTGATGTGATCCTTTTCATGACAGACGTTACGGCAGGTATACATGAGCTTGACAAGGCAGTGGCACAATTACTGAGAAGATCAAGCAAGAAGGTCTTCCTTATTGTTAACAAGGTTGACAACAATGAAAGAAGGCTTGACGCAACGGAATTTTATGCACTTGGACTTGGTGACTTCTTTTCTGTTAGCTCTATTAACGGCAGTGGCACAGGAGATCTTCTTGATGCTGTTGTTGCCGCACTTCCCGAAGACATTCCGGAGGAAGAACCTGAACTTCCAAGGATTGCAATTGTCGGGCGCCCGAATGTTGGTAAATCATCTCTTATAAACTCTCTCCTTGGAGAAGAGAGAAATATAGTTACGCCAATTGCAGGCACTACAAGAGATTCTATCTATACACGTTACAATAAATTCAATCACGATTTCTTTCTTGTTGACACTGCAGGCCTGAGAAAGAAAGGTAAAGTTTCGGAAGACATAGAATTCTATTCGGTAATGAGGGCCGTAAAGGCCATAGAGAATTCTGATGTATGCCTCCTGCTTATAGATGCAACACGAGGCATTGAGGCTCAGGACATAAACATCCTTTCCCTAATCCAGCGTAACAGCAAAGGACTCATCGTTCTTGTGAACAAATGGGACCTTATTGAAAAGGATTCAAACACTGCCAAGGTTTTTGAAAACGAGATAAGATCAAAGACTGCCCCGTTCACAGATTATCACATCCTGTTCATTTCAGCGATCAATAAACAAAGGATTCATAATATTCTTGAACTCATTGAAAAAGTTCATGCAAACCGCACAAGGAAAATACCGACTGCAAAACTTAATGATGTGATGCTTGAGGCAACAAGGATTAACCCTCCTCCCGCTGTAAAAGGGAAGTACATTAAGATCAAATATGTTACTCAACTGCCGACACATTCACCGTCATTTGCATTCTTCTGTAATCTTCCGCAGTATGTAAAGGACCCTTACCGCAGGTATATTGAGAACAGGCTCAGGGAGAACTTCGAGCTTACAGGTGTCCCGATTAAGGTATTTTTCAGAAAAAAATAAATTATTTTGGTAAGGTTTTTGAGGGATTACAAATACCTCAACAGTATGAAAAGAGTCATTATCACCGGATCAGCTGCACTTATGCTACTTGCATTTTCCTGCAAAAAGCCGGAGAAGATGTCTACTATCCCATCAATAAAATATACAAGTTTCGAGATCTACGACACTACAGATATTCTTGGAAACCATCCGAAAGCAGGAAGGCTGAAGTTCTATTTTGAGGACGGCGACGGGGATGTGGGTCTCAACCCTCCAGTGGTCCCGGGCGATGATTCTACAAATCTTTTCTTCAAGCTTTACAGGATATCCGGAGGAGTACAGGTTGATGCTCCTGCTAATGATCCATTCTATCCTTCAGATTACCGCATTCCATATCTTCCAAGGGTGGGTCAGAACAATATCCTGAAGGGGACAATAAGTGTGACCTTCCTTTATTATTTCAGCTCTTTTAATGATACTGTCCAGTATGATTTCTGGATCAAGGACAGGGCTAACCAGTTGAGCAATACTGCAACAACCTGCAGGATTGTGCTTGGTAAAGACAGTTTATATATTTGTAATTGAGATCAGAGCCTGAGGCCCATCAGGAGGATATCATCAACCTGTTCGTAATCACCTTTCCACTCGAAGTAAAAATCGGAGATCATTTGCTTCTGCTGTACCATTGGCAGTGTATTCACTTCCTCTATCATCTTCTTCATCCTTGCGATCTTCATTTTCTTCCCGTCGGCACCACCAAACTGGTCGGGGAAGCCATCCGAGAACATATAAATTGAATCGCCTTCAGAAAGGTAATATTCCTGGTCGTCGAAGAATTTCTCTATAACGGATTCCCCGCCTACAGAGCACCTGTTACCTTTTATATAATATGATTCGCCCCCCATAACAATTATCACAGGCCTCATTGCGGAAGCAAAACGGACAAATTTTGTCTTAACGTTTATCTCGCAGACAACCATATCCATACCATCGTTGGATACGCCAACGTCGATATTCTGGTTAAGTGTTGAGAATATCTGCTTGTCGAGCATTGAAAGGACCTGTGAAGGCTTTGTGATACCCTTCCTTGAAATAATATCCTGGAGAAGCGTGGATCCTATCATCGACATGAAGGCTCCAGGAACCCCGTGACCGGTTGAGTCGGCACAGACTACTATAAACTTCTCGTCATTTATCTTATCGAACCAGTAAAAGTCACCGCTCACAATATCACGTGGATGGAAGAGAATAAATGCATCCGAGAAAGTCTCCTTCAGCCTTGCCATATCCGGAAGTATACTCGACTGGATTCTTTTAGCATAGTTGATGCTGTCGGTGATCTCAATATTCTGCATCTCTATCTCGTCCTTCTGTTTCATTACAAGCCTTGTTCTGGCTGCAAGTTCAGTCTCGAGATATTCCTTTATTTTCTTCTGGGCTTTATCCCTTTCCCTTACAATGAGTATTACTATACCTGATAATGCCAGGAGAACGATAAAACCGAACCACACGGTTCTCCAGTAGGGCTTTTTAATCACTATGTCAAAGGTCAGCGGAGTCTCGCGGGACAGACCATTCTCACCGACGGATATCAGGTTAAACCTGTACTTACCGTCAGAAAATGGGTACTCAATGCTTCTTGATTTCTTAAACTCAGACCAGTCTTCATTAATATTGTCTATCCTGGTCTTGTAGAGAACCTTTTCCGGGTCTGATAAACTGATGCCCACATAATCGATCCTTATTGTATACTTTTTATAAGGCAGGGAATAGTGGTTCCTTATGGGCCAGGGTTTATTGTTTATAGTAATCCCGGTAATATTATTAAATGGTGGAAGACTTACTTTTTTGTCCCTCGAGCGGTCATAAATGATGAGACCCTCAGTTGTACCTATCAGTATCTTCCCGTCACTCTCAATAATTGCATTGGGGTTGCAGTCACCACCCTTTGCAAAATCGGTTGTAACAGCTTTTATCGAGCCTGTTTTTGTATCGAGCCGTGAAAATCCCCTCTCATGACCTACCCATAGTATCCCGGTTGTATCAATAAAAATACTATAGCAGAATCTCGAATAAAGGCCGTCAATGTCTGTAATCCTGGATACTGTATCCCCGGCAAGGTGATAAACACCATTACCGGCTGTCGCAGCCCATATTCCACCGTTCCTGTCCTCGGTGAAACCCATAACCTTATTCTTATTCCCGCCTCTCATAATTGCCTTACCAACATCAATTGTTTTCGGGAATGTTATATCATAAAGCCTGTCGCACTCTGTTGCGGGAATTATTGTTCCGGTACTCCTTACAAAAAGCTGGTTAATGCTGTTATGCGGGAGCCTGTCTTCCACGCCAAGTTTTTCAACGACTTCACCTGTTGATTTATCAAGTATTACAATACCATTTAGTGTAGCAAGCCAGATCCTGTTATTGACTATCGAAATATTCTTTATGTAGTCTTCGGCAGTATTGCCCGACCTGTGAATAATCCTGAACTGAGCTCCGGGTCTTTTACAATAGAGTCCTGAACCTTTCAGCCCGACCCATATTGTACCATCTTTTTCATACAGGTAAGAAGAAATCTCGACACCTGTTTCGCTGAAGGTATTAACAAGGGGATCGGCTTTTCCCTTGGATATATTGAAGAAGTAATAACCTCTCGGTGTGCCGAGAAAGTACCTGTCTTTTGTTCCCGATATATAAATTATGTTATTAGCATCGGGGTTATCTGAGGGCTGGTAGTAAGTGAAAGCATCTGAATACATCATCGACAATCCTTCCCCGTAAAAACCCATCCATATATTACCTTCCATATCCTGGAAGATTGTACGGATATTCTGACTCACAAGACCTGAAGCTGTCGTCATCTCCCTGTATGAGGTTATAGTCTCATTATCAGAAGCTAATGAAAACTGGATTGCCCCGGTATTATAAGCCGAGAGCCAGTAGTTACCCGAACTGTCTGCAAGTATTGACCTGATATCCAGTGTCTCAAGTTCAGGGTGCCCCCTGAATCTTTTCAGTGAAGTGGTTGTTCCGCTTAATGAAAGAGTGTATAAACCGCTTCCTTCTGTTCCGATAAGCCAGTTTTGAGATTTCTTTATCTGACGTATTGCCTGGACTTTCACATATTCTATTCCGGGAACAACTTTATCTGTAATAACCGAATCGCCTTTGAATGAACAAAGAATCAGGTTTTCCTGGGTACCTATTATAATATTTCCTGCAGGTGTGAGCGAAGCAGATGACATAATCAGGTCTCTCGCAACACCGAATTTTGTTATTTTCCCGGGGTTTTCCTCATCAATCTTCAGTATCATCCTGTCCTGCGGGATCACCCATACACTTCCATCAGGCCCCTCGAACATGTCGTTTACAATCTGAATACCTGCATCGGGTATCTGGGCAAGTCCGTTTGGAACTGAGTAAAACAAGGTGCCGTCGTTACATCCCAGCCATATCCTTCCGTTCCTGTCCCTCAGGCTGATAGTGACATATCTCTCGAGTGAAGAATCGGGGAAAGTAACCGGGTAAAAATCGAACCCGTCAAACTTGAGAAGGCCGGTCTCCTTGCCACCGCCAACCCAGAGAAATCCATTCCTGTCCTGTGTAATTGAATAAATATAGGCATCGGGAAGGAGGTTCCTGAATTTATAGGTCTGTCCCCACAGTCCGGCAGCAAACAGTGCAGAGAATAAAATTGTTAATTGAACAGACCTCAGGATCTTCACGCTCAGATGATTTTATTTCTTTGGAGGCAGGCGCCGGGCCCCATACTTAGGATCATATACCGGTACGCCACCTATAGGAGCACTGAAAAACTTGATATTATCACCTCTCTGGTTTTCAAGTCTCACAACCACATTATTGTTTTTTATAAGTTCAGCCTGGAACTTGTGGAACTGAAAGTCGAGTGATGATCTTACCTCGCCTGGTTCCACAGGTATTCTTGATGAGACCCAGTTTTTCTGTTGTGAGATAGGCACTTCAACACCCTTCCTGACCCTTGATACTACCAGGATGGTTCCGTCATAATCCCAGTCGAAATTCCATTGCTGAACGTAAACGATACCGGTATCAATATAAGGATAGATGTGTGAAACACTCTCAACATTGTTCCACATTCTGAATGTATATTCATATGTGAATGCATTTGCTCCTTCTATAGGAACATCGCTGTTGGGATCGCGCGAAAGGAAATACCTGTAAAGGTTACCGTCATCGCCTTTCAAGCCTTTACCATCACATATTATCTTGAAGATGTAACCCCATTTTTCGCTGTAATCCCCTTCAGATGCATTAAATGGTCCGAATGTATAATATTTGTTATCATACTGTTTCTCGTTTCCGAATATTTTCGAAGCGAGAAGTGTTCCGCTCTTATAATTGCCTGTTGGCTGCAGACCTCTTGAGTCTTCGTTTTGCTGCAGATCGGGATCAACTCCCTTGCCTCCATAAATACTATATAGCATTTTTGTATTCCACTCCCCTTTCTGTTCATCGTTCTCTCCTCCTGTATCAGGGTCGAATACCCTTATATAGAATTTCCCCTTAAAGTCTTTCGGGATCGCAAAAAACCATGTCTGTGAAAAATCATCATCTCCCCATGATATATCCCCTTCTCCTCCAAATGTAACAAGGAAGGGAATATTTTCGTCGAGACCAGGCACAGGCTGGGCCTTGATCCGGCAAGTGGCTCCTGCCCAAAGCATTAACGCAAGGAGTGAAAGTCGGAATATTTTTGGTCTAAAATGCATCTGTTCCAAAAGTAAACATTTTAATATCAGGGCCTTTGAATGACTTCAATATTTTTAAATACACAACCTTCCCTGGCCGGCACTCCCTCAGCTGCAGGTGTGCTTACAATAAGCTGAACATTATACAGCCCGGGTTTTGTAAATCTCTTTTCAACTTCCTTGCCAATCGCTATTGTTTCATCGCCAAAATTCCAGTAGTACTGAGAAATATTCCATCCTGGCAGGTAAGTACTGTCTGCATCAAGCCTGATTACCTTCCCTGTTTCAGTCTTCTCGGGGGCGGAAATGTAAGCCTGCTCAATTGGTGTAATATCCATCTGGAAAGTCTTCTCAGCCCTTGTTGTTTCCTTTGTTACAAGGTTTGTTACGTCAATGGTAACCTTGTAATTCCCCGGTTTGGCAAAACAGTGAGTGGTCTTTACTCCTTCAGCTTTTGTGCCATCACCGAAATTCCAGATATACTTGAATGGTATTGTGTCAAACTTGAGTGCATTTTCTTCGAAGAACTCATAACAGTAGCTGTTGAGCTGCATCGTATCGCATTTTGCCTTCCTTATTATTGTCGAGACAAACTTCCAGAGATCATCATTAGCGCCTGTTTTGCGCGAAAAATAACCGGCCTGGAGGTTCTCCTCACAAACGAAAGCGAAATCATCGGATCTTGAATTTATAGGTTCCGGCATCGCCGTTGCAGGATCCCACTGACCGTTTACAAGAGTTGTGTAGTATATATCAAGGCCTCCAAGGTACTGCGCAGCTCCCGGCCTGTCAGTACTGAAATATAATCTTCCTGAAGGGTGAATAAACGGGTAATTTTCCCTCGAAGCTGAGTTAACTTTGTTTCCGGGATTAACCGGTTTACTCCAGGTGCCGTTCAGGTTTTCGCAGTACCAGATATCGGAAGCGCCCATACCACCTGGCATGTCGGATGCAAAAAACAAATACCTCCCATCGTGGCTTACAGATGGATGTGCAACACTGTACTGGGTGCTGTTGTATTCAAATGGCCTTACATTCGTAATTATCCTTTCATTCTTTGCATTCAGTGCCAGGTCACCAATGAATATGCCTCGTGGATTTACAATATTTTTCTTCCTGGCATTCTTTCCGTTTATAACGCTGCTTGTGAAATAGATTGTCTTTCCATCAGCAGTGACGCTCACCGGGCCGTAATACAGGAGCTGGCTTTTCGGTTCCTTTATCTCTTCTGCTTTGCCCCATGCTGCAGTGTCTTTTTTCTGAACAAAGAAGATATTGTATAATCTTTCATCCTGGAAGGTCTTTGCATCCGACACACTGCTCATTCTCCTGTCGGAACAGAAGATGATACCATCTTTAACTATCACGGGGGCAATATCGTTGAACTGCCCTGAATTTACAGGAAGAGGCTCAACACGGTAGACCGACTGTGAGTAAACGCTTATTGTTGCCGCTATTACGACAGAACATAAAGTGATAATATTTTTGACTGCCTGCCTGTACATCAGAAATACCTGGGGTTAGCGGCAGTTACCTTATAGCCGAATTCATATCTAAGTACTATCTCATGCGACCCTGAAGCGTAGGTACTCATTGTTCCAAGGGGGTAATCGTAAGAGTACCCTATCATTATCTGTGGATTAAGCTGTACCTGCAAAATACCGACAGCCACCTTCTCGGAAGTTCTCCATGAACCGCCAACCCACACAAGGTCTGATATAATGAAGTTCCCGTTTAAATCTATCCTCATATTCTTGGCCTTATCAAGCGAATACTCGATGAAGACAGATGGCTTGAATTTAAATGCATCGGCAAACCTTATCAGAGCACCTGCTGATGCCTGTATATCAAACTTGCTGAAGGTATTGAAAGAGATCTTTCCATCGCTCTGCTTTACATAGCTGAAAAACTGGGGAATTGCAGCTCCCAGGAAGAATTTCTTGCTGTACAGGTAAAAACCTGCGCCTACGTTAGGCATAAAATAAGGCTTATAATCTCCTTCAAAGGCACCATCGGGATGTGTAATATAATCGAGACCGGTGTAATTGGTATTTGCCATATCGAAGCCTCCTTTGAGACCCAGGGAAAGCCTCGCTTTACCTACCTGGAGATGGTAAGTATACATTGCATAAACACCAGTGCCTTTTGTAGGACCATATTTAAGGAACTGTGCTGTAAGTCCCAGGCCTACTTTGTTATTTTTCATCAGGGAATGTATTGAGAAAGTCTCGTACGAAGGCGATCCGTAATCGAGACCAACCCACTGGAGCCTGTAGGATGCGAAAACACTAAGAGCTTCCCGCGAACCCGCATATGCAGGGTTAATAACAAGTCCGTTCTGGAGATACTGGCTGTGCACGGGGTATGGCATGCTTATCCTCATACTGTCTGACTGTGAATAGCCTTCAAGTACGCCCGCAAGCATTATTAAAATTATCAATATACTCCTGCCCGGCCTCATCCCTGATCTTTATCTTTTATCACGCTTCAATACTATATAACCTGAGAAAGGTGTTTCCTTGCTGTTCTGCAACGACTTGAGAGTCATTACATAATAATAGGTTCCGTCGGGCACCCTGACTCCTTTATCATTCTCCCCATTCCATGGCTGGTATGTGGCTCCATCCTTATTTGTTGAATAATACACCTGGGTTCCGGCACTGTTTAATATTGTTATTGTTATCTCAGTCGTTGTGACATCGAGACCCCTTATTTCAAATACATCATTAACACCATCTCCATTCGGTGAAAATGCATTCGTCGGTTTCACCTCAAAGACTGTAATTCTTACCATATCCGAATCCCTGCAGGTCCCGTTTACGACAAGCCATTTGAAATCGTTGAATTCGGGGTTTATTTTCAGGTTTGAAGCTTCACCGTTTGGAACGGGAGTCTCCAGTCCCGGCTCAACAGCAAACCATTCACCTGTCCCTATGACTGGTGTAACTGATTTCAGCTGGAATATTCCGTCAAAAACAGTTATTGTAGTGTCATTCTGGGCAACAGCCTTGCTGACAGGGAGATCAAAGCGGATATTTACAGAATCCTTTTTGGAACATTGCCAGTTTACAACATTCCAGTAGAATTTGTAGGTCTGCGACAAAGGTGCACCCGGAAGTGTAACAGTAACCGTGTCGTTGTTTGCAAGGGTTGGTGGTACAGCTACAGGAACAGTTCCTGGCCAGGTCCACGACCCGGTACCGAAGTTGGTTATTCCAAGCAGCCTGTATTTCGGACCACAAACCGATTTATCCGAGCCGGCGTCAATAGTCGGAAATTTATGTACAATTATCTCACTGTTCCCGTTCCTTGTTACAGCTTTACAACCATTTGCATCAATAAGAGTATCTATAGTGTAAACAAATTTCGACATCGCCGGTAAAGAAGCGGCATTTACAGGGTTAACAAGTATAGAATCAGTAAGGCCTGTGAAGCTTTTCCTTGCAGAGAGTGTGGAGGAGCTTGTAGTTATATTATTTTCCTTGTAGACTGCTTTGAAAGGTGTTGCCGAGCTTGCAGTGATATCAAGTTTAATATACCTGCCTGCACCCTCGCAAACAGTATCACTCCTGAATGACAGAGTGCTTACAGGCAGCGGGTTTATTGTAACATTTATAATATTTGAAGAGTCCTTGCAGCAGTTATGCAGGCCCGAGAAAATGAATCTCCTGTAGCTTGTCGGGACAGTAAGTGCCGGGGCCGAGTAATTCTGCTGGTTTGAAATATTAACTGCAGTATTCCAGGTAGTACCGGCATCCGTACTTTGCTTCCACAACCAGGTTGGCACATCTCCCCCGGTAAGAACTGTGCCTGAGAAAGGCAGGGGAACAGTATTGTAACAGACTGCCTGGTCGGCTGAGATTGTATTGGCGCTTATCTTTGAGAGTACTTTTACTTTGATTGTATCACTGAATGTTGAACACATTCCGGATGTGAACTTTCTCCTGTAATAATAAAACAGCGGGTTGTTCACTGCGGCATTGGCAAGGTTTCCGGCATTGTATTTACTTGCTGTTATTGTACCTGAAGCTGCAGCAAATGAATTGTTCAGAGGGCTCGACACTTCCCAGCTGAAAATTGTATCGGCAATGTTTGCAGTTCCTCCTGAAGGATAGCTGCCATTAAAAAGTGTCACAGCCTGTCCGGCACAGATTGTAGTGTCCTTCAGGCCAGGCAGTATCCAGATTTTATTGTTTGTTAGTGGCTTATGGACATTAACAACAACAATATTCGTGGAATCTTTACATACTCCGGAAGTAACAAACCTCCTGTACCATGTTGTATCTGTAAGTGCCGGTGGCTGGTAGTTCAGCTGGTCTGAGGTACCAGCAGCAGTTGCATATGTACCTGCAAGGTGTTTTTGCTGCCAGTCAATTACATATGTATGATTGCCATCGGCAAGTGGTGAAGAACCAGTAATCAATGCAGGCACTGACCCGGAGCAGATTGTCTGGTCGGCAGATGTAATGCTGTTATTGCTTATCTTCTTCCATTCAGTAAGATGAAGTGAAGTGCTTGTATCCCTGCATGCATCGTGGTTCCCTGAGTATATTATCCTCCTGAAATAGCTATTGACTTCTGCATCTGTAACAGATTCTGCAGGATTGTAGCCGATCTGGTTAATCGTTCCTGAAGCATCACTCCATGTTGCAGTTGCCCCGGTGGCACTGTATTGCCATTTATACTTGTATAAATTATCGCCGCCTGCAACAGTGAATCCTGATTTCTGTGCCAGGTCAGCAAAGGTGGAACCATGGCAAATCTCCTGGTCGGCTGAAATATCGTTGCCTGTTATCCCAGGAAGAACTGTAACTCTAACAATACCTGAACTGTCGGCACACATACCGGATACAACTGTCCTGCGGTAATAAGTTGTATCCTGCAATCCTGCGGGCGGGTCATAACTTTTGGCTGTTCCAACAGCAGTGCTCCATAAAGAAGAACCGGCTTTGCGTGTCTGCCAGGTATAAAACAGGTTCTTCGTTGTGGGAACAAAAATATCAGGATCAGGAAGCGGTGACTGGTCTATAAGTTTCGGGTCGCCATTGAAGCATATCGTATCTGTAACACTTACAATGTCGCTTATAATCTTTATGTTATTCCTGAGTATCTGTGGCTGGACAACAATTATTGCCTTTTTGCTTGTATCCTTAAGGGGAGTTGCATTGCTGTCGGTTATTATTCTCCTGATCTCGAAGGTATCGGGCTGGGCAACGGTGAATGTATAATCGCGGTTTGCGGCTGTCAATAAAGTATAATCAACCACAGCCCTCCATGAAGAGTCGGGGCTTGTATTTTTTACTTCCCATTTAACTATATAAGGTGTAGTGCCTCCGGCAGGGCTTGTTCCAAGAATTTTTGATGGAATGTTATTTGAACAAATGGAGTCAATTTCATTTCCTGTTCTTTCAGAAACTATTGAATTGAAAAGGAAGCCATTCAACACAGGGGCGAAATTATATAGGATTGTACCATCTGCACCATTTGCAGCAGAAGGAGTTTTTCCAACAGGAACTACACCTTTTGCTCCTTTCAGAATACTTGTTGTTACGTTACCAGGAATTGTTGAAAGGTTTGTCCATATTAGCCCTCCTCCTCCTCCTCCTCCTTCACTCGCTGCATTAAAGGCTGATGCTATATTATTGCTCTCTCCACCGTTTCCACCATTCACAGAAAGAGTAAGGTTAGAAGTAACCTTCTGAAGATAGATTGCAATTGATCCGCCTGCGCCACCGCCGCCTGCACCACCATTACCGTTTGCAACGCCAGAAGGTGTTTCACCATTTGCCATTATAGCTTTTCCACCTCCATCGAGGTCATTACAGAGAATTATAATAATACCGCCTCCCCTGCCTCCTGCGGTTGCTGTACCAGTGGTTCTCGTCGATCCCCCTCCGCCACCACCCATAAAAATAGTACCTTTACCCTCTACAATCGATCCGCTGATGCCTCGCCCTCCCAAACCTCCAGTGAATAGTGAACTGCAAGTTTCAGAACCTCCTTTTCCTCCTGCTCCGTAATTTCCTCCGCCACCGCCTCCTGAAAACTGACCAGGACCACCTCCTCCTCCAAAGAAATTAACTCCTTTTCCTTTGGAGTAATTAGGAAAAATAGGAACATAATTGTCGCCATATGTACAGTTACCTTCTCCCTTGAGACCGTAGTTTGTTGCAGAAAAATCGTAAGAATAATTGGTTGTAGCAGCTATGCAGCCTCCATCACCAGATATAACTGCTCCGCCTAAGAATCCTTTTCCAGACACATCTATGTTCTTATTTAACTTGAGAGTTTTGCCTACAATTATTGAAAGAACTCCACCTGTCTTCTTAATCGAATCCCAGGGCTGACATGTTAGATATGTATTTGAATTGACAACAACAGATTGGTAGGTAGGTACTTTTACGAGTTGAACATCTCCACGTACGTCATAATTATTTATCAGATAGCTTCTTAAACTGATAGTCTTGGTTAGCTTGTTGGTGCTGGATATAATCAGGAACTCGTATTTCCCCGGCGATCCGATAAAATCCTGTGGCATTCCATATGAAGGAGTTTCGGTAATATTTGACAATATACCTTTCATCTGGATAAGAAGAACTGTGTCTCCGGGTTCAAACCGGTTATGCCAGTTTGTATCAGCGACAATCACAAAGTCTGTTCCTGTTGCTGCACCTCCTGTAACATGTTCATAAGAATTGATTGTATCAGCAGTAATTACTGTCTGGGAAAAAGACACAGTGGAAGAAGCTAATCCAATAAGGATCAGGAGCCCCGCTAAAAGCCTTGATATATTGCGCGACAACAACGAAGTCATCAGTTCACTTCTGGAGTGCTAATATAGCTAATATATTATTCAATTCAAGCTAAAAAATAAGACAGGGATAGTGTAGCTGTCTTCAACGTCTTTCTACGGTAAAAATCACAGGAAGTTCCACAAAAAACGAAGAACCTTTAAGATATTCTGATTCAAACCATATCCTGCCACCTGCAGACTCTACATAACGTTTAACTATTGAAAGACCCAGCCCCATCCCCGAGGATTTTGTTGTGAAGTTGGGTGTAAAAAGATTTTTCTGAAGATCACCAGGGATACCTGTTCCATTGTCTTCAACGCGTGTCACAACTTTGTCCCCGGCCAGTTCAATGCTTATCCTTATCACCCCTTCCCTTTCCTGGGGAACTGACTGGATCGCATTTTTAATAAGGTTTGAGAAGATTCCGTTAAGATGCTCCCTGTCAGCCCGTACCATTATCGTAGTATCAAGCGGCCAGCCAAACCTGAATGAAATATTCTCAGTGTCCTTGAAGAGTTCAAGTGTACTCCGTACCTGCTCCACGATGTTCACCTCAACTGGATTGGGTGCCGGCATCTTGGCGAATGATGAAAACGCAGATGCAATTGATGAAAGAGTCTCGATATTCTCGATCTGGCTCTTCGTGAACCTTTCAAGCTTCCTGTCAAAACCAGGTATCCCGTCTTTCCACGACTTGTAAAGCTGCTGTATGTTCAGCTTCATTGGTGTAAGCGGATTCTTTATTTCATGGGCAACCTGTTTTGCCATCTCCCTCCATGCGAACTCCCGCTCGGAGTTAGCCAGTTTGGCTGCACTCTGCTCGAGCTCATCAACCATCGTATTGTATTTGTTAACGAGATCGGTTATCTCATCGTGACCGCTGTATGAAAGGTGCACACTTTTCCTTCCCAGTCCGACTGATGAGATGCCCTCACTTAACATCCTGAGTGGTGAAGTGAGCCTCCCGCTTATGAACACAGCTATCACCATTGTGATAATGATAAGCAGGAGTGTAAAGTTGGTAACAGCCACTATTACGTTTGAAATATCCCTGGCGAGTATACTCTGCATCCTGAAATAAGGAAGGTTAAGGTATGCAAGCAGTTTATTGTTACTGTTGTAGAATGGAATATATGCCGACATGAAACTCATTGATGCAATTTTCTCCTTCTGTATGTACTCACTTTTAGTGAGATAGGAAAGGTTATTATATGCATCCATATTCATCCTGCGGCTTGTGAGGTCGCGGTTGAAGACCTCGGGCCTGGATGTGGCCATCAGGTATCCGCTCTTTGAATAAAGGTTTATATCGGTGTTCAGGATATTAGAAAGACTTATCAGCAGCTCGTTAAGCCCGGGGTAAGATACATTTCTCCAGTCGGGGGTCAGGTTGTTCTCTGTCGAAAGTACGCTCTCAAGCTCTGAAGAAACTGAGCTGATCTTCTCCTTTATGTTCTCGAGGTGCCTTGCCTGGTATTGCCTGATACTGAAGAAAGCAACAACAATTCCAACTGTAACAAATGAGACGAGAAGCAGGGCTATGAAAGAGAGCTGAAGCTTCTGCCTGAGATTGAAGAAAAAGACAGCTCTGAGGTCCGGTTTTGATGCGAAAAGAAAAAGCAGATTTGTAACGAGCATTATAAAGGCAAACACATAAGCAAAGCTTATTATGATGTCAATCGCGGTCAGCTTCTCCTCGCTGATCATAACCGTTATATTCCCGTTTTTATAAAGTACATGATCATAGCCTTCAGACCTGAATAACCTGTAATCATTTTCCTTGCTTACATACTGGGCATCAGCCTTATCATAAGGAAAGTTGCCTGTCCGCAATACAAGGTTCCCGTTAATATATTTTGCAAATGAAAAATTCTTGAGTTTTACATAGCCGTAGTATTCCTTGTCAAGCAGCAGTTCGGAATAGCCTGCCTGGAAAGCATCGACATCGCTGTACAGCTCAATGAAAAGACCGTTCTTCCTCCCCCCGTTAAGATTGTAAAAGAGCTGCCCCAGGTAATATGATCTGCCACCCTGGTCATCGAGGAACCAGAATCCGGTACCGGTTATCCTGTGTCCTAGTTTCCGAATCCTTTCAGTGAAGAAATCAAAGCAATTGTCGACGAGCGACTGTTCAGAAGTTATCCATAAGGGCGAGTCGTTGCCGCAGGTGACTATGCTCATATTGAAGTTGCCCCAGTAGCCTCCGAAATATTTGTCGTGAAGGTAACGGGATATGTTATCGACGTCCGCCTGCTGAAGCGGATCATATGAAAGGATCCTTTTAAGCGTTGTATCGCCCGACAGTCCGTTCCAGAGATCAAGAAGCAGGTTTTCAGCCTTGGGATCATGCTCACTCGAATAAGCAACGGCCATTATCTTTTTTCTTTCATCGTTTTTCTCACGCGAAAGATTCAAAAGGTAAAAGAGAGAATAGAGGCCGAATAAAAGTGAAAAAATAACAGTTATGTTGAACTTTCCAATCCTTAATGAGAAAGCAGTTACTATTGACAGAACTATAGCCGAATAAAGAAGAATAAGGGGGACAATCCTCAGACCATCTTTCAGAATACCGGGAACGAAAATGAGCAGGGAGATCGTGAAAGCAATAACAAGGTTCTTCCTATCGATATTCCTGTATGAACTGAGCAGGGATTGCAGAATTAGCATCGGGGCAAGGAAGAGCAGCACAACAGAAAGGAAGCCTGCAAAAGAATAAAAAGAGAGGTCAAGTACCTTATATGGTTCAAAGCTGATATTTGAATCAACAATAAGGTTCGTGAAAATAAGGTGGCATATATAGAACAAAATTGCAATAACTGCGAAGAACAGTGCCAGTACTGTAAGCATCGCGATCCTGCTTTTTCCCGCAGGAAAAGAACTCCTCAGGTACTTGAAGAAGAGCCATCCCAGTTCGGCCGAAAGGGCGCTGATTATCAGCAGGTGACCAAGTGACGGGATGAAGCTGTTAAGTGAAAACCTGTATTCAGAGAAGAGGCCTGTTTCGAAGAAAACCCTTGGCTCCCTGAAAAGCAGGAGGACAAGGTATATTGATGCATAAACTGCAAGGGCAAGAACGAAACCCGGGACGGATCGCCCGGCCCCGGACAGTTCCTTCACTATAATCCGGACAAGGACAAGCAATGCAAGCAGAGCAAAAGTCCATAGAAGGACAGGAATTATAATGTAAACCGAAGCCTGCCTCCTGGCAGGAAACGCCAGTGAAAAGAGGTAGCTCCCTTTTCCGTCAGTGACATTAAAGGGTGTTGAAGCAGTATTAAATGTGATTTGTGTGTTTTCCGGCAGTCGCAGGTAATCGACAAAGCCATTTTTTACAATATCATTTTCAAATCCGAATTCATGTGTAAGGCGAAGCAGAAGTATTATTTTTTCATTCCCCGAAGTACGGCTGCGGATAAGAAACCAGCCGTTATGTATAAAGGCAAGTGGTTTGGAGAATGAGGTATCCTCACAGGTAAGTGGTACTTCAAAACTGTTGTCGGTCCAGTGAACAAGTTTCTTATCAAAATACCAGAGCAGTGATATCCCTTCCCTTTCAAGAGTTGTAAAAACATCGCTTTTTGAAAGTGTGTCTGTACCTTCCTCCTTACCCAGGACTGTCCTTAGCCTGTTAAGGCAATCATCGGCGATCTTCTCCTTTTCAGCAAGGATGCTGTTTACCTTTCTGGTCCTGATACGGTATTCAAGATTACTGTAGTACACCGACTCTGATAACCTTGCGAGTATCAGTAAAACAACTGTTACAAGTAAGAAAATGATCTTGAAGCGGTTATCCCTGAGAAGGTTCCTATTCATGATGGTACGGATCTCCTTTTATTACTGTGAGTGCCCTGTAAAGCTGTTCAACGAACAATAACCGTACCAGCTGATGTGAAAAGGTCAGTTTCGAAAGCGAAATCTTCATATCTGCCCTCGAATATAACTCCTGCGAAAAACCCCATGGACCGCCTATTACGAATACCACCCTTTTCTTTGACATGTGGAAGGTCTTTTCGAGCTGCGTGGCAAATCCCATTGTTGTATATTCCTTACCCTTGTCGTCGAGCAGGATCACTAGGTCATCCGCAGAAAGAGACTGAATCACCTGCCTGCCTTCACGAAGCTTCTGCTCCTCTACCGGCATGCTTTTTGTATTCCTCAGATCGGGTATTGTTATAATATCAAAGGCAATGTACTTTTTGATCCGTGCGGTGTACTCCGCAACACCATCTGAAAGATATTTTTCCCCGGTTTTACCGGTCTGGATAAGACTTACTTTCATATATTTGAGTGAATCGGAACAGGACCTGCAAAAGCCTTTATACAAAAATAACAATTAAATGCATCAAAGGAGCAACAGATTACATGGAGGGTTTATTTCTTATCTTAAAATCATTAATTTTGTAATATTAAACCCTGACCTGTAGTAGCAAGAAAAATGAATAACATGGTAAAAAGAATATACATACCTGCAGTTTTATTGTTTCTATTACTGTCGCAGGCAGTCAGCCAGGAGCAGGTGAAGATCCCCTCCGGCATACCTCCCGCTTTCAGGGCCGGCAATGCCACAGAGCTATCGAAATACCTGAACTCCACAGTGCAGATACTGCTGCTCGGAAAAGAGGATTTCTATAAGAAGAACCTTGCCGAAACAATTTTGAAGGATTTCTTCAGCCAGTATAAAACAAGGGACTTTGTGATCCGTCACCAGGGCGGAACAAACGATGCACAATATGCTATAGGCAGCCTGAAGACCGATAAAGGCGATTTCAGGGTCTACTTTCTCCTTAAAAAGGTGGGGAGTGAACTGCTGATCCACCAGATACGCATTGAACCCGACGATGGAAAATAGCGATCTCCGCGAATTTATTAATTATTGCCTCAAAGAAGATGTTGGTGACGGCGATCACTCGTCGCTGGCATGTATTCCACCTGCTGCTGACGGGAAAGCACGGCTTCTCGTAAAACAGAAAGGTGTACTTGCAGGTGTAAGGGTAGCAGCAATTGTATTCGAAGAGGTTGACAGGAACCTGAAGATGAAGGTCCTTATAAACGATGGTTCAGAGGTCATTCACGGCGATATAGCATTCTATGTTGAGGGTCCGCGTCAGTCGATACTTAAAGCGGAAAGGCTTGTCCTGAATATAATGCAAAGGATGAGCGGCATTGCAACGAGTACAAGGGAATATGTTGAAGCCCTGAAAGATCTCAACACTAAAATTCTTGATACCCGCAAAACTGCCCCGGGTATGAGAGCCCTCGAGAAAGAAGCAGTAAGGCTTGGAGGCGGGGTAAATCACCGGATGGGGCTTTATGATATGATAATGCTGAAGGACAACCATATCGATTTTGCCGGGGGAATTAAACAGGCAATTCTTAAGACAAGGGAATACCTCTCAAAAAAAGAACTAAACCTCAGGATAGAAATTGAAGCCAGGAGTATTGAGGATGTAAAGGCTATTCTTGAAACCGGGCAGGTCGACAGGATAATGCTCGATAACTTCAGTATAGCCGACACAAGAGATGCAGTTAGACTTATAGCCGGTCGTTTTGAGACTGAATCATCAGGAGGCATAACGATAAGAAACATAAGGGAATACGCCGAATGCGGGGTGGATTTCATCTCGGTTGGCGCCATAACACACCATCTCAGGAGCCTCGATATGAGCCTGAAAGCAGTTAGCTGAAAAATGAATAAGCCCTTCAGAATTCAGAAAATCGTCCTCCCTGGTTTTGAAGGGGTGCCTCTCAGCAACGTTGCCCGATTCATAATAAACGGGTTCAGCAAGGGTACCCTTGTAACAAGGGCTTCATCAATAGCCTTCAATATGCTGATGGCCTTCCTGCCCGCATCAATTTTCCTCTTCACCCTTATACCTTTCATACCGATCCCTAACCTGAAACAGGAACTTATAAAACTCTTCGAAAATATAACACCCACGGAGGCCTATTCCTTCGTGCAGGCAACTATCATAGATGCCATAACAAGGAAGAGCGGCGGTTTCCTTATTTTCATGTTCATCGCAACAGTTGTATTCTCCACAAACGGTATACACGCCACAATAAATGCATTTGTGGTTTCATCACACAGGTTCAGATCCAGGACCTGGTTCCACCAGAGGAAGATATCTGTTGTATTCCTTCTTGTAATTTTCTCCCTCTTTGCAATAGCAGGATCATTCCTCATATTCAGCAAAATGCTTATAACAAAGCTGGTGGTGCTTCATTACCTTAAGAAGAACTTTGTTTATTACCTTCTTATAGTTTTGAAATGGATAGTGATAGCTGTGCTGCTTTTCCTTACGATCTCCTTTCTTTATTGGCTGGCGCCAGCAAAAAGGTCTGATTTCAGGTTTATCTCACCGGGGTCCATAATGGCCACCTGCCTGTTCATTCTTACCTCCCTGGGGTTTTCAACTTATGTTAACCATTTCGGCCAGTATAATAAACTTTACGGGTCGATAGGTACGCTTATAGTAATAATGATATGGCTGTATCTCAACTCAATAGCCCTGCTTATAGGGTTCGAGCTGAATGTAAGCATTAAGGAGGCCAGCGCCGAAAACGCCAGGCTTACAGGCGATTTTAACTACAGTGAAGAAACTGGTTTACCAGTTTGATAATCTCATCATTCTTGTTGTAAAGCCTCTGGCTCAGATCCTTGTCATTATAGGATTTCAGATGCTTTATAACGCTGTCGATAACTCCCGAAGGGAAAACCCCGTCCTTTTCAAAGAGCCCGCGTCTCTCATCGAGGCAGTCGGCAGATTCCCAGCATGAGGCCGGCAGCGATTCAAGTTTCTGTTTTCCTGCGCGCTTCTCATCGAAAATATTATAGTCAACGTAAAGTTTCTCCGCGTTCTTTAATGCGTCTTTCATCGAGAGACCGTTCTCAACAGCGATAACGAGACCTGCAAACAGCTTGTATATATCAGCTGATCCGTCCGGTGAACGGAGCTCGACACTCTGTTTTGTAGGGAACCCTGAAACCTCAAAATCATCGAAAGGATTTGCATCCTTTATCATATTTGTGGCGCCTATCCATCCAAGCGGCACCCTTACAAGCACCGACCTGTTCCTGTCGCCCCAGCATATGTTTGTAGGAGCTTCCTGGTGAGGCACAAGCCGGAGGTAAGATGTAGGTATTGTGTTACCAAAAGCAGTAAGCGCTTTTGAAAGATCGAGAATGCCGGCAATCATCTTCCTTGCTGTATCACTGAGTTTGCCATTCTCAACCATTATATTCTGCCCGTCGCGTTCAAGCATCATATGGATATGCATCCCGGAACCTGCTTTTCCCACAGTGATCTTAGGAGCGAAACTGATTTCAACACCATATTCATATCCAAGCATCCTCAGTATCCATTTTGCTATTACAAGCTGATCAACTGCCTCGTCCATTTCTACTGGCAGGAACTCTATCTCATGCTGTTCATAATCCTCATCATCCTTTGTAAAGCTCCCAACCTCTGAATGACCGTACTTTATCCTGCAGCCGGCCCTTGCACAAAGTTCAAGAGCTTCAACCCTCAGGTCCTCGAACTTTGCAAAGGGTTTTGCCTGGTGATAACCTTTCTGGTCGATAAGCGGGTAAAGCGGGTCGCGGAATGATTTTACATAGAATTCAAGCTCTCCGAAAGCTTTCATCTTCAACCCGGTTTTCTCCCTGAACCTTGTATAGGCTTTCCTCAGTATCTGCTCTGGTGAACTGTCAAGTGGTCGCCCTTCACTGTTGTAGAATGAGCAAAGTATTTCGAGTGTCGGCAGTTCTGTAAACGGGTTTACAAAAGCCGTTCTGAATTTTGGTATAATATAAAGGTCTGAAGAACCTGATCCGATAAAGGAAAAAAGACTCGAGCCGTCAACCCTCTCACCAGTCGACAGGATAGACTCGAGATGTTCACGGCCTGATGGGACAAAATTGAGTACTTTAAGCTTCCCGTCCTCGGCAATATACCTGAAATTAAGCATCTTGATATTCCTTGCCTCAACGAACCTCATTATGTCGTCTCTCGTAAATTCCCTTGCAGGTTTTTTAAGAAACTGTACAAGTTCATTCGGGCTCAGTGTTACATCGTTGCTGTTCATAAGGTTTTTTTTAGTGCAGTAAAAATAAATATTTACTCCAATCGGGCAAATGAGGTTTACACATACTGCGGCACGACAATTCTCACCTTTTCTTCATTTGATAAATTTTTCATTACTTTTGACGAGCTAAAATGGGGTCATGAGAAAATGGATATTCATCCTGGTGCTCATTCTTCCATTCAGTTGCAGGGAAAAGAAGACGGAAATCTATTTTACTCCACAGAAAGCCGTCTGGTATTTCGGACAGGTCAGGCAACTATGCGACAGGGATGGTGGAAAGCTCTGGGGAAAAAATCTTTATGGGCCAATCATGTATATCGATCGGCCGACAAGGAAGATTATAGCCAACAGCCAGGATGCTGAGGGCATTCTTAAATTACACGAAGGTGTATATACCGGTACTTTTCCGAAGGAAGTTGTAATTGACAACACCGGTGTCACTTTCGGGGGAACACTGTTTGCGACCGCACCATTACCACCCGAGGAGGATACATTTAAGATCACAACAAGAGCAATACACGGCTTATTCCACGTTCTCCGCAAAAAATCAGGTATAATTCCTTCAGCCACCTATGTCAGGACAATGGATGAGAAGAGTTCGAGATTACTTTCCAAACTCGAATGGAGAGCCCTCCGGCAGGCTATTAATTCTGACAGCGTTTCAAGAAAACAGGCATTGAGGGATGCACTTGTGTTCAGGCATGCAAGGCGTGAACTTTTCCCCGAGGAGATTAAAAGTGAAAACGGTTTTGACTGCTGGGAAGGGCTTACAACGTTCACTTTCCTGGAAATCGCCAGTTCCGGAGATGCAGAATTCAGGCAAAGGATGACCACATTGCTTGACAGGTTCTATAATTTCCAGACCTTTTCCCGCTCGGCCGGGTTTATAACAGGAGCTGTATATGGATACCTCGTATACGCTCATGGATATGATATGAAGAATATCACTGAGGACACTACCGACCTTGGCAGTCTCGCACAGAGAACCTATGGCATTACACTTCCTGCAATCTGCAGAGATGTATCAGGAAGTCTTGCAATGGCCTATGATGTCGAGAGCATCTACAGCGAGGAGGAAAAAAGGCTCTCAGTTATTAGGGAAAATCTGCATAAACAGATAGCTACCTTTACAGAGAAACCGGTTGTTTTCCTCGAACTCGAAAGTCCGCTGTTTGATTTTGAACCTGAGGAGATAAGTTCACTCGACACCCTTGGAACAATATACAAATCTATCCGTGTTATGGATAACTGGGGCAAGCTCACTGTTGAGAAAGGAGGTTGTCTTGTTTCTTATAACCTGAAGACTGTCAGGGTCTCGGCAAAAAACTTCTCGGAAGACAAAAACCGTCTTTCAGGTGATGGATGGCACCTGATACTAAATGATGACTGGAAGGTCGTAAAACTGAAGGACAACTACCTTATCAGGAAGCTGATGCCGTGATTATCGTGCAATCGTGCAATCGTGCAATCGTTCAATTGTGTTTTACCCTTCGAAGCCTTAGCGCAGAAGGGCAATCAGACAATCAAACAAACAAAAGACTTATAGGAGCTTTTTAAGTTCCTTCTTTCGTTCCTCGAGGGCAGAGATCTTAGATTCTGCATCTGCCTTCTTCTTCCTTTCAAGCTCTATTACATTCGCCGGTGCGTTATTCACGAATTTTTCGTTGCCCAGCTTGGCCATTACCGACTTAAGGAATCCCTTTGTATACTCAAGTTCTTCGACAGTCTTCTTCAGTTCACCTTCAACATCGAGATTTGAGCCGAGAGGCACATAATACTCAATTGTCCTTACAATAAATGAAGCGGCCCCGTCGATCTTTTCTCCGGTCATTACGATCCCCGACAGATTGCAGAGTTTTGAAATTACCGGGTTGAAATGGCTGTCATACTCTTTACCGGCTTTCACATAGAGCTCGATACTTTCCTTCATCGGGATATTCTTATCCTTCCTCAGGCTCCTTATTGCCGTAACAATCTCCTTGGTATTCTCAAAACGGTCAATCAGTGCCTTGGAGGATTTCTTATGCTCGGGCATCCGGCTTATCATTATGCTCTCCCCTTCTTTCCTTTCTCCAAGTAACTGCCAGATATCTTCTGTGATAAACGGCATGAATGGATGGATTACATGCATCAGCTTTTCAAATACAGATATTGTGGCATTATATGTAATCCTGTCAACCGGTTTCTGGTAATCGGGTTTTATAATTTCAAGGTACCATCCTGAGAACTCATCCCAGAACAGCTTGTATGCCTTCATGAGTGCGTCGGATATCCTGAATTTGCGGAAATCGGCATCAATATCAGTCATTGAACGTTTCAGAGTCTCCTCCATCCATTCAACAGCAACTTTCGACACTAAAGGCTGGCTCGCGGTATCATCAACCTGCCATCCTTTTAGAAGCCTGAATGCATTCCATATTTTATTTGCGAAATTCCTTCCCTGTTCCGGGAGGCTGTCGTCGTACAGGAGGTCGTTACCGGCGGGTGAGCATAGCAGCATCCCAACGCGTACACCATCGGCACCATACTTATCAATAAGGTCAAGGGGCTCAGGTGAGTTGCCAAGAGACTTTGACATCTTCCTCCTTTTCTGATCCCTTACAAGCCCAGTTATATAAACGTTGCTGAAAGGCTTTTTACCTTCATATTCATACCCTGCAATTATCATTCTTGCCACCCAGAAGAAAAGTATGTCAGGCGCTGTAATAAGATCGCTTGTGGGATAGTAGTATTTTATATCCTCATTACCAGGTTTATTGATTCCGTCGAAACAAGTGATCGGCCACAGCCATGATGAGAACCAGGTATCCATAACATCTTCATCCTGCTTCAGGTCAGACAGTTTCAGTGACTTGTTTCCGCTTTTACTGATTGCAAGTTTCAGGGCTTCTGCTTCTGTTTCAGCCACAACAAAATCGCCATCGTTGTAATACCATGCAGGTATCCTCTGTCCCCAGTATAACTGGCGGCTTATGCACCAGTCATGGACATTCTCCATCCAGTGTTTGTAAAGGTTTTTGAACTTTGCAGGGTGAAGATGAACCTCGCCTTTCATTACAGCATCGAGGGCTGGTTTTGAAATCTCCTTCATCCTTACAAACCACTGAACTGAAAGTTTAGGTTCAATTACTGCATTTGTCCTTTCAGACCTCCCGATTTTATTATTGTGATTTTCAACCTTCAGAAGGGCCCCTGATCTTTTCAGTTCAGCCTCGGCAAGATCCTTGGCTTTAAACCTTTCCACCCCGACAAACATACCTGCCCTCTCACTTATAGTGCCGTCAACGTTGAAAACATCTATGGAAGGAAGCTTATGCCTGAGGCCGATCTCATAGTCGTTTATGTCATGTGCCGGTGTTATCTTCAGACAGCCCGTTCCAAATTCCATATCAACGTAATCGTCGAAGATGAAAGGAACCTCCCTTTCAGCCATCGGGACAATAACTTTCTTGCCTTTTAGATGGGTATATCGCTTATCATTCGGATTTGCACAAACTGCAGTATCGCCGAGTATTGTCTCAGGACGTGTTGTTGCGACAACAATATGGTCATCAGTACCTACAATCCTGTACTTTACATAATAAAGTTTTGACTTTTCCTCAGTATAGTTAACCTCCTCATCGGAGACAGCAGTTTTTGCTTCGGGATCCCAGTTAACCATCCTGATACCCCTGTAAATATGTCCCTTGTTGTAAAGGTCGACAAAGACTTTTATTACTGATTCATAACGTGGCTCGTCCATTGTGAAGAGGGTCCTGTCCCAGTCGCATGACGCTCCCAGCCTTTTGAGCTGTTCGAGTATGATGCCACCATGCTTCTCCGTCCACTCCCATGTGTGTTTAAGAAACTCTTCGCGTGTTATATCCTTTTTCTCAATGCCCTCACTCTTCAGTTTTGCAACGACTCTTGCCTCGGTTGCAATCGATGCGTGATCAGTGCCAGGAACCCAGCATGCATTTTTTCCAAGCATCCTTGCCCTTCGTATAAGCACATCCTGGATTGTATTATTCAGCATGTGGCCCATATGCAGAACACCGGTCACGTTAGGAGGAGGTATACAAATAGTGTAAGGCTCCCTGTCATCCGGGACACTTCTGAAGAAGCCGTTTTTCATCCAGTAACCGTACCACCTGTTTTCCGCCTTCGCCGGCTCGTATTTTGAAGGTAATTCCTGCATCTGATCAATTTTAGAGAAAGTGCAAAATTATAAAAATTCACTATATTGGAGGTATTAAAATGCAAAAGCCCTTCAGGTTGCATTTCCTGTAAACTTCCTTATAATTCTGTCACATGAAAAGAATTTACTTTATTCCGGTTATCCTCCTTGCAGTTCTCCTGGTCACAGGAACCGGCTGCAACAGGGAAGATCCGGCTGCCCTGGCAAAAGAGCGACTGATAAGAAAAGTTGTCTCCGACATAAGCACAGACTCAATTGCTGACTTTGTCAGCTGGCTCCAGGAAATGGATACAAGGTTTGCCCTTGCCGCGAATAACAGGCAGGTAGCCAACGCAATAAAAGAAAAATTCATATCAATGGGATACACCGACACACAGTTAGACTCCTTCAATATCACAAAACTGTACAACGGGACAAACTATGAAAAAACTGAGTATAATGTGATTGCAACCCTTGAAGGAAGTTCTGCTTCCGATTCCGTATCAATTATAGGTGCCCATTATGATGATATTACATCGGGAGGTAATCCTTTTGATCTTGCACCAGGGGCAAATGATAATGCAAGTGGTGTGGCTGTGGCCCTTGAAACAGCGCGGGTTATCAGGAAAAACAGCTTCACGCCAAACGAGACAATAAAGTTTATTGCATTCGGAGCAGAGGAACAGGGCCTGATTGGAAGCTCCGATTATGTGAAAAAAGCCTATGCCAGGGGAGAGAAAATAAGATTCATGTTAAACAACGATATGGTGGCTTATGAAAATGATCCCGATAAATCACATTGGAGAGTGAATATACTCGATTACCCGAATTCGCTTTACCTTAGAAGCGAAGCAGAAGGAATCTGCGGCAAATTCAGTGTATTGCAACCTTATACCGACGATAAA